>CAYNWB010000007.1:0-7173 GCA_964400785.1 uncultured Actinomycetes bacterium | reverse complement strand
GTTCGAGCCGGTCGAGATGCCGGCGCATCGCGAAGGGCCTGCCGTCGGTCACCTTCACGGTCTCGAAGACCCCGTCCCCCACGGTGAGCCCGTGGTCCAGGGCGGACACGCTCGGCGTCTCAGGGTCGACCAGCCGCCCGTTGACCCACAGCACCGTCATGTGACCCTCCCGTCGACGGTTGTCAACCCTAGGAGCCGCCGGGCCTTGAGCTCGGTCTCGTCCCACTCGCGTCGCGGGTCCGATCCCCAGGTGATGCCCGCCCCCGTGCCGAAGCACAGCCAAGATCCGTCGCGCCAGAAGGTGCGGATGCCCACTGCCAGCTCTGCTTGCTGCGCGTCGGCGTCGACCCAGCCGATCGCCCCGCAGTAGGGCCCTCGCGCGGTGGTCTCGAGGTCGGCGATGGCGGCCAACGCCGACGACTTCGGCGCCCCCGAGACCGACCCCGGGGGGGACGTGGCCGCCAGCAGCGCGGGCCAGCCGGCGTCCGGACGCAGTCGTCCCCGCACGGTCGAGACCAGGTGCACCAGCCCCGGGTGCCGTTCGACGGACAGGGCGTCGTCCACGCCGACCGACCCCGGGACGCAGACTCGGCCCAGGTCGTTGCGCACCAGGTCGACGATCATCACGTTCTCGGCGACGTCCTTCTCGGTGAGGTCGTCGACCGTGCGCCCCGTGCCCTTGATGGGTGCCGAGGCGACATGAGCACCGTCGCGTCGCAGGTAGAGCTCCGGCGAGGCGCTGACGACGTCGACACCGGCCTCCGGCAGGTACACCCGTGCTGCGTAGGGCGCGGGGTTTCCCGCCGCGAGCCGCGACGCCAGCCCCGCCAGGTCGGCGGAGACGGGCAGGGGCGCACGCAGCACACGGCAGAGGTTGACCTGGTAGACCTCACCCCCCGCGATGCGGTCTCGGATCGTCGTGACACCACGCTCGTACTCCGCCGCGGTCAGCGAGCTGGTCCAGGAGGCCGTGTCGACACCGGGCCACGACACGTCCGCCCACGGTGGCGTCGTGGGCACCACCCGCCCGAATCGGGCGTACGTCCACTGCCCCTCGAACGACCCCACCACGGCCCAGAACCCCTGGGTGTCCAGGACGGCGGCATCGCCGGCCACCTCGAGAAGGTCGGTCGCGAGACGTCCCGCGACGTACGCGTACGGCTCCCCTGAGGCCACGACCCGAGCGCTGTCCACCGAGACGGCACGGTAGTCGGCTCGACGCCCGGATCAGGTAGAGTTGTCACTCGCACCCGGGTCACCGGAGGCACGCGGACGTAGCGCAGCTGGTAGCGCATCACCTTGCCAAGGTGAGGGTCGCGGGTTCGAATCCCGTCGTCCGCTCGAGGACCGTCGTGACGGCGGGCCTTGTCACGGTGGAGTGGCCGAGAGGCGAGGCAACGGCCTGCAAAGCCGTGTACACGGGTTCAAATCCCGTCTCCACCTCGCAGAAGCACCACCAGCACCACAACTGAACAGCGGGCGATTGGCGCAGCCTGGTTAGCGCGCTTCCTTGACACGGAAGAGGTCACTGGTTCGAGTCCAGTATCGCCCACCCACCGCGATGTCCCGTCGTCGCTCGATCCGTCAGGACGGCACGGAGTCGAAGGACGGCTTCTCGCCGCCGAGCACGCGTCGCCGGCGAACCTCCTTCTCGACGACTGCCGTGGTGGGGGCCACCAGAGCCAGCAGGATCACGCCGAGCCACTGGGGTCCGGTCAAGCCCACCGTGTCCAGCCAGCCCTGAAGGATCGGTAGCTCCACCGAGACCGCCACGAGCAGGGCGCCCGCCCCGAGCCAGGCCAGGTACGGGAACGGCGGGCCCTCGTTGGAGCGTCCGGGGTCGCGACGAGCGGCCCAGCCGAGACCCAGCGCGCCGAGCGCGGAGATGGCGAAGGCCATGGTCATCGAGACAGAGGGGCCGTCGACCTGCGGTTCGTCCGGGCCGAGCACCAGCGGGACGGTGCCCGCCAGCGCGAGCAGCAGTCCCATGACGGCCCAGCGCAGCACGCTGCCGCGGTTGACCACGTGCGACTTCGGATCGCGCGGCGGCAGCGTCATGATGCCGGGGTCGATGCCGTCGGAGATGATCGCGACGACCGGGAAGATGCCGATCGCGAAGTTGATGAACAGCAGCATCGCCGGTGTGAGCGCGACCCCGCTGTTGATGTTGAAGACCGTCGCGATGACCATCAGCAGCAGCACGCCGAACAGGCCCTGCAGCTGGTATCTCAGGTAGCCGCTGATCTTGCCGTAGACATCGCGACCCAGCTCGATGGCCCGGACGAGAGTGGCGAAGTTGTCGTCGGTGAGGATCATCTTCGCCGCCTGCTTGGACACCTCGCTGCCCGAGCCCATGGCCACGCCGATGTCGGCCTTCTTCAGTGCCGCGGCATCGTTGACGGCATCCCCTGTCATCGCCACGACCATGCCGTCCCGCTGCATGAGGTCGACCAGGCGAAGCTTGTCCTCCGGCGCCACCCGTCCGAACACGTGCAGGCTCGGGAGCCGCTCCAGCAGCTGGTCGTCGCCCTCCCGCTGGAACTCGCGGCCTGTGATGATCCCCTCGCCGAGGCCGAGGTCGTCGGCGATGGCGCGGGCCGTGATGGCGTGGTCGCCGGTGATCATCCGGACGTCGATGCCGGCGGCGAGCGCTGTCGAGACCGCTGCCTTCGCCGACGGACGCAGGGGGTCGATGATGCCGACCAACGACACGAACGTCAGGTCGCCGACGTAGGCCATCGGGTCGGCCTGCACCGCCTGCTGCTCGGACTCCGGCATCCACCGCGCGGCGAACGAGAGCACCCTCAGCCCGCGCTCCGACAGCGACCGGTTCGCCTGCTCGATGTCGCTGCGCACCTGCTCGAGGGGGACGACCTCGCCGTGCCAGAACGCGGACGTGCAGTGGTCGAGCACGACGTCCGGAGCTCCCTTGACCGCCTCCACGAGCCTGTCGGTCTCCCGCCGCGGCGCGATGTGGAAGGTGGCCATGAACTTGTAGGCGGAGTCGAAGGGCACCTCGGCCAGTCGCGGGAACTCCCGCCGACTCACCTCGGCGTCCACGCCGATCTTGGCCGCCAGCACCACGAGGGCAGCCTCGGTCGGGTCCCCCACCACCGTCCCGTCGTCGGCGACGGTTGCGTCGCTGCACAGCGTGAGCCCGAGGGCCAGCGGGGTGAAGTCGGGCACCGGGTCACCGGCCGCGTGCAGGATCGCCCCCGACTTGCCGTAGCCGCTGCCCTCGACCCGGAACCACTGACCGCCGGTGAGCATGGACACTGCGGTCATCTGGTTCAGCGTGAGCGTCCCGGTCTTGTCGCTGTTGATCGCGCTGGTGGAGCCCAGGGTCTCGACGTCGGTGAGGTTCTTGACCACGGCCTTCTCCTCGGCCAGACGCCGGGCACCGGCCGACAGCATGGCCTGGACGAACGTCGGCAACCCCGTCGGGATCGCCGCGATCGCCGTGGAGACGGCGAGCAGCACGAGGGTGCTGAAGTCGAGATCGCGCAAGAACCCGACGAGCACGATGACGGCCACGGCGAGCCACGAGACGAGCCCGAGCCACTTGGTGACACCGTCGAGCTCCTGCTGGAGCGGAGACCTGTTGCGCTTGACCGAGGTGAGCAACCCGGCGATCTTGCCCATCTCGGTACCCGCGCCCGTGGCGGTGACGAGCAGCGTGGCCGTCCCACGGGTCACCGAGGTGTTCTGGAAGAGCATGTTGTGCCGATCCCCCAGCGACACCTCCTCGTTGGGCAGTGGGCCGGCGTGCTTGGCCACCGGGGCGCTCTCGCCCGTGAGAGCAGCCTCGGCGACCTCGAGCGTGGCCGAGGTGGCGATGCGCCCGTCGGCGGGCACGAGGTCGCCGGCCTCCAGCGCGACCACGTCCCCGGGGACGATGTCGAGCGCGTCGAGCAGGGTCACCGACCCGTCGCGCAGCACGCGGGCGGTCGGCACCTGCAGCTGGTCGAGGGCTGCCACGCTGGCCTGCGCCTTGCGCTCCTGGTTGGTGCCGAGCGCCACGTTCAGCAGCACCAGAGACCCGACCATGAGGCCGGTGCCGACCTCGCCGATCAGCAGGCTGATGACGGCGACAGCGACGAGCATGATGTTCATGGGGTCGCGCAGCTGCGTCAGGGCGATCGCCCAGCCGCTGGGCGAGGGCTCCCTCGGGATGGAGTTGGCCCCGTGCTCACGCAGCCTGCGGGCTGCCTCGTCGCTGCTGAGCCCCGTGGAGGCATCCGTCTGCAGCAACCTCGCGGCGTCCGTGACGTCCACGGCGTACCAGGCGCGGTCGGTGGTGGTCGGCATGGCGGGGTTCCTGCCTCTCAGTGGGCGGCAGAGTCCTGATCGAGCCTAGTGTCCAGCCCCGCTTGTGCTGGGTCAGGACGTCCAGCCTGCCGCCAGTGCCCGCTCGGCGGCCGCGGCACCGAGACTGATCTGACGGTCGAAGTACTCGGTCTCGAAGGCCAGGTAGCTCAGCAGCTCGGCACGTCCGGGCCCGTCGCCCACCGACCGCAGCAGCCGGTCCACCAGCCAGGTGCCGGTGTCGTCCCACCACGACCATGGCCACGTGCCGTACTTCTCCCCCAGCACCCTCGTCGCCTCGGCGGCGAGCTGTCCCGGTTCGGGCGCCACCGTCAGCAGCGCGACCGGGCGCAGCGGGTGACCCTTGCGGCCCAGCACCGGGGTGTCGGAACCACGGCAGAGCGCGTTCTTGCGGGCCAGGTCGGTGAGGTCCTCGACCATCCGGTCCGCGAGCACCGAGTGCAGCACGTGGGCGGCGGAGTCCAGCACGTCCGGCGCCGGGGCGCCGACCGGCTCCGGCTCGGGCGCCCGGCCGTACTCGGCCGCGTGTGCTGCGACCACCACGATGCGGTCGGCCCCCAGCCGCACGGCAGGGCGCAGCGGCGCGTTGAGCCGGGTGCCGCCGTCGGAGTACCAGCCCCGGCGCGTGTCGGGCTGGTCGACCCACACGGCGGGGAAGGCCATCGGGATGGCCGAGGAGGCCACGACGTGGGCCACGTCGATGCGCGTCTCGGCCAGGTCGACCGCCCGCTCCGGGTCGTCCACCTGCGACGCATCGATGCCGGCGTCCATGAAGACCACGCTGCGTCCGCTCGACACCGCGGCAGGTGCGGCGGCCGCCGGCATGCGGGTGGCCACGACACCGACGGCCTCGACGATGCCGTCCGCGACGTTGCTGGCGATCTGGTCGGCGTCGAGGGCCTTGCGCGCGGTGGCGACGAGCTTCGAGGTGTCGAGCAGGGCCTGCACCCCGCCACCGAGGCCCACGCTGCTGCGCAGCGCGTCCCAGACCGTCATCGGCAGGGTCAGCAGCGGGTGGGTGAAGATGTCGTCGGAGTCGGTGCGCTGCCAGACGTCGAGCACCTGCTGGACCGCCGCGCCGGGAGGAAGGTGCGCCAGCGACGCCCACAGCGAGGCGTTGATCGCCCCGGCGCTCGTGCCGACGGCGACGGTGGGCGCCAGGCCGTCCGCGTGCAGCGCCGGCAGCAGCACCGACAGGGCTCCCGCCTGGAACGCGCCTCGCGCCGCGGCGCCGGTGAGCACGATGGCCACTCGCTCGTTGGATGCACTCATGCCTTCTGCGATACACCTCGCAACGCGCCTCGTGAACGGTCCACAGACCCGGGCTACCGTGACGGCATGCCTGCCACGCACGAGGTGACCAACCAGACGCCTCCGCTGCTCGGCCACGACGTGCTGGGCTCGGACCACGTGCTGCTGGAGGCGCTGCACCGCCATGGCGGGTCTGCCCACGCCGAGCGTCTGCACGCGCTCGGACGGCTGGCAGGTACCGCGGGCGCCCGCGCCTGGGGCCGTGACGCCAACACCTACACCCCGGTGCTGGCGACGCACGACCGGTACGGGCACCGCATCGACGAGGTGGAGTTCCACCCGTCCTGGCACCACCTGATGGACGTGGCCACCACCAACGGGCTGCACGGCACACCGTGGACGCAGCCTGCGGGCACGGGCGCCCACGTCGCGCGAGCGGTCGGGTTCCACACCTGGTTCCAGGTCGAGGCGGGGCACGGCTGCCCCATCTCGATGACGTACGCGGCCGTCCCCGCCCTGCAGACCGACCCGACGCTGGCCCAGCAGTGGGTTCCCCGACTCGCCGCCACCGGCTACGAGTTCGGGCTGCGGCCACCGGCCAACAAGGCCGGGTGCATCGCCGGCATGGCCATGACCGAGAAGCAGGGAGGCTCGGACGTCCGGGCCAACACCACCCGCGCCGAGCCGACCGACGAGCCCGGCGTGTACCGGCTCACCGGGCACAAGTGGTTCTGCTCGGCACCGATGAGCGACGTCTTTCTCGTGCTGGCCCAGGCTCCCGGCGGGTTGACCTGCTTCGTCGTGCCGCGGGTGCTGCCGGACGCCACCCGCAACACGTTCCTGATCCAGCGGCTCAAGGACAAGCTGGGCAACCGCTCGAACGCGTCGTCCGAGATCGAGCTCGACGCAACGCTCGGGTGGCGACTCGGCGACGAGGGACGCGGCGTCGCGACGATCATCGCGATGGTGGCCGCCACCCGCCTGGACTGCGTGATCGGGTCGGCGAGCCTGCTGCGGGCAGCCGTCGCGGAGGCCACCTGGCACGCCGCCCACCGCACGGCATTCGGTGCCCGGCTGGTCGACCAGCCGGCCATGACGGCGGTGCTGGCCGACCTGGCCCTGGAGTCCGAGGCGTCGACGATGCTGGCCGTTCGCCTGGCGGCGACCTTCGACTCCGACTCACCCGACGAGGCGGCGCTGCGCCGCGTCGCCCTGCCGCCGGCCAAGTACTGGGTCACCAAGCGGTCGGTCGGCGCCATCGGCGAGGCCCTGGAGTGCCTCGGCGGCAACGGGTACGCGGAGGAGAGCGGCATGCCGCGGCTGTACCGGGAGTCGCCCGTCAACGCCGTCTGGGAGGGCTCGGGCAACGTGCAGGCACTCGACCTGCTGCGCGTGCTGTCGCGCGAGCCGTCCTCAGTGCAGGCGCTGGAGGCGGAGCTGGCTGCGGCCTCGGGTTCCAGCGCCGAGTACGACCGGGCGACGGCCGGCCTGCTCACGGCACTGGCCGAGGCCGGGCGCGACCCCGGCACAGCCCAGGGTCGGGCGCGGGAGCTTGCCGGACGCATCGCCGCGCTGCTGCAGGCCTCACTCGTGCTT
>CAYNWB010000006.1:66929-74713 GCA_964400785.1 uncultured Actinomycetes bacterium | reverse complement strand
GAACCGGAAGGTGAACTCGTCGAGGTAGTAGGGCAGCTGGTGGGGTTGCACGCCGTAGTGCAGGGTCCCGGTGAGCCATCGTTTGAGCAGGGACGCGGTCAGGTGCACCCCGGGCAGGACGGCTGCGGGGTCGGGCGCGCGCATGCCCACGGTGTAGTGGTGCTCGTAGCCGAGGGAGCCGAGCTGGCGCAGCATCGGCGCACCATCCGTGTGGATGGTCGAGCCCGGCGCCACGGTGCGGCAGGCAAAATCGACCAGCCCTGTCGTTCCGGCCCGCTCGGCGACCTCCATGCGGGCCCGGCCCAGACGCCGTCCTCCGGCCCGCTCGACGGCGACCATCACTGGCACCTTGTCGGTGCTGCCGCCCTGCCTGCCAGGGCTGACGCCGCCCACAAAGGTCTCGTCGACCTCGACCTCGCCGGCCAGCAGGTCCCGGTCCGGGCGGACCATCGCCCGGCGCATCTTGTGCATCCACGCCCAGGCGGTCTCGTAGGAGCCCAGGCCGAGAACTCGCTGCAGCCCCTGCGCGGACACCCCGTTCTTCTGCGAGGTGACGAACCACAGCGCCGCGAACCACGTCGTCAGCGGCGAGCGGGTGCCGTGGAAGATCGTGCCGGCCGTCACCGACGTCTTGTGCTCGCAGTGCCGGCACATCCACAGCCGGCGACCCGTCCGCCACGCCTCGTCGGCCACCCCGCACGCCGGGCACACGAAGCCCTCCGACCACCGCAGCGCTGCCAGGTAGCCCAAGCAGGCCTCGTCGTCGGGGAACCAGGCCAGCAGCTCCTGGAACGTGCCCGGGTAGTCCACCCCCGCAACCGGCCGCTCACCAGCCATGCCCCCAGACTACTGCATTAAAGCAGATACCCAGAACACATGTACGAATCATCGCACCCACCCCCGACACAACCTCAGGCCGGCCTACGGCGGGGGTGGCTCTCCAGGCTCGTCCGGCGCAGCGCGTCTGGCTCCACGCGTGTCCTGTTGCTGCTGCTCGACGACGGTGTGTCGCGCCTGCGGATGGAACACCTCGTTGAGGCCGAAGAGTGCAGCCGCACCCATGCTCGGTCGATCCTTGCGTCGGTAGTAGATCCATCCGCGGCGCTCCATCCACAGCAGCAGGCGGTGCGCCACGAGTCCCAGCGCCGATACGGCCAGCGTGAGCAGCACCCACCGCAGAGGCGTCACATCCACGAGTATGGACCCATGCAGCCCGACGACAGCCTCGCCGGCCGACGGCGGTCCGTGCCCCGAGACGCCGGCAACGACTACACCGCCCTGCAGGCGGCGAGTCGGCGCGCGTTCGTCGCCGAGCAGACCGGAGCCGTCCTCGACCACGTCGGGCACTACTCCCTCGACGAGGCCGAGCTGCCGGGCAACATCGAGAACTTCACCGGGGTGGCCCAGGTGCCCATCGGCATCGCCGGGCCGCTGCGCATCAACGGCGAACATGCCCGAGGCGACTACTACGTCCCCCTCGCGACGACCGAGGGCACCCTGGTGGCGTCCTACAACAGAGGCATGCGCCTGCTCACCGAGGCCGGGGGAGTACGCGCGACCGTCGTGGACGACCGCATGCAGCGGGCGCCGGTGTTCGTGCTCGACGACGCCCTGCAGGCGCGCGAGCTCGCGGACTGGATCGATGCCCACCTCGACGCCGTGCGTGCCGCGGCCGAGGCGACGACGAACGTCGGCCGCCTGGTCGAGATCGAGCGCTACGCAGTCGGTCCCCTGCTCTACCTGCGCTTCGACTACACCACGGGGGACGCCGCAGGGCAGAACATGGTCGGACGCGCGACCTTCGCCGCCTGCGAATGGATCCAGCGCGAGCACCCCGACCACCCTCGCTACGTGCTGTCGGGTGCCATCGACACCGACAAGAAGCACTCGCAGATCAACATGCTTCGCACACGGGGCAAGCGCGTGATCGCCGAGGCCACCCTGCCGGCAGACCTGCTGCAGCAACACATGGGGGTCACGCCCGCGCAGCTGTTCCGTGCTCGCCAGTACAGCCAGGCCGGGGGGTTCATGGTCGGGTCGGCCAACAACGGGGCCCATGCAGCCAACGGTCTTGCCGCGCTGTTCATCGCGACAGGGCAGGACGTGGCGAACGTGGCGGAGTCCCACGCCGGCATCGTCTACTCGCAGATGACCGAGTCGGGCGACTACTACTGGTCGATCACCCTGCCCGCGCTCATCGTCGCCACCGTCGGCGGGGGAACCGGCCTGCCCACCCAGAGGGAGTGCCTGAGGATGCTCGGCTGCCACGGCCCCGGCCGGGTGCGTGCCTTCGCCGAGATCTGCGCGGCAACCGTGCTGGCCGGAGAGGTCTCGTTGAGCAGTGCGGTCATCGCCGGCGACTGGGTGACCAGCCACGAACGGCTCGGACGCAACCGCTGAGGCCCGCGGAGTGAGACAGTGTCCCCGTGGGACGCCTCGAGGAGCTGCGCAGCGCGGGTCGGCTGGCCGGTGACGCGCTCGCCGGCGTCGTGGGCATCGTCGAGGACATGCACGGCGCGGTGGCCAACCGGGTGGACGCGGCCTTGCCGCCAGTTGCCGCACCGGTGACGATCATGCAGCGAGGCATCACCAACGCCGTCTACGTCGGCGTCACGGCAGGACACCGTCTGCTCGCCGCCGGTGGCGCCGAGCTGATCGCGCGGCGGGGCGACGAGGCCGACGCTGCCCCGTCCGAGACCGCGAGAGGTCGGCAGGCCGCAGCGATCGTGAACGGGCTCTGGGGCGACCGCGTCGCTCAGGACCACCCTGACGTCGCGATCCCGATGGCTGTGAGGGTCGACGGTCGCGATGTGCCGCTGACCCCGGACGCCCTGGCCGAGGCGTTTCCTGCAGCGACCCGCCGTCTGGTGGTGTTCGTCCATGGCCTGGTGCAGGACGACAGCGCATGGCAGGTCACGCCCGGACGAGCCAGCCTCGAGCTGCCCCGCAGCTACGGCGAGCTGCTGCACGACGAGCTGGGGCACACCCCGATCTACGTGCGCTACAACTCCGGCCTGCGTGTGAGCGCGAACGGGCAGTCGCTGTCGGCGCTGCTGGCCGGCCTGCTGGACGCCTGGCCGGTGCCGGTCGAGGAGGTCAACCTCGTCGGTGCCTCCATGGGCGGACTGGTGGCCCGCAGCGCCTGCCACTACGGCGACCGGCACGACGAGCGTTGGGCGAGTCTCGTGCGTACCGTCGTCACGCTCGGTACCCCGCACCTCGGTGCCCCCCTCGAGCGCGGTGCGCACGTCGTGGACTGGGTGCTGAAACGCTTCGCGGAGACCGAGCCGCTGAGCCGAGTGCTCGGCTCCCGCAGCGTCGGCGTACGCGACCTGCGCTACGGCAACCTCGTCGAGGAGGACTGGTTCGGCCACGACCCCGACGAGCTGCTGACCGACCGGGCCACCCACGTCCCGTTCCTGGATCACGCGACCTACTACTTCGTCGCGGCGACCGTCACCAGCGACGCCCTGCACCCGGCGGGACGACTGCTGGGTGACGGTCTGGTGCGCTACTCGAGCGCGTCCGGGTCGGGCACCACCCGGCGCATCCCGTTCGACCACGCCAACGGCGTCCATCTGACCGGGACGCACCACCTCTCGATGCTCACGCACCCTGCCGTGTACGCCCACCTGCGCAAGTGGCTGGCCCACGAGGAGTGATACCCCGATGACCCTCACCGACCCCGCGTCGACGTCGCTGTGGCACCGTCCGGAGCGGCACATCGTGACCGGCGAGGACTACGTCGACAGCCTGCGGGGACGCAGGCTGCGGGTGCACTACCTCGGCGAGCGCATCGACGACCCGGTCGACCACCCCGTGGTGCGGCCGTCGGTCAACGCGATGGCGCGCACCTACGACCTCGCCGTGGAGCACCCTGACCTGGCCACGGCCTACTCCAGCATCGCCGGGCAGCGGGTCAACCGCTTCTTGCACGTCGCGGAGTCGGCCGACGACGTCGTCCTGCAGAACAAGATGCAGCGCCGCCTCGGACAGGACACCGGCACCTGCTTCCAGCGCTGCGTCGGCATGGACGCCTTCAACGCCCTGTACTCGGTGACGTTCGAGTGCGACGAGACGCTGGGGACGACCTACCACCAGAGGCTGCGCTCGTTCCTGCGCTACTGCCAGGTGTCGAACCTGGTCGTCGGTGGCGCGATGACCGACCCGAAGGGCGACCGCAGCAAGGGCCCGTCGGCACAGCACGACCCAGACCTGTTCACCCACGTCGTCGAGCGTCGCGACGACGGCATCGTCATCCGAGGCGCGAAGGCCCACCAGACCGGCTGCCTGAACAGCCACTGGATCATCGTGATGCCGACGATGCGCATGACCGAGGCAGACCGCGACTACGCGGTCGTGGCAGCGATACCGGTCGAGCACCCCGGGCTCACCTACGTGCTGGGTCGCCAGTCCTGCGACACCCGCGCGCTCGAGGGCGGCGACATCGACGTCGGCAACGCCCGCTTCGGTGGGCAGGAGGCGACGATCATCATCGACGACGTGTTCGTGCCGAACGACTACGTCTTCATGGACGGCGAGGTGCAGTTCGCGGCGCCGCTGGTCGAGCGGTTCACGGCGTTCCACCGGCGCAGCTACGTCTGCAAGACCGGGCTCGGCGACGTGCTCATCGGCGCGTCGGCCCAGCTTGCCGAGTACCACGGCGTCGACCGCGCCTCGCACGTGCGCGACAAGATCATCGAGATGGCGCACCTCAACGAGACCGTCTACGGCGCCGGCATCGCGTCGTCGTACGAGTCGACGCCTACGGCGGCCGGCAACTACCAGAACGACGGCCTTCTCGCGAACGTGTGCAAGCACAACGTCACGCGCTTTCCCTACGAGCTCGCTCGCCTGGCGCAGGACATCGCCGGAGGTCTCGTCGCCACCCTGCCCGGCGAGCGTGACTTCGCCGACCCGGACGTCGGGCCCTTGCTGGAGAAGTATCTGTCCACCTCGCCTGACGTCCCGACCGAGCATCGGGTCCGGCTTCTGCGGCTGATCGAGAACCTGACGATGGGACGCAACGCCGTCGGCTACCTCACCGAGTCGCTGCACGGAGCCGGGTCGCCGCAGGCCCAGCGGGTGGAGATCGCCCGCAAGGTCGACCTCGAGGCCGACAAGGCCATGGCCCGCCGGCTGGCCGGGATCGACGACTGACTACGCGACCAGGCCGGCGCGCTCCCGGACGGCAGTGACGAACCCCTCCACGTCATCCACCGTGACCGTGAGCCCAGGGTGGCGCAGCACCCCGAGCGGGTCCAGCCCCGTGACCGGCTGGTCGAAGGTGAGGCAGACGCCCCCCTCGGTGGTGGTCCCGAAGGTCAGGCCCCGATCGGTCATCGACAGCCGGGCACCGATCGCCTTCACAGCGGAGTAGGGCCCGGTCGGGCACACGTCGACGACGTTGCCGAGCGACGTCGAGCACAACCACGGGCCGAACCTCGCCACGAGCCGGTCCTCGGTGACCATGACGTGCGCGGTGGCCGACGTCACCCCGAGGGCAGCCAGCATCGGCACGTACTGCTTCTGGAACCGGAAGCCGAATCGCTGCGGCTCGGTCGGGTCGCCCTCGGTCACCGGCCAACTCTCGACCGATGCCGAGGCCGCCGTCAAGACGGACGCTCAGGCGGCGCGCGCGTCGCGAGGCACCGGGCGGCTGCCGTCCATCGTCACCACATGGACGCCGAGAAGGCGAACGCGTCCGGCGCACGCCTGAGCCAGCGCCTCGGCCCACGCCCTGTCGTCCGCCGTCGCCGACAGGCCGCCGGGCCGTGCCACGGCCGCGAGCACGCCCGCGTCCGGCTCGATCTCGCACACCTTGTCGGTGATCACGGTGAGAAGGGCGTCTCGCCCGGGCCCGGCCGGGGCGTCGGCGAGCTCAGTGATCTGCATCGGTAGGACGAGCCGGTCACCCGGGTCGCAGACGAGCAGGTAGAGCGCGCCGGTGGCCCGCGCCTGCTCGCTGACCACGAGGTCGAGCACGTCCGGCAGCAGGGCCGGATCGGTGATGGGGTAGGAGTCCCAGTTGTCGGGAAGGTCGGTGAATGCCATGCCGGGATCGTGCACCGATCCCAGCATGGACGTCGTCAGTCGTCCACAGGCCCGACGACACGGCGCAGCACCCTGTACTCCCACGGGCTCATCGCGTCGCCGTAGGGCGAGCCCAGCACCGTCTCCGCGGCCTGCCAGACGTCGTCGTCGTCCAGCGTGACCTCGGCTGGCTCGCTCGAGACGTTGACCATGACCAGCAGGTGCGTGCCCTCGAACGTGCGGGTGAAGGCGTACACCTGAGCATGGTCGGGCAGCAGCATGGTGAAGTCGCCGTGCACGACGGCAGGCTCCTCGTGGCGCAACTCGATCAGGGCCCGGTAGTGCGAGAGCACCGAGGTGGGGTCGTCACGCTGGTCGGCCGCGTTGACCTGGCGGTAGTTGGGGTTGACGGCGAGCCATGGTGTGCCCGTGGTGAACCCGGCGTTGGGGGAGTCGTCCCACTGCATCGGTGTGCGGGCGTTGTCCCGGCTGTGCGCCCGCAGGCCTTCGAGCACGATCGCCTCCGGCACGCCGGCGGCCAGGGCCTCGGCCGCGTGGTTGATCCCCTCGATGTCCACGACCTCGTCGATGCGGGCGAAGGGGTAGTTCGTCATGCCCAGCTCTTCGCCCTGGTAGACGTAGGGAGTGCCGCGGTGCAGGTGCAGCAGGGTGGCCAGCGCCTTGGCCGACTGCACCCGGTGCTGGTCGCTGTCGTCCCCCCAGCGCGAGACGATGCGGGGCTGGTCGTGGTTGTTCCAGTACAGCGAGTTCCAGCCCACGTCGGCCAGACCGGTCTGCCAGTGCCCGAACGACTGCTTGAGGCCGCGCAGGTCGAGCGGCGTGGGGTCGTACTTGCCCCGGGGTCCGTAGTCGAGGCCCACGTGGTCGAACTGGAACACCATGTCGACCTCACCGCGAGCCGGGTCGGTGTAGAGGCGGGCCTGCTCGACCTGCGACCCGGGCATCTCACCGACGACGAGGTAGGTCTCGTCGCGCCCGCCGAACACCTCGCGGTGCATCTCCTGCAGGTACTCGTGGATGCGCGGGCCGTAGAGAAAGTGGGGGAAGCCGTGGCCCAACGCCTCCCCGGGGGGAACCCAGCCGTCGGGCAGGGCCGGGTCCTTGGAGATCATGTTGATGACGTCCATGCGAAAGCCGTCGACCCCGCGGTCGAGCCACCACCGCAGCATCGCGTAGAGGGCGTGGCGAACCTGCGGGTTCTCCCAGTTCAAGTCGGGTTGCTTCGCCGAGAACAGGTGCAGGTAGTACTCGCCGGTGGTCTCGTCGAGGGTCCAGGCCGGCTCGGAGAAGAACGAGCGCCAGTTGTTCGGCGTCGCGCGCCACCAGTACCAGTCCCGCTTGGGGTTGTCAGGGCTCGAGCGCGACTCGACGAACCATGGGTGCTCGTCGGAGGTGTGGTTGAGCACCACGTCGACGATCAGCCTCATGCCGCGCTCGTGCACGCCGGCGAGCAGCGAGTCGAACTGCTCGAGCGTGCCGAACAGCGGGTCGACGGCGGTGTAGTCGGCCACGTCGTAGCCGTAGTCGTCCTGAGGTGAGGGGTAGAAGGGCGAGAGCCACAGCACGTCCACACCGAGGTCGGCGAGGTAGTCCAGCCGAGAGGCGATGCCGGCGAGGTCGCCGACCCCGTCACCGTCGGAGTCGGCGAAGCTGCGGGGCCAGATCTGGTAGACCACGGCACTCGTCCACCACGGGTCGTCAGTCACGGCCCTATCCCACCACTACTGCTC
>CAYNWB010000006.1:18415-66829 GCA_964400785.1 uncultured Actinomycetes bacterium | reverse complement strand
GGACGCTCGAGCACTGCGCTGGCGAGGCTCCAGGCCCGGCCGGAGCGCGCCCGGGTCGGTTGGGCCCACCCTGCTCCGCCCTCGCTGTCGACGTGCTCGGTGAGCATCTGGGCCCACAGCGGCTCGATCAGCTGGTAGGTGACCAGCCGTTCGAGGTCGTGGTAGGCGTCGAAGGCGCGGCGATCCAGCCGGTAGCGGCCCACCCTGCCTGCGTACGCCTGCCAGAAGGCGTCGTAGACCCCACCCGCGAGGCGTCCGAGGTGCAGCCATCGGGCGATCGGCACGCGGCCCTGCACGACGTCGTCGACGTAGGCGTCGATGCCGAAGTGGTTGACGTAGAAGTCCTGACCGGTGAACGAGGCACTGCCCGCGCCCATGCCCACGAACCGTCGACGGGTGATCGAGGTGTAGGGCTGCGCGCCCCGCCGGTTGAAGGTCCACACCGAACGGCGCTCGTAGCCGTGCGCGACGGCCAGGTCCGTCACCCGCGCGAGGGTCTCGTGCTCGCGGCGGCGGTCGTGGTGCGCGGAACCGAAGGGCGTGTAGCCGAAGCGCATCAGCGGGTAGGTCGACACCTGGTCGACGCCGAGCTCGAAGCAGCGGCGCACGTCGCTCACGAAGGCCCCCGCCAGCGCCTCGTCGTCGTCCCAGGCGACGTCCACGATCAGGTCCACGTCGACGCAGTCGAAGCGTCCGAGCGCGTTGCGGACGGCGTCGAGGCTCGCGGCGGCGTCGTGCGGGCGGTGCAGCCGGGCGAGCACGTCGTCGTGGAACGACTGGGCCCCGATGCTCACTGCGGTGACGCCGATGCGGGCCAGCTCGTCCAGCCGCTGCACCGTTCCATGGGTCGGCAGCACCTCCACGGCGCGCTCCCCGTCCACCGGCAGCGCGGCGATGATGCTCGCCAACGCCCGTGGGTACAGCGTCGGGGTGCCGCCCCCGACGTAGAGCGAGGTGAACGACGAACGACCGCATCGGTGCAGGGCCTCGACGTACCAGCCGATCTCGTCGGCCAGCGCGGCGAAGTACCGCCGGGCCAGGTCGTCACGCGCCAGCACCTTGTTGTAGGGGCAGAACGGGCAGATCGACGAGCAGAACGGGACGTGCACGTACGAGCCGACCGGACCGTCGCACGACGCGACCACCTCGGCTGGGCCGAGCTGAGTGACCACGCTCTCACGATCGCGCCGGGGCACACCGACGACCAGGGCCGAAGGGTGCGTCGTGCGTGGCATCCGCGCGCAGGCTGCGAGAGGGTGGGGCCATGGCACCCGACACGACGGCACCCGCTACCGAGGCTCGCTACACCTCGCTGCGTCGGTACAACCTCATCGCCGCGGCGTTCCACGCCGTGCAGGCGGGGCTCGTCTGGGCCCTGTCGAACGACTTCACGCTGCCGGTGACCGGCACCTACCTTGCGGGTCCGCCAGGCACGACCCCGAGCGAGGCCGTCACGATCCTCGACACCCCCATCGGGCTCGCCGTCGCAGGCTTTCTCGCGCTCTCGGCGGTCTTCCACCTTCTCGTGGCGAGTCCGCTGTTCTTCGACCGGTACAAGGCGGGGCTGGCGCAGGGCCACAACTACTTCCGGTGGGTCGAGTACTCCATGTCGAGCTCGATCATGATCGTTCTGATCGCCCAGCTGACCGGCATCGCCGACGTCGTGGCACTGCTGGCCATCTTCGGGGTGAACGCCTCGATGATCCTGTTCGGCTGGCTGCAGGAGAAGTACCACCAGGCCGGCGACGGGGGATGGGTGCCGTTCATCTTCGGCTGCATCGCCGGCATCGTCCCGTGGCTCGGCGTCGTCGTCTACGTCATCGCTCCGGGGTCGACCAGCCAGGCAGAGCCGCCGGCCTTCGTCTACGGCATCATCGTGTCGCTGTTCGTGTTCTTCAACACCTTCGCCGTCAACCAGTGGCTGCAGTACCGGCAGGTCGGACGGTGGCGCGACTACCTGGTGGGCGAGCGTGCGTACATCACCCTCAGCCTGGTGGCCAAGTCGTTGCTCGCCTGGCAGGTGTTCGGCGGAACCCTCGCCGGCTGACCGCGAGACGTCAGACCTGGTCGACGATCCGCCAGATCACTCCGCGGACGGCGGGGTTGCTCATCTCGCCCAGGTGGGTGGCGCGGCCCTCGATCAGCTCGTCGACGGGGTGCGTGTGGCCGTAGACGCGCAGGTGCTGCTCGTACTCGGAGCGGGTCGCGATCAGCACGTTGACGACCTTGTCGACGTCCATGTGCGCGGCGACGTACGGCTCGATGATGATCTCGCGCCGGCTGTAGATGTTGGTCACCCGGTGAGCGATGGCAGGCATGTCGGCGTGCAGCCCCGCCAGAAAGCGCGACTCCGGTGACATGTCGACCAGGGCCGGCACATCACGCCGGGTGAGTCGGTGCACGACGGAGTTCACCGTGCCGGCAAGCCGGGCACCACGCCAGGGCGTGCCCACCGTGACGACATGCCGCACCTGCTCGGGGTGGTCGATGGCGTATCGCAGCGCCGCCAGACCGCCCTGGGAGTGACCGACGAGCACGATCGGGTCAGCGGGGTCGCGGTTCTGCCGCAGCAGCCCGGCGCGGATGGCCCGAGTCAGGTACTGCTGCGACTCGTCGAGCCGGATGCTCACACCCCAGCGCTCCAGGGTCACCAGAAAGGCATTCGGGTGTCGCTGGAGCACCCGGTTCATCATGACCGTCGCCGCCATGCCGCGAATCGCCGTGCCCGCAACGATCGGGACGGCGACGGGGGCGCGCTGCATCCACACCGCCGACATGCAACGAGCCTGCCACAGGGCCGGGCGCGGTGAGGCTCAGGGCATGGCGCAGTCGACCGTGACGGCCCACCCCGGAGCCGGCGGCGCCGCGGTGTCGGCCCGATGGAGCAGGGCAGCCACCATGGCCATGCCTGCGGGTGGGTTCTGCGGCCAGGGCGTGTAGCCGTCGGTGAGCACGACGAGCACGTCGGGTCGCGGACGCAGCCTGGCGGCAGCGTCGATGCCCTGCCTCATGTCGGTGCCACCCCCGCCACCGAGCCGCGCGTCTCGGGCACGGCGCACCTGCTGCACCGTGCTCACGGCGGCGTCGCACGCCAGCACCGTGACCTGCTCGCCGGGCACCCCGAGCCCCGCGATCGCGCCGTCCACCTCGCCGAGCGCCTGGCCGAGCATGCCGTCGTCGACGCTGGCCGAGGTGTCGACGACGATCGCCAGTGTCGGTAGGGGTCGGCGGGTGGCGGGCAGCACCACGTCGCGAACCGCGAACTGACGACGCGACAGCCGGGTATAGGTGTAGTCGGTGTGCCCGTTGGCCCAGCCGGCCGCGCGCCGAACGGCCGCCGCCAGTACCTGGTGCCAGGGCACGACAGGCTCGAGGATGGCCGATGCCCAGCGCAGCGCCTGTCCGGGGTGCGTGCCCCGGCTCGTGACGTGCTCGCGGAACTCGATGGCGACGCGCCTGCGGATCTGCTCGGCCTGCACCGTGCCGACGGCGGGGACGTCGGCGGACGCAGGCAGCTCGTAGTCGCGCACCAGGCCATCCGCGGCGCTGCCGCACCGCTCGTCCGCCTGCTCGCTGTGCTCGTCGGGCTCTGCGCGGGCCTCGGCGGTCGAGGGCGGCAGCCGCGACAGCACGGCGAAGTGCTCCTCGGCCGAACGACCGGCGCGCAGGCCGTGATCCGCAGCGCCCGCCAGCGCATGACGCAGCCCGCAGGCGTCGAGCGTCTCTGCGACGGTGACGTCGGTGGCGTCGCGCCAGTGCCGTGCCGTGCTCGCCGTGACGAGCATGGAGCCCGCCCGCCCGGCATGGTCGCAGAGCAGGTGCCAGGTGACGTGGGCGAGCTCAGCGGCGATCTCGGGGACGGCCGCAGCGCAGACCCAGGACGGATTGACGTAGATGCGCCAGTCGGTGTCGGCGCAGATCGTGGCCACCTCGGTGGACGAGACCGGGTGCAGCGAGTACAGGGCCGCCGACAGGTAGGGAAGATCGCCCTGGTCGCTCGTCAGCCACAGCTTGGCAGCGGCGAGCCGGTCGAGGTCGATCATGCGGCAGAGTCGCCGAGCAGCCCGGCCAGCGCCAGGGGCGCGCGAAAGGTCATGATGCCGCGGGGCAGCGATGCGCCTGGGGGCCGAACCCCCGGCCGCATGAGCGCGCGCACCACCGGCACCGCGGCGTCGACCCCGACCTGGTCGGCCGCGGCAGCACACACCTCGACAGCGGCGGTCCACCGGGCCGGCGTGAGGTCGCTGACGACGGCGGACAGCACAGCCTGCAGCGTGGCGAATGCCCGATCCGCGCGCATTCCGGCGAAGGCGGCGGCACTCGGGTCGGCCAGCAGGGCCTCGGGGTCGGGCAGCTGTTGGTTGCCGACCCAGGTCAAGAACTCGTGCGCGGCGGGGGCGCCGATGCAGCCCGCGACCAGCAGCCGGACTGCCTCCTCGCCGGCGCCGACGGCGCGGGCCATGCCCAGCAGCCGCGCGGCGTAGTCCCACGTGCGCGGGGTGGGGAACGCCCTGCCTCGCGAGGCCGCGTCCGTCGGAACGGCCGAGAGCTGTTGCCGAACGCGGACGTAGCCGGCGACCAGGGCGCGGGCTCGTGACACCTCGGCGTCGTGAGCCGCCGGGTGCGGGTGCATCGTGATCGTCGGCCAGGTGCCCGCGACCAGTGACTCCGCGTACACCTCCAGCGGCATCGACCAGTCGAGGTGGCAGAAGCGGTTCGCCGTGGGAGCCGCGAGCTCCCACCCTGCCGTGGCCACGTCGGTGGGGTTGGCGGCTGCCCCGAACGACACGGTGCGCGGCAGGCGCAACGCGCCGACCTCGTAGTGCGTCAGGGGACGCAGCGCCGCCGCCTGGACGGCGGGCGCGGCGGTGGTCCACTCGTCGAAGAAGGCGATCGAGGGGCCGTCGTGGTCGGCCAGGCGTCGGGCCCAGGCGGGCGGGGCCAGGGTGACCGAGCCACCGGGTGCGACCACCGGCAGGCCGGCGAAGTCGCTCGGCTCGTGGTGCGACACGATGAGCGTCTCCACGTGCCAGCCGTGCTCGGCCGCCGACTCGACGACAGCCGTCTTGCCCTCGCCCGGGGCGCCCCACAGCAGGAACGGCACCCTCGAGGCGATCGTCACGCCGACGGCCTCCAGCAGCGCCTCGTACCGGTCGCGTCCTCTCATGCGCACTCCTCTCGTACCTGCGGTGTCGATGCCTGTGCTGCACGGATGGCGGCCTGCGCAGCCGGCGCCGTTCCCTCGCGTGCCAGTCGCAGCCCCAGCTCTGTGAGGGTGTAGCGCTCAGCGAGCGCGCCGAGGCCGGCCTGCAGGCGCGCGATGGCCGGGCGGGACGGCTCGTACCACGGGGGCACACCCGATGCGACCAGCTCGAGCAGGTCGTCGGTCGTCGGTCGGCACCCGGCGTGCACCCACGCCAGCAGCATCCGGCTGGCCCCGACGACACCCCGACGTGTGTGCCGGGCCAGGCGCTCGGCGTCGCCGGGGCCGTAGCCGGCAGTGCTCAGCTGCTCGATCCACGTGCGTGGGACGCCCGTGGCGAGCCACCCCGCACGCGCGTCCCGATGCCTCGTGTCCAGCGGAGTCTGCGTCCAGGCAAGCCACTCGGCCAGCTGCGGGGCACGGGCCGCAGCCACCGTCTCGGCCATCCAGTCGAGGTCCGGCCGGCGTGCGACCACGCCGAGGTACAGCGCCTCGGGCAGCGCAGGGCCCTCGGGCCCGACCACGTGGTCGTGGATCGCCACGACCACCTGCGGGTGCAGGCCCGCGTCCCAGACACCGACGGGACCGTTCTCGCCGAGCACGCACCGACGCAGGTCACGCACCTGCTGCTCGTCGAGCCGGAACGAGCCTGCTGCGTCATGCAGCGACAGCAGGCGGTCGGCGACGGCTGCGACCAGCATCGGATGACCTCCCGAGCGGGCGATCGCATGCTCGACGCTGCGCAGATGAGCGGCGGCAGCCGCAGCGGTGTCCAGGGGACGGCAGCATGCCGCGGCGACCGAGGGTCGCCCGCGCCACGTCCCACGGGCTCCTCGGCGAAGCCGCGGGGGGCTGCGCCGGGCGTGCCGCTGCAGGGTCTGCCTGACGACGGGGACGACAGCGTCGACGAGGTGCAGGCACGAGAGGTAGCCGCCGAAGGCCGCAGCGACGCGTTCTGCCTCGAGGTCGTGTGGAGTCGACACCGACCAGTCCGGGTGGATCTGGACGGGGTGGCGGACGGCTCCGGACATGTCTGCGGAGGTTGCGCACACCACCGGCAGCGTCAGCGTCGCTCCGTCCGGGGTCGGCGGAAGGTCTGCCAGGCGGGCCTGTGCTGCCACCCGTGGGTCACCTCCGCAGTCGAACGAGCGTTCGATAGTGCCACCGGTGTGATTCGTCCACAAGACCCGGCTGGCGCGTCGTCGGCGTGTCGTCGACACTGGGGCTCATGCCTCGCTGGAACGTTGCCGACGCCCCTGCCATGTCGGGTCGGACGGTGCTGGTCACCGGTGCCACCTCCGGCCTCGGGCTCGAGACGGGCGCAGCACTCGCGGGTCGTGGTGCGCGCGTGCTGGTCGCCGGTCGAGACGAGGCCCGCACGGCCGCCGCGGTCGAGCGGGTCGGCGCCGCCGCTGCGGACGGAGGATCGGCCGAGCCTGTGCGCCTCGACCTGGCGTCGCTGGCCTCGGTGCGGGCAGCCGTCGCCGACGTGGCCGGTCGCGTGCCTGCCCTCGACGTCCTGGTGAACAACGCCGGCGTGATGGCGCCGCCCTTCGGTCGCACCGAGGACGGCTTCGAGACCCAGATCGGCACCAACCACCTGGGCCACTTCGCCCTCACCGCCGGGCTGCTGCCGCTGCTGCTGGCCGCGCCCGACCCACGCGTCGTTAACGTGTCGAGCGCCGCGCACCGCATGGGCTCGGTGCAGCCGGACGACCTGCACTACGAGCACCGCTCCTACTCGCCCTGGCCCGCCTACGGCGCGTCCAAGCTGGCGAACCTGCTGTTCACCTCCGAGCTGCAGCGACGGGCCCGGAGTGCGGGGGCGAGCCTGGTCGTGGCCGCGGCGCACCCTGGATACGCGGCCACGAACCTGCAGCACGCCGGCCCGGCGTACGCCCAGAACGTGGTCGGTCGCGCCCTCACCAACGTCGCCAACGCGCTGCTCGGGCAGTCCGCTGCCGATGGAGCACTGCCCCAGCTGTACGCGGCCACGATGCCCGACGTCCGCGGCGACGAGTACTTCGGCCCCGACAGCTGGCGGGAGTCCCGAGGAGGGCCGACGCGGGTGGGACGCTCGCAGGCCGCGAGGGACGAGCAGACGGCGCGCGAGCTGTGGGACGTGTCGGCCGAGCAGACCGACAGCGCGGGACTCTTGGCCCGAGCGCTCACCTGATCGGGGTGTCTAGAGTCGTCTCGTCCTCATCGGTCAGCGAGCTCAAGGAGTGAGGATGCAGACCACATCCCCGACCCTCGTCGTCAACGTCAGCCTGACCGGTTCGGAGCGTGACTTCGACGAGAACGTCACCTTTCTCAACCGTGAGTTCCGACTGGTGCGCCTGGGCACGAACGGTGACGTGAAGGCCGCTGAGTCACTCGTGACGAAGTGGGCCGAGGACGCCGACGCGATCGCCGTCACCGGGATTCGCGAGGCACGCGCCGCCGGCCTCTACGACGGCGAGCTCGAAGCCGTCGAGACCGTGAAACGGGCCACCGACGCGGTACCGGTGTCGGACGGGCATGCCCTGCGCGACGTGCTGCAGGAGTGGGCGATCCGCCACGTGCAGACCGAGATGCCGGGCTTCTTCACCAATGCGCGCACGGTCGTGCTGGGCGGGCTGAACCACGACCGCACCACGCGCATCCTGCGCGAGTACACGCAGAACCTGGAGTTCTCCGACCCGCTGCTGCGGTTCGACCTGCCGGCGAAGATGGACTCCAACCCCGCACTCGGCCTCGCCGCCGACGTCGGCCTGCGCTCCATCCGTCGGCTCCCCGGGCCGCTGCAGGCGCAGATCAAGGCGCCCGGGCAGTGGGCCAGCCACGCTCGTGCCCGCAAGGCTGCCCGTGACGCCGACGTGGTCGTCGCCACCTACGACGAGCTGATCGGTTTCGGCCTCGAAGACCTTGCCGGCAAGACCCTGATCACGTCAGCGATCTCGGACGATCGGCTGGCCGAGCTCGGCAGCCGCGGGGTCGACATGGTGCTCGACTCCACGCCCCAGCCGTTCTCCGTCACCGTCAACGCGGCAACGCTCGAGGCCATGATGATGGCGATCTCGTCCAGCCCAGGGCGGCTCACCAACGACGACCTGCTCGACATGATCGTCGCCGCGGGTCTGCAGCCCCGACTGCTCTACCCGAACGGACCGAAGCGCAAGAGCCGGTTCGCCTTCGTGATCCACCCCCTGTCGCAGGAGTTCTTCCGCACGGTCGAGCCGCTCAACACGATCGCGAAGGTCGCCCCATCGCCGGTGATGGATGCTGTGGAGAAGGCCTTGGCATACATGCCGCCGTTCACCTACAGCCATGTCACGGGCATCACCTCGCCCACCGGCGCCGAGGCCGAGGGGTGGCTGATCACGGTCGGTGGCACCCCGAAGGAGCTCATGGCCCACAGCCCCGAGTTCACCTACGCACGGCTGCTGCAGGCTGCAGAGACGGCGAAGAAGCTCGGCGCTCAGGTGATGGGGCTCGGTGCCTTCACCAAGGTGGTCGGGGACGCGGGCGTCACTGTCGCGAAGAGAGCACCCCTGCCGATCACCACGGGCAACAGCTACTCGGCCTCGGGGGCCCTGTGGGCCGCGCACGACGCACTCGAACGCCTCGGCATCGCCGAGTTCGACGAGCACGGCCGCATCAAGGGAAAGGCCATGGTCGTCGGGGCGACGGGGGCGATCGGCTCGGTGTGCTCTCGGCTGCTGGCCCTGGCCAGCGACGAGCTCTGGCTGGTCTCTCCCGAGACCGCCAAGCTGCTGGCGCTCAAGCACGACATCGAGCGCGACAACCCACGTGCCGACGTGCACGTGGCCGCGACACCCGAGGGTGCGCTGCCGGAGATGGACCTGATCGTCACCGCCACCTCGGGGGCCGGCAAGCGGGTGCTCGACATCATGGCCGTCAAGCCCGGCTGCGTGATCACCGACGTCGCTCGCCCGCTCGACCTGTCGGCGGAGGACGTGGCGAAACGCCCCGACGTGCTGGTCATCGAGTCCGGAGAGATCGAGCTGCCCGGTGACGTCCACATGAAGAGCATCGGGCTGCCGCCCGGCGTCGCGTACGCCTGCCTTGCCGAGACCGTCGTGCTGGCGCTCGAGGGCCGCTACGAGACCTACACCGTCGGGCGCAACATCGAGTGGGAGAAGGTCAAGGAGATCTACCGGCTGGGGCTCAAGCACGGCATGCGGCTGGCCACGATCTCCGGGGTGAACGGCGTCTACACCGACGACGACCTGGTTCGTATCCGTGACCTCGCCCTGGCCCGTCGGGCCGAGATGGCGGCCCAGGCCGGCTGATGGTCGTGGGCCTGTACCGCGAGCACGTCCTGCCCTACCTCGTGGACCGCGTGCTGAGCGGACCGGGGTGGGAGCGGTGGCGTCGCCAGACGACCGAGGGCTTGTGCGGCACGGTCGTCGAGATCGGCTTCGGGTCGGGGCTCAACGTCCCGCACTACCCGGACGAGGTCGTGCGTGTCTACGCGGTCGAGCCCGCGCTACGAGCCCGGCGGCTCGCCGAGGGCCGGGTGGCCGACTCCCACGCCCAGGTGGAGCACATCGGGCTCGACGGGGCCCGCCTGCCACTGGACGACGACTCGTGCGACGGGGCCCTGTCGACCTTCACGCTGTGCACCATCCCGGACGTCGAGGCCGCCCTGGCCGAGCTGCGGCGGGTGCTGCGTCCTGGGGGCGTCTTCCACTTTCTCGAGCACGGCGTCGCGCCCGAGCGTGGGATGGCTCGGGTGCAACGTGTGCTCGAGCCCGCGCAGAAGCTGGTGGCAGACGGGTGCCACCTGACGCGCGACCCGGCAGCGCTTGTCGAGGCTGCGGGCTTCGAGCTGGTCGAGACGGAGTCGCGATACGTCGGGGGACGAGCGCCCTGGAACTACCTCACGCTCGGTGTCGCGGCCTCCACGGCCGCCTGAGCCCGAGCCGTCCAACCGTCGAGGTCGAGCCCATAGGTGTGCTCACTCGAGGCCCGGTACTCAGCCAGTCGCTGCGAGCCCCGTTGCAGCAACCGCTCGGCGCCGACGGGGTTGCCGCGCATGGCGTGGGTGATGGCGACGCAGAGCTGCGCCAGCCCCTGCCAGAGGTCGCCCTCGTGGGCGGGGGCGTCCTTCCAGCGGGCCTCGAACACCTCGTGGGCGGCGAACGGGCGGCCCTCGTCGAGCAAGCGCGTGGCCAGCGCGATCGTCTGCGCAGCAGGCAAGGGCTCGTCCGGCACCGGTTCCACGCCGGGTGAGCCGTAGGGCAACGGCCTGCCCAGCGGGTCACGAGGCCGCGCCTGACGAGCCCGTCCCGAGGCATCTCGATCACGAGGGTGCACCGGTTCAACCTACGTGGTCGCTAGGGTCGGCCTGTGCCGGAGAGTGCACAAGGCCTGTGCCCCGACGAGCGGGTGCTGGTGCACCTCGTCACCCTGCTGGGGACGGTCCGCCCGGGTGAGCGGCCCCTCTACCGCTCGATCGAGTGGGGTGCCGAGCTGACCGTCCGGCGCCACCTGCGCGGTCTCTACCGCTCGCGCGTCGCGCTGCACGGGGACGGCGCGACGCTCGACGCCCTCGTCGAGGCACTGGCCATGGCAACGGCCGAACCGGGGGTGAAGGCGGTCGACCTGGTGGTCAACCCGCATGGCACGACGCGCCGGCTGGTCTTCGTCGACGGCGCGGTCGATGCCGATCAGGTGTGTCGCCGACTGCTCCAACGCCTGGACCGACCGCAGCAGCGTCGGCTGAGGTCGGTGTTCTCCACCGCCTGCTACGGCATGTCGCACACCGACGCGTGGCTGCGATCGGGCTTCGCGGTGGCCGTAGGGTCCCGCGGCATCTACGCCGACGGGCTGAGCAGCCTGCCACGCATGCTGCGCCAGTGGTCGGCCGGGGCCACCGTCGAGCAGTCGGTCGCCGCGGCGAACGCCACCGGGCAGCGGCGGCGGCAGGATGCCGCGGCTGCCCGCTACTACCGCCTGACCGGCCGAGAGCAGCAGGCCGCGGCCGTCGACAGCGAGCGTGTGGTCGACGGAGCCCGCACGATGACGATCACGACCGACCCGGCACGCTATCTCGGGCCACCAGGCGGGTCATCGCCCGCTCGGCCATCGCCGTGATCGTCAGGCTCGGGTTGACGCCGATGTTGGCGGGCACGGCCGAGCCGTCGGTGACGTAGAGCCCGGGGTATCCGTGCACCTCGTGGTCGACCGAGACCACGCTGCGGCTCGGGTCGTCACCGACGACCGCCCCACCCAGGATGTGGGCAGTGGCCGAGCGTCCGAGCACGCTGTCGAGCCAGATGCCGTAGGCGGTCCCCCCGCTGGCGGCAGCCACCGCTCGACCGGCCGTGTTCGCCTGCGGCAGGTGAGCCGGCGCCGGTCGCTGACCCGCCGGAAGGCGTGAGGTGAGCCCCCAGACCCCGGCCCGGCGTCGGTAACTGAGCTCGATGGCGTTGTCCTCGGCCTGCATGACGGTGAGCAGCGTGAGGCGTCGGTGCCAGTCACGAGCCGTGGTGGCCCGCAGCAGTCCGACCGGGTCGCGAGCCGCCTCGACCAGCGCGCCGGTGAGGCGCTCGCGGCGGGTGGTGCCATCCACCAGGGGGCTCATGAACGGTCGCAGGTAGCCGTAGGACGGAGGGACCCGGTTGTTGGTCACGTGCGTGGTCGCATCAGCCCAGAAGTCGCTGGAGATGGACGGACCGACGCTGACGTCGACCGAGGCGTCGGGCTGCAGCACGGCCACGAAGGCCTCGCTGTTCGTCCGGACGGAGCGACCGAGCGCGGGGGAGAGGTGCGGCAACGTGCCGTACCGGTCTCGGCAGGCCAGCAGCAGCTGGTTCGTGCCCAGCACACCGCCCGCCAGTACCACCTCGCGAGCCGTCCACCGGCTGGTGCGCCCCCGGCGCAACGAGTCGACGGCGTCGACGTCGAAGCCGCCACCGGGCCGCGGCGCGAGCCGCGTCACGCGACGCTGGGCGACGACCTGCGCCCCGAGCCGCTCCGCCTGAGCCAGGTAGGTGCGGTCGATCGAGTGCTTCGCCCCGACGGCGCACCCGGTCAGGCAGCATCCGCATGACGTGCATGCGTCGAAGTCGATGCCCTGCGGCACGGGTCCGTAGCTGGGGAGCACGTGCAGCCGGTCAGCCGCCGCGCGCAGCCAGTCGTCCTGGGCGCCGACGGTGGGGTTGGGTCGTCGCCCGAGCATCCGGGCTGCGGTGTCGAAGTGCGGATCGAGCTCGCGTCGCCAGTCGGCTCCTGCCCACGCTGGGTCGTCGAACACCGACGCATGAGGCTGCAGCAGCACGGCCGCGTACACGAGGCTGCCGCCGCCGACACCGACCCCGCTCAGAGCGAACACGTGCGGCAGCAAGGTCTGCCTGAAGTAGCCGTGCATGCCGCTCGCCGGAGCCCACAGCAGCCGGCGAGCCGACCGGGCGCCGGCCAGCATGTCGTCAGGGGTGACGCGGCGGCCCATCTCCAGCACGGCGACGCGGCGGCCCGACTGGGCCAGCCGCAACGCGGCCACCCCACCGCCGAAGCCGCTGCCGACCACGACGGTGTCGTAGTCGTCGACGCGCACGGTCGCGACCCTAGTGCGCCCGGCCAGGTGATTCGATAGGGCCATGGCACAGGGGTCCAGCGACTGGTTCCGTCGGCAGTTCGCCGCGAAGTTCGACGAGCAGGCCGAGAAGATCGGCCGGTTCAACCTCGCGATCTTCGGCAAGACCGGAGTCGGCAAGTCGACCCTCATCAACGCCATCTTCGGGGAGGACCTCGCCGAGACCGGCATCGGTGAGCCGGTGACGCGTGACAGCCACCTGTACATGCACCACTCCGGGCACTTCGGCGTGCTCGACACTCGTGGCCTGGAGATCGGCCAGGACAACGACGTCATCCTCGACGACCTGCGCAGCTACGTGCGTGCGATGCGTCGGCTCGACCTCAAGGACCAGGTGCACGTCGCCTGGTACTGCGTGCGGGCCAGCGACCGACGGTTCGAGGACACGGAGGCGGAGTTCATCCGGGCCCTGGACGACCTCGGGCTGCCCGTGCTGCTCGTGCTCACGCAGGTGCCCAAGCGCAAGAAGGACTACCACCCCGACGCCGTGCGTCTGGCGCAGGAGATCACGGAGATGGACCTGCCCATCACCGGGGGTGCGCCGTACATGACGTATGCGAAGGCCGACGAGTTCGCCGGGTTCGAGGCGCACGGGCTGCAGGACGTGCTCGATGCCACCTTTCAGGTCGCTCCCCAAGGAGTCCAGCAGGCCCTGGTAGCGGCGCAGCAGATCGACTTCACGCGCAAGCGGGCCGAGGCGAAGCGGTCGATCGACATCGCCAGCACAGCCGCGGCGGCTGCCGGGGTCACGCCGATTCCCTTCTCGGACGCCGCGATCCTGGTGCCGATCCAGCTCACGATGATGGCCAGCATCTCCCACATCTACGACATCAACCTCGACCGAGCGGTGACGGCCTCCCTCGCCGCGACGGCCGCGGCCACGACGGCGGGCCGCAGCGCGGTGGCCAACCTGATCAAGCTGGTGCCGGGTGTGGGCACCATGGTGGGCGGCGCCATCAACGCCAGCGTCGCGTCGGCGTTCACCTGGGCCATGGGGCAGGCGTGGACCGTCGTGTGCGTGCGACTGGCCAAGGGAGGCCTGGTCGGTGTCGACGGGGCCCTGGACAGCGACGCCATCCGCACGCTGTTCATGAGCGAGTTCAAGGAGTCCGCACGAAGCCGCCTCCCCGGCGGCTCGTCTGTCGGTCATTCGTCACTGACCGGCTGACTCGACCTCCTGCTGCACCCGGGCGGCCGCGTGCTCGGCCACCGCGTTCGAGACGATGCCCATGGCCGACAGCTCACGCAGCGCACCGACGGCGGCGATCTTCGTCATCGCCTTGGCCTGACGCCGGTGCATCACCCGCACGTCCACCCCGGCACGCTCCTCCATGTCGGTCAGGCTGATGCGCGCCTTGTGCTCCCAGTGCTCGAAGACGCTGCGCGCCTCGTCCACGAGGTCGTCGGAGATGCCTGGTAGGTCTCGAAAGCGGTCGAGCTCCTCCGACGCGCGTCGCGCAGCAAGCTGCCGGGCGCTGAGCTCGGCATAGCGAACATCGCGCATGTCCTCGCCCAGAGGTTCCGGGAGCATCGTCAGCAGCCGGCGGTGAGCCCGGGCGTACCACGGCAGGTTGGCCCGTCGGGCGACGTCCACCTCCAGCGTCCCGCGGTGGGCCTCGTCGATCTCGCCGTCGATCTCGAAGAGCAGGGTTCGGGTGGCGATCGGTCGGAGCAGACCCGCGTCGGCGAGCCCCTGATAGGTCTCGCGCTCGATGTGCAGGCCGCGCATGACGAGAACCTGAACCTGCTCGTGCGGCTCGAGGTTCGCGATGCTCATCTGCTCGTGCGCGTCGACCTCGGCCACGTCGAGGTGGGCGTCGATGAGGTCGTCGTGCAGGTCGAGCTCGGCCAGTCGTCGTCGCGAGGCCTTGACCGCCAGCAGGCGCGCCAGAGCCACGAGGTGCTCGTCGGACCGCCGGGGCTTGTCCAGGCCGAGGAAGTGCAGCAGGAAGGGAAGGGTCGTGGCGTTGATCAGCAACGTGCCCAGCACGACACCGGTGGTCATCGCGATGAACAGCTCTCGCTGCTCCAGCTCCTCCGGCAGGGCCAGCGCCAGGGCGAGGGCGACCCCACCGCGCAGGCCGCCCCAGACGACGACAGCCGTGCTGCGCTGCCCGACACGAGGGATGTGGGCGAACCGCTCGAGGAACTTCACGAGGGGCACGACCGCCAGCGGCCGGGCGACCAGCACCGCGAGCAGGGCGATCACGATCACGCCGAAGTTCTCCGTGAGCGTCTCGAAGTCGACGACCAGGCCGATGAACAGGAACAGCAGGGCGTTCGCGATGAAGCCGAGAGACTCCCAGAGCTCGTGCAGCAGGTCGCGCACCGGCTTCTCGGCGCGGCTCTCGAGCATCCCTCCCAGCATGATGCCGGCCGACAGCGTGGCCATGACGCCGGACACGCTCAGCACGGCCTCTGCCAGGACGAACGAGCCGAAGGCCACGGCGACCGACAGCGCCGAGAACGGCAGCCGCGACAGCAGCGGCAGCATCAGGGCGGCCGCACCTCCGATGACACCGCCGATCAGCAGGCCTCCTGCCGTCACCACGACGAACTCCCCGACGGCCGGTCCCGCGCGCAGGCTGGCCGTGCCCAGGGCCACGGCCAGCAGGATGTTGTACATGACGATGGCCACACCGTCGTTGAGCAGGCTCTCGCCCTCCACGAGCGTCAGCAGCCGACGGGAGACGCCGAGCTCGCGGAAGACGGCGATCACGGCGACGGGATCGGTGGCCGAGATCAGTGCGCCGAACAGCAGCGCTGCCGCGACAGGCAGCGCCATGGTGGCGACGAGGCTGTAGCCGACGAGCGCCGTCGCGATGAGCAGGGCGACGGTGGCCAGCGCCGTGATCGCGACGAGGTTGCGCATGAACTCGCGCGTCGACAACCCGAGTGCGGCCTCGAACACGAGGATCGGCAGGAAGAGGTTGACCAGCAGCTCCTTGAAGCCCTCTCCGCTGAGCACCTCGATCAGGGCGAGGTCGAGCCCGAGCTCGGTGGCCAGCATGCCGGCGACGGCGAGCACCACCGTGAGAGGCAGGCGCATGCGTGCCGCGGCCAGGCTCACGAAGACCGCTGCGCCGAGCAGCACCGACATCTCCAGCAGCGCCGTCGGCAGAAGCTCGGCGAGCCCCTCGCTGACGTCCTGCGCCAGAACCACCATGGTGACCTCGATACTAGGAGGTGATGGCTGCTCCTCCCGTCGATCTTCGCATACCCGCTGATCTTCCGATCGCGCAGCGTGCGGACGAGATCGCGACCGCGATGCGCGCGCACCAGGTCGTGGTGGTCGCCGGTGAGACCGGGTCGGGCAAGACGACGCAGCTGCCGAAGAGCGCGCTGTCGCTGCTCGAGCAGCGCCGTCCCGGCCGGGGCCGCGTGGCGCACACCCAGCCACGCCGGCTCGCCGCCCGGACGGTGGCCGACCGGATTGCCGAGGAGCTGGGGTCGCAACCCGGAGAGCTCGTGGGGTCGAGGGTGCGCTTCTCCGACCGGACGTCGAGGTCGACCCGGGTCACGCTGATGACCGACGGGATCCTGCTGGCCGAGATCTCCCGCGACCGGCTGCTGCGCCGCTACGACGTCGTGATCATCGACGAGGCCCACGAACGCAGCCTGACGATCGACTTTCTTCTGGGGTACCTCGCCGAGGTGCTGCCTCGTCGGCCCGACCTGACCGTCGTCGTCACGTCGGCCACCATCGACCCGCACCGGTTCGCCGACCACTTCGCCGAGGTGCTGCGTCGACCGGTGCCCGTCATCGAGGTCTCGGGACGCACGTACCCCGTGCAGATGCGGTACCGACCGTTCGGCCCGGGCCACGACCCGCCCGACGGCGAGCGCGACCAGATCCAGGCGATCGTGGACGCCGTCGACGAGCTCGCGCTCGAGCCGCCGGGCGACGTCCTGGTGTTCCTGTCCGGAGAACGCGAGATCCGCGACACCGCCGAGGCGCTGCGTGAGCACCTGCCCGACCGAACCGAGGTGCTGCCCCTCTACGCCCGGCTGTCCGTGGCCGAGCAGCACCGTGTGTTCGCCCCGCACGGCGGGCGTCGGGTCGTGCTGGCCACCAACGTGGCGGAGACGTCGCTGACGGTGCCCGGGATCCGCTACGTCGTCGACGCGGGTACCGCCCGCATCTCGCGCTACAGCATGCGCACCAAGGTGCAGCGGCTGCCGATCGAGCCCGTGTCGCAGGCGTCCGCCGACCAGCGCGCCGGCCGCTGCGGCCGGGTGGCGGACGGTGTCTGCCTGCGCCTGTACACCGAGCAGGACTACCTCGACCGCCCGCGCTTCACCGACCCCGAGATCCTGCGCACCAACCTGGCCTCGGTGATCCTGCAGATGGCCGCCCTCGGGCTCGGCGACCTCGAGGCCTTTCCGTTCATCGACCCACCCGACCGCCGCACCCTGCGCGACGGCATCGCGCTGCTCGACGAGCTCGGCGCGCTCGACCTCGACCACACGCCGGCCCGTCTCACGCCGCTGGGCGCCCGCCTGGCCCGGCTGCCGGTCGACCCGCGCCTGGGGCGCATGGTGCTGGAGGCGCACCGGCTCGGCTGCGTGCAGGAGGTGCTGGTCATCGCCGCGGCACTGTCCATCCAGGACCCGCGCGAACGCCCCGCCGAGGCGCGGGACGTCGCCGAGGCGGCCCACCGACGTTTCGCCGACCCCACCTCGGACCTGCTCGCGTACCTCAACCTCTGGGCCTACCTGCAGGACAAGCAGCGGGAGCTGTCGGGCAGCGCGTTCCGTCGCCTGTGCCGGGCGGAGTTCCTGCACTTCCTGCGGGTCCGCGAGTGGCAGGACCTGGTGACCCAGCTGCGCCGCGCCTGCCGCGACCTGGGCATCGAGGTTCCCGCCGCACCGAACCTGCGGGCCGACAGTGCCACGCGCGCCGACCCCGACAGCATCCACCAGGCCGTGCTTGCCGGGCTGCTCAGCCACGTCGGGACATGGGACGAACGCCGGCGCGAGTTCGCCGGCACACGGGGGGCGAGGTTCTCGATCAGCCCCGGTTCGGCCCTGGCGCGCAAGCCCCCACGCTGGGTGATGGCTGCCGAGCTGGTCGAGACCACACGAGTCTGGGGACGCGACGTCGCGCGCCTCGACCCGTCGTGGGTCGAGGCTGCAGCACCCGAGCACCTGCTGCAGCGCAGCCACTCCGAACCTCGGTGGGACCCCCGCCGCGGCGCAGTCGTCGCCACCGAGACGCTGACGCTGTACGGGTTGGTGGTGGTGCCCGCGCGCACGGTGGCGTACACGCGCATCGACCCGGTGCAGTGCCGCGAGCTGTTCATCCGTCGCGCGCTGGTCGAGGGTGAGTGGCAGACCCGGCACAGGTTCGTGCGCGACAACCGGCGCACCATGGAGCGGCTGGCCGACGTCGAGGAGCGGGCGCGGCGACGCGACGTCCTCATCGACGACGACGGCCTCTACGCGCTCTACGACGAACGGCTGCCCGCCTCGGTGGTCTCGGCACGACACTTCGACGCGTGGTGGAAGAAGCGTCGCCGCGACGACCCCGACCTGCTCACCTTCACGCCCGAGCAGCTGACCCGAACCGGCTCCGGCAGGGTCGACCTCGATGCCTATCCCGACACCTGGGTGCTGGACGACCTGACGCTGACGGTGGGCTACCGCTTCGAGCCAGGGTCGGACTCCGACGGCGTCGTGGTGAGCGTGCCGCTGACCGTGCTGAACCGTCTCGACCCGCACACCTTCTCGTGGCAGGTGCCGGGCCTTCGCGGGGAGCTCGTCCAGGCCATGATCCGAGCGCTCCCGAAGGCCCTTCGCCGATCGTTCGTCCCGGCACCGGACTACGCCGCGGCCGTGTGCGACCGCCTCGGGTCGCCGCAGGGGTCACTTGTCGAGGCGGTGGCCACTGCGCTGAGCTCGTTCGGTACCGCGGTGCGTCCCGGCGACATCGACATGACCAGGGTGCCGGCCTTCCTGACGGTGCTCGTGAGCGTCGTGGACGAGCGCGGGCACGTCCTCGCCCAGGGCCGTGACCTGGGTGCGCTGCAGAGCCGGTTGGCTCCCTCGGTGCGACGAGCCGTGGCACAAGCGGCCCCGAGCATCGAGCGCTCGGGGCTGTCGGCGTGGACCGTGGGCAGCATCCCGCGTGAGCTGGTGCTCGACCGGCCGAGCGGGCGGGTGCAGGGGTACCCGGCGCTGGTGGACGAGACGGGCAGCGTCGCTCTGCGGGTGCTGGCGAGCGCAGCCGAGCAGCGGCGGGCGATGCCTCGTGGCGTGCGTCGTCTGCTGCTGCTCGAGCTGCCCTCACCCGCCCGTGCCGTGGTTCGGCGCCTGGACGCACGCACGAAGCTGGCGCTCGGGCACACCCCCTACCCCGACGTGCCGGCCCTGCTGGACGATGCGGCTGCCGCGGCCGTCGACGACCTCGTCGCGCACAGCGGGGGCGTGCCCTGGGACGCAGACCACTACGCGCGGCTGCGTGACGAGGTGGGTGCCGACCTCGAGCAGGTGACGCTGGACGTGGTGCGAAGCGCTGCTGACGCGCTGGCTCGCGCGCAGGAGGTCGCCGGTCGCATCGCGGCGCTGGACCCGTCCACACCGGTGGCCGATGACCTGCAGGCGCAGCTGCAGGGCCTGGTGCACGTCGGGTTCATCAGCCAGGTGGGACGAGGCCGGCTGCCCGACCTGGTGCGCTACCTGCGCGGCATGGCCCGGCGCCTCGACGTGCTGCCGGCCGAGCCAGGACGGGACGCTCAGCGCATGGTGGGAGTGCACGAGGTCGAGGACGCCTACCTCGATGTCGTGGACAGCCTGCCGGTGGCGCGCCGCACCGACCCCGACGTGGTGCGGGTGCGCTGGATGCTCGAGGAGCTACGGATCAGCGTCTTCGCCCAGCATCTCGGAACGCCCGGGCCGGTGTCGGCCAAGCGCATCCGGGCCGCTCTCGCGGAGATCGGCGAGCTCAGCCCTTGAGGTGACCCACACGGGGAGCCATCGTCTCGGCGAGCCGGATCGCTGCCGACAGCGGACGCACCATGACCGTGAACTCGGTCACCAGACCGTCCTCGCCGATGACCATGTGGTCGAGTCCGTGGATCTGCACGTCGCCGATGTGCGCCCGGAAGACCAGGGCGTGCGAGGCCTCTCCCGCCAGCTCGTCGACGTAGTGGAAGCCCTCGAACACCTCGAGCAGGTTCGCGAACAGCTCACGCACCTGGTCGTGCCCGACGAACGGCCGGAACGCCACGGGGGAGTACAGCCGGACGTCGGGCGACAGGAGCCGCACCATCTGGTCGAGGTCGCGATGCTCCACGGCGGTTCGAAACGGGTGCGGCTGCACGCCGGCCACTGTACGAGCCGGCGCTACCCTCGCGCGCATGGACCTGGTCGAGCGCCTGCCGGCCTTCGTGCTCGCCGTCGTCCTGATCGCCGCAGCCCCGGGCCCGGCCATGGCCCTGATCCTGCGCCGGGCCGCGGTTCGAGGTTTCCGGGGAGCCGTCCCGACGGTTCTCGGCGTCGAGGCTGGGCTCTACCTGTGGGCCCTGGCGGCAGCTGCGGGGCTGGCCGCGCTCGTGGCTGCGTCCGAGGTGGCCTACGTCGTGCTGCGTGTCGTCGGTGCCGGCGTGCTCGTCTACCTCGGTGGGCGCGCACTGCTGCAGGTCTGGCGCCATCGCGAGCGTGCGCATGAGGCGCCGACGACCAGTCCGGAGCCTCGCCGACGCACGTGGTGGGTGGCGTTCGGCGAGGGGCTGGCCGTCAACGTGGCCAACCCGAAGGCCGCGGTCTTCATGCTCGCCTTCTACCCGCAGTTCGTGCCCGTCGACGCGCCGCTGTTCGCGACCACCGCCGCGCTGGCGCTGCTGCAGATCGCCATCGAGGCCGGGCTGTACCTGGCTCTGGCGGCCGGCGTCGCCCGCACGGGGGCCTGGTTCCGCCGTCCCGTCGTGCGTCGGCGGCTCGAGGCGGTCTCGGGGACGGTACTGATCGCCCTCGGCGCACGAGTCGCCATCGAGTCCTAGAGTGGGTGGAGGCGGGAACCTCCCGCCACGACAGGAGGGTCTCCATGAAGTGGCTGCTGTACCTGCTGCTGGTCGGTCTCGTCGTCGGAGTCGTCGTCATGGTGGTGCGTAAGCAGGGCAGCGCGGCCTAGCGGCCGGCTCCCACCGGTGGCTGCCCGCGGCTGGCAGTTCTGGATCGATCGCGGCGGGACGTTCACCGACGTGGTGGCACGTCGTCCGGACGGGCGGCTGCTCACCGAGAAGGTTCTCTCGCACAACCCACGGCACTACCGCGACGCCGCGACCGCCGCGGTGCAGCGGCTGCTCGCGGAGTCCGGCGACCCCGTCGATGCCGTGCGCATGGGTACGACCGTTGCGACGAACGCCCTGCTCGAGCGCCGGGGCGAGCCGACCGTGCTGGTCGTGACGCGAGGCTTCGCCGATGCCCTGCGCATCGGCTACCAGAACCGTCCCAGGATCTTCGCCCGTCACGTCGTGCTGCCGTCCCTGCTGCACACGTCCGTCATCGAGTACGACGAGCGTGTGTCCGCGGCCGGCGCGGTGCTGCGAGAGCCCGACCTGGGACGGCTCGAGCGCGACCTTCGGCAGGCCATCGAGCAGGGCTTCCGATCGGTGGCGGTCGTGTGCATGCACGCCCACCTCTACCCCGAGCACGAGCGGGCGGCCGGCGAGGTCGCCCGGCGTGTCGGGTTCACCCAGGTCTCCGTGTCGAGCGAGGCCAGCCCGTTGATGAAGCTCGTCTCGCGCGGTGACACGACGGTGGCCGACGCCTACCTCTCACCGATCCTCGGCCGCTACACCGAGGCCGTCGCGGCCGAGCTCGGAGACGTCCCTCTGCTGTTCATGCAGTCCAACGGCGGGCTCGCCGAGGCCCACCACTTCCGTGGCAAGGACGCCATCCTGTCCGGCCCTGCGGGGGGCATCGTGGGCATGGTGCGCATGAGCGAGATGCTCGGCTACTCGAAGGTGATCGGGTTCGACATGGGTGGCACCTCGACCGACGTGTCGCACTACGCCGGTGAGCTCGAGCGGGTCTTCGACACCGAGGTCGCAGGGGTGCGCCTGCGCGCGCCGATGCTGGCGATCCACACGGTCGCAGCGGGCGGAGGCTCGGTTCTGCACTTCGACGGCAGCCGCCTGCGCGTGGGGCCCGACTCCGCCGGCGCCGATCCCGGTCCGGCGTGCTACCGCAACGGGGGACCGCTGGCGGTCACCGACGCCAACGTGCTGCTCGGCCGCGTCCAGCCCGACCACTTTCCCGCCGTGTTCGGTCCCGACGGTGACCAGCCACTCGACCTCGCCACCGTGCAGTCGCAGTTCGAGGCACTCGCTGCGGCGGTGTCGCACGCCACCGGGCAGGCGCGATCACCGGAGCAGGTGGCCTCGGGCTGTCTGCAGATCGCCGTGGCGAACATGGCCAACGCCGTGCGCACGATCTCGGTGCAGAAGGGCCACGACGTCACCGAGTACGTGCTCACGACGTTCGGGGGAGCGGGCGGCCAGCACGCCTGCGCGGTGGCCGACGCGCTCGGCATCCGCACCGTGCTGGTACCGCCGATGGCCGGCGTGCTGTCCGCACTGGGCATCGGGCTCGCCGACGTGCGCGCCATGCGGGAGCAGTCGGTGGAGCGCACGCTGACGGACGACCTGATGCCCGAGCTCGAGGCGCTGGCCGAGCGCCTGAGCGGCCTCGCCGTCGCCGAGGTTCTGGCCGAGGACGTCGAGCCGTCTGCGGTGCGGACCGTGGCCCGTGCCCTGGTGCGCTTCGACGGAACCGACACGGCTCTGCCCGTGCCTCTGACCGACGCCGCCGGAATCCGGGGCGACTTCGAGGCCGCCTACCGGCGCACGTACTCGTTCCTCATGGATCGGCCGCTGGTCGTCGAGGCACTGTCCGTGGAGGCCATCGGGCACAGCGACCCACCCGACCTCGCCGACCTCGTACCGCCCGCGCCGGCGGCCTCACGCAGGCAGATGGTGCGCATGTACTCCGGGGAGCAGTGGGTCACGGCCACGCTCGACGAGCGGGCGGCCCTGGCGCCCGACACCGTTGTCGAGGGCCCCGCCATCATCGCCGAGCCCGACGCCACGACCGTCGTCGAACCGGGCTGGTCGGCCCGCGCCACGGCAACGGGTCACCTCGTGCTCACGCGCACAGCGGACGTGGCTGCCGCCGATGCGGGCACCGCCGTGGACCCGGTGATGCTCGAGGTGTTCAACAACCTGTTCATGTCGATCGCCGAGCAGATGGGTGCGCGACTGGAGAGCACGGCGCAGTCGGTGAACATCAAGGAGCGCCTCGACTTCTCGTGCGCCCTGTTCGACGCCGAGGGCAACCTCATCGCCAACGCCCCCCACATGCCGGTGCACCTGGGATCGATGGGCTCGTCCATCAAGCAGGTGATCCGACGCAACGCCGCGACGATGCGCGCCGGCGACGTGTACGCGATCAACGACCCCTACCACGGTGGCACCCACCTGCCGGACGTGACAGTGGTGACCCCGGTGTACGACGACGCGGGCGCGACCGTGCTGTTCTACGTCGCCTCACGCGGTCACCATGCCGAGATCGGTGGACTCACCCCCGGCTCGATGCCCGCGTTCAGCACGCAGGTGCACGAGGAGGGGGTGCTGTTCGACAACTGGCTGCTCGTGCGCGACGGGGTGATGCGCGAGGTCGAGACGCGCCTGCTGCTGACCGAGGCGCCGTACCCCTCCCGCAACCCCGACGTCAACCTCGCCGACCTGCGCGCCCAGGTCGCGGCGAACGAGAAGGGCGTCGCCGAGGTGCGGGCGATGATCGAACACTTCGGGCTCGACGTGGTGCAGGCGTACATGCGCCACGTCCAGGACAACGCCGAGCAGGCCGTGCGGTCGGTCGTGGCGCGACTGAGCGACGGCGACTACCGGTACGCGATGGACAACGCGGCCGTGATCGAGGTCGCCGTGCGTGTCGACCGCAGCACCCGCAGCGCGGTGATCGACTTCACCGGCTCGAGCCACCAGCTCGCGTCGAACTTCAACGCCCCGCGCTCGGTGGCCACAGCTGCCGTGCTGTACGTCTTCCGGACGCTGGTCGACGACGACATCCCGCTCAACGACGGGTGCCTGCGCCCGCTGACCATCGTGGTGCCCGAGCAGTCGATGCTCGCCCCGAGCTACCCGGCAGCAGTGGTGGCGGGCAACGTCGAGACGTCGCAAGCAGTGACGGGGGCGCTGTACGCAGCCCTCGGGGTGCAGGCCGAGGGCTCAGGAACCATGAACAACGTCACGTTCGGCAACGAGCGTCACCAGTACTACGAGACCGTCGCGTCAGGGTCGGGCGCCGGTGAGGGGTTCGACGGTGCGGACGTCGTGCAGACCCACATGACGAACTCGCGGCTCACCGACCCGGAGGTGCTCGAGTCTCGCTACCCGGTGCGGGTCGAGTCGTTCGCCGTGCGGCGCGGCAGCGGGGGAGAGGGCCGCTGGCACGGCGGGGACGGAGCGCAACGGCGCATCGTGTTCGACGAGGCGATGACGCTCAGCATCCTGTCCGGCCACCGGGTCGTACCTCCCTACGGCATGGCCGGCGGGTCGCCCGGCGCGCTGGGCCGTACCTGGGTCGAACGTCGCGACGGCACGGTGACCAGGCTGGCCAGCGCGGACACCACGACGGTCGATGTCGGCGACGTCCTGGTGGTGCAGACTCCGGGTGGCGGGGGGTACGGAACCGGATGACGCGCGCGCTCGCGAGCGGGGCCGTGGCCCTGCTGTCCGTGTTCGGGGTGCTGACCGTGCTCGTGGTGGACGGCGCGGACCGGCTCATCGCCTGGGACGAGGCCGTCGCCGGTGGTGTCGCCGAACGCAGCACTCCCGCGCTGAGACAGGTCGCCGCCGTGACCACCTGGTTGGGCAGCGGATGGGTCGCGCTGGGAGTCGTGGCCGCCGTCGTGGTCGTGCTGACGCTGCGTCGACGGGTCGGGCTCGCCGTCGCAGCGGCAGTCACGGTCGCCGCAAGTGCGCTGCTGAACTCTCTCGTGAAGCTGGCGGTCGGTCGCGAGCGGCCGCCACCGGTCGGCCCGGTCGTGGACGGTGCCTCGTTCCCGTCCGGGCACAGCCAGTCGGCGGTCGTCACCTGGGTCACCGTCGTGCTGATCGTCGGCACGGCGACGGTGCTGCACTCGCGGATCGCACGGGTGCTCGCCGCCGCGGTGGTGGTCACGGTCGTGGCACTGGTCGGCTGGAGCCGAGTGGCCCTCGGGGTGCACTGGTGCTCGGACGTGCTGGGCGGGTGGCTGCTCGGCAGCGCATGGGTGCTGGCGGCAGCCGCCATGCTGACACACTGGGGCGGTGGCGGTGGGGCGGGACCAGCTGGGGCCCATGGAGCGGCTGACCCAGCTGCTGTCGATGCTGGCCGGCGCCCCGGGCCGCACGCTCTCGATCGATGAGCTGCTCGACACGGTTCGCTATGGCGGCACCACCCCCGAGAACCGGCGTGACCAGCTGCGCCGCGACGTCGCCCACCTGGAGAGCCTGGGGTGGCAGATCACCAACGTCGCCGCCGAGGGTGAGCCGGCTCGATACCGGCTCACCGCGGTCGACAACCGGCTACGGGTCGAGTTCACCCCGCAGCAGCGCGCCGAGCTGTTGCGGGCGGCGGCCGCAGCGTCGCTGGCCGACCTGTTCGACGACCTCGGTGACGACACCACAGCGGCGGTCGCCGACCTCGCGGTGCAGGCCGACACCGAGCTGCCGCAGCTGGCCACGGTGCATCGTGCGGTGGCCGGTCACTGCCTGCTGCGCTTCACCTACAAGGGCCGCTCGCGGCGGGTGCACCCGCACGCCCTGCACGCCGAGCCCGGCGGGTGGTACCTGACAGCCGAGCAGGACGACGACAGCGCGGTCGTCAAGACCTTCGTCGTGGCCCGCATGAGCGACCTGGCCATCGACGCTCCCGGCACCGCCCGGGTGCCCGATCGCCCGGCCAGGCCCGACCTCGACCCCATCAGGTGGGCGAAGGACCCGGCGGTCGACGTCACCGTGCGCACCACGGTCGAGCACGCAGACCACGTCGAGTCGATGCTCGGGCGGGCGGCGAGCGTCGAGCAGCACGGCAGCGAGGTGGTGCTCACCATCCCGGTGACGCACCGCCAGGCCTTTCGCCAGCGCCTCTACGAGCTGGGCAGCCGAGTGCTGCTGCTCGGTCCGGACGACGTGCGCGACGAGGTTCGCCGCGAGCTGCAGGCCGTCGTCGCGGGAGAGGCGTCCTGATGGCGGCCCCGGCGCGGTACGCCGAGCGGGTACACCGGCTGGCGCGCGTGTTCGGCATCCTGCTGCACCACCCCGAGGGGCTGTCGCTGGAGCAGCTCTCGGACGAGATCGGCCTCAGCGTGCGGAGCCTTCGCTCCGACCTCCAGGTCTTCATGAACCGGGACGTTCCCGTCGGCCACGACCTGGCGCTCACCGAGGGCATCGGCATCGAGTTCCTCTCGGCCACCGGCGAGCAGACCGTCTCCACCGAGGCGGTCGTCGTGCGGCTCACCAGCGCGACACCCCTGCACGAGCTCGGCCTGCAGTACCTCTCGGCCGACGTGCTGGGTCCGCTGTACCGCGCGGCACGTGACCTCGCTGCCCTCGAGCCCGGCAACGAGGTTCTCGCGCAGGCCGTGCAGCGGCTGACCGAGACGCTGCTGACCGGCATCGACGGCCGCGCCCCGTATGGCGGCCACCTGGCCGCGACGCTTCGCGAGGCGGCGGCAGCCCGACGCAGGGTGCGCATCGACTACTGGCGGGCCTGGCGCCCCGGGGTCGGCTCGCGGGTGATCGAGCCCTACCGCGTGGTGAGCACGCGACGAGGGTTCGAGGTCGACGCCGGGCCCCTGGACGAGCACGGCGACATCCGGACGTTCCTGGTCAGCGGCATCCGAGCGATCGAGCTGCTGGACCAGCCGTTCGAGCGACCGGACGACGTCGAGGAGCGCATCGCCGCGTCCCGGACGCTCACCACCGTGCACGTCGTCGTGCCCCGCGACCGGTTCTGGGTCGTCAGCCGGTTCGCCGAGCGGACGCGGGTTGTCAGGTCGGACGACGACCTCGAGGTCGAGGCCGAGGTGCTGCCGCCGGTCGCCGACCGGGTCGGGCTGATGATGACCATCGCCGGGCCGGACGCCTTCGTCGTCGCACCGGCCAGCCTGGCCGACGCGGGCGCTGCCACGGCCCGGCGTCTTCTCGAGCACCACGGCCTGACCGAGCTCGGCACCGGCCCCTAGAGCGCGGCGAGCGCCTGGTCGAGGTCGTGGGTCAGGTCCGCCACGTCCTCGAGGCCGACCGACAGCCTCACGACGCCGTCGGTGATGCCCTGCTCGGCGCGACCGGCGGGCCCGAGGCGTCGATGCGTCGTGGTCGCCGGGTGCGTGACGAGCGACTTGGTGTCGCCGAGGTTGTTGGAGATGTCGACCAGCCGCAGGGCGTCGAGCACCGCGAACGCCTCACGGGTGCCACCGTCCACCTCGAACGTCACGATCGTGCCGCCGGCCTGCATCTGGCGCCTGGCCAGGTCGTGCTGGGGGTGGGATGCCAGCCACGGATACAGCACTCGGCGCACCCGTGGATGGCTGTGCAGGTGCTCGGCCAGCGCGAGCGCGGACGCGGCCTCGTGGCGCACGCGCAGCGACAGCGTCTCCAGCCCCTTGAGCATGATCCAGGCGTTGAACGGTGACAGCGACGGCCCGGTGTTGCGCATCAGGTGCTTGACCGGGCCGTGCACGAACTCCTCCGGCCCCAGGATCACCCCGGCGAGCGCTCGGCCCTGCCCGTCGATGTGCTTGGTGGCGGAGTAGACGACCACGTCGGCACCATGGGCCAGCGGTCGGGAGAGCACGGGGGTGCCGAAGACGTTGTCGACGACGACCGTCGCGCCCGCCCGGTGGGCCAGGTCGCTCACCGCCCGCATGTCCACCAGCGACAGCATGGGGTTGCTCGGTGACTCGAAGAACACGGCGCGGGCCGGCGTGCGCAAGGCGTCTTCCCAGGCGTCGAGGTCGGCACCCGGGACGAACTCGGTCTGCACACCCCAGCGCGGCAGGATGTCGTCGAGCACCACGAAGCAGGATCCGAACAGCTCGCGGCTGGCCACGACGCGGTCGCCCTGCCCGAGCAGCGCGCCGAGCGCGGTGAACACGGCGGCCATGCCTGTCGCTGTCGCGAAGGCCGCCGGCGCCCCCTCCATCGCGCGCATCCTCTCCTCGAACATCGCGACCGTGGGGTTGCCGAAGCGGGAGTACATGAATCGGTCGATGTCGTCGCTGAACGCGTCGGCCGCCTGCTGCGCCGAGGAGTACACGTAGCCCGACGTCAGGTAGAGCGCCTCCGCGGTCTCGTCGAAGCCGGACCGGCTCAGCCCGGCCCGGACGGCGACGGTGTCAGGTCCCCAGTCGTTCACCACGGAAGGATGTCACGAGACGAACGCCCACTCCCGGTCGGTGAGGATCCGTGCGACGGCGAGCCCGAGGGCGATGCCGCCGACGATCAGGGCTGCCTCCACGCCGCTGGCCAGTGCGGGCAGGATCCTGGCCTGCGACAGCTCCAGCAGCGCGGTGTAGGCAGCGCTGCCCGGAACCATGGGGATCACCGCCGGGATGGCCACGACGATGCGTGAGAAGTGCAGACGTCCCGACAGCGCCGCCACGAGAAGGCCGACGACCAGCGCTCCCACGAAGGCGGCCAGCGCCGTCGTGGCACCACTCTCGACGAGCGCCAGCCGCACGACGTTGCCGACCGAGCCGATCACTCCGGTCAGAGCAAGCAGCCGAGGAGCGAGGTTGAACAGCACCGCGAACCCCGCAGCGCTCAGCGCCGTGAGCCCGACGGCGAGCGCCCAGCCCCCGCCGGCGACCACGTCGACGCGCGGACCGGCGGGGCTGGGGTCGCCGACCGCGGTGACCGCGAGCAGGCCGAGCGCGGCCATCGCCAGCACCGTGGAGGCGTAGGTCAGCCGAGACAAGCCCGCCTCGACATGGTTGCGCAGCAGGTCCAGCGTGCCGGTGACCAGCGGGAACCCCGGCACCAGGAACAGCACGGCCGAGACCAGCCCCGCCTCGTTGCTGCGGCTGGCGACCTCGACGGTCTGCAGCAGGGTCACCATCGCGAGGTAGGTGCCCGACGCCGCCGCAGCGACGACGGCCACGACGAGGAACGGGTTGAACCCCCGCCCCAGGGCCCAGCCCCGCAGCGCCTGGCCCGCGGCCGCGCCCACGAAGGCGGCGAGCATCTCGACGATCCCTCCACCGCTGAGCCCGGCGAAGCCCGCGCAGGCCAGGCCCACTGCGAGCGTGACCGTGCCCTTCGAGTAGTGAGCCGGCCGCGTGACGACCGACTCGACCGCGGCGGTCAGCTCGGCCGGCGTCGTCTGAGGGGACAGGTGCCGAACGAGCCGCTCGAGCTCGTCGAGGCGGTCGGCGTTGACGTGCAGCGCGGCCGCTTGGGCCGACTCCGTCGCCGTCCGACCGTCGCTCTCGACGGTCACGACCATCGTGCGCAGCGTCACCAGCGTCGTGACCCGCTCACAGCCCAACGCGTCGCAGGCCCGCTGCATGGCCCGCTCGACACGGTAGCTGCTGGCGCCGACTCCCAGCAGCGCGGTGCCGAGGGCAGCGACCGCTCGGGACACGTCCGACAGCGGCGCCGATGGCTCGTCCATCGTTCAGCGTCGGGCCAGGTGCAGGGGCGGCGTGCCGTAGAGCCCCGGGCCGTCGACGCGCAGCACCGACAGGAACGGCTTCGCGGCGACGTAGCCGCCGGTCGACAGCTGGTGCCAGTGGCTGAAGTCCAGCGGGGAGGTCGACATCGGGAACACTCCGGGCAGGTAGACGACCGGCACCGATGCCGCCACGTCGGGCAGGTCGTTGGCCAGCTGTACCCCGACGCTGATCGCCGAGACGCGCAGCATCACCTCGACCAGGGTGGCGGGGGTGCTCATGCTCATGCCCCACAGGCCGCAGTCGAGCACCACGACGCTGGCCGCACCCATCTCCACCGCCTGACGGATCGGCACGTTCGCCAGGATTCCCCCGTCGACGAGCAGGCGGGAGCCGACTCGGACGGGCGGGAAGATGCCCGGGATGGCGGCACTGGCCAGCACCGCGTCGTGCAGCCGACCACGGGTGAGCACGACGGCCTCCGCCGTGGAGTAGTCGGCGGTGACAGCGCCGAAGGGCAGACGCAGGTCGTGGAAGTCACCAGCCGGCAGGTACTGGTCGATGATGTCGACCAGTCCGGAGTTGTCCGACAGCCACGCCTTGGCGGCCTGCAGCGTGCGCAGCCTGGTGAGCCACCCGCCGGGGAAGATGCGAGCCGACGTGATGCCCGGCCAGATGTCGGCGAGGCGATCTACGCCCGCCACCGGGTCATGGGCGAGCACGGCGCCGTTGAGCGACCCCACGCTGGTGCCGGTCACGATGTCGGGGGTCACGCCGGCCTCGGCCAGGGCACGCAGCATGCCGATCTGCACCGCTCCGTAGGCGGCGCCGCCACCGAGGGCGAAGGCCACCGGACGAGGAAGCTCGAGCGCCACGGACGAAACCTACAGACCTGCCTCGGACACCGCGGAGAGCAGGTCGTCCAGGCGCTCGTCGTCTGCTCGGACGAAGGCTGCCGGGCTGCCCAGGGGGGCGTCGACCTCGATCGTCTGCCCACCCGTGACCTGCTCACCGGTGAGCAGGTGCACCCAGTCGCCCGGGGGGAGGGCGACGTCGACGGTCTGCTCGTCGGGCGCCAGCACCGGCGCGACCAGGATCGACGGGCCGAAGAAGAACTGTGCGTCGGACGCAGCCGCCTCGGTGCCCGGGTACTGCAGCCACGTGTGCCGCAGCGCGGGCACACCGGTGTCGATCGCCTCGGCCACGACCTCGGCCCGATAGGGGGCCAGCGCCTGGTACAGCCGGGTCATGCGGGCGAACGCGGCCCGGGTCTGCTCGGTGTCGTAGACCTGCTCGTTGTCGGCCGGCCGGTTGCCCTCGTGCGTGCGCATCATCACGCCGAAGGCCTCGATCTCGGCCCACCGCTGGTTGAGCTCCTCGGGGCGGACGTAGTCGGTCACCAGCGCGTTGATGCTGGTGTACCCACCCGTGTCCGAGTGGGTCAGGTGCCAGCCGGAGACGCCGGCACTGAAGGTGCCGAGCAGCGCCGAGGCCATCCCGTCGTCGGCCGACCAGGTGACCATCTGGTCGCCGTTCCAGAACAGGGGGGCGTACTGCTCCATGCCGGCGCTGCCGCTGCGGAACCAGGCCACGCAGTCGGGCTTGTCGGCGCGCTCGCAGGCCTCACGCACGGTCTGTGCCCACAGCAGCGGCCAACGGTTGTGCTCGATCGCAGGGTCGCCGTCGTGCAGCACGGCGTCGAAGGGCAGCCCCTCGCCGAAGTCGGCCATGAACCCGTCCGCGCCGACACCCAGGACGTCGGTCGCGATCACGTCGGCGTACCAGTCACGGGCGTCCGGGTTCGTCAGGTCGACCAGTGCCGCCGAGAACCCACCCTGGTCGAGCAGGTAGACCTCGCCCTGTGGGTCGAGCACGAGGTAGCCGGCCTCGGCAGCCTCGGCATAGAGGTTGCGCAGCGACTGCTCACCCTTGTCGGCAGCGTCCACGAGCCAGGTGTTGACGTAGGTCAGCACACGGATGTCCTGCTCGGCCAGGTCGGCGACGAGCTCGTCCCATCCGGGGTAGCGCTGCTCGTCGAGCTGCCACGTCCACCACAGGCGATCGCCGAGCTGCGCCTTGCGCGTTCCCGACCAGTCCTGCATCCAGACGGCCGACAGCGCGGCTCCCTGTGCCTGCAGGTCGGCGACAGCCCGGCGCACCTTGTCGGTGCCGCCCTGGATACCCAGCACCGCACCAGAGAGCACCCAGTCGGGCAGGTCGGGCCGCGTCAGCGATGCGGACCGGCGTTGGATGAGGGCCAGCGGATCGGTGTCGGCAGTGAGCAAGGCCCGGACCCGGTTCGACCAGGACGTGAGAGCGACCGAGTCGGGGTCGCGTGTGTCGGCCACGGCGTAGGCGTGCGAGTCGGGCACCGCCGGGTCGAGAGCCACGCCCCGCACGTCGCCGGTCACGAAGCTCGGCCAGGCGGCGTAGGTCATCTCGTGGGTGCCGCCGGCACCTCGGTTGGTGACGTCAGCGAGAAACGTGAGGGGCTGCTCCCCGCGGCCGACGCCCTGCTCGCGAATGACGATGGGCACGAGGCGGCCCGACAGGTCGAAGGGTGCGAACTGCTCGCCGAGCCCGTGCACGCCGGTGTCGGCCGTGCGGCCGGTGACCAGCGTCAAGGCGTCGATGTTGCGGGCCTGCACCTCGATGGCGACGTCCCCGCGACGCGGACCGGGGCGGACGTCCATGCTGAACTCACGCTTCTGCCCGCAGCCGCTCAGGACGCCCGAGATCTGCAGCCGTCCACCGTCGTCGGTGGCCGAGCGCACCTGCTGGTCGACGAGCTCGCACTCGTGGCGGGTGTCGGGCCAGAAGTAGCCGCGGTACTCCTGCCACTCGACGCTGCCCAGCACGCCGAGCACGAACGGAGTCTCGTCCGGTGACTGCCACACGACCAGCCCGTCGCGGGCTCGATCCGACATGCGAAGCCCGGTCGCCGTCAGCTCCACCTCGACGGTGCCGACCGTCCAGGAGCCCTCCGCTGCCTCGTCCACGCTCAGTCGCCCGGGCGTCGGGGCTGCCACGTCGTCCCGGGGCACGCGGCTGACCAGAAGAGCCACTGCTGCGGTCGCGACCAGCGCAGCGACGAGCAGGACGATGGCCAGCACCCGCGGCCACCGGCGAGGGTGGGAGGCTGCGGGCTCGCTCATGGCCACATGATGCCCAAGGTCTGGGCCGCCAGAGCGCAGGTCCCTGGCGCGTCGCGGCCCGGCGCCGATAGCCTCCGAGCCCATGATCACGAGGACGGTGGCCCGTCTGCTGGCCACGGCGGCGGTTGGGCTGATGGCGGCCACGGTGCCGCTGGCAGGCGCCCACGCTCAGGACGAGGGCATCACCAGCGAGCGTGAGGACGGCCGGGTCACCGTGATGGTGCGCAACCTCTACCTGGGGGCCGACTTCTCGGTGGCACTCGAGTTGCTGCCCGACATCCCGGCTGCGGCTCAGTACATGTGGGACCAGGTGGCCGATACCGACTTCGACGCCCGTGCCGAGAAGCTGGCCGCGGAGATCGTGCGGTACGAGCCCGACGTGGTCGGGCTGCAGGAGGCGACGGTGTGGCAGTGCCGGACCGGCCTGTTCGGGTCCCCGACCCCCGTATTCGACTTCACCGACGGCCTGCTGGCGGCTACCCGCGAGGCCGGAGTCGAGTACGTCCTCGCCGAAGCCGACGGAGTAGTGGCAGACAACCCCGGGTTCGAGTTCCCGGCCATCCCATTCCTCACCCGGGTGACGGACCCAGAGAACCTCCAGCCCATCTTCGGGTCGGACAGCGCCTACTGCGGCTACTACATCGGTGACGCGCTGCTGGTTCGCGCGGACCTCGCAGACAACGTCGTTTCGGTCGGAAACACCGAGTTCGACGAACGCGCCCCCGTCGTCCCCGTGGTGTTCACCGTCGACCGCGGCTACACGTGGGCCGACCTGGCGATCGAGGGGACCACCGTGCGGGTGGTCACGACCCATCTCGAGGCGTATGTCCCCGAGGGGCGGCCACCGTCCCAGGCAGTCCAGGCTCAGCAGATCATCGAGGACATGGAGCAGACCACCGTCCCGCTCATCGTCATGGGGGACTTCAACTCCGATCCGCGCGACCCGCGCGGCCCCGACGACCCCAACCCGGGTGAGCAGCCCGGAGCCACGGACGCGTGCCCACCTCAGCCGCAGGACCCGACCCTGGAGACCGCCGAGATCGAGTGCAGTGCCTTCTGGTCCATGCTCGACGCCGGCTACGAGCAGGCCGGGCCCGATCCGTTCGACCGAGCCAACGACACCTGGGGTTCGGCGTCCAACCTGGCCGGGCCTGATCCCGAGCGCGTGTCGGCCGCGCTGGCCGCCGGGAACACCGCCGGGTTCACCGATCGCCTCGACCACATCTTCCTCGCCAACGGGGCGGCCGCGGTCGAGTCCGAGATCATCGGCAACGAGTGGCCTGACGGGGACGACGTCTGGGAGTGCAAGGCCCCCGACCAGGTCGCCACCACCGAGGAGTCCTCCGCGATCCTTGCCGAGGCGGGGCTCGGCGAGCCGATCACCGGTCGCGGGGTCTGCCTGCCGACGGACCACGCAGGTGTCGTCGCCGTCGTCGACGTCTCCGCCGGGCCCGACGGAGTCATCAGCGACCCGGCGCCGCCGGCCCACGACTCGTTCCGCATCGGCCTGCTCGGCTGGCTGGGCATCCTTCTCGGCACCGTGCTGGTGGTCGTTCTGCTCGTCGTCGGGGGCGTCGTGCGGGTCGTCCGCCGACGACGGCGTGCGCGCGTCTCCCAGCCGTGAGCTGTGCACACGTGGTTGCCAGGGGCGCTCGCCGTCGGTAGAATTCGAACACCTGTTCGACACCGGAGGTGCTCGATGAAGCTGGCCGAGGCGTACTTCGACGAGCGGGCGGCGCACCTCTTTCCGACGTCGCCGATGGCGCGTATGCGCCGGGTCTGCGCGGCAGACTGCGAGACCGACGACGAGCTGGTGGCTCGCCTGCGTGAGTCCGAGGCGCTGGTGACGCAGCTGGCGGCGATCCAGGCGCGCGACCTGGCAGAGCTGCGCCGGCGCCGCGTGGCCCAGCAGGGGGACGCCGGCCTGCGCGGCCCCGAGGCCGACGAGCACGGCTGGCTGACCCAGGAGCTCGGTGTCGCGCTCGGCCTCAGCGACCGGCAGGCGCACGAGCGGATCGACCAGGCACAGGCACTGCTGCGGTACGAGTCGCTCGCCGTGGCCATGGGCATGGGGGCGGTGCAGTCGTGGACCGCACAGCGACTGGTCACCCACCTCGACGAGCTCGCGCAGTACGTCAGCACCGAGCAGCTGCAGGCGGCTGAGCGCACCACGGTTGCCTGGCTGCTGTCGGGTCCTGCGACGGTGACCGCGCTGAACGCCCGCATGCGGCGCCTGATCATCAGGGCGCGGGCGGCCGCCGGTGACACCGACGACGACGAGGTCGCTCGCCGCCATGCCCGTCGTCGGGTGTCGGTCACCTGCGAGGGTGACGGCACCGCCAGCCTGTTCGCGCGGCTTGCCGAAGCCGACGGGCTGGCGCTGGCGCGTGCCCTCGACGAGCGGGCCCGTCAACCGGTCGCCGAGGGTGACGAACGCACCCTGGCGCAGCGGCAGGCCGACCACCTCGTCGCTTCGGTGACCGGCGCTCCGGCCGTCCACGGGCTCCCTCTGGACGTGCCCGACCACGCTGCCTCAGGCGCCCGGGCTGGAGTCGGGGTACGGCTGAGCGTGACGGTCCCGCTGCAGAGCCTCGTGGCCGGCACGGAGCCTGCCACCGTGCCCGGTGTCGGCACGATCCCCGCTGCGACGGCTCGACAGCTTGCCGGTGCACACGACGTCCAGGCCCGGCCGATCGTCTACGACGCCACCTCTGGTCGGCTCCTGGGGATCGGCCAGTACATGCCGGCGACGGCCTGGTGGTCACAGGGGTCGAGCCGCATCACCTGGGCGCCTGCGATCACCCCGGTGCGCGGGTACGAGCACCCAGCGCTGATGGACGAGTTCATCCGCACCCGTGACGCCGTCTGTCGCGCACCGGGATGCCGACGGCGGGCCGACAGGTGCGACTGCGACCACATCGACCCCTACCCGCAGGGGCAGACCAGCGTCGAGAACAGTTGCTGCCTGTGCCGGCGACATCACCGTTTGAAGACCCACGCCCTCGGGTGGGGAGTCGACGTCTCACCCGGCTCGACGCTCACCTGGACGACCCCGACCGGCCTCACGGCGAGCACCGAGCCTCGAGACCTGCGCACCGAGCAGGAGCGTGACGTCCCGCCGTTCTGACGCTGCTGCCAGGATGACGACATGAGCGACGCCGACCCCTTCGCCCGGATCATCGACGAGTTCTACCCCTACCGCCGGCGCTATGCCGTCAACGAGAGCATCCCTGCGCAGGGTCGGTCGCGCGAGCAGATCCTCGACGAGCTGCGCACCATGGCCGGCGAGGAGGACGCGCTCGGCGACGCCGGCCGTTGCTCGGGCTCGATCTACTCCGGCGACCACGAGCACTACCACTTTCTCACCGAGGCCTTCGAGGCCTTCGCCCACGCCAACGTGCTGCAGCGCGACATGTACCCGAGCGCCAACAAGCTCGAGGGCGAGATCGTCGCCATGGCCCTGGACATGCTGGGCGCCTCCGCCGTCGGCGAGCACCACCCGGGTCTCGAGCCGTGCGGCGTGCTGACCTCGGGTGGCAGCGAGAGCCTGATCAGTGCCGTCTACGCCTACCGCGAATGGGCCCGTGAGCAGCGTGGCGTCACGCAACCGCAGATGATCATGCCGCGAACGGCCCACGTGGCTCTCGACAAGGGCGCCCACTACTTCGGGGTCGAGGTGCTGCACGCGCCGACCGGCCCCGACCACCTGGTCGACGTCGACTGGGTGCGTGACCACATCACCGACCGCACGGTGCTGCTCGTCGGCTCGGCGGGCTCCTACCCCTACGGCCTGGTCGACCCGATCACCGAGCTCGGCGCCTTGGCCGAGCAGCACGGCATCGGTCTGCACGTCGACGGTTGTCTCGGCGGCTTCCTGCTGCCGTGGGGTGAGCGGTTGGGCTACGACATCCCCCCGTTCGACTTCCGCGTGCCGGGGGTGACGTCGATCTCGGCCGACACGCACAAGTTCGGCTACGCCCTCAAGGGGACGTCGGTGCTGATGTACCGCGACAAGAACCTGCGCAAGCACCAGTACTTCACGGCACCCGACTGGCCGGGCGGCCTCTACCTGTCACCCGGCATCTCCGGCAGCCGCTCCGGCGGGCTCATCGCGGCGACCTGGGCGGCCATGCTGTCGATGGGGCAGCAGGGCTACCTCGACGCGGCGCGGGCGATCTTCTCCACGGCCGCACGCATCCGGGAGTCGGTCGAGGCGATCCCCGAGCTGCAGGTGATGGGTGACCCGACGTTCCTCGTGGCGTTCCGCACGAATCCCGACCTGCTGGACGAGATGGCGATCTTCCACGTCAACGACGCCCTGCTCGAGCGTGGGTGGCGGATGAACGCGCTGCACCTGCCGCCTGCCCTGCACTTCTGCGTCACCCGCCCGAATACGCGGCCAGGTGTCTCGGACGCGTTCGACGCCGACCTGCGTGCAGCAGTGGAGTACGCCAGGCAGCCGGGGCTGGCCGCTCCTCGCAGCGGCGCTCTGTACGGCTTCGGGGGCACGCCCGAGGGGACGGCCACCCTGGACGGTCTGCTCACGGCCGGGCTGGACCTGATGTACGCGCTCCCACCGAAGGGCGTCTGAGGCCGTGCCGCGTCCGTGGGTGCTCGCGGTCGACCTCGGCACCGGTGGACCCAAGGTGGGCGCGGTGGCCCTCGACGGCGAGCTGCTCGCGACCTCGTTCACCGCTGTGCCGACCGAGCGCACCGACGACGGCGGTGTCGAGCAGGACGTCGGTCTGTGGTGGGACGGCATCCGCGCGGGCGTGCGGCGCTTCGTGGCCGACGGCGTCGTCGACGGCTCCGACCTGCACGCGGTGGGACTGACCAGCCAGTGGTCGTCGACTGTCGCTGTGGACGGCGACGGTGAGCCGGTGGGCCGCTGCCTCATGTGGTCGGACCACCGGGGCGCCGATCACGCCGTCGTCGCCGTGGGTGGCCGGGTTGCCGGCCTCAACCCGATGGTCGCCGCTACGGCGATCCGCTACTCCGGGACGGTGCCGCTGACGACCGGGGAGGACCCGCTCGGGCACGAGCTGTTCCTGCGCCATGGCCGTCCCGAGCACTACGCCCGCACCCGGGCGCTGCTCGAGCCTGTCGACTACCTGGGCCTGAGGTTCACGGGGGTGGTCGCGGCGACACCTGCGTCGCAGTTCTTCGCGTCGGTGGTCGACAACCGCGCCGGCCGGCGTCCTCGCTACGTCCCGAGCCTCGTAGCGCGCCTCGGTCGCGACTCCTCGCTGCTGCCGCCCTTGCGCCCCACGGGATCGGTGCTCGGCTCGGTACTCCCGGCCGTCGCAGCAGAGCTCGGAGTGCGGCCCGGAGCACCGGTGGTGTGTGGGGCCCCGGACTTCTTCGCCGCCTACCTCGGGTCTGGGGCCGTGGGCTGGTACCAGGGGCACCTCGCCGTCAGCACCACCAGCTGGCTCACGTGCCGCGTGCCGCGCAAGCGGGTCGACCCGGTCCGCATGATGGCATCGGTGCCCGGGGTGGAGCCGGGGTCGTACCTGATCATCAACGACCAGGCCTCGGCCGGATCCTGCCTGCGCTGGTGGATCGATCGACAGGCCGAGGTCACCGACTCCGTCGGAGCGCCGCCGCCGGACTACGCGACGGTGCTGCAGGCGGCGGCCGAGGTGCCACGCGGATCGGACGGGGTGGTGTTCCTTCCGTGGCTTCGGGGCGAGCACACGCCGGTGGACGACCGGCTCGCCCGCGGCGGGTTCGTCAACGTCTCGGCCGCCCACGGCGTGCCCGCGATGACGCGGGCGGTGCTGGAGGGCGTGGCGCTGAACGGTCGCTGGCTGCTCGAGGCCGTGGAGGCGTTCGCCCGGCGCCCCTTGCCCTCCCTGCGCATCCTCGGTGGCGGCGCGCAGTCCGACCTCTGGTGCCAGATCTACGCCGACGTCCTGGGCAGACCGGTGGAGCGCGTGTCGGACCCCATGTTCGCCCAGCTACGGGGAGCAGCGATGCTCGCACTCGTCGGGCTGGGGGAGACGACAGTCACCGAGGCCGCCGAGCGCGTTCCCGTGGACGGACGTTTCGTGCCCGAGCCGGGCAGCGCCGACGTGTACGACCCTCTCTTCGCCGAGATGACGGGCATCTTCGGCAGCCTGCGCAAGCACCACCACCGACTCAACGGCTAGTCGCGCACCCGCGGCAGAAGGCCGGTCACGAGCCCGCCGTCGACCACGAACTCGCTCCCGGTCGAGTAGGTCGCCTCCGCCGCGATGAACAGCACCATCCGGGCCACCTCGTCCGGAGTGCCGAACCGGGGGATCGGCTGCCGTCCGGTGACCGCCGCCTCGTCCATGCCCGCCGTCATCGCGGTGTCGATGGGTGCCGGGTGCACCGAGTTGACCCGGATGTTGTCGCGGGCCAGCTCGAGGGCAGCAACCTTCGTCAGCCCGCGGACACCCCACTTGCTGGCCACGTAGGACGACAGGAACGAGTAGCCCGCCAGCCCGGCGGTGGACGAGATGTTGATGATGCTGCCACCACCGGCTCGGCGCAGCGAGGGCGTGACGGCGTGGATCCCCAGGAACGTGCCGGTGAGGTTCACGTCGAGCACCCGCCGGAACGCCTCGGGGCTGGTCTGCTCGATCGGCGACGGCTCGACGATGCCGGCGTTGTTGACCAGTACCGAGATCGGCCCGAAGCGGCTCTCGGTCGCCGCCACCGCCTCGGCCCAGTCGTGCTCCGACGTGACGTCGAGGTGCACCGCCAGGCAGTGGTCGCCGAGACGAGCGGCGGTGGCGTCGTTGTCGGCGTCGAGGACGTCTCCGATCACGACTCGAGCGCCATGCTCGACGAACAGCGCAGCCTCGGCGGCACCCATCCCGCGCGCGCCCCCGGAGATGAGCGCGACCTGGCCTTCGAGTGTTGGCATGGGCTCACGGTATCGGCCGCTACTCTCGCGCCTGTGGTGAACGAATCGTGAACGGGGCATGAACGCCGAGGAGAAGTCGGGCGAGCGAACGGGGTTCAGCCTGCCGATCCGGTCGTGGCTGCCCAGCTACCGACGACAGTGGTTGCGCGGCGACCTGATGGCGGGGCTCGTCGTGGCGGCCCTGGCCGTACCCCAGTCGCTCGGCTACGCCGCCATCGCCGGCATGCCGGTGCAGATCGGGCTGTACGCGGTGCCGACTGCCATGCTCGCCTACGCGTTCTTCGGTTCGTCACGCCAGCTGGTCGTCGGCCCGGTGTCGACGGTGTCGGTGCTCAGCGGGTCGCTCGTGGCCAGCCTGGGTCCAGTGGACGAGCAGCAGGCGGTCGCCTACACCGTTGCACTCGCCCTTGGTGCCGGTGTCGTGCTCGTCGTCGCGGGTCTGCTGCGGGTGGGATGGATCGCAGAGTTCCTCTCCAAACCCATCGTGACCGGCTTCGTCTTCGGGCTCACCCTGCTCGTGATCATCGGTGAGATGCCCAAGATGGTGGGCGTGACGGTCACCGACCCTGACGTCATGACGCGTATCGGCACGTTGCTGAGCGGCTTCCTGGTCGAGTGGGACTTGGCGACCACCGGTATCGCGGTCGGGTGCCTGGTCGTGCTGTTCGCAGGCGGACGGGCGCTGCCGCGCGTGCCGTGGGCGCTGATCCTGGTCGTGGCCAGCATCGTCGCCTCGGAGGCGTTGGACTGGCAGGAGCGAGGCATCGCTGTCGTCGGTGAGGTGCCTGCGGGCCTGCCCACACCAGGACTACCAGCCGTGGGGCTGGACCAGCTGGGGATGCTCGCCCTGGGTGGCGCAGCTCTGGCCTTGGTCGGGCTCGCCGAGGGGCTCAGCGCCGCCCGTCTGTTCGCCGCGAAGGGCGGCTACCGCGTCGACGCCGACCAGGAGCTGGTGGCCGCAGGGGCCGCCAACCTCGCCTCGGGGCTTTTCGGCGGCCTCGGAGTTGCGGGCAGCCTGTCCAAGACGGCCGCTGCTGCCGATGCCCGTGGCCGCACTCAGATGATGAGCCTGGTCACGGCCCTCGTGGCGGTGCTGGTGATCGCCGTCTTCGCCCCGGCGCTGAGCTCCCTGCCGCTGGCAGTGCTCAGCGCCATCGTGGTCAAGGCGGTCTGGGGCCTGATGGACCTCGACGCGATCCGGCGCTACCGCGACATCCGGCGGCTGGACTTCACCGCTGCGCTCGTCGGGGCGGTCGGAGTGCTGCTGCTGGGCCCGCTGCCCGGACTGCTGGTGGCGGTGCTCGCGTCGGTGCTGGGCCTGGTGTACCGGTCGAGCCGCGTCAGCGTGGACGAGCTCGGCCGCATCAAGGCCGAGAAGGCTGCCTGGGGAGCCGTCAAGGATCATCCCGAGCGCCGCACCGTGCCGGGCATCCGGGTGCTGCGCATCAGCGGGCCGGTGTTCTGGGTGAACGCCGGCCTGTGCACCGATCTGGTCACCCGTCACATCGAGGGGGAGGACGAGATCCAGGCCGTGGTGCTCGACCTGGAGGGCACCGACACGCTCGACACCACGGCTGCCGACGCGCTGGCCGAGCTGGCGTCCTCGCTGCACGACCAAGGCGTCGATCTCTACCTTGTGCGTGTGCGGTACGCGGTACGCAACCTGCTGCGACGATCGGAGGCGATGGCTGAGATCGGGGAGGACCACGTGTGGCACAGCATCTCCGAGGGAGTGCGACGGGCCCGGCAGGACCACGGGGTGACGGCCAAGGCAGCGGCGTCCGAGGACTCCATCAGTCGTATCCCGGTCTCCGGTGAGGACGAGTACGGCCACCGCTGGTCGCCGTTCGGCCCGTGAACCGTCCGCATCTGCAGGGTCTCAGCACGCTGCGGCAGTACCGCCGTCCGTGGCTGCGAGGCGACGTCGTGGCCGGTGTGACGGTCGCGGCCTACGCCGTGCCACAGGTGATGGCGTACGCCGAGCTCGCCGGGCTTCCCGCAGTGGTCGGTCTGTACGCGATCCTCGTCCCTCTCGTGCTCTACGCGCTGCTGGGCTCGTCGCGTCAGCTCTCGGTCGGGCCGGAGTCGACGACAGCGTTGCTGACCGCTGCGGCGATCGGGCCCCTGGCCGCCGGTGACCCGGCTCGCTACGCCGCCCTGGCCGCTCTGCTGGCCCTGCTGGTGGCCGGCTACTGCGTCGTCGCGTGGGCACTTCGGCTGGGCTTCGTCGCCGACCTGCTGTCCCGACCCGTGCTGGTCGGGTACCTGACCGGGGTGGCCCTGACCATGATCGTCGGGCAGCTGGGCACGGTGACCGGCGTCGACGTCGAGGGGTCGTCGGTCAACGAGAGGCTCGTGTCGTTCGTGTCTGGCATCGGCTCCATCGACGTCGTGACGACGATGCTGTCGGTGGGCGTCCTCACCCTGCTGCTGCTCATCGCCCGCCGGTACCCGAAGGTGCCGGGACCGCTCGTGGTCGTGCTGCTGGCATCCGCGGTCGTCGCCGTGCTGGGCTGGGCCGACCGCGTCGCGGTGGTCGGGGACGTGCCCTTCGGGCTGCCCGAGCTCGTGCTGCCCGACGTGGGGCTGTCCGATGTCGGCCTGCTGGCGCTGCCGGCCCTGGGCCTGATGATCGTCGGCTACACCGACAACGTGCTGACGGCGCGGTCGTTCGCGAACCGACGCCGGGAGCAGATCGATGCCAACGCCGAGCTGCTGGCCCTCGGCGTGTCGAACCTCGGGGCGGGACTCACTCAGGGCATGCCGGTGAGCAGCAGCGGTTCGCGCACCGCGCTGGGCAACGCCGCCGGCAGCCGCACCCAGGTCTACTCGCTGGTGATGCTCGGCGCTGTCGTGCTCACGCTGCTGCTGTTTCGCCCGGTTCTCGAGTACTTCCCCCTGGCGGCCCTAGGAGCCCTGGTCGTCTACGCCGCGATCCAGCTGATCGACATGCCCGCGTTCGGGCAGCTCTGGCGCTTTCGCGCAGCCGAGCTCGCGATCGCGTTGGCCACGACCGTCGCCGTGCTGGCGCTGGACATCCTCACCGGCGTGCTGGTCGCCGTCGGGCTCTCGGTGGTCGAGCTGCTGTACCGGGTCGCACGTCCCCACGACGCCATCGAGGGCCTGGTGCCCGGGCTCGCGGGCATGCACGACGTGGACGACTACCCACAGGCTCGCACGGTGCCCGGACTCGTGGTCTACCGCTACGACTCGCCGCTCTTCTTCGCCAACGCGGCCGACTTCCGCCGTCGCGCGGAGGCCGCCGTCGACGAGGTGATGGCCGCAGACGGCCCGGTGCGATGGCTGTTGCTCAACGTCGAGGCCAACGTCGAGATCGACAGCACGGCGGTCGCTGTTCTGGACGACCTGCACCAGGCCATGCAGGACCGGGGAATCGTGCTGGCCCTGGCCCGTGTGAAGCAGGACCTCGCCGTCCAGCTCGACCGCGCGGGCTTCCTACAGACGCTGGGGGAGAACCGGGTGTTCCCCACGTTGCCGACGGCCCTGGACGGTTACCGAGCCTGGGTGCACGAGCTACCGTCGAACGATGATCCGACTCAATGACACGCTGACGTGCTCAGCAGACGGGTGGACGCTCACCGAGTCAGGCTGGGACGCCGACCGTTCGCTGGCGGTGGGTTCGAACGTCATGGTGGGCAACGGGTACCTCGGCTATCGCGGGACGTCCCCGGAGCAGGGCGCCGACGGCTACGTCGCCCTCGTCGTGACCGACACCTACGACATGGCCGACGGCCGATGGCGAGAGCTGTGCACGGTGCCGAACCCCCTGCTGGTGCGTGCGACCGTGGACGGCACATCCGTGGGCGTCGCGACCGCTGACCACGTCGAGACCGAGCTCGACCTGCGTACCGCGCAGATGCGCCTGACGTTCTCCCAGCGAGTGGGGGACGCCACCGTCGAGGTCACGTGCCGTCGGGTCGCCTCAGCCGTCGACCTGCACCTGCTCGCCCAGCACTGGGAGCTGCGAGCCGACCGCCCGGTGAGCGTCGCGCTCGAGACCGACATCGACACCGTCGTGTGGAGCCTCAACGGGGACCACTTCGCCGACATGACCTGCTCGGACGGTGTGGCGGTCGGGCACACCACCGAGCGCGGCACGCGGGTCGTCGTCGCGCACGAGGTGCACGCCGAGCCGGCCACGACGGTCACGCCGCACGCTCCCCTCGTCGTGGAGACGCTCGCCTCGGTGTGGTCGTCGAACGACACCGACGACCCCGACTCGAGAGCGCGCGCCAGCGTCCGTGCGGCGGCCGCCGCGGGCTACGCGTCCGTCGCTGCCGCCAGCGCGCAGGAGTGGGCGCGCATCTGGGAGCGCATGGACGTGCAGATCGACGGCGCTCCGGTCGACCAGGCGTCCTTGCGCTTCAGCGCCTACCACAACCGCATCGCCACCCCCGCGCACACCGACCATCTGCCGATCGGTGCCCGGGGGCTGTCGTGCCAGGCCTACCAGGGGGCGGCCTTCTGGGACCAGGAGGTCTACAACCTGCCGGCGTTTCTGCTCACCGAGCCCGAGATCGCCCGTCGCCTGCTGGTCTACCGGCACAAGACCCTCGACGGCGCCCGGCGCAAGGCCGCCCGGCACGGCTACGACGGGGCGTTCTTCGCCTGGATCTCGGGGGACACCGGCGACGAGCTGTGCCCGGACGTGTTCTTCGCCGACGTGCTCACGGGACGCCCGATCCGCAACCACTTCAACCTGTGGCAGATCCACATCTCACCCGACATCGTCACCACGATCGACCAGTACGTACGCGTCACCGGCGACGAGCAGTTCATGGTCGACCACGGTGCCGAGGTCGCCTTCGAGGTGGCCCGCTTCCTGCGCTCTCGGGTGCTGCTCGACGAGCGGCACGGCACCTACCACTGCATCCGGCTGCTGGGGCCCGACGAGTGGCACGAGAACGTCGACGACAACGCGTTCACGAGCTACCAGGTGCGCTCAGCCCTCGACGTCGCTGTGCGGACGCATCACTGGATGGCGCAGCATGCTCCTGACCAGCTCGGCGCCCTGCACGAGAGGCTGGGTCTGACCCACGACGAGGTGGCGGCCTGGGCGCGGGTGCGCGACCACCTGTACCTGCCGGCTCCCGACCCCCAGACGGGTCTGATCGAGCAGTTCGTCGGATTCTTCGACCTCGAGGACGTCACCCCGGACGAGCTGCGCACCCGGTTGCTGCACCCGCAGGAGTACTGGGGCTGGCCGAACGGGATCGCCGTTCGCACGCAGGTGTCGAAGCAGGCCGACGTCCCCGTGCTGCTCTGGCTGCACCGGGACGAGTTCAGCGACGAGGTCGTCGAGGCCAACTACCGGTACTACGAGCCGCGGTGCGCGCACGGGTCGACGCTGAGCCATCCGCCCTTCGGCTTCGCAGCCATCCGCGTCGGCGACCTCGCCAAGGCCCTGGAGCACTTTCGGGCCACCGCCACTGTCGACCTGCTCACCACTGCCCACGCCGTCGTGGGGGGCACCTTCATCGGCGGCATCCACACCGCCGCCTGTGCCGGCGCCTACCAGCTGGCCGTGATGGGCTTCGGAGGACTGGACGTCGTGGACGGCGAGCTGCGCATCGACCCGTCGCTGCCGCCCGAGTGGACGTCGTTGACCTACCCCGTCACCTTCCGCGGCCGCCGGCTACGGGTGACGGTGACCGGCGACTCGGTCGACGTGACGCTCGTCGAGGGGCCCCCTCTCGACGTCACCATCCGAGGCGAGCGGCGACCAGCTCGGTCATGACCTCGCTGGCGCCTCCGCCGATGCCCAGGATGCGGGCGTCGCGGTAGTGGCGCTCCACCTCGGTGCCACGCATGTACCCGAGGCCGCCGTGCAGCTGGACGGCCTCGTCGACGACGTGGTCGCAGGCCGCGACAGCGGTGTTCTTCGCCAGGGCGGCCTCGGCGACCACCTGCTCGCCGTCGGCGTAGCGAGCCGCGACGTGGCGTGTGTAGGTGCGCGCGACCTCGACCTGCCGGTGCATCTCCACCAGGCGGTGACGCACCAGCTGGCGGGCAGCCAGCGGTCGCCCGAACGTCTCCCGCGCACGTACCCAGTCCAGCGTGAGGTCCAGGCAACGCTGCGCGGTGGCGTAGGCCTGCACGGCCAGCGCGATGCGTTCGTCCACGAACTGTGTGGCGACCTGCGCGAAGCCGGAGCCCTCGGTGCCGACGAGGTTGGCGGCCGGCACACGCACGTCGGTGAACGCGATCTCCGCGGTGTCGGAGCACTGCCAGCCCATCTTGGCCAGGCTGCGGCGCACCACGCCGGGCGAGTCGGTGGGGATGACCAGCAGGGACAGCCCGCCGTGGCCCGGGCCGCCAGTGCGGACCAGGGTGGTCACGAAGTCGGCTCGCATCGCCGAGGTGATGTAGGTCTTCGACCCGTCGACGACGTAGACGTCGCCGTCGCGACGGGCCCGCGTGCGAATGCTCGCGACGTCCGAGCCGCCGTCGGGCTCGGTGACGCCGAGAGAGGCGATCGCGTCGCCGGCGAGCACGGGGCGCACGAACGTGTCGACCTGGTACGGGTCGCCGGCAGCCACGATGTGCGGCAGGGCGATCCCGTGGGTCAGCAGCCCGGCGAGCAACCCGCCCGAACCGCCGGACAGCATGATCTGCTCGGCCACGACCACGGTGTCGAGCACATCCCCTCCGCTGCCGCCGACCGACTCGTCGAACCCCACCCCGAGCAGGCCGGCCTGAGCCGCGACGGCGTGCAGATCGCGCGGGATCTCGCCGGCGTCCTCCCACGCCTCGAGGTGGGGCAGCACGTGGCGAGCCATGAAGGCGTCCACCGTCGCCCGCAGGGCACGGCGCTCAGGGGTCGAGTAGGGGTCGCTGGTCACGAGGTGCATCCTCTCTCAGGGTCGAACCAGGGTTCATCCCTGAGGTGGTCGCACGCGCGTCGACGTACCGTCGAAGCATGACGACGACTCTGGACGGACTGGTACGACCGCGCGACGACCGCATGATCGCGGGGGTGTGTGCCGGCGTGGCCCGGCGCTTCGGCCTGTCGGCCACCACCGTGCGCCTGCTCTTCGTCCTCTCCCTGCTGCTGCCGGGACCCCAGGTGCTGGTGTACTTGGCGCTGTGGGTACTGATGCCGGACGAGCCCTGGAGCTGACCTTCGAGACCGTCGAGGTCGTCAAGCCGGATGACCTCAACGTGATCATCGGGCAGGCCCACTTCATCAAGACGGTCGACGACCTGCACGAGGCGCTGGTGGGCACGAGCCCGAGCCTGCGTTTCGGCATCGCCTTCTGCGAGGCATCCGGGCCCCGCCTGGTGCGTCGCTCGGGCAACGACGACGTGCTGGTCGACCTGGCGGTGCGCAACGCGCTCGCGATCGGCGCCGGGCACAGCTTCGTGATCGTGCTCGACCACGGCTACCCGCTCAACGTGCTCAACGCCGTCAAGGCCGTGCCCGAGGTCTGCGGCATCGTCGCGGCCACCGCCAACCCCCTGCAGGTCGTGCTCGCGGTGACGGAGCAGGGTCGAGGCATCGTCGGCGTGGTGGACGGGGGCCCGCCGCTCGGAGTCGAGACGGACGACGACGTCGCCGACCGGCGCGAGCTGCTGCGGGTGATCGGGTACAAGCTCTGAGCATGCTCGACCCGGTGCAGGCCCCGTCCGCCGACCGCGCGGTGCCCGAGGTCGCGCGTCGGCTCGGCCTGCCCGGCATCATCGACATCCACGTGCACCTGCTGCCTGCTCGGCTGCAGGCCCGCATCTGGGAGTACTTCGACCGGGCGGGTCCTCTGCTGGGCCGTCCCTGGCCGATCCGCTACCGCTGGGCGGTGCCCGACCTCGTCGACCACCTGCGGAGCATGGGTGTGCAGCACTTCAGCACGATGCCGTACGCCCACCGGCCCGGCATGGCCGCCGGCCTGTGCCGGCACTCGGTCGACCTGGCCGCGCAGTACCCCGAGGTGCTGCCGACGCTGACCTTCTTCCCGGAGCCGGACGCGGCGCGGTACGTGAGGGACGCCCTCGACGAGGGCGCTCGCGTGGGCAAGGTGCACCTGCAGGTGGGCGACTTCGACCCCCGCGAGCCGATGCTCGATCCGGTCTGGGGGCTGCTCGCCGAGGCCGGCATCCCCGTCGTGATCCATGCCGGCTCGGGCCCCGTCCCGGGACGGCACACCGGTGTCGCACCGATCGCGGCCGTGCTTGCTCGACACCCCGGGCTCGTCGCGGTCATCGCTCATCTGGGGGCCCCGGAGACGTCTGCCTTCCTCGACCTCGTGGAGTCGCGCGAGAACACCTACCTCGACACCACCATGTCGTTCACCGACTTCATGAACCAGATGCACGCGGTCACCGACGAGCAGCTCGACCGGCTCGCGCGCGTGGGCGAGCGGGTGCTGTTCGGCAGCGACTTCCCCAGCATCCCGTACGCCTACGCCCACGCCGTGGACGCCGTCGTCCGACTCGGCATGACCGACGCCTGGGTGCGTGCCGTGCTGTGGCAGAACGCGGCCAGGTTGCTGAGGCTGGACGGGGCGCGCCCGTGAGCGTGCCCGTGACCATCGGCGTGGCCACGAAGAGCGAGCTGGCTCGGGTCGCCGGCTTGGTCGTCGACACCTACGTCGACGGTGGCTACATCGCCCCCGACAGCCCGTACCTGCGCTCGCTGCGCAACGTCGTCGACAGGTGGCGTGAGGCCGACGTCCTCGTGGCCCGGGCGCCGGACGACGTCGTGCTCGGGACGGTGACCTTCTGCCTGGCCGGCACGCCCTGGGCCGAGATCTCCCGCCCGGGGGAGGCCGAGTTCAGGATGCTGGCCGTCGACCCGGCGGCTGCCGGCCGCGGCATCGGACGGGCTCTGGTGCAGGCCTGCCTCGTGCGCGCGTCCGCGGCGGG
>CAYNWB010000006.1:0-18405 GCA_964400785.1 uncultured Actinomycetes bacterium | reverse complement strand
CGGGGATATTGTGCAGTGCACAAAAAACCGCAAGGGCGCGAATGATGCAAGTGCGAAAAAGATGGGCGTCCGCGGCGGGCGCCGGCGCCACAGTCATCTCGACGACCGCACGGATGGTGACGGCTCAGCGGCTGTACGAGAGCATGGGGTTCGTGCGGACGCCGGACCGCGACTGGTCCCCGCGTCCGGGCATCGACCTGCTCACCTACCGATGGCAGGAGCCGCGGTGAACCTGCAGACCGTGCTGCCGGTGTGGTTGCAGCGGGTGCAGCTCTCTCTGCCCCGGCTGGGCTCGGACGACCAGCGGATGGCTTTCGCGATCGAGCTGGCCGGTCGCAACGTCGACCAGGGGACGGGCGGACCGTTCGGGGCGATCGTGGTCGAGTCGCAGTCGGGGCAGGTCGTCTCGGCCGGGGTCAACGTGGTGACGTCCAGCGGGATGTGCACGGCGCACGCCGAGATGGTGGCGATCGGGCTGGCCAACCAGTCGCGCGGCACCTACGACCTCGGTGCGGGCCCCGCGCTGGAGCTCGTGTCGAGCGTCGAGCCCTGCGCCATGTGCCTGGGTGCGTTGGTCTGGTCGGGTGTGCGCCGGCTCGTGTGCGGGTCGCGCAGCAGCGCGGCGACGGCGGTCGGGTTCGACGAGGGACCGCGGGCGTCGGACTGGGTGTCGAGCCTGCAGACCCGCGGCATCGACGTCGTGCGCGACGTCCGCGCGGACGAGGCGGCGCAGGTACTGGTGCGCTACGCCGAGGGCGGTGGCCCGATCTACAACCCTCAGCGCTAGCAGCCGGCGTTACATGACCAACAGGCCACGCTGCTCGAAGATGGCGCCGGCCGCCTTCACCTGCTGCTTCGTCGGAGGTTCGACGCCGGCCAGCGGGTAGGTCCACCCGAGGGCCTCGTACTTCTGCGCGCCGAACTCGTGGTACGGGCTGATCTCGACGCGGTCCACACCTGAGAGGGTGGCGACGAAGTCGGCGACGGCGGCGATGTTGTCGGGGTCGTCGGTCAGGCCCGGCACCAGGACGTAGCGGACCCACACGTGGGTGCCGCGTCGTGACAGCCGTCGGGCGAACTCGAGGGTGGGCGTGAGCTCCCACGAGGTGACCCGGCGATACGTCTCGGGTGTGCCCGACTTGATGTCGAGCAGCACGAGGTCGGTGAGGTCGAGCAGCTCGTCCGGGGCACGCTCGCCGAGCGAGCCCGAGGTGTCGAGAGCCGTGTGCATGCCGAAGCGCTGCTTGACGCCTCGGAACAGCTCGGTGATGAACCGGGGCTGCAGCAGCGGCTCGCCACCGGAGACGGTGAGGCCCCCACCGGACACCGAGATGAACCGCGCGTACTTGCCGATGTCGGCGAGAACGGTCTCGACGTCCACGTGCTCGCCCATACGCATGTTCCACGTGTCCGGGTTGTGGCAGTACAGGCAGCGCAGCGGACACCCGGACAGGTACACCGTGTACCGCACTCCGGGACCGTTCACCGACCCCACCGTCTCGGTGGAGTGCAGGTACCCCAGCACCGTCCCGTCGGCGGCCGGCTCGTCCTCGTGGTCGAGGTACGAGGCGGGTTGGTGCAGGCGCGCGTCGAGGTTCTCGACCCGAACCAGGGCAGGGTCGGACTCTGTCATCGCGCGGCTACAGGTTCATGTGGAACGTGCGGCTGATGACGTCCTTCTGCTGCTCCTTGGTCAGACGGACGAAGTTGACCGCGTATCCCGACACTCGGATGGTCAGCTGTGGGTAGTTCTCGGGATGCTCCATCGCGTCGAGCAGCGTGTCACGGTTGAGCACGTTCACGTTCATGTGGAAGCCCTCGGACGACATGTAGCCGTCCATGATCCCGACCATGGTCGCGGTCTTCTCGGCCGTGGTCTTGCCCAGCACGCTCGGCATCAGGGACGCGGTCAGCGAGATGCCGTCCTCGGAGTCCTCGTACGGCAGCTTGGCCACCGACAGCGCGGCAGCGACCAGCCCCTTCTTGTCGCGCCCGTGCATCGGGTTGGCACCGGGCGCGAACGGCTCTCCCTTGCGGCGGCCGTCGGGGGTGTTGCCGGTCTTCTTGCCGTAGACCACGTTCGACGTGATCGTCAGCACCGACTGGGTGTGCTTGGCGTTGCGGTAGGCGGGGTGCTTGCGCACCTTGTCCATGAACTGCTCGACGATCGCGACGGCGATGCGATCGACGTCGTCGTCGTTGTTGCCGAAGCACGGGAAGTCGCCCTCGGTCTCGAAGTCGACGATCAGCCCGGTCTCGTCGCGGACGGGTCGCACGGTCGCGTACTTGATCGCCGAGAGGCTGTCGGCGAGCACCGACAGGCCGGCGATGCCGCACGCGAGCGTGCGTGCCGGGGCGTAGTCGTGCAGCGCCATCTCGATGCGCTCGTAGGCGTACTTGTCGTGCATGTAGTGGATGACGTTGAGCGCGTTGACATAGGTCTGCGCGAGCCACTCGAGCATGGAGTCGAACTTCTCGAGCACCTCGTCGTAGTCGAGGACGTCGCCGGTCACCGGGTCGCCGATCTCTGCGATCTGGTCGCCGGAGATCTCGTCACGGCCGCCGTTCAGCGCGTAGAGCAGCGCCTTGGCGACGTTGACCCGCGCCCCGAAGAACTGCATCTGCTTGCCGACGGGCATGGCAGACACGCAGCAGGCGATCGCGGTGTCGTCGCCGAACCGGGGCCGCATCAGGTCGTCGTTCTCGTACTGGATCGACGAGGTGTCGATCGATACCTGCGCCGCGAAGCTCTTGAAGCCTTCCGGCAGGGAGGGCGACCAGAAGACGGTCAGGTTCGGCTCAGGTGCGGGTCCGAGGTTGTACAGGGTCTGCAGGAACCGGAACGAGGTCTTGGTGACCAGGGGCCGGCCGTCCTCACCCATGCCCCCGATGGCCTCGGTCACCCACGTCGGGTCACCGGAGAACAGCTCGTCGTAGTCCGGGGTGCGCAGGAACCGGACGATGCGCAGCTTCATCACGAAGTCGTCGATCAGCTCCTGGGCGAACGTCTCGTCGATGCGTCCCTCGGCGAGGTCGCGCTCGATGTAGACGTCGAGGAACGTGGAGACCCGGCCAAGCGACATCGCGGCGCCGTTCTGCTCCTTCACCGCGGCGAGGTAGGCCAGGTACGTCCACTGCACAGCCTGCTGCGCGGTGGCGGCCGGGCGGGTGACGTCGAAGCCGTAGGAGGCTGCCATCTCGACGAGCTCACCCAGCGCGCGGACCTGCTCCGAGAGCTCCTCGCGGTCGCGGATGACGTCGTCGGTGGAGTGCAGGAAGGCCAGGGCGGCCTTCTCCTGCTTCTTGCGCTCGAGCAGCCGGTCCACGCCGTAGAGGGCCACGCGGCGGTAGTCGCCGATGATGCGGCCGCGCCCGTAGGCGTCCGGCAGGCCGGTCACGATGCCCGAGCGGCGCGCAGCCATGATGTCGGGGGTGTAGGCGTCGAAGACGCCGTCGTTGTGCGTCTTGCGGTACTTGGTGAAGATCTCGCGCACCGCGGGGTCGGGCTCGAAGCCGTACGCCTTGAGGCCCGCCTCCACCATGCGCCAGCCGCCGTTGGGCATGATCGCGCGCTTGAGCGGCGCGTCGGTCTGCAGACCCACGATCAGCTCGTCGTCCTTGTCGATGTAGCCGGGGGCGTGGCTGGTGATCGAGGCAGGCGTGTGGACGTCGACGTCGAGGACGCCCTTCTCACGTTCGACCACCATGAGGTCGCTGAGCCTCTTCCAGATGCCGGACGTGCGCTCGGTGGCCTCGGTGAGAAAGGCGCTGTCCCCGAGGTACGGCGTGTAGTTCTGCTGGATGAAGTCGCGGACGTCGACGGTGATCCGCCACTGCGTGCCGCGGAAGCCACGCCAGGCCTCCGGGGCAGGGTCGTCGGTGGTCGGGGTGCTGGGCGCGGCGGTGTCAGTCAAGGATCGTCCTCGGTCGTGGTCGTGGCACAGTCGTGAGCAGTGCGGACTGCTCAGGAACAAGCATGCCTCATTGCCGTGCCCGGTACTCCCGCCAATGGTCCGCTCCCGCCCGGTAGGACGTCCCTGGACCCCGGGACGGTTGACGAGTCGACTGGAGGTGAGGAACGGAGGCGGGTCATGGGTGCGACAGAGCGCATCGTCGTCGGGATCGACGGGTCACCCGACTGCAAGCAGGCCCTGCGGTGGGCGGTCGCGCAGGCGGAGCGCACGGGCGGAGAGGTCGACGCGATCACGGCCTGGGAGGTGCCGGTGACGATCATGCTGCTGCCCACGGCGAGCGAGTCCGACTACGCCGACCACGCCGTCCGGACGTTGGAGGAGACGTTGGAGGAGGTGCTCGGCGACGAGCCGCCTGTCGTCGTGCACGCGCGCGCCGTCGAGGGCCGGCCGGCTCATGTGCTGACGCATGCCGCGCGCGGCGCCGACCTGCTGGTGGTGGGCACGCACGGACGAGGCGAGCTGCCCGGGATGCACCTGGGGTCGGTGGCCTCGTACTGCGTGCACCACGCTCCCTGCCCGGTCATCGTGCTGCGTGGCGCTGCGGCGTGACACAGTTGGGGGCGTGAGGTCTGGCATCGATCTGCGCTACGTCGACGAGTCCGTCCGCCCCCAGGACGACCTGTTCCGCCACGTCAACGGACGGTGGCTGGAGCAGGCCGAGATACCGGCGGACAAGGCCCGGTACGGCGAGTTCATGAGGCTGCGCGACGAGGCCGAGCACCACCTGCGCGCCATCGTGGAGCGGGTGGCGGCTGGGTCGTGGGAGAGCGGCAGCGACGAGCAGAAGATCGCCGACCTGTATCGCGACTTCATGCACACCGAGCAGGTCGAGCAGCTCGGCGGCACGCCGTTGGCCCCGGTGCTGGCACAGGTGGACGCTGTCGACGACCTGTCGGGCTTCGTCACTCTGGTCGGGCGCTTGGAGCGAGGGGGGACCCCGGGGCTCTTCGGCAGCTTCGTCGACACCGACCAGGCGGACTCGACGCGCTACCTCGTGTACCTGAACCAGGGTGGGCTGGGCCTGCCGGACGAGTCGTACTACGCCGACGAGCGCTTCGCACAGATCCGCGCCGACTATCTGGACCACGTCGAGCGCATGCTCGGGCTGGCCGGATGCGGGGGCTCGGACGAGGCCCACCGGGTGATGGAGGTCGAGACCCGGCTGGCCACCGCTCACTGGGACAGGGTGCGCACCCGCGACGTCATGGCGACCTACAACCTGCTCGAGCGCGACGCTCTGGAGCAGCTGGCGCCGAGCGTCGGCTGGGACGTCTGGTTGGACGGCGTCGGCGGGGCAGACGGCGCGCTGGCCGAGGTTGTCGTGCGCCAACCCAGCTTCTTCTCTGCACTGTCCGACGAGCTGGTGGCGGTCGACCTCGACGCGTGGAAGACGTGGCTGCGGTGGAAGGTCGTCCATGCGGCTGCGCCCTACCTCAGCGAGGCGTTCGTCGCGGAGAACTTCGACTTCTACGGACGCACGCTGTCCGGGGTGCCGCAGATCCGTGAGCGGTGGAAGCGCGGCGTGGCCCTGGTCGAGTCGGTGCTCGGCGAGGCCCTGGGCCGGCTCTACGTCGCCGAGCACTTCCCGCCGCACGCCAAGCAGCGCATGGAGCACCTCGTCGACACCCTCGTCGAGGCCTACCGGCAGCGCATCAGCATGCTGGGCTGGATGACGCCCGACACGCGCGACCGTGCCCTGGCCAAGCTGGAGGCGTTCACGCCGAAGATCGGGTACCCGCAGACGTGGCGTGACTACTCCGCCCTGCGGGTCGTGCCTGGTGACCTGCTCGGCAACGTCGCCCGCGCCGCTGCGTTCGAGACCGACCGGCAGCTGGGCAAGGTCGGGTCGCCGGTCGACCGCGGCGAGTGGTTCATGACACCCCAGACCGTCAACGCCTACTACAACCCGGGCATGAACGAGATCGTCTTCCCGGCGGCGATCCTGCAGCCGCCCTTCTTCGACCCCGACGCCGACGACGCGGCCAACTACGGCGGTATCGGAGCCGTCATCGGCCACGAGATCGGGCACGGCTTCGACGACCAGGGGTCGAAGTACGACGGTGTCGGCAACCTCGAGAACTGGTGGACCGACGACGACCGGGCCGAGTTCGAGACCCGTGCGGCGGCACTCGTGACGCAGTACGACGCCTACGAGCCCGACGACACCCCGGGCCATCACGTCAACGGCGCCCTGACGGTGGGGGAGAACATCGGCGACCTCGGTGGGCTGGCCATCTCGGCCCACGCCTACCGCATCGCCCTCGGTGGTGAGCAGCCGCCCGTGATCGATGGCATGTCGGGCATGCAGCGGCTGATGTTCGGATGGGCCCAGGTGTGGCGAGAGAAGTCGCGACCGGAGGAGGCGATCCGGCTGCTCTCGATCGACCCGCACAGCCCCCCGGAGTTCCGCTGCAACGGCACGGTGCGCAACGTGCCTGAGTTCCATGAGGCGTTCGGCACTGCCGAGGGTGACGGGCTCTGGATGGATCCCGCCGATCGCGTCAGCATCTGGTAGCGGGAGGCGACCGCTCGTGCGCTGGCTGGCTCGCGGTGAGCCGCACCTGCCCGGCTCGCTGGACTGGCTGACCCCCTACGAGCACCGGCGCGCCACCTCGATGCGCTTCACCAAGCGCCGTACCGAGTACCTCGTGCGGCGCCTGAGCGCCAAGCACGCGGTGCTGGCCACCCTCGGGTGGCCCGTCGACGTGGCGACGCTCGCGCGGGTGGCGGTGCCGAACCGGCTCACCGGTGCGCCGTACGTCGAGGTGGACGGCGAACCGTTGGGCCTGGACGTCTCGCTCACCGACCGTGCCGGCTGGGGTGTCTGCCTCGTCGGCTCCGACCTCGGCGCGGTGGGCTGCGACGTCGAGCTCGTCGAGCCGCGCTCGGACGGGTTCGTCCGCGACTTCCTGACCCCGGGCGAGCAGCAGGTCGTGGCGCAGGCCGCGACGCAGGAGCAGCGGCAGGTGCTGGCCAACCTGTTCTGGTCGGCCAAGGAGAGTGCGCTGAAGGTGCTGCGCACCGGCCTGCGTCGCGACACCCGCAGTGTCGAGGTGCATCTGGACGACGCGGCTAGCGACCGGCACGGTGAGTGGTCGGGCCTGCGCGTGCTGAGCACGCACGCACAGGGACGGGCCGTCTTCCCGGGATGGTGGCTGCGGGATGGGGCGTGGCTGCTGTCGGTCTGCTACTCCGAACCGGGCCCAGCCCCCGTGGCCCTGGAGTCCCCGTCCGCGCTGCGCACGGCCACCCCGGTGCACTCCTGGATGGCGCAGCCCTTGGTGGACTGACGGGACCACGGACCTCTGGCGAGCCGCTCGAAGCACGACTAGACCGAAGTGATGCACGCCGCGATCACGGTGCAGGACCTGCGCAAGACGTACGGCTCGGGCGACACGTTGGTGCATGCCGTCGACGGTGTGTCCTTCTCTGTCGCGCCTGGCGAGTTCGTCGTCTTGCTCGGCGCGAGCGGGTCCGGCAAGACGACGACACTCAACCTGATCGGGGCGATCGAACAACCGACGTCAGGACGGCTTGAGGTGGCCGGGCACGACCTGGCCGTGCTCGACGAGCACGGTCGTACCGAGTACCGGCGGCGTGAGGTCGGGTTCGTGTTCCAGCTCTACAACCTGGTACCGAGCCTCACCGCGTTGGAGAACGTTCAGCTCATCGCCGAGATCACCGGTCCGAACGGCGAGCAGCGTGCACTGGCCGCTCTCGATCGCGTGGGCATCGTTGACCGCGCCACGGCCTTCCCCGGTCAGCTCTCCGGCGGACAGCAGCAACGGGTCGCCATCGCGCGTGCCATCGTGAAGCAGCCCGCGGTGCTGCTGTGCGACGAGCCAACCGGGGCGCTCGACCTCGACCATGGCCGCGAGGTGCTGGGAGTGCTGTCCGACCTGTCCCGTGACGGGCGAACCGTCGTGTGCGTCACCCACAACTCAGCCATCGCCAGGATGGCCACGCGGGTGCTGCGCCTGTCCGACGGCAGCATCGTCGACGACGCCGAGCAGCACGACCCTCTGCCGGCGCAGGAGCTGGTGTGGTGACTGCCACGCGACACGGTGCCACCCCGATCCTGAGGCGCAAGCTGCGTCGCGACCTGCGGGCATCGCGTCCGCAGGCCGTCGCTGTCGTGATCACCGTCATGCTCGGTGTGATGCTGTTCGCGGCCTCCTACGACGCCTTCCGCAACCTGACGGCCTCCTACGAGCGGACCTACGCCGACCTCGTTCTCGCAGACCTGACCGTGAGCGGTGGGGAGCAGGCGAGGGTCGCGGCCACCGCGCAGAGCACCGAGGGTGTCGACGGCGTGACACGACGGCTGCAGGCCGACCTGCCGCTGGTGGTGTCGGCGGACGCCGGCCAGTGGACCCTCGTGGGTCGCCTGGTCGGCCTGCCGTCCGATGCACAACCCGCTGTCGGTCGCGTCGAGACGCTCTCAGGCGACCCGCTCGACGAGACCGATCCCCAGGGAGTGCTGGTCGAGAAGCACATGGCTGACCACTTCGGCGTCGCTGCGGGCGACACGCTGCAGGTGCTGCTGGCCGATGGACCTCGGACACTGACGATCCGCGGCGTGGTGGCGAGCCCTGAGTACCTCTGGCCGGCTGCCGACCGGCAGCAGGTGATCACCACGCCCGATGAGTTCGGCGTCGTCTTCGCCTCCAACGAGCTGGTCGCCCAGGCACCCACCGGAACCCTGGTCGAGCAGACCCTCATCAGCTACGACGTCGGCGCACCGAGCGACGTGCTGGATCAGGAGCTCTCCGCCCAGGCTCGCGATGCGGGCGCGGCAGACATCATGACGAAGGCGCAGCAGCCGTCGAACGCCGCGCTGGACGAGGACCTCACGGCGTTCGGTGAGCTCTCGTTCATGTTCCCGGCGCTGTTCCTCAGCGGTGCCGGGCTCGCCACGTTCATCCTTCTGAACCGCTTCGTGGCCACCCAGCGGGGCCAGATCGGAGTGCTGCTGGCAAGCGGCCTGAGCCGACGCGACGTGCTGCGTCACTACCGCAGCTACGGACTGGTGCTCGGCGTGCTCGGCGCTGCCCTCGGCGTGGTGCTCGGTGTGCCCCTGGGCGCCTGGATCACGTCGACCTACACGCAGCTGTTGTCCATCCCCGACACGGTGGTGCGGTGGTACTGGACCACTCCCATCATCGGTCTGACGTTCGGCCTGGTCATGGGCGTGGGGGCGTCCTGGGCGCCGGCGCGTGGGGCGGTGCGGGTACCCCCAGCGATGGCCATGCGAGGTGAGGTCGGCGACCGGCCAGGTACGCGTGACAGTCGTGTGGAGCGCCTGGTCCCGATGCTGCGTCGGCTCCCGGTGCGCTACCGGATCGCCCTACGCGGTGTGGGTCGCCACCGAGCTCGCAGCGCGTCCACGGTTGTCGGCGTGGCTCTGGCGATCGTGCTGGTACTCACGTCGTGGGGGATGATCGACACTGTCGACCGGCTCATGGCCAAGCAGTTCGACGTGGTGAGCACGAACAGCGCGCAGGTGTACCTGCAGGTGCCGATGAACGACGCCGAGGTCGACGCCCTGGCCGGCGTGGACGGAGTCGCGGCGGCAGAGCCGGCCTTGGTGCTCGACATATCCCTGCAGACCGAGGCAGACCTGTACGCCACCCAGATGCAAGGGCTGGAGCGCGGCACCGTGATGCACGGCTTCATCGGCGAGGACGGCCGGCCGGTCGACCTGCCGAGCTCTGGCCTGCTCGTCGGTCAGGCGGCACGCGAGATCCTCGGGGTGCAGGCGGGCGATGCGGTGACGGTGACGGTGCCCGCGCTCCGGGCCTCGGTACGCACGAGCGTGAGCGGTTTCGTCGACGAGCCGCTCGGCACCTACGCCTACGCTGCTCGAGGGTGGCTCCGAGAGGAGCTGGAGGCTGCTGGTGCGAGCGCTGCTGCCCTCGACGCGCCCGCCGTGACCTCGGCCTTCGTCCGGTACAGCCCCACTGCGTCGAGCGAGCAGGTACGGGCGCGACTGCTCGACGAGCCGGGCGTGGTCGCCGTGGTCAGCACGACGGCGCTGCGTGACGTCTTCGAGCAGTACTTCGCGCTGTTCTACGCGTTCATCGGTGTGATGCTGGTACTCGGCGGCGTACTGGCGTTCGCGCTGATCTTCAACATGATCGTGGCGACGATCTCGGAGCGGGCAGCCGAGCTCGCCACCATGCGTGCCAGCGGGGTGTCGGCGCGTCAGGTGAGCCGGATGATCACGACGGAGACCCTGCTGCTGACCGCCATCGGACTTCCGATCGGTCTGGCCGTGGGCTACCTGAGCGCCGCGGTGTTCATGACGAGCTTCTCCTCCGACCTGTTCTCCTTCGACCTCGACATGAACCCCTGGACGGCGGTCTGGACCGCGCTCGCCGTCGTCGCGGTCGCGCTGCTGTCCCAGCTGCCCGGGCTGCGTGCCGTCCGCAGACTCGACATCGCAGCCGTCGTTCGGCAGCGGACGCTGTAGACGTTGCCCATGAGCCCACCGTCAGGCGTAGGCGGCCATCCCGCGCTCGAGTGCGGCGACGACCCACGGTCGCAGCTGGTCGGCGGGGATGATCTCGTCCACCGACCCCACCCGCTGTGCCCGCTGGATGGTGTGGATCGCGTCGAACTCGTCGGCGACCTGCCCCAGCTTCTCCGAGCGCACCTGCTCGGTCACGGCGCTCAGCTCGGCACGAAGCGTGGCCACCTCGTCCGGAGGAGCGCCCGCCACTCGCTCGCGCAGGGCGACGACGCGCGGATCGCTCTCGGTGCGCACCTTGACGTCTCGGGCGAAGACGGTGGCCGCCGCCGGCGCCCCGCCGATCACCGAGGCGAACGATCCCTCGACGGCCGCGACCTCCATGGTGTCGTTGAGCTTCTTGGAGAACACCACGAATGCGCCGCCGTGGTAGCGGGAGACCACCACGAAGACGATCGGACCGTCGAAGTTGGTGATCGCGCGGCCGATCTCGGCGCCGTACTCGAGCTGCCAGCGGCGCATCGACTCCGGGGACCCGTCGAACCCGGAAAGGTTGGCCAGCACCACCAGGGGTCGGTTGCCGCTGGCCGCGTTGATCGCCCGGGCCGTCTTGCGCGACGACTGGGGGAACAGCGTTCCCGACGTGAACGACGACGGGCCGTCACCGGGGACGTAGCCGCGGCGCGCCAGCGTGCGCGACTCCAGGCCGAGAAGGCACACGGGGATGCCGCCGATGGTCGTGTCCCAGACCACCGAGATCTCCGCCTCACGCCAGTCCCGCCACCGCTCCAGCGGCTCGTTGTCGCTGTCGGCGACCGCACGAAGCACCGACCGGATGTCGAACGGCTTCTTGCGCTCGGGGTTCTTCGTCGCGGAGAAGATGTCGCCCACGGACGTGAAGTCCGAGCCTGGCACCGGGTGGTGAGGTGATGTGCGAACGTCGCGGTCGACGGCGTCGGCCGTCGCTCGCCGACGGGGGAACCGCTCGCCCGGGACGACGTAGGTGTGGTCGTAGTGGCGGAGCAGCAGTCGGCAGGCTGCGGCAACGGTCGGGGCCCAGTACTGGCCCTGGCCGTTGACACCCATGATGTGCTCGTAGCCGCCGATGCCGAAGTTGTCCTCGGCCGAGACGCCCCCGGAGAAGTCGAGCGCCTGCTTGCCGGTGAGCACCATGGCGCTGCTCGGCGTCATCACCAGGATGCCCTTGGTGTGCATGAGCATGGTGGCCTCGGCGTTCCAGTAGGGCTGGGCGCCGACGTTGATGCCGGTCACGACGACGTTCAGCTCACCACCGGCCTGCGTGAACTCGATGATCCGGCGCAGCACCGCCGAGATCCAGTCCATGTTCTCGCTGCCGGAGTCCATCGCGATGCGAGCACCGGACGAGACGGCGAACCACTCCGCCGGAACGTCCAATCGCTCGGCGAGGTCGAGCGCGGCGATGATGCGCCGGCACTCGGGCTCGGCCAGGTTGCCCAGGCCCGTGGTCGGGTCACCCAGGATGGCGACCCGGGTCACTCCCTCGGGGACGGTATCGGTGTAGTTCGTGATGACACCGAACACGATGTTGGCAGTGTTGTTGCCGAGGTCGCGCGTCCCCACCTCGATCGTCGCGCCGTCCTCGTCGAGGTCGTGCTCGACGAACTTGCCGGCCGGGAAGTCGCCCTGGGAGCCAGGACGGGGGGCCAGCATGCGGATGAGCTCGTAGGGGTAGGGCACGCCGAACCGTTGGGCCTTGAGAACCTTCTGCCGGTACGGGGTCAGCGGTCGGATCGGCTCGTCACCGACGGGGCGCACCCGCACGGTCACCCCTTGGCCGGTGGCACCCTCGACGTGCAGTACCGCCTCGTCGGTGCCGCCATCCCGCCTCGGGATGCTGACTCGCATCACGAGCTTCTCCAGTCCGGTGCCGGCCGCCAGCGGCGCGAAGCGCCGCGCGAGGTCCGGCCACTCGGTCCGGGGGATGTCGAAGGGTGGCCGCACGTAGAGCACGAGCCGGTTGCCCGACGGCCGCTCGCGCGCCGGGAACGAGCCCAACGCCGCTCTCATCGCGGCCAGGGCGGTGAGTCCGACGCGCTCCATCGCGGGGTAGTGGGTCGGCCCGTCCTGGTCCGGCGAGGGAGTCAGGTCGCGCACCTCCGCCACCGCGAACAGTCGCTGGTCCTTGGGGTTGTCGTGGGCACGGCCGCGGAACAGGTAGACGTCCTCCGGGGACGCCAGCCGCTCCAGTGCGAAGTTCGACAGTCGCCACAGGTCGAACCGCTTGGCGAGCATCGGGTGCAGGTTGCGGTACAGCATGTCCTCGGCGAAGGTGCCGGAGTCGTCCGGCCGGTAGGTGAAGTGCTGGGTGCGCAGATGCTCGGCGACGGTTCCACCGGTGTGGGTCAGCGTGATGTCAACCCGACGCACACGACGACCCATCTCGCACTGGTCCAGCAGACCCTTGAGCTCGGCCGACATGACGTCGGCCTCGGGCTGCAGCCCCGAGCGCCAGCTGACGATCTCGACGACGAGCTCGCGCTGCTCCGGGACGTCGGCGACCGCGGTGCACACCGCAGCGATGACCTCCGGCAGATGCGCCAGGTCGGCGTACGCGACGGCCAGGTGCACCGCCAGGTCACGGTGCTCGTAGTCGGCTTGGGCGACCAGGTGGCCGTCGTACTCCGCCACCACGAGGTCGTGCAGGTTGCGGATGCGGAAGAACCGCCGCGCGTGCACCTCGAGCAAGGTGGCGCGGGTGCGCTGGTCGTCGAGTGCGGAGTGCCAGCGACGCAGCATCGTGCCGCGCAGCGGCTGGGCGCACGCCACGAGGGCACGCACGTGCTCGGCGGCCTGCGGACCCTCGGGGTCGACGGCGAGGGCGTCGAAACGCTCGTCCATCTCGGCGATGACCTCGTCGGCAGCCGCCTGCATCTGGGGCTCGTCGACGAACCTGAAGCGGACGTCGCGGGCCAGGTCGGAGATCGCCTGGTGGCGCCCCGCGGTCGCGGCGGCAAGGTGGTCGAGCCGACCACGCAGGTCGGTGCCGGCAGAGCTACGCAGCTCGTCCGCGTGGTCGAGCCAGCGGGTGAGGATGGTCATGACGACGGGTGCGAGCTGGCCGACCCTGCTGAAGGAGCGGAACATCCAGACCACGGCGGCCTCGCTGGCCGGTGTGCGCTGCACGCTGTCGACTCCGTAGCGGGCCAGCGCGCGTTCGAGACGCTCGGTGTACTCGTCGGGAAGGCCGGCGCGGTCGGGGTCGAGCCACTGCAGGTAGTTGAGCAGGTACTCCTGCGTGCTCGTGACCAGCTCGTCCTCGAGCCCATCCGCCGGTCGAGGCCGGTACAGGGCGGCGATCTCGGTGAACAGGTCGAGGAAGGCGTTCTCGCAGGCGATCAGGTCCGGGTCCTGCGGTGCGCACTGCGGCTCGAGGGCCTTCTGCTGCGCCATCAGACGCTTCGGGGCGCCGGGCTCGAGGTCGTACCCGAGCAGGTAGCTCGCCAGGGCGTCATAGACGGGGCGGCAGACCTTGGCGTCGACCGGTGGTGGGGAGGCCAGCCCGGCGAGGGAGACCCGCGAGGCTGCGGGTGCGACGTCGTCGGTCTCGCTCGCCTTGATGCGTAGCAGGGCAGCCCCGGCATCGACCTGGGCGTTCGCCGTGACCTCGATGCCGGCGACCACGCCGCTGAAGGGCGCGGCGATCGTCGACTCCATCTTCATGCTCTCCAGCACGACGATCGGGTCGCCCTCGGCGACCTCGTCACCGGGCTCCACCAGGATGCTCACGACGAACGCGGGCCCGCGAGCCCGCACGACGCCGCCGTCGTCACGGAGCACGAGGTGGGCGGTTCCTTCCACCTCGACGCGTGAGACGGGTCCCTCACTGACGGCGACCACGCGGTAGCGGCGGTCGCAGCAGGTGACGACGCGCTGGAACTCGTTGATGTACTGCACGTGCAGGTCGGCGACGTCTCCGTCGGACATGACCCGGTAGCTGCCGGGGGAGGTGCGGAAGACCTGCAGGCGGTAGGCCTCGTTGCGGTAGCGCAGCGCCACCGTGTGTCCGACCTGGTCGGGAACCTCAGGGCGTGCCTTCGCAGCCTGGGTCAGGAAGACGGTCTGGGCCGCCTCGTGCTCGGCGTCGTAGGCCTCGACGGCCGCGACGAGAAGCGCGATGGGGTCGGGCTCGAGGATGTGCCCTCCGACGGCAGTGAGCCGGTCGAGCCATCGGTTGTCGACGTCGCCGGACAACACCTCGGGCCGGGTGAGCAGGTCGAGCAGGAAGGACTTGTTCGTGGTGCCGCCCTCGATGACGACCACCGAGTGGGCGAGGCCCCGGGCCAGCCGTGCGATGGCCTCCTCACGCGTGGAGCCCCACGCGATGACCTTGGCGATCATCGAGTCGAACTCCGATGCGATGGTGTCGTCCTGCCGGATGCCCGAGTCGACGCGGATGCCGGTGCCTTGCGGCGGACGCCACATCGCCACGTGACCTGGCGCGGGGGAGAAGTCCTGCTCGGGGTCCTCCGCATTGAGGCGTGCCTCGATGGCGTGCCCGAACACGGCAGGAGGCTCACCTTCGAGCCGTCCACCCTCGGCGACGTGGATCTGCATCTTCACCAGGTCGAGACCGGTGGTGGCCTCGGTGACGGGATGCTCGACCTGCAGGCGGGTGTTGACCTCCATGAACAGGAAGCGGCTGCCGTCGGGATCGACGAGAAACTCCACGGTGCCGGCGTTGCGGTAGTTCGACGCCATCGCAAGCCGGACGGCCGCGTCCCGGATCTCCTGCTCCTTCTCCGGCGTGAGGGCCGTCGACGACGACTCCTCCAGCACCTTCTGGTTGCGTCGCTGGACGCTGCAGTCGCGCACCCCGACGGCCCAGGTCGTGCCCTGTCCGTCCGCGATCACCTGCACCTCGACGTGCCGCGCCGCCGGCAGGAACTCCTCCATGAACACCGTCGGGTCGCCGAAGGCAAGCTGGGCCTCCGAGCGCGCGGACTCCAGTGCCGTCTCCATGTCGGCAGGCTCGCGTACGACTCGGATGCCGCGTCCTCCTCCACCCGAGGACGCCTTGAGAACCACCGGGAAGCCGAGCCGCTCGGCGTGCCTCATGGCTTGCTCGACGTCCTCGACCGGCCCCCCGTTCCAGGGCACGACCGGGACGTCGGCCTGCTCGGCGATACGTTTCGAGGTGACCTTGTCGCCGAGTCGTCGGATCGTCTCCGCGCTGGGCCCGATGAAGGTGATGCCGGCGTCCTCGCACCGCTGGGCGAAGGACGCCCGCTCGGAGACGAAGCCCCAGCCGACCCAGACCGCGTCGGCCCGCGCCTGCGCGAGGGCCGACATCAGTGCGTCCTCGTCGAGGTAGCGCACCTTGCGGTGTCCGTCCACGGGGTCCACGAACGTGGCCGACCCGAGGTAGACGGCCTCGTCGGCCTGACGGACGAACCAGGACGAGGCGTCGGTGTCGGTGTAGAGGGCGATCACCGTGATCTGCTCGTCACGCTGTCGGTTCAGCTCGGACACGGCAGCGTGCAGGCGCATGGCCGGCTCGCCGCGGTTGACGATGGCCAGCCGCTTGATGGTTGTCACCAATGCTCCTTCTAGTTCGCCATGACTCCGGCGAGCAACGCCGCTTCGTCCTCCGGCAGGGGATCGGGCGTCACGACAGTCCAGTACTCGGACATGTGTGCCACCACTGTGCCGTCATTCGTCTGCACCAGGCAGTCGAAACCGTTGTCGGTGGGTCGCGCGGTGCAGGTCAGCGGGCCGTCCTCGGTCGGGGTCCCGAAGACCTGCCAGCTACCGACGTGCAGCGGCAGGGCGTTCTTGCCCTCTCTGCCCATCTCCTCCATGCCGGCGGTCTGGAAGCAGAGCTCGGCCAGTCGCGGCCCGACCAGCAGTGGACTCTCGGACGGGACGTGGTTGGGCGGCAGGTCGTCGGCGAAGCGTCCGACGGCAGCGCCGTCCTTGGCCCTCCACACCGAGTCCAGCACCTGGTAGGCCTCGCCGTGGAAGTAGACCGAGTAGATCTGCTCGTCCGACAACGACGACTTGGCCTTGCGGCCGGGCTTGGGCCCCGTGGGAGCCGGTCGCGGAGTCGCGCTGAGCCGAACCCGGCCGTTGCCGTGCACCGTGCGCTGCGGGGCGTCCTGGCCGGGCAGCATTCGCTCGGCGCTCAGGGTGCACTCGGCGATCAGGTCGTCCGGGTTGTCGGCGTCGGGTCGCACCAGGGCTGTCACGGTGATCTGGCGTGGCTCGTCCCGGAAGAACTTCAGCGCGCCGAGGTAGTCGACGTGCTCGACGGCGACCACGTGCCAGCCTGGTAGCAGCAGGGCGCTGGCCTCGGCGAAGGCCTCCATGTACATCACCCCGGGGAACACGGGCGTGCCGTTGATCCGGTGGTCGTTCAGGAACGGCTGCTCCGTGGGGTCGAGCGTGGTGCGCACGGTGATGCCGTCCAGGACGCTCGCCGAGACGACCTCGCCGACCAGCGGCCCGGTGCCCTCGATGCTGAGGGAGGCGATGTCCAGACCGCCCGTCTCGTGGGGCTCGGCGGCCATCATGCCGAGCGTGCCGGCCACGACGACCTCACCGGCGGGTGTCCCCGCAGTGATCTCGCGACGGATCCAGGCCACGCCTGCTTCGGGCGGCAGCATCTCGACGCCGGCCATCTCCATGATCTTCGCGACCGACCCCCGCGTCGCCATGCCGATGCCGCCCCAGGCCGTCCAGTCCAGGGCGTAGCCCCGGGTGCCGGGCCGGGTGGTGCGGAACGCGCTCGTCGTCTTGCACAGCAGGTCGTTCGCTGCGGCGTAGTCGGTCTGCGCGCTGTTGCCGAAGCGCCCGGCCACCGACGAGAACGCGACGGTGGCGCCGATGGGCAGGTCGGCAGCGGCGGTGAGCAGGTTGAACCAGCCGTCGCTCTTGACGTCGACCACGAGGTCGAACATGCGTGGTTCCTTGCTCGGCAGCGGACGGTCCTGCAGCGCGCCGGCGGCGTGCAGCAACAGGTCGATGCGTCCGCTCTGCTGGCGGATCTCGTCCACGACGGCTGCCACCTGGGCGGGATCGGTGAGGTCGATCGCGTGGTAGCGCACCGTGCCCCCCGCGTCCCGCACCGCCTGGATGGCGGCCAGGGCGGCCTGCGAGCGCTCGTACTTGGCCAGCTCACGCTCGATGGCGACCGGTGTCGCCCGCTCGCCCTTGGCCTTCAGCTCGGCAGCGACCTGCAGCTTGAACGCGTTCACATCGGTGATGTAGGCCTGCAGGTTCTCATCGTTGGGGTCGGGCTCGGGAGTCAGGTCGAGCAGGTGGAACGTGCCACCGCCCGCTCCTTCGGCGAGGTCGGCGACGATCGCCGAGACGATGGAGCCCGCGGCTCCGGTGACCAGCGCGACCGTGTCGGGCGAGAGCCCCAGCGCGTCCTCGCGCGGCTCGGCGGGGAACGGCCGCTCCACGAGGCCGATGGTCCAGCGCGCGTCGTCCGCGTGGCCGACCTCGACGCAACCGGGGTCGCGCAGCGTCTCTTCGATCAGCACGTCCGCCAGAGCCGCGGTCTTGCGGCTCGGCGCGAAGTCGACGGCCTTCACCAGCGGCCTGTCCTCGAAGCGCTCGCGCTGGTAGGCCTTGGTGAAGCCGGTCACGGCTCCACCCATCGGTGAGGTCGCCCCGGACTCGTTGTACCCGTGGTAGCCACCCATGCGTGTGGCGCTGACCAAGAAGGGGTTGTGCTCGTAGAGCGCTCGCATGGTTGCGTACAGGGTCTTGACCCGACGCCGCAACGCTTCTCGCCAGCCGGCGAGGTCCATGCTGTCGAGGCTGCCCTCGTCGTCCATGGCGGCCAGCCAGTAGACGCCCTGGACGGCACCGTCAGCTGCGAAGCCTTCGACGGCGGTGACCAGCTCGTCGGTGGCAGTACCCGGTTCGAGCTCGAGCACCGTGGCACCGAGCTTGTCGAGCTTCTTCACCAGGGCC
>CAYNWB010000005.1:0-91194 GCA_964400785.1 uncultured Actinomycetes bacterium | reverse complement strand
GCCGACGATGCATTCGCGGACAATGGAGGCATCGCTGTCCGCCTCGATGGCGACCACGCCGGACAGCAGGTACCCGACCTGGACGCCGATCACGGTGACCACCGGGCCGCTGCGCACGTTGTCCAGGAAGGCAGAGGACGCGGCGAACTCCTCAGGGGCGAGGACCGTCGGATTCACGGGACGGTGCACCGCCGCCTCGAGCCGGGCGCACACCTCGTAGATCGCGTCCACGTCCGGCTCACCGACCACCATGAGGTCGATGTCGTGCGGTGCCGGACCAGCATGGCCGAGCATCCGCGCGGCGAAGGAGCCGTAGAGGAAGGCCGACTCGATCCCGTCGATATGAGCGAGCTCGTCAGCAAGGATCACCGCTGGGCCGGTCGCGACCACGAGGATCTGGCGCAGGGGATCCACCAACGGGCTCTGGGCGTTGGCGCGGATCAGCCTCACGCGGCCCACCTGTCGCTCGCTCAAGATGCCGGCGTCGAGCAGGCGCGCCACCTCGCGGTGCGCTGTCGGGTAGGCGAGGCCGGCCCGCCTGGCCATGTCGGTGATGCTCAGCTCGTCGCCGGTGAGCAACACTGTGGAGAGCAGGCGCGCCTGTCCGTCCGACCGGAAGATGGGAGCGAGGAGCGGAGCCTCAGTTCTCATATAGCCGAGATCATCCTCCACTATATTGACAGTCAACGCATCGTCCGCCGAACCAGGACACCCGGGTCGTTGATTCACACGTTGAAGCGGAACTCGACCACGTCGCCGTCGTTCATGACGTAGTCCTTGCCCTCGACCCGCACCTTGCCCGCGGCCTTGGCCTGCGCCATCGATCCCGCTGCCACCAGGTCGTCGAACGAGACGACCTCAGCCTTGATGAAGCCCTTCTGGAAGTCGGTGTGGATCGTCCCGGCTGCCTCGGGGGCGGTTGCTCCCTTCGGGATCGTCCAGGCGCGGGCCTCCTTGGGACCCGCGGTCAGAAAGGTCTGCAGCCCGAGCGTGGCGAACCCGACCCGTGCCAGCATGTCCAGGCCCGACTCGGGCTGGCCGACCGACTGGAGCAGCTCGAGCGCCTCGTCCGCAGGCAGCTCGACGAGCTCGGACTCGATCTGCGCATCGAGGAAGACGGCCTCGGCGGGGGCGACAAGGCTCGACAAGTCGGCCCGACGGCCTGTGTCGGTCAGGGCGTCCTGGTCGAGGTTGAACACGTACAGGAAGGGCTTCGCCGTGAGCAGGAACAGCTCGCGCAGCGGTCCCGTGTCGAGCTGGGCCTCGAAGACGGTCTGCCCCGACTCGAGCACCTGCTGCGCCTTCTCGACGGCCGCGAGCACGACGGCTCGCTCACGGTCCTGCTTGGCCTCCTTCACCAGCCGTGGGTGTGCCCGCTCGATGGTCTGCAGGTCGGCCAGGATGAGCTCGGTGTTGATCGTCTCGATGTCGGAGCGCGGGTCGACGCGACCGTCGACGTGCACCACGTCCGGGTCGTCGAATGCCCGGATGACCTGGCAGATCGCGTCGGACTCACGGATATGGGACAGAAACTGGTTGCCCAGGCCAGCGCCCTCGGACGCTCCGCGCACGATTCCGGCGATGTCGACGAACGACACCGTGGCCGGCACCTGTCGGGCCGAGCCGAAGAGCTCGGCCAGCACGGCGAGGCGCTCGTCGGGAACCCCCACGACTCCCACGTTGGGCTCGATCGTGGCGAAGGGGTAGTTCGCCGCCAGCACCTCGTTGCGGGTGAGGGCGTTGAACAACGTGGACTTGCCGACGTTGGGAAGCCCGACGATTCCGATGGTGAGTGCCACGAGAAGCCAATGGTAGGCGGCTCGTGCGGGTGCTCCGGGCGTGCCGGTACGCCAATCTGTCGGACCCCGACGGCACAGTGGACACATGACCGCGACAGACCTGCTCGTGCCGCTCGTCCTGCTCGTCATCGGCCTCGCCGGCGGCTACCTGATCGGACGCGCGCTGACGCGCGGTGAGTCCGCCGCCGCGGTCAGCGCCGCCGAGGCCCGCCTGGAGTCCGAGCGGGCCTCAGCCGGCGCCCGGCTGCAGGCGGAGAAGGATGCCGCCGAGCAGCGGCTGGCCGACGAGCGAGCCGCCGCGGACCGGCGGCTGGACGACCTGCGTACCGAGCAGGCCGGCCTCGAGCAGCGGCTCACCGCACTGTCCCAGCAGGCGCTCGCGCAGAGCTCCGAGCAGCTTCTCGCGCTGGCCGCCGAGCGCTTCGCCGCCCAGCGGGAGTCGGCCGAGGCCGACCTCGGCAAGCGCCAGCAGGCCATCGAGGCTCTGGTGACACCGCTGCGCGAGTCCCTCACCCTCGTGCAGGAGCAGGTCAGCGAGGCCGAGAAGAGCCGCCTGAAGGCGTACGGGGCCCTGACCCAGCAGGTGGAGCACATGCGTGACGCCTCCGAGCAGCTGCGCACCGAGACCCGGCAGCTCGTGACGGCTCTGCGCTCACCCCAGGTGCGCGGACGCTGGGGAGAGCACCAGCTGCGTCGCGTCGTCGAGATGGCAGGCATGGTGGAGCATTGCGACTTCTCCGAGCAGATCACCGTCTCGGGCGACGACGGCGAGCAGCTGCGCCCTGACCTCGTGGTGCACCTGGCCGGCGGCCGTCACATCGTCGTCGACTCGAAGGTCGCGTTCAACGGCTACCTCGAGGCGATGGAGGCCCGCGACGACACCGTGCGCGCGGCGCGCCTGAAGGCGCACGCGCGCCACCTGCGCACGCACATCGACCAGCTCGGCAGCAAGGCGTACTGGAAGCACCTCGAGCCCACCCCCGACTTCGTCGTCATGTTCGTCCCCGCCGAGGTGTTCCTCAACGCTGCACTGGACGAGGACAACACCCTGCTCGAGCACGCCTTCGAGCAGAACGTCGTCATCGCGACCCCCGCGACACTGGTCGCCCTGCTGCGCACGGTGGCCTACACCTGGAAGCAGGAGGCGCTCGCCGCCAACGCCCGCGAGGTGTACGAGCTGGGCAAGACGCTCTACGCACGGCTTGCGACGATGGGCGGGCACGTCAGCAGGCTGGGCAAGGAGATGTCCGGCGCAGTCGAGGCCTACAACAAGCTCGTCGGGTCGCTCGAGACCCGCGTCATGGTCTCGGCCCGCAAGTTCGTCGAGCTCAAGGTCGCGGACGGCGAGCTCGACCTGGGCGCGCACATCGACCTGTCACCGCGCGAGGTGACGGCCGAGGCGCTCATAGCCTCGGCCAACGACGAGCTGCTGGCGCTGGAGAACAAGCCTCAGCGATCAGCGGGGTCGACGTCGTAGGCGTCGCAGTAGGCCTGCACGCAGCGAGCGAGGGTGCCGGCAGCCTCCGGGGGCACACCCACGTCCTCGGCGGCGGCCGTCAGTGTTCCCACGTCGAGGGCACCCGCGGTCCTGGCCGCCCGCCATGCCGCAGCGGTACCGGCGTGCGCCACGTCGAACGACGTGCCAGCCGTACGCTCGACCTCCCGGGCCACCCACTCGACGTCGAACACTCCGAGCGGCGGCGCGAACACACGCTCCCCCGACGAGTACGTCGGCGGGGTGGGGTGCTCCTCGGGCCCGGTGCCTGACGGCATCAGGACGTGCCGGCAGCCTTGAGCGCGCGACGCAGCTCCGACGGCAGCGAGAACACCACCGACTCCTTCGCGGTCAGAATCTCCTCCGGCACCGGAAAACCACGCTCGGCGAGGTAGTCGATGACGCCGCGCACGAGCGACTCGGGCACCGACGCGCCACTGGTCACGCCGACGGTCTGTACCCCGTCCAGCCAGGCGTCGTCGATCTCCGCGGCGTTGTCCACCCGGTAGGCAGCCTTGGCACCGGCGTGCAGCCCGACCTCCACGAGCCGCACCGAGTTCGACGAGTTGGCCGATCCCACCACGATGAGCAGGTCGGCCTGCGGGGCGATCTCCTTCACCGCCACCTGTCTGTTCTGGGTGGCGTAGCAGATGTCGTCGCTGGGCGGGTCGTGCAGCTCGGGAAACCGCTCACGCAGCTTCGACACGGTCTGCATGGTCTCGTCGACGCTCAGAGTGGTCTGCGACAGCCAGATCAGCTTGGACGGGTCCGTGACCTCGACCTCGGCGGCCTCTTGAGGGTCCTGCACCAACGTGATGTGGTCGGGGGCCTCCCCCGCCGTCCCCTCGACCTCCTCGTGACCGTCATGGCCGATGAGCAGGATCTCGAAGTCGTCCCCCGCGAAGCGGCGCGCCTCGGAGTGCACCTTCGTCACCAGCGGGCACGTGGCGTCGATGGTGCGCAGCTTGCGTTGCTCGGCCTGCTCGCGAACGGCCGGTGACACCCCGTGCGCGGAGAAGACGACGAGGGAGCCCTCGGGCACCTCGTCCAGGTCGTCGACGAAGACTGCGCCCCGTTCCTCGAGCACCTCGACGACGTGCTTGTTGTGCACGATCTGCTTGCGCATGTACACAGGCGCGCCGAAGTGCTCCAGCGCCTTCTCGACGGTCACCACGGCCCGGTCGACGCCGGCGCAGTAGCCGCGCGGAGAGGCCAGCAGGGTGCGCTTCGTCGCGTCGCTCATGACGTCAATGGTAGGGAGCCACCGTAGGCTCCGCGCGATGGCGCTGCAGACCTCCCCGGAGAGCCCGATCCCTGTGCGGGTCGTCTCCCAGCACATCGGCGCCTGGATCCACCGGCTCGGGGCCGTGTGGGTCGAGGGTCAGGTCACCCAGCTGACGCGTCGCCCGGGGGCCCGCACCGTGTTCATGGTGTTGCGGGACCCGTCGGCGAAGGTCTCGGTGCAGCTGACCTGCCCGGCCGAGCTGGCCGGCTCGACCACGCCGCCACTGTCGGAGGGTGACCGCGTCGTGGTGCACGGCCGCCCCCGCTGGTACTTCGAGCGCGGGACGCTGAGCCTGGCCGTCGACGACATCCGCCCCGTCGGTGTCGGCACGCTGCTCGCACGCATCGAACAGCTGCGACGCATGCTCAGCGCCGAAGGCCTGTTCGCACCGGAGCTCAAGCGCCGTCTGCCCTTCGTACCGACATCGGTCGGGCTGGTGTGCGGCCGGGCCTCGGCCGCCGAGCACGACGTGCTGCAGAACGCGCGGCTACGCGCACCTGGCATCGGCTTCCGCGTCGAGAACGTCCCCGTCCAGGGTGCTGCCGCCGTTCCCGAGATCGTGGCCGCACTGCACCGACTGGATGCCGACCCGAGCGTCGACGTGATCATCGTCGCTCGCGGAGGTGGATCGGTGGAAGACCTGCTGCCCTTCTCCGACGAGGCGCTGATCCGGGCGGTGGCCGCATGCACCACCCCTGTCGTGTCGGCGATCGGGCACGAGACCGACACGCCGCTGCTCGACCTGGTGGCCGACGTGCGGGCCAGTACTCCGACCGACGCGGCCAAGCGCGTCGTACCGGACGTGGCCGAGCAGATGCAGCGGGTCGCAGAGGCTCGACGACGGCTGCACCAGCGGGCTCGCACCGTTCTCGAGCAGCAACGGGCGCTGACGCGGAGCTCGCGCGACCATCCGGCTCTGCGGCTGCCGGCCGACGTGCTGCTCGGGCCACGGCGATCGGATCTGGCGCAGTCCCGCCGAGAGCTCGGGCGTGCCGCCCGCACTCTGCTCGACCACCACCGCATGCGACTCGACCACGCGCGCGCCCAGGTCGCCGCCCTGTCACCGGCAGCGACGCTGGCCCGCGGGTACGCCGTCGTCCAGCGCGCCGACGGTGTCGTCGTGCGCCGCCGCGATGACGTGGCCGTCGGCGAGCGGCTGCGGGTACGCCTGGCCGAGGGCGAGCTCACCGCCGTCGTCCACACCGATGGGGCTGACGCCTAGTGTGGCCCGATGGCTCCTGATCCCACCGACCCGACCGGCGTCGACGAGCTGACCTACGAGCAGGCCCGCGACGAGCTGGCCGGAGTCGTGCGCGGCCTCGAGGCCGGTGGACTGACCCTGGAGCAGTCACTCGCGCTGTGGGAGCGCGGCCAGCAGCTGGCCGACCGTTGCCAGCACCTGCTCGACGACGCCCAACGTCGCCTCGACTCGGCTCAGCGCAGCCAGGACGCGAACTCCTCGAGCTCGGAGTAGTCGCCCGAGCCGAGAATGATCACGACCGAGTCGTCGCGCGCCAGCACCAGCGCCCGGTCGGGGTCGGCATCCTGCTGCTCCAGGTAGCGGTCCCAGCGCCGGCCCTCGACGGTGGACGAGCCGTCGGGCTCGACGTCGGCGAGCTCCCGCTGGACCACCGAGTCCACGTCTCCCGCGCGCTGGACCAGGCCGACGTACGTTCCGTCGGCGGTGACGAAGCTCATGCGCCACACACCGTCGGACGACGACGTGCCGGTCTCGTAGGCGACCCGGGTGGCCGTCCACCCCCGCGGCACGCTCTCGGGACCGACCACCACGTAGTCAGCGGCGTCGCGCGCCAGCTCCAGGGCGGGCTGCCACTCGACGTCACGCACCGTCTCCGACGAGGGCCGCAGCAGCCCGACCAGCCCGGCGACGAACGCAACGGGGATCAGCACCACGGCCATCGACCGCACCATGTCGCCGATCGTCTCGGTGCCCCGCCTGCGCGCCATCCCCCTATCGTTGCCGGTAACCGCCGTCCGCGCGCACCGAGGTGTCCTACGGTGAGCCTGTGATCACGGTGTGCGGAGAGATGGTGGCCGACCTGATCGAGCAGCCGGACGGGTCGCTGCGCCCCGTCCCCGGTGGCAGTCCCGCCAACACCGCCCTGGCGTGCGCTCGGCTGGGCCTGCCCGTGCAGTTCGCCGGAAGGTTCGGCCACGACGTGTTCGGCGAGCGGGCGCGAGCCCGGCTGGCCGAGAACGGGGTCGGCCTCGACGCAAGCGTTGCCGCGCAGGAGCCGTCAACCCTTGCTGTGGCCACCACCGACGTCGAGGGCCACGCCACCTACGCCTTCTGGACGGCGGGCACCGCTGACTGGCAGTGGAGCGAGGCCGAGCTGGCCGGCGTCCCCGGGCCCGGCACCCGCGCCGTGCACACGGCGTCCGTCGCGTCGTGGACCCCTCCAGGCGCCGCCGTCATCATCGCGATGCTGGCGCGCGCCCGCGACGCGGGGTGCCTTGTCAGCTACGACCCGAACATCCGACCGGCCCTGCTCACCGAGCACAGCCAGGCGCTGATCCAGCAGGCCATCGCCGCCTCGCACGTGGTCAAGGTCAGCGACGAGGACGTCATGACGCTGCACCCCGGGCTCGACCCCGTCGAGGCGGCGCGCGGCTGGCTGGACGACGGTCCCGACCTGGTGGTCGTCACCGCGGGGGCACAGGGGGCTCGGGCGATGCGCGTGGGACATGACGACGTCGTCGTGCCGGCTGCGCACGTTGTCGTGGCCGACACGATCGGAGCGGGCGACACGTTCACGGCAGGTCTGCTCACCGCCCTGCTCGAGCTGCTGCCGAGCGACATCGACCCGGCGCAGGGTCTGGCCGAGCTCAGCGACGAGCAGGTCGCGGTGGTGCTGCGGACGGCGGCGGCCGCATCCGGCATCACGGTCACTCGGGCCGGGTGCGACCCGCCGACTCAGCACGAGCTGCGCGCTGCTCTGGCGTGAGGCTCAACCCCGCCACTTCTTCTTGGGGCCCTTGCGCTTGACCTCGACGCTGCCGAAGAGCGCCAGGCCGTTGAGGACGACGTGAGGCTTGTCGGGCACCGGCTCCTCGTGAGGACCGTTGTACTCCCCGAGAACCGGGGTGCCGATGGTGCTCACGGTGACGCCATCGCCCACGATCACCGATACCTCGCCGAAGATCGCGTTGGCCTGGATCTGGGTGCGAGGCCCGGCCAGAGTGGCCTCTCGCAGGTCGAGCACGACGCTGCCGAAGACCGCGACGCTGGCGTAGTCGGTGGGCACCAGCCACGCACCCGTACGTTTCGCCTCGCTGAAGATGGCGACCGCACTGGTCGTGCCGTCCGGCAGGGCGGGCAGCTGCCCGCTCGGGCGGACGACAGGCACCGGCGACGCCTGCGCAGGGGGCAACGCGAGCTGGGGAACCCCGGCAGCAGCGGCACCGGGCAGGTCACGAATCGCCGGCTCCAGGTCGCGGTATGTGCGCGCGGCGTAGACCACGTCCAAGCGATCGCCGAGCTCGTCGAGGGTGAGTCGGCCGTCCCCGGCAGCCAGCCGGACGACCTCGGCCACGGCTTCGCGATCGGCATCGGAGCACCGAAGGTCGCGCGGGTCGGCCGGCGGTTCAGGCTGGTGCCGCGGCTCGCCGTTGCTCACGCCTGCTGACGGTACTCACCGGCTGCGCTTCGTACAGTGCGCGGGTGAGCGCGCTGGAGCTGCGGGGCCTCGTGAAGCGGTTCGGGTCGCTGACGGCCGTCGACGGCCTCGACCTCGACGTGCCGCGCGGCATCTGCCTCGGTCTGCTCGGCCCGAACGGGGCGGGCAAGTCGACCACGATGCGCATGGTGACCGGCCAGGTGCGCGCCGACGCCGGGCGCATCACCGTCCTCGGGCTCGACGTGCCGGCGCAGTCGAAGCAGGCGCGGGCCCTGATGGGTGTGGTGCCCCAGCAGGACAACCTCGACGGGGAGCTGACCGTGCGGCAGAACCTCGAGGTGTTCGCGACGCTGTACCGGCTGCGGGGCGCCGAGCGGCGTTCCGCCGTCGACCGCGCCATCCGCATCGCCCGGCTGCACGACAGAGAGGGCTCACGTGCGGAGGCACTGTCGGGCGGCATGAAGCGCCGCCTGCTCATCGCGCGCGGGCTCGTGCACTCGCCCCAGCTCGTGCTGCTCGACGAGCCGACCGTCGGCCTCGACCCGCAGGTGCGATCCGACCTGTGGGTGCTCATCGACGACCTGCGCTCCCAGGGCGTGACCGTGCTGATGAGCACCCACTACATCGAGGAGGCACAGCGGCTGTCGGACGACGTGGCCATGATGTCGCGAGGGCGCGTGGTGGCCCGGGGCGCTCCTGCCGACCTGATGGCCCGGCACGTGGGCCGGACGGCGCAGGAGTACTACGGTCCGCCGCACCGCCTGCGCGAGGTCGCGGACACCGCCGGCGCGGCCGGCCTGCCCGTCCGCAGCAGCGGACCGTCCACCGCTGTGCTGCGCGCCGAGGACGCGCCGGACTCGCTGCGCGACACCCTCGGCGAGCCAGCCGCCGTGCGGGCGACGACTCTCGAGGACGTGTTCGTGCTGCTGACCGGGGAGCAGGTCGAGTGACGGCCACGCAGAGCAGCGTCGAGCAGGTCGCCGTGCGGTGGGTGGAGCCGTCGGCGATCGCGGCCATCTGGACCCGCGAGATCACCCTGTTCAGCCGCTACTGGCGCTCGACGTCGTTCTCCGCGCTGGTCGAGCCCCTGGTGTACCTGCTGGCGTTCGGGTTCGGGTTCGGCTCGCTCATCGCGGTGATCGGCGACATCCCCTACATCCAGTTTCTCGGTACCGGCATCGTGGCGAGCGCCGTCCTGTTCACCTCCGTCTTCGCCGGCATGTACACGACGTTCATCAGGCGCACGTTCCAGAAGACGTACGACTCGCTGCTGGCGGCTCCGATCGACGTCCACGAGATCGTGATCGGCGAGGCCCTCTGGATCGCGACCAAGGCGGGCGTGTACGGCTGCGCGCCGTTGCTGGCCGCGATGCTGTTCGGGCTGCCGCCCTCGTGGGGCATGCTGCTGGTGCCGTTCATCGGCTTCGTCACCGGACTCGGCTTCGCCCTGTTCGGCATGCTGGCCTCGGCGAGCGTGCCGTCCATCGACTCGTTCAACTACATCACCTCGGCCGTGGTGACGCCGTTGTTCTTGGTGTCGGGCACGTTCTTCCCGCTCGAGTCCGCACCGGAGTGGGCACAGCGGCTGGCCTACCTGAACCCGCTCTACCACTGCGTGGAGCTCGTGCGACACGCCGTGTTCGTCCAGCTGTCGTGGGTGGACGTCGTGCACGTCGGCGTGCTGGCCTTCTTCGCGACGCTGATGGGATGGCTGGCGATCCGGACGATGCGGCTGCGGCTGATCGGCTGAGCCCCCTGTGCTCGCTCGGTGCACGGTCACCCCTGCACCATCCGAGCAGGGTGCACGGTCACCCCTGCACCACCCGCGGTGGCAAACCTTCCCATGATCATCAGAACCCGGTGCAGGGGAACCCGGGCACCACCGGAGACGGTGCACGGTCACCCTTGCACCATAGGAGCCAGGTGCACGGTCACCCTTGCACCATCGGGGCCAGGTGCACGGTCACCCTTGCACCATAGGAGCCAGGTGCAGGGTCACCCCTGCACCCACCTGGTGCGCTGAGAGTGGTGCGCTGGGAGGTGACGGAGTGCCGCGCCCGGCCGGGCGACCGAGTCGTAGGCTGCCGACCGTGCCCGAGTTCCGCTACTCCGACCTGCTGCCCCTCGGCGCCGACGACACCGAGTACCGCCTGCTGACGACGCAGGGCGTGCACACCGTCGAGGCCGCCGGCCGTACGTTTCTCGAGGTCGACCCCGAGGCTCTGCGCCTGCTCACCGAGCAGGCGATGCACGACATCGCCCACTACCTGCGACCGGCCCACCTCGCGCAGCTGCGCAGCATCACCGACGACCCGCAGGCGTCCCCCAACGACCGCTTCGTCGCCCTCGACCTGCTGCGCAACGCCAACATCGCCGCCGGCGGGGTACTGCCCATGTGCCAGGACACGGGCACCGCCATCGTCAGCGCCAAGCGTGGGCGTCATGTGCTCACCGACGGACGGGATGCCGAGCACGTCAGCCGCGGTGTCTACGACGCCTACACGCGGCTCAACCTGCGCTACTCCCAGCTCGCCCCGCTGAGCATGTGGGAGGAGAAGAACACCGGCTCCAACCTGCCCGCCCAGGTCGAGATCTACGCCGACGACCCCGGCGGCGACCCCTTGGCCTACAAGCTGCTGTTCATGGCCAAGGGTGGCGGCTCGGCGAACAAGTCGTTCCTCTACCAGGAGACGAAGGCGGTGCTGAACCCCGACGCCATGATGCGGTTTCTCGACGAGAAGCTGCGCTCGCTCGGCACCGCGGCCTGCCCCCCCTACCACCTGGCGATCGTGATCGGCGGGACGAGCGCCGAGTACGCGCTCAAGACCGCCAAGCTCGCCTCGGCCAAGTACCTCGACGCCCTGCCGACGCAGGGGTCGATGGACGCCCACGGCTTCCGCGACCTCGACCTCGAGCTGCAGGTACTCGAGCTCACGCGCGGTTTCGGCATCGGCGCCCAGTTCGGCGGCAAGTACTTCTGCCACGACGTCCGTGTCGTACGGCTGCCCCGCCACGGGGCCTCGTGCCCGGTCGCGATCGCGGTGTCGTGCTCGGCAGACCGGCAGGCACTGGCGAAGATCACCCCCGACGGGGTCTTTCTCGAGCAGCTCGAGACAGACCCGGCCCGGTTCACCCCGGACGTCACCGACGCGCACCTCGACGACACCGACGTCGTCCGCATCGACCTGAACCGGCCGATGGACGAGATCCGCGCCGAGCTGCACCGCTACCCGGTCAAGACACGTCTGTCGCTCACGGGCCCGCTCGTCGTGGCTCGCGACATCGCGCACGCCAAGATCAAGGAGCGCCTCGACGCGGGCGAACCCATGCCGGACTACCTGCGCGACCACCCCGTCTACTACGCGGGGCCGGCCAAGACGCCCGAGGGATATGCCTCAGGCTCGTTCGGGCCGACCACAGCCGGCCGCATGGACTCCTACGTCGAGCAGTTCCAGGCTGCCGGCGGCTCGCTCGTGATGCTGGCGAAGGGCAACAGGTCGCAGCGCGTCACCGACGCCTGCCGCGCGCACGGCGGGTTCTACCTGGGCTCGATCGGTGGTCCCGCCGCCCGACTGGCGCAGGACTGCATCAAGCACGTCGAGGTGCTCGAGTATGCCGAGCTCGGCATGGAGGCGGTCTGGCGCATCGAGGTCGAGGACTTTCCGGCCTTCATCGTCGTCGACGACAAGGGCAACGACTTCTTCGCCGAGACGAGCCAGCCGGTGCTGACGATCGGACGGCGCTGACACACTGGGTCACGCAGCCATCGCGAGCCGCACACCCTCGACGACCAGCCCGCCGATGGCCCCCACGAGGAACAGCGCGTAGCTCCATCGCAGATACCGGAACTTGCCGTGGTGCATGTAGTACGAGAACGTGTGCAGGTTCTGCGCCATCGACCGGTACACCGTGTCCCGGCTCGCGGCGATGTCGAGCATCTGCGCGACGTAGTCGTCCTGGCGCATCTGGGCCGCATGGGCGAAGTACAGGGGGTCGGGACGCCCGACGAGCCGGGCGCTGGCCGGGAACACGGCGAGCACCGCGGCCAGCAGGGCACCTGCGTCGAAGGCGAGGAAGAAGACCGCCCCCCAGCGCACCTCGTCGGCGAGCACGATCTGCGGCGCCACGAGCCCGATCAGCAGCGAGGACGTCGTGATCATGATGCTGCCCTTGAGGTCGGTCTGTGCACTGAGCTGGACGAGCTGCTGGTGCAGGTTGCGAAAGAAGTAGTCCGCAGCAGAGTGGCCCGCAGGGCGGCCACCCGCCGTACCCGAGGCGTCCTGCGCCACGTCCCCTGCCTCGCTCACCCGGCGCAGGCTAGTGCGACCCGAGTCAGCCGCCGAACCGGCGCCCCACGGGTCCGGGCACCAGCCGTGGCACCCGTGAGGCGTAGAGGTCGTAGGCCTCCCCGAACCGCGCCCGCAGCAGGCCCTCCTCGTACCCCGCCTTGACGTGCAGCACGATCGACAGCCCGACGAGCCCGACGAGGGGCTCGACCCGCGCCGCCAGCACAGCTCCCGCCGTCGACCCGACGAGCACCGCGGCGTAGATCGGATGCCGCACGAGCCGGTAGGCGCCCGTCGTGCGCAGCTCGGCCCGTTGAGGTGGGCGCGGGTGCACGCGCAGGTAGCGACCCAGGCCGCCCGCCCCCCACAGCCCGAGAGCCACCGCCCCCGCGATCGCGACCCAGCACCCGGCGACGAGCCAGCCCGGCAGGTTCCAGGCGGGGGGCGCCGGCCACAGCCACACCACGGCGAGACACATGAACTGGGCGATCACCAGGGCGGTGCCTCGGTCGAGCCGCGTGCGAGCCCCGTCAGCCATGACGGCACGGTAGGCGCCCGGCGGGGTGACGCAGCAGGATGGGTCGCATGGACGAGCAGGCTGCCACCCGCATCGAGCGCGACACGATGGGCGAGGTCGTCGTGCCCGCCGACGCCCTGTGGCGAGCGCAGACCCAACGGGCCGTCGAGAACTTCCCGATCTCGGGGCAGCGCCTCGACCCGCTGGTGGTGCGAGCCCTGGCCCGGCTCAAGGGTGCGGCTGCCGCGACGAATGCCGAGCTGGGCGTGCTCGACGACGACGTGGCGCAGGCCATCGAGGACGCGGCAGCCCAGGTCGTCGCCGGACTGCACGCCGACCAGTTTCCGGTCGACGTCTACCAGACCGGCTCCGGCACGAGCACGAACATGAACGTCAACGAGGTGCTGGCAACTCTCGCCACCGAGGCGCTCGGTCGCGACGTCCACCCGAACGACCACGTCAACGCCGGCCAGTCCAGCAACGACACCTTTCCCACCGCGCTGCACCTCGCGGCCGCCGAGCAGATCACGACCACGACCCTGCCGGGGCTGGCGCGCCTGGCCGCCTCGTTGCACGCGAAGGCCGACGAGCTGGCCGGCGTGGTGACGGCGGGACGCACCCATCTCATGGACGCCACACCGGTGACGCTCGGCCAGCGCTTCAGCGGGTACGCGGCCCAGGTCGACAAGGCGGTCGCGGCAGTACGCGCGGCCCTGCCCCGCCTGCTCGAGGTTCCCCTCGGCGGCACAGCGGTTGGGACCGGTCTCAACGCCGCCCCCGGATTCGCCCCAGGCGTGCTGACCAGGATCGCCGAGCAGACCGGGCTCGGCCTCGTCGAGGCAGAGAACCACTTCGAGGCCCACGCGTCGCGCGACGGCCTCGTCGAGGCCAGCGCCGCGCTGCGCACTGCCGCCGTCAGCCTCACGAAGATCTGCAACGACCTGCGCTGGATGGGCTCGGGGCCCCGGGCCGGACTCGGCGAGATCGCCCTGCCCGACCTGCAGCCTGGGTCGTCGATCATGCCGGGCAAGGTCAACCCGGTGCTGTGCGAGGCAACTCTCATGGTGTGCGCACGGGTGGTCGGCAACGACGCGACGATCGCGTGGTCCGGCGCGTCGGGCTCGTTCGAGCTCAACGTGGCCATGCCCGTGATGGGCCAGTGCCTGCTGGAGTCGGCCCGCCTGCTGGGCACCAGCGCGTCCGTGCTCGCCGAGCGCTGCGTCGACGGGATCACGGCCGACGTCGAGCACACTCGGGCCCTCGCCGAGGGGTCTCCGGCGATCGTCACACCGCTCAACCGCTACCTCGGCTACGAGGCGGCCGCCGCCGTCGCCAAGCAGGCACTCGCCCAGCGCCGCAGCATCCGTGAGGTGGTTCTGGCAGAGGGCTACGTCGAGCGGGGCGTTCTCACCCGGGAGCAGCTCGACACGGCCCTCGACGTGATGGCGATGACGCGTCGCGAGCCCTAGCTCGGCAGGTCCTCCAGCATCTCCGTGACAAGGGCAGCGATCGCCGAACGCTCGGACCGGTTCAGCGTCACGTGGGCGAACAGCGGGTGCCCCTTGAGCTTCTCGACGACGGCGACCACGCCGTCGTAGCGGCCCACCCGCAGGTTGTCGCGCTGCGCGACGTCGTGGGTCAGCACGACGCGGGCGTTGGCCCCCATTCGCGACAGCACCGTCAGCAGCACGTTGCGCTCCAGCGACTGGGCCTCGTCCACGATCACGAAGGCGTCGTGCAGCGAGCGTCCGCGGATGTGCGTGAGCGGCAGCACCTCGAGCAGGCCGCGGGCGGTGACCTCCTCGACCACCTCCGGCGTGGTGATCGAGGTCAGCGTGTCGTGCACCGCCTGTCCCCAGGGGTTCATCTTCTCGGCCTCGCTGCCGGGCAGGTAGCCGAGCTCTTGGCCGCCGACGGCGTAGATGGGCCGAAAGACGATCACCTTCTGGTGGATGCGGCGCTCCAGCACGCTCTCCAGCCCCGCGCACAGCGCCAGCGCCGACTTTCCGGTGCCGGCCCGACCGCCGAGGCTGACGATGCCGACGTCCGGGTCGAGAAGCAGGTCGAGGGCCACGCGCTGCTCGGCAGAGCGGCCGCGCAACCCGAACACCTCGCGGTCACCGCGCACCAGTCGCACACGCTTGTCGGGTGTGACCCGGCCCAGCCCGCTGCCTCGCTCGCTGATCAGCACCAGTCCGGTGTGACAGGGCAGGTCACGCGCCTCGTCGAGGTCGACGAGGCCGTCGTCGTAGAGCGCGTCCAGGACGCCGGAGGAGACCTCCACCTCCGACATGCCGGTCCAGCCCGACTCCACCACGGTCTCGGCGCGGTACTCCTCGGCGTGCAGTCCGACCGACGAGGCCTTGACCCGCATCGGCAGGTCCTTCGACACGAGCGTGACCTCGTAGCCGTCCGCCTGCAGGTTGCGGGCCACGGCCAGGATGCGGCTGTCGTTGTCGCCGAGCCGGAACCCCGGCGGCAGCACCTCGGAGTCGGTGTGGTTGAGCTCGACCCGCAGCGTCCCACCGAGTCGCCCGACGGGCAGCGGCGCGTCGAGTCGACCGTGCTCGATGCGCATCTCGTCGAGGATGCGCAGGGCGCCACGGGCGTAGTAGCCGAGCTCAGGGTGGTGACGCTTGGCCTCGAGCTCGGTGATCACCACGACGGGCAGCACCACCTCGTGCTCGTCGAAGCGGAGCATGGCGTACGGGTCTGACAGCAGGACGCTGGTGTCGATCACGTACGTCCGTCGTCCGGGCATGGACGACTCCTCTCGGTCAGGTCGGGTCGGGGACGATGGTGCGGTCAACCTCCGAACCTGCGCTCACGCTGGGCGTAGGCACGCAGGGCACGAAGAAAGTCGACCCGACGAAAGTCGGGCCACAGGGCCTCGCAGAAGTAGAACTCGCTGTGGACGCTCTGCCACATCAGGAACCCGGAGAGCCTCTGCTCCCCTGAGGTCCGGATGACCAGGTCAGGGTCGGGCTGCCCCTTGGTGTACAGGTGGTCGGCGATGTGCTCGACGTCGAGCAGCTCGGCGACCTCGGCCACCGTGGCGCCCGCGGTGGCGTGCTCCAGCAGCAGCGAGCGCACCGCGTCGGCGATCTCCTGCCGGCCGCCGTACCCCACCGCGACGTTCACCCACATGCCGGACACGTCGGCCGTGCGATCGGCGGCCTGCTTGAGCACACGCTGCATCGAGGCAGGCAGCACGTCTGGTGAGCCCACCGGGTGCAGGCGCCAGCGCCGTGTGTCGGCGATGCTGTCCACCGCCCCTTCGATGATGCCCACCAGGGCGTCGAGCTCGTCCTCGGGACGGTTCAGGTTGTCGGTGGAGAGCATCCAGAGCGTGACGACCTCGACGCCGGCGTCCTCGCACCAGCCGAGAAACTCGATGATCTTCTCAGCGCCCCGTTGGTGGCCGGCGCTCGTCTCGTGGCCCGCGCTGCGCGCCCAGCGACGGTTGCCGTCGAGGATGACGCCGACGTGCTTGGGCACCCTGCTCGGGTCGAGCGAACGCGCCAGTCGACGCTCGTAGACCCCGTAGACGAGGTCAGCCACCGCCACGTCTGCGAGGCTACCCCGCAGTCACCGTCCGTCCGCGCATCTGCGCGGCATCGCGTAAGTTACGGACTCGTAGGTTGCTCGCAGCGCACGACGACGGGACGGACGATGAGTCAGGACTCGCACCTCGAGCAGACCGCTCGAGACCGGGCCGAGGCGGCATACGACGCGCTCTCGAACAGGGTCGAGTCCCGGATGCAGGGCGCCATCGACCGCCTTCCCCTGCAGGTCAAGCCCAAGCTGCGGGGTTGGCTGCACCTCGGGGCGATCCCCGTGTCGGCCGTGCTGTGCCTGGTGCTTCTCGTGGTCGCCGGCGACACCGGGCACCGCACCGCGGTGGCCGTCTACACCGCGTCGAGCCTGCTGCTGTTCTCGATCAGCGCCGTGTACCACCGCGGCACCTGGGACCCCGGCATGGGCGGGTTCCTCCGTCGCCTCGACCACGCCAACATCTTCTTGATCATCGCCGGCACCTACACGCCCTACGCCGTGCTGCTGCTGCCGCCCGACCGCGCCCGGCTGCTGCTGGTGCTGGTCTGGTCGGGGGCGGCGATCGGGGTCTTCTTCCGGCTCGTGTGGCTGCACGCCCCACGCTGGACCTACGTGACGGCCTACATAGCCCTGGGCTGGGTCGCCATCTTCTTCCTGCCCGACCTCGCTCGCGCCGGCGGCTGGGTGGTGCTCACCCTGATGGTTCTCGGCGGCCTGCTCTACACCGTCGGCGCCGTCGTGTACGCGACGAAGAAGCCCGACCCGAGCCCGCGGTGGTTCGGCTACCACGAGGTCTTCCACGCCCTCACGATCGCAGCCTGGCTGTCGTTCTACGTCGGCATCGCGGTGAGCCTGGCCCGCGCCTAGGACGCCGCGGGACCCTGCTCGCGCACCTCGTGCACGCGCCGGAGCGCCTCGCGCAGGTCGGTCAGCCAGGCGTCGCTGTTGGTGCCGACCAGACGCACGCACCAGGCGAGGGCGTCCGAGCGGGACCGAGCCACACCCGAGTCGACCAACGTGTCGAGCACCAGACGGTCGGCCTGCCGCAGACGGGTCATGACGGGCACCGAGGCGGTCGTGAACATGACCGACTCGCCGCCGCAGCGCACCCCCCACGACACCTTGCGGCCGGTCCGGTGCTCCAGCTCGCGGGCCACCTCGATGCGCCGCTGGCGCGTCTGCTCGCGAAACGCCTGGACTCGGCCCCGGGCCGCGGCGGTCCTCTCGGCCTCATCCGCGTCCGCAACAACGTCGGGCTCGGCGATGGTGCCGACGACCACCACCTCGTCGCGGTCGACCGTCACCGAGACCGGCTCGCGGAACCAGTCCGCGGGAAGGCGTCCGCTGAGCCAGCCCCGAATCGCAGTGCTGTCGTGTGTCATGCAACGATGATTACAGCATTACTTGAAAGCGTCGCCCTTCAAGCCTCCCTGTTCGCCGTCAGCGCACGACGGCGACCGGACCCTCGGCGTGGTGGACGAGGTGCTCACTCACCGAGCCCAGCAGCAGGCTCGCAACCGCACCGTGCCCCCGCGAGCCGACGACCACGAGAGCGGCCGAGCGACTGGCCGCCACCAGGGCGTCTGCCGGGCTGTCGTGGACGGGCGTGACGCGCACCTCGCATCCGGGGGTGGCACCGAGCTCGGCCGCAACCTCGTCGGCGACAGCGGCGGCAACGGCGGCCTCGAACGCGCTCAACGGCGGGACGACGCCGGGTTCACCGTCGCGCGGCCGAGGGGCCGTGGTCAACGACCACGCCCGCACCACCACCAGCGGACATCGACGTGATCGCGCCTCGTGCGCCGCGAAACGCAGGGCGGCGCGTCCGCAGGCGGAGCCGTCGACCCCGACCACGACGCAGCCGGTCACGTCGCCGACGCTCTCGCGGACGCGACCCTCGGCCATCGACTCGTGCTGGTTCTGCACCACTCTGGGCCTCCTGGTGTGGTGCTTCACCCTACGGTGACCCCATGAGCGTCGATCCTCGTGCCGGTACCCCCGCCCAGCCCGACGACCTGGTGGATCTGCCGCGTCTGGTCACGGCGTACTACACCGAGCAGCCTGACCTGGACGATCCGGCCCAGCGCGTCGCGTTCGGCACGTCCGGGCACCGCGGGTCGGCGCTGCGCGGATCGTTCAACGACGACCACATCGCAGCGACCACGCAGGCCATCTGCGAGTACCGGGCTGCCCACGGCATCGACGGTCCGCTGTTCATGGGGCGCGACACCCATGCGCTGTCCGACCCGGCACAGGTGACGGCGCTGGAGGTACTGGCCGCGAACGGCGTCACCGTGCTGGTCGACGCCGCCGGGCGCTACACGCCCACCCCGGCGCTGTCGCACGCCATCCTGCGGCACAACCACGGGCGCACGAGCGGTGCCGGCCTGGCCGACGGCATCGTGGTGACCCCGTCCCACAACCCGCCGGCCGACGGTGGCTTCAAGTACAACCCGCCCAACGGGGGCCCTGCCGACACCGACATCACCCGCTGGGTGCAGGACAGGGCCAACGCTCTGCTCGAGGCCGGGCTGGACGGGGTACGCCGGATTCCCTACGCGCGCGCCCGAGCCGCCGACACGACGTCCACCTTCGACTACCTGTCCAGCTACGTCGACGACCTGCCGTCCGCGGTCGACATCGAGGCCATCCGCAGCGCCGGTGTGCGTATCGGCGCCGACCCGATGGGCGGGGCGAGCGTGGACTACTGGGACGCGATCGCGCAACGTCACGGTCTCGACCTCGACGTGGTGAACCCCCTGGTCGACGGCACGTTCCGCTTCATGACGCTCGACTGGGACGGCAAGATCCGCATGGACTGCTCGTCGCCGTACGCCATGGCGTCCCTCATCGATCGCGTCACCGGCGATGCCGGGGCCGGCTACGCGATCGCCACCGGCAACGACGCCGACGCCGACCGCCACGGGGTCGTCACCCCGGACGGCGGCCTGATGAACCCCAACCACTACCTGTCGGTGGCGATCGGGTACCTCTTCTCGCACCGGCCGGGGTGGCCCGGGCAGGCCGGCATCGGCAAGACCTTGGTGTCGTCGTCGATGATCGACCGCGTCGCCGCCGACCTCGGTCGACGGCTGGACGAGGTGCCTGTCGGGTTCAAGTGGTTCGTGCCCGGGCTGCAGTCCGGCACGATCGGCTTCGGGGGCGAGGAGAGCGCCGGCGCGTCCTTCCTGCGCATGGACGGCACCACCTGGACGACCGACAAGGACGGCATCGTGGCGTGCCTGCTCGGGGCCGAGATCATCGCCACCACCGGACGCTCCCCCAGCGAGCACTACGCCGACCTGACGGCCCGGCACGGAGCACCGGCGTATGCGCGCATCGACGCCCCGGCCACGCGAGAGCAGAAGGCGACCCTGGCGAGGCTCTCGGCCGACCAGGTGAGCGCGACCGAGCTGGCCGGGGACCCGATCACAGCGGTGCTGACGCACGCCCCGAGCAACGACGCGCCCATCGGCGGGCTGAAGGTGGCGACCGAGTTCGGCTGGTTCGCCGCGCGGCCGTCGGGCACCGAGGACGTCTACAAGATCTACGGCGAGTCGTTCCGTGGGCCCGAGCACCTCGAGAGGATCCAGCAGGAGGCCCGGATGGTCGTCAGCGAGGCTCTGGGCTCCTGAGCTGAGCGCGCAGCGCTGCCACGTCGCACACCGGGCGGCGGCACACGAACCCGCGGCACACGTAGGCCGCGGGACGCCCGTCCACCAGGCCGCGCCCGGCCAGCAGCGGCACCGGGTGCGACGGGTCGTCGTTCGGGTCTCCGGCCAGCACGGCCGATCCCGGCATCGCCGTCTGCGACGCGGCACGGTGCAGCGCTGCAGTCGACGGGTCGTCGCGACGGCCGACCACAGCCACCTCGAGAGGCCCGTCCAGAGCCGACTCCGCAGCCGCGAGGGCCCACGAGACGTAGCGCGGGGCCCGGGTCGCCAGCGCCTGGGCGGTGCCCAGCGCCCGCCGGGCCACCTCGGCGTAGCGCTGTCGGCCGGTGAACGCCGAGGCGAGCAGCAGGGCGTGCACGAACGCGGACCGACCGGACGGTGAGGCGTTGTCGGTCGGGTCGAGGGGACGGCGGCCCAGCCGTTCGTCGGTGGCGTCGGAGGCGGTGTCGTACAGCTCGCCGTCGGAGACGAACTGGCTCAGCGCGACGTCCACCAGGTCGGTGGCGTGGTCGAGCCATCGCGGCTCCCCCGTCGCCGCCAGCAGAGCGAGCAGCCCCTCGGCGACAGCTCCGTAGTCCTCGAGCACGCCCGGCGGCGTCCCGGCGACCCCGTCCCGCGAGACGCGGCGCAGCCGCGAGCCGTCCCAGTGGCACTCGACGAGCAGCGACCCGCACCGACGCGCGGCGTCGAGCCAGACAGGCTCGTCGAGCACCACCGAGGCCTCGGCGAGGGCCGTGATCGCCAGGCCGTTCCAGGCCGCGACCACCTTGTCGTCGCGAGCCGGCTGTGGACGCTGCGCTCGGGCCCTCGCCAGCCGCTCCCGCACCGAGTGCCAGCGCAGCAGGTCGTCGGGGTCGCGGGGCAGCTGGAGTGTCGACGAGCCGTGCTCGAACGTCCCCCGAGGGGTGACGGCCAGCAGCTCGGCAGCCCAAGGTCCGTCCTCGGGGCCGAGCACGTCGAGCACCTCGGGCTGCGTCCAGGCGTAGGTCAGCCCCTCGACCCCGTCGGCGTCGGCGTCCAGTGCCGAGGCGAAGCCACCCTGCGGGGTCTGCAGCTCACGCAGCAGAAACGCCGCCGTCTCGCGCACGACGCGCTCGGCGAGCGGGGCACCCGTCGCCGTGTACCAGTGCAGGTAGACGCGCAGCAGCAGGGCGTTGTCGTAGAGCATCTTCTCGAAGTGGGGCACGACCCAGGCCCGGTCGACGCTGTAGCGCGCGAACCCGCCGGCCAGCTGGTCGTACATGCCGCCACGCGCCATGCGCTCGCACGTCGCCTCGACCATCGCGAGCGCGTCGGCCCGGCCGGTGCGGTGGTGGTGACGCAGCAGCCACTCCAGCGCCATCGCGGGGGGAAACTTGGGCTGCGTGCCGAACCCTGCGTGCTCGTGGTCGAACTCGGCGGCCAGGGCGGTGACCGCTGCATCGAGCTCGGCGGCCGTCGGCGGGTGCGGCCCGCTCAGCACCGAGCGCGCCGCCAGCTGGGCGTTGATGCGGGCCCCGGTGGACTCGACCTCGTCCCGACGCTGCGTCCACGCGTCGCGGACGGCGGCCAGCACCTGTCCGAAGGCGGGCATCTGGTGGTGCGGCTGGTTGGGAAAGTAGGTGCCGGCGTAGAAGACGCGACCCTGCGGGGTGAGAAAGGCCGTCATGGGCCATCCGCCGTGTCCGGTCATCGCCTGGACGGCCTCCATGTAGACCGCATCGACGTCCGGTCGCTCCTCGCGGTCGACCTTGACGTTGACGAAGCCGGCGTTCATGACGGCGGCCGTGGCCTCGTCCTCGAACGACTCGTGCGCCATGACGTGGCACCAGTGGCAGGCGGCATACCCGACGCTCAGCAGCACCGGCACGTCACGCCGTCGGGCCTCGGCGAAGGCCTCGTCCCCCCACTCGTACCAGTCGACGGGGTTGTCGGCGTGCTGCTGCAGGTAGGGCGAGGTCGAGGCGGCCAGCCGGTTGGGCACCGCGCCATCCTCGCCGCGCTGGGCCTCGCGCGCGACCGCGCGGTGGCGCGAGGCCGAGAAGCGCCCTGTGGCACCGCGCGGTGGCCCAGGGCCAGGGCTGGGCCAGGGCGGGGTCAGTGCTTGGGGTCGGACGAGTGGCCCGGGAACACCTTCGCCGTCGGGTCGATGATCGGAGCCGCGTTGTTCACAGCCGTCGCCGCCTCACCGAAGCCGGTCGAGATCAGGCGCACCTTGCCCGGGTACTCGACCACGTCGCCGGCGGCGAACACACCCGCGATGTTCGTGGCCATATGGCTGTCGACGACGATGTGGCGCTTGGACAGCTCGAGTCCCCACGTCTGCAGCGGGCCCAGATCGGCGATGAACCCGAGGGCCGCGACGACCTCGTCGCACTCGATCACCGAGTGCTCGTCGGTCTGCTTGTTGACGACGTCCACGGCCCGCACATGGCCGTTCGGCCCGGCGAGGATCTCGTGCGGCACGTACGGGGTCAGCACGTTCACCTTCGACGCGCGCAGCTGCGCGACCGAGCCCTCGTGCGCGCGGAACTGGTCGCGCCGGTGCACCAGCGTCACCGACGACGCCTTGTCCTGCAGCACGAGCGCCCAGTCGACCGCGCTGTCTCCTCCGCCGACGATGAGCACGTCCTTGTCGTGCAGCACCGACAGGTCGGTCACCACGTAGCGCAGGCCCTTGCCCACGAACGCGTCTCCGCCGGGCAGCGCACGCGGGGTGAAGGTGCCGATGCCGGCCGAGACGATCACCGCCTTGGTGCGCACCGCGTCACCGTTGTCGAGGTCGACGGTCAGCGACCCGTCCGGCTGCTGTGCCAGGCTCTCCGCGCGCCGTCCGAGCAGGTAGGTGGGGTCTGCCGACGAGGCCTGCTCGATCAGTCGGTTCGCGAGGTCGCGGGCCAGCACGGACGGGTAGCCGGCGACGTCGTAGATCGGCTTCTCGGGGTACAGGGCCATGAGCTGGCCGCCGGGTTCGGTGAGCGAGTCCACGACGGCGACGGTCATGCCCCGAAAGCCGGCGTAGTAGGCCGCGTAGAGACCGGTCGGTCCGGCACCGACGATCAGCAGGTCGACCTCAGTCACCATGTGTGCTCCCCAGGGCGTGGTCCAGCAGGTACGAGCTCAACGTACGGATGTACTGCGACCTTTCGTAGCTGGATCGGTCGGCAGCCGTGCGGTACGACACGCTGCCTCGCATCTGCCGCACCGAGGCGTACTCGTGCTCGCTCATCCACGACGACAGCTCGGCCTCCACCTGGGCGACGTGCTCGGGGCCGTGGCGCAGCACGGCGGACGTCATCATGGCGACGTCGGCCCCGGCGAGCACGACCTTGACGACGTCGCTGCCCGAGTGGACACCCGAGGTGGCCGCCAGCGACACCTCGGGCAGCAGCGGGTGCAGGATGCCGATCCAGCGCAGGGGCAGCCGCAGCTCACTGGGGTGCGACAACGAGACCTTCGCCTCGACACCGAGCGTCTCGATGTCGATGTCGGGCTGGTAGAAGCGGTTGAACAGCACCAGCCCGTCGACCCCGTCGGCCGCCAGGCGCCGCGCCAGGGACGGCAGCGCCGAGTAGTACGGCGAGAGCTTGACCGCCAGCGGCACCGCGAGCTCGGACCGCACCGCTCGCACGGCGTCGACCAGCCTGTCCTCGACGTCCATCGCGTCCTCGTCGGGGTCGGTCACGACGTCGTAGAGGTTGAGCTCGATGGCGTCCGCACCCGACTCGGCCAGCATCCTCGCGTAGCGCACCCAGGCACCCGGCGAGCGGGCGTTCACGCTGGCGATCACCGGCACCTCCAGCGCGTCCTTCGCGTCCTCGAGCAGCCGCAGGTGCACACCCGGCCCCATGTCCGGGAACTCCAGGTCGGGGAAGAACCCGGTGTCGCCGGTCGCCTCGGCAAAGGTGCCCACTCCGGTGTCCATCGAGGCCGACAGGCGCAGGGGCTCGTCCTCGACCTCCTCCTCGAACAGGGACGGCAGCACGACCGCGCCGACGCCGGCCTGCTGCAGCGCGAGCAGTGTCTCCACCCGCCCCGTCAACGGCCCCGCGGAGGCCACGATCGGACTGCGCAGGCTCAGCCCCAGGTACTCGGTTGTCAGGTCGGGGCCCATCAGTCCAGCTCCTCCTCGTCGGTCTCGCCCACGTCCGGGTCGCCGCCATCGACGTGCGCGATGGCCCGCTCGACACCGGCGAGCTGCTCGTAGTAGCGCCGCCGCTCGCTGACGTCGTGCTGGGCCAGCGCGAAGAGCTCACGCGCACGCGAGGGGTTGCTGCGCGCCAGCGCCGAGAACCGAGTCTCGGCGAGCAAGAAGTCGCGCAGCGGCGTGCTCGGTGCCCTCGAGTCGAGCTGGAACGGCTGCGCATGCTCGTCCTCGGTCGGGCTGTAGCGGTAGAGCTCCCAGTAGCCCGACGACACCGCAGCCTTCTGGTGCGTCATCGAGGTCGACATGTCGATGCCGTGGGCGATGCAGGTCGAGTAGGCGATCACCAGGGACGGTCCGCGCCAGGCATCAGCCTCGAGCAGGGCGCGCACCGTCTGCGTCTCGTTCGCTCCGATGGCTATCTGCGCGACATAGACGTTGCCGTAGGCCCGGGCGAAGGCCCCGAGATCCTTCTTCGCACTCGACTTGCCCGACACCGCGAACTTGGCGGTCGCGCCACGCGGAGTCGACTTCGACGCCTGCCCCCCGGTGTTGGAGTACACCTCGGTGTCCATCACCAGCACGTTGATGTCCTGGTCTGACGAGAGAACCTGGTCAAGGCCTCCGAAGCCGATGTCGTAGGCCCAGCCGTCCCCGCCCACGGCCCAGACACTGCGGCGCACGAGGTTCTCGGCCAGCTCGGCCAGCCTCGGCAGACGCTCGTCGGTGTCACCGTCGGCGATGAGCCGGGCGATCCTGGTCTGAAGAACCTCGACGCGGGCCCGCTGGGCCTGCACCTCGCGCTCGTCGGCCTGCTCGGACAGCAGCAGTGCCGACACGAGCTCGTCACCGAGCACCCAGCCGAGGTCGGTGATGAGCCGCCGTGCCGCGGCTGTGTGCGACTCGATGCCCAGCCGCAGTCCGAGCCCGAACTCGGCGTTGTCCTCGAACAGGGAGTTGCTCCATGCCGGACCGCGGCCGTCCGGCCCGCGCGACCACGGTGTGGTCGGCAGGTTGCCGCCGTAGATCGACGAGCAGCCCGTCGCGTTCGCCACGACCAGCCGGTCGCCGTAGAGCTGGGACAACAGCTTCAGGTACGGAGTCTCGCCGCACCCGCTGCAGGCGCCGGAGAACTCGAAGAGCGGCTGCAGCAGCTGCGACCCCTTGACCGTGGACTGCTTGACCGCGGTGCGGTCGACCTCGGGGATCGAGAGGAAGAAGCTCCAGGCGGGGCGCTCCACCTCTCGGCGCTGCTGTGCCGGAGCCAGGTCGAGCGCCTTGTGGCTGGAGTCCTCCTTGCTGCGTGCCGGGCACACGTCGACACAGATGCCGCACCCGGTGCAGTCGTCGGGAGCGACCTGCACGGTCAGCCGGTGGTCGGTCAGCTGACGGTCGCGGAAGCCCTTGGACTGGAATCCCGCCGGCGCGGCGGCCAGCGTGTCGTCCGGGTACACCTTCAGCCGGATCGCCGCGTGCGGGCAGACGATGGCGCACTTGCCGCAGTCGATGCAGATCGAGGGGTCCCACACCGGCATCTCCAGGGCGAGCGCGCGTCGCTCCAGCGCTGCGGTGCCGGTCGGGAACGTCCCGTCCGCCGGCAGCAGGCTCACCGGCAGCCGGTCTCCCTCACCGGCGATCAGCGGCGCGGTGACCTGTGCCAGGAACTGCTCGGCGCCCTCGGGCACCCGCACCCTCGATCGTGGACGACCCGTGATCACCTCGGGCACCGTCACGTGCTGCAGCCCGGCGAGTGCCGAGTCGATCGCGGCGAGGTTGCGCTCCACGACAGAAGGGCCGCGCTTGGAGTAGCGACTTCTCACCGCATCCTTCAGCGCCGAGAGGGCCTGTTGCTCGGGAAGAACCTTCGACAGCGAGAAGAAGCACGGCTGCATGACGGTGTTGATCCTCGCGCCGAGACCCAGCTCACGGGACACCTTGTGGGCGTCGATGACCCACACGTCCAGGCCCTTCGCCATGATGGTCTGCTGCACCTCGGCCGGCAGGTGGTCCCACAGCTCGTCCGGCGAGTAGGGGGCGTTGAGCAGCAGGGTCGCCCCCGGGCGTGCGCACGAGAGCACGTCCATGCGATCGAGCAGGCTGAACTGGTGGCACGCGACGAAGTCGGCACTGCCATCCTCGACCAGGTACGTCGAGGTGATCGGGTCGGGTCCGAACCTCAGGTGCGAGACGGTCACCGAGCCGGCCTTCTTCGAGTCGTAGACGAAGTAGCCCTGAGCGTAGGAGTCGGTCTGCTCGCCGATGATCGTGATGGCCGTCTTGTTCGCCCCGACGGTGCCGTCGCTGCCGAGCCCGAAGAAGACGGCCTGCACGGCCGTCGTGGGCACCCGGTACGAGTCGTCTGTCGCCAGCGACAGGTGCGTCACGTCGTCGTCGAGACCGAGGGTGACGAATCGGCGGTTTCCGCTGTCCGGGTACGCGGCGGCGTAGTCGAGCAAGGCGGCGATGTCGCGCGGACGTACCTCGGCGCTGCCCAGCCCGTACCTGGCGCCCACCAGCGGCAACGCTCCGCGACCGGTGGCGTGCAGGGCTGACAGCACGTCGAGGTAGAGCGGCTCGCCGGGAGCGCCGGGCTCCTTGGTGCGGTCCATCACGGCCACCGCCCGCGCCGTGGCGGGTATCGCGGCGGCGACCTGCTCGACGGGGAACGGACGGTAGAGCCTCACGAGAACGGCCCCCACGCGCTCGCCGGCGGCGACCTTGGCGTCGATGACCTCACGCACCGCCCCGCTGGCCGATCCCATGAGCACCAGCACCTGCTCGGCCTGGGGGTGGCCCACGTAGTCGACCAGGTGGTACCGGCGGCCGACCCGTGTCGCGAACTCGTCCATCACGTCGGAGACGATGCCCGGGACGGCGTCGTAGTACCGGTTCGACGCCTCCCGTGAGGCGAAGAAGACGTCCGGGTTCTGGGCGGTCCCCCGTACCACCGGACGCTCGGGGCTCAGCCCGCGACGTCGGTGGGCGGCGACGTCGTCCTCGCGGATCAGAGCCCGGAGGTCGGACGGCTCGAGCAGCGCAACCTTGTTGATCTCGTGCGAGGTGCGAAACCCGTCGAAGAAGTGCAGGAAGGGCACGCGAGCGCGCAGCGTCGCGGCGTGGGCGACGAGTGCGAGGTCATGCGCCTCCTGGACGTCGTTGCTGGCCAGCATCGCGAACCCGGTGCTGCGCGTCGACATGACGTCGGAGTGGTCGCCGAAGATCGACAGCGCGTGGGTGGCCAGCGCCCGAGCGGCCACGTGGATGACCGTCGGCGTCAGCTCACCGGCCACCTTGAACATGGTCGGCACCATCAGCAGCAGGCCCTGGCTCGCGGTGAAGGTCGACCCCAGAGCACCGGCCTGCACGGCGCCGTGCAAGGCACCCGCCGCGCCGCCCTCGGACTGCATCTCGACGACGGCGGGGACGTCGCCCCACAGGTTCGGGCGATCGGTGCCGCTCCACACGTCCACCGACTCGCCCATCGGGCTCGCCGGGGTGATCGGGTAGATCGCCAAGACCTCGGACAGGGAGTAGGCCACGCGCGAGGCGGCCTCGTTGCCATCGATGCAGGCCCACGTCATGGTCCCGACGCTAGGGCGCCCCCGCGGGGCCGCAGACAGTATCGAAGGTCCCGACCCGGACGTGGGGTGGGCTACTGCTCGCGGGTCGGCTCGTCGGGGCTCGTCGCCCCCAGCATCCGCTCGGCGTCGGTGGTGCCCCGCTCGTCGAAGCGGACGCGTCGCATCTGCTTGCGCATGCTGAGCAGCAGGAACACCAGCGCCAGCCCCATCGCGACGAAGAAGAAGAAGGCGTACGGCCCGGCCTGCAGACCGAAGTCCTCGTCGGTGGAGTCCTGCGCCACCGCTGCGACGACACCAGCGACTCCCGTGACACCACCGACACCGACGACTACGTCCACGACGCCATTGTGACCCATGCGCAGCCGGAGGTCAGGCCCAGGTGTCCGGGCGCTCGCGGATGCCCGCGAAGAGGTCGTCCTCGGGCAGTGTCACGGGCACGGTGCTGCGCACGAGCTCGTAGTCCTCGGTCGGCCAGGCGGCCTCGTGCACCTCGCGCGGGCAGGCGAACCAGGCGCCGTGGGGGTCGATCTGGGTCTCGTGTGCCAGCAGGGCGGCATCCCGTGTGGCGAAGTAGTCCGCGCACGGCACGAAGGTGGTGATCCGGTCGTCGTGCTGCGGATCGGGCACCCACTGCTCGAGCCGCTCCGCGTAGGGCGACTCCAGGCCACGGCGCAGCATCTCGTCGTGCAGCGCCTGGGTGCGCTGCCGGTGGAAGGCGTGGTGGTAGTACAGCTTCGTCGGGGCCCACGGCAGTCCGGCCTCGGGGAAGCGGGACGGGTCGGCCGCGGCGGCGAACGCCTCGACCGTGACCTCGTGGCAGCGCACGTGGTCGGGGTGCGGGTATCCCCCCTTCTCGTCATAGGTGGTCACGACATGCGGACGGAATCGTCGGATCACCTCGACGAGACGACCGGCCGCCTGCTCCAGCGGCACGAGCGCGAAGCAGCCCTCCGGCAGGGGCGGGGGCGGGTCGCCCTCCGGGAACCCGGAGTCGACGAACCCGAGCCACTCCTGGCGGATGCCGAGGATCGCGCGGGCCCGGTCCATCTCGGCCCGCCTGATCTCGCTGATGTCGGCCCAGACCTCCGGACGGTCCATCGCGGGGTTGAGAACCGACCCACGCTCACCGCCCGTGAGCGTCACCACGAGAACGTCGACTCCCTCGGCGACGTATCGGGCCGTGGACGCCGCACCCTTGCTCGACTCGTCGTCGGGGTGGGCGTGCACGTGCATGAGTCGCAGGGCTCCGACGTCGTCTGGCACAGGCACGAGCGACAATGATGCCGTGCCGTCCATCCCGCCGCTGCCGCCGGACCGCCCGGACCTCGCCGAGCGCTACGGGGTGGCCGCCGCTCGGTCGTGGGGCCGGCGTGGCCCGCTGGTGCTCGTGGCTGCCGCGCTCGCGGCCCTGCTCGTGGCCACGGCCTGGGGCCTGGCCCAACGCTCGACGGGGGTGCAGGCGGGCGTACTCACCTACGGCGACATCACGCCGTCGTCGATCACCATCACCGTGGAGGTCGTGCGCGACCCGGCTCAGCCGGTCGTGTGCGACGTCGCAGCGGTGGGCGACAACCAGATCGACGTGGGTGCCGCCCGCGTCGAGGTGCCGACGGGTGGGGGCTCCCGTGCCGTCGTGCGCACCACCATCGAGACGGCGTCCCCGCCCAAGGCTGCCCGGCTGCTGTCGTGCCAGCCGGTCGGCTCGTAGCTCCAGCCTGCGCACCACCCAGCCCTCGTGGCGAGTGCCTGCGCCCGATCGCGGTTAGGCTGGTCGTTTCGTCCCGACACCGTGCACCACGAAGGGGAGCACTGCTGTGACCTCGACCCACGACAACGTCGCCTGGCTCACCCAGGAGGCATTCGACACGGTGAAGGCCGAGCTCGCGAGCCTGAGCACGGACGGTCGCCGGGAGATCGCCAAGCGCATCGAGGCCGCTCGCGCCGAGGGCGACCTGTCGGAGAACGGGGGCTACCACGCCGCCAAGGAGGAGCAGGGCAAGCTCGAGGCCCGCATCCGCCAGCTGCAGCACCTGCTGCACCGCGCCCGGGTCGGCGAGCGTCCTGCCGACGACGGCACGGTGGCGCCCGGCATGGTGGTGACCGTCAGGTTCGCCGGGGACGACGAGACCGAGACGTTTCTGCTCGGGTCGCGTGAGATGGCCAGCATGGACGCCGTCGAGCACGAGATCTACTCGCCGAACTCACCCCTGGGCAGCGCCATCTCCGGGCACAGCATCGGCGAGACCGTCACGTTCGAGACCCCGACCGGCCGGACGATGGACGTCGAGATCGTCGGCGCCACACCACTGGGCTAGCGGCTCGTGCGGTTGTAGGTGCGCACCCCGAGCGGGGCGAACACCGCGATGATCACCACGATCCACATCGCCGACAGCAGGTACGGGTTCTCACTCGGCCACGAGCCGGTCGAGGCGACCGGGTTGCCGAACAGCTGACGCACCGACTGGGTGATGGCGCTGAACGGGTTCCACTCGGCGAACGGCTGCAGCCAGTCCGGCAGCGACTCCAACGGCACGAAGACGTTGGAGATGAACGACAGCGGGAAGATCGTGATGAAGCCCATCTGCTGCACGACCTCGACGGTCGGCGCCTTCATGCCCAACCAGACGCCGATCCATGTCATCGCGAAGGTGAACGCACCGAGCAGCAGCACCGCGAGCACGAAGTCGGTGACCCCGCTGTTCACGCGCCATCCCACCGCCAGCCCGGCAGCCATCAGCACCACGAGGATGAGGGCGTTGTAGATGACGTCGGCGACGACGCGTCCGCCGACGACGGCCGATCGGGCCATCGGCAGGGAGCGGAACCGATCGATGAGGCCCTTGTTCATGTCGTCGTTCATGCCGACAGCGGTGGTGATCGCGGCGAACCCGAGCGTCTGCACGAAGATGCCGGGCATCAGGTAGTTGCGGTACACCTCGGCGCCCCCGTCGCCGACGGGGATGGCGCCACCGAACACGAACGCGAACAGCAGCACGAACATGATCGACTGCAGCACCGCGAAGATCGCCAGCTCGGGGATGCGCGTGACCCGCTTGAGGTTGCGCCAGACGAGCATCTGGCCGTCGGCGATCGCCCCGGCAAGCCCGGACGACGTGCTGGGGGCACTGGTCGCAGCGGCGGAGGTCGTCGTCATGAGGTGCTCCTCTGGTCGGCAGCCACCGAGACCGCCTCGTCGTCACCGGCCGCCTGCGCGGCGTGCCCGGTCAGGGACAGGAAGACGTCGTCCAACGTGGGCCGACGCAGACCGATGTCGTCGATCGCGATCTGCTGCTCGTCGAGCTGGCGCACCACGTCCATCAGGTGTGTGGCTCCACCGGATGACGGCACGGTGATGCGGCGGGTGTGCCCGTCGACCTCGGCCGGCCCCGTCGCGTCACGCTGAAGCAGCGCCACCGTGTCGCTGATGCGCCCGGGGTCACGGACGACGACCTCGATGCGCTCTCCCCCGACAGCCGACTTCAGCTCGTCGGCCGTGCCGCGAGCGATGATGCGGCCCTGGTCGACAACCGCGATCGTGTCGGCGAGCTCGTCGGCCTCCTCGAGGTACTGCGTCGTGAGCAGCAGCGTCGTGCCCTCACGGACGAGGTCGCGGATCACGTCCCACATGCCGAGCCTGCTGCGCGGGTCGAGGCCTGTCGTCGGCTCGTCCAGGAAGAGCAGCCGAGGGTGGCCGATCAGCGCCGACGCGAGGTCGAGGCGTCGCCGCATGCCTCCCGAGTAGGTCTTGGCCACGCGGTCGCCGGCGTCGGTGAGGGTGAACTGCTCGAGCAGGGCGTCCGCCCGCTGGCGGGCTGCGGCGCGGGGCATCTGGTAGAGCCGACCGAACATCGTCAGGTTCTCGCGACCGGTCAGGTTCTCGTCCACCGCGGCGTACTGACCTGACAGGCCGATCGACCGGCGAACCTGCTGTGCCTGCGCGACCACGTCGTAGCCGGCGACGGTGGCCCGCCCCCCGTCGGGCTGCAGCAGCGTGGCCAGGATGCGGACGGTCGTCGTCTTGCCCGCGCCGTTGGGTCCCAGCAGACCGAGGACGCTGCCTTCGGGAACCTGCAGGTCGACCCCGTCGAGGGCGCGCACCTCACCGGCACCCCGCGTGCGGTAGGTCTTCACCAGGCCCTCGGCCTCGATGGCGTACATCGCATCCCTCTCGCTCGACTGGTGGTCGCTGCCGTTCAAGCCGCGAGCCGCGCGCAACATTCCCCGAGATTCCCCGAGACTCCCCGAGCCTCCCCGGGTCGTTGGTCAGTCCAGGCCGCGCACCTCGTACCCGTCGGCCGCGAGGCCCTCGAGAATGGTGCCACGATGCACAGGCCCTCGGGTCTCGACGTGCACGAGCACGTCGACGTCGGCCACTGCCAGCGTCGTCCGGGTACGTTCGTGGACGACGTCGAGGACGTTCGCACCCAGGCCGGCCAGCCGCACGAGCAGCTGCGCCAGAGCGCCGGGCTGGTCGCGGATCGCGGTGACGAAGGCCAGGTACCGGCCGTCGGCCACGAGACCATGGCGCACCACTCGCAGCAGCAGCAGCGGGTCGATGTTGCCGCCGGACACCGTCGCCACGACCGGCCCCTCGACGTCGACGGCTCCCGCGGCCAGCGCCGCCACCGCGACGGCGCCGGCGGGCTCGGCGACCACCTTGTTGCGCTCGGCGAGCTGCACCAGCGCTCGGGCGATCGCATCCTCGCTCACCGTGACGATCTCGTCGACGTGCTCGGAGACGAGGGCGAACGGCAGGTCGCCGGGACGTCCGACGGCGATGCCGTCAGCCATCGTCGTCATCGACGTCAGCGCGACGGGGTGTCCGTGCCACAACGACGGTGGCCACGCGGCAGCACCCTCGGCCTGCACGCCGACCACCCGCACAGTTGGCTTGGCGTGCTTGACCACCGCTGCGATGCCGGCCAGCAGCCCGCCGCCCCCCGTGCAGACCATCACCGTGGCCACGTCGGGCACCTGCTGCAGAATCTCCAGACCGGTGGTGCCCTGACCCGCCACGACGTCGGGATGGTCGAAGGGGTGCACGAACACCGCGCCCTCACGCTCGGCGAACTGCAGCGCCGCCTCGACGGCGGTGTCGACCGACGTGCCGGCGAACCGCACCTGCGCGCCGTAGCCCCGCGTCGCCCGCTCCTTGACCAACGACGCACCCTCGGGCATGAAGACCGTCGCCGGAACCCCCAGCAGGGACGCCGCGAGCGCCACCCCCTGGGCGTGGTTGCCCGCGCTGGCGGCCACGACGCCGTGCCGGCGCTCCTGCGGGCTCAGCCGGCTGATGCGCGTGTACGCACCTCTGATCTTGAACGAGCCGGCACGTTGCAGGTTCTCGCACTTGAGGTGCACGGGGACGCCCAAGGGCTCGCTCAGCCACCGTGCGTGCTCCACCGGCGTGCGACGCACCACCGGGGCGAGCTCTCGAGCAGCGCGGGCGGCGTCCTCGGCGGTTCGAGCCAGCAGGTCCGACATGCAGGCAGTCTGCCCGGGCGGGCACGCACGCGGCAGAGGGCGCGCGAGCACGGCCGGAGCCTTACAGTTGCGCGATGCAACCAACCATCGAGCGGTCGTCCGGCGCCGAAGGCAGGCAACCGGCCATCGCCTCGGCTCTGGTGCCTGACCTCTTCCGCATCGCGAGACGACTGCGTCGCATGGGCGGGCACGCGCAGATGGACGTCGCCGCGCTGCTGGTGCTGCACCGCCTGGCGTGCGAGGAGCCGCGTCGACCGTCGGACCTGGCCGCCGACCTGGGGCTCGACCTGTCCACCGTCAGCCGGCACGTCCGGGCGCTCGACGACGCGGGGCTGGTGACCCGTGAGGCCGACCCCACCGACGGTCGGTCGTTCCACCTCAGCGTCACCCCCGAGGGGACGGCGCTGCTGGTGGAGTCCCTGCAACGGCGCGAACGGGGCGTGCAGCGCGCCCTTGAGGGCTGGGACACCGATGACGTGACCGAGCTGCGCCGGCTGCTCGGCCGCCTGGCCGACGATCTCGAGCGGACCGACGAGGAGACACGATGACCAGCGAACCGAACGCGTCGCAGACACGTCCGGCGCCCATGACGCACCGCGAGGTGCTCGTCGTCATCGGCGGGCTGATGGTGGGGCTGTTCCTGGCCGCCCTCGACCAGACGATCGTCGCCACCGCCCTGCCGACGATCGTCGGTGAGCTGGGCGGCTTCGAGCAGTACTCCTGGACGGTGACCGCCTACCTGCTCACGGCGACAGCGTCGACGCCCCTGTACGGCAAGATCGGCGACCTCTACGGGCGCAAGCGGGTCTTCCAGGCAGCCGTGGTCATCTTCGTGCTCGGCTCCATGCTCTCCGCCATCGCCACGACGATGACCGTGCTCATCGCCGGGCGCGCCGTTCAGGGCCTGGGCGCCGGCGGCCTCATCGCGCTGACGCTGGCCATCGTCGGCGACATCGTCAGCCCACGGGAGCGCGGGCGCTACCAGGGCCTGTTCGGCGCGGTGTTCGGTATCTCGAGCGTGCTGGGCCCGTTGCTGGGTGGATTCTTCACCGAGTCGTTGTCGTGGCGCTGGGTGTTCTGGATCAACATCCCGCTGGGGCTGGCCGCGCTGCTGACCATCCAGCGAACCCTGCACCTGCCCAAGAAGCGGGTCGAGCACGCCATCGACTACGTGGGCGCGGCCCTCATCGTGGCCGCCGTGACGTCGATCCTGCTCGTCACGGAGTGGGGTGGCAAGGAGTACGAGTGGACCTCGCCCCTCATCGTCGGTCTGAGCGTCGCCGGCCTGGCCCTCATCGCCGTGTTCGTGTGGTGGGAGCTGCGCGTCCCCGAGCCCCTGCTGCCGATGCGCCTGTTCCGCAACGCCGTGTTCAGCAACACCAGCGCGGTGAGCTTCTTGTTCGGCTTCGCCTTCTTCGGGGCCATCATCTACCTGCCGGTCTACCTGCAATTCGTTCGTGGCTACGGCCCGACCGCCTCCGGTCTGCTGCTGCTGCCCCTGGTGCTGGGCATCTTCATCACCTCGACGGGGTCCGGCCAGCTCATCACCCGCACCGGGCACTACAAGATCTACCCGACCGTGGGGCTCGCGATCATCCCGCTCGCGCTGCTGTGGATGTCGACCCTCGAGGTGGACACCCCCATGTGGAACGTGTCGGCGCGGGTGTTCGTGCTCGGGTTCGGGCTGGGACTGGTGATCCAGACCCTCGTGGTCGCGGTGCAGAACGCCGTCGAGCCCCGTGACCTCGGCGTCGCCACGAGCAGCAACACCTTCTTCCGCTCCATGGGTGGCGCCATCGGGACGGCCGTCTTCGGGTCGGTGCTGTCGGCCACACTCACCGCGTCGCTGCTGGCGACGTTCCCCGGTGGCGCGCCGCCCGGCGTCGATCCCTCGGCCCTCAGCGGCACGCCCGAGGCCATCCAGGCGTTGCCCGACCCGGTGAGAGAGCCCTTGCTCGAGGCCTTCATGGACGCCATCAGCCGGGTGTTCCTCGTCGGGGTGCCGGTGATCCTGGTCGCGTTCGTGCTGGTGCTGTTCCTCAAGGAGCTGCCGTTGCGGGAGACGTCGGGCATGCAGGACACCGCCCACGAGCCGATGGCGTGACCACGGCGGTCCGCCGCGGCATCCGCCGCCTGCTGGGCGACCTGCCCGTCGAGGTCGCGGTGCTGGCGTCCATCGCGTTCGCCGTCGCCATCGGTTTCGGCATCGTCGCGCCCGTCATCCCCCTCTACGCCCGTGAGTTCGGGGTCGGGCCTGCTCTGGCCGGAGCCGTGGTGTCGGTCTTCGCCGGCATGCGTCTGGCCTCGGGCCTGCTCGGTGGACGCCTGGTCAACCGCTTCTCCGAGCAGTCCGTGCTCACTGCCGGCCTGCTCATCGTCGCCGTGTCGAGCCTGCTGGCCGGCGCCGCCCAGAGCTACGCGCAGCTGCTGGTGATGCGCGGCGTGGGCGGCGTCGGGTCGGCGATGTTCACCGTGTCGGCCTTCGCCCTCATGTACCGCGTGGTCGATGCCGGGCTGCGGGGACGGGCGGCAGGCATGATCCAGGGCGGGTTCCTGCTCGGCGGCATCGCCGGACCGGCCTTCGGCGGGCTGCTGGCCGAGATCTCGTTGCGCGCGCCGTTCTTCGTCTACGCCGCAACCCTGGGTGTGGCGGCCGCCATCTCCGGCCTCGCCCTGCGCCACGCGGCCAACCGCCGGCACGCCGAGGGCAGGTCGACAACCGACCACGAGGCCCCGACGTCCCTGCGCACCGCCCTTCGCTCCCGCGCCTACATCGCCGCACTGGTCACCCAGGTCGGCACCGGCTGGGCCTTGTTCGGCATCCGGTCGTCCCTCATCCCGCTCTTCGTCGCCGACGTGCTCGGCCTGTCGGCTCGCTGGGTCGGCGTGGGGTTCGTGATCAGCGCCGCCGTGCAGGGTGTGCTGCTGATCCCGGCCGGGCGCTTCGTCGACTCCGTGGGTCGCCGACCGGCCATGGTCGGGGGCGGGGTGGTCGCGACGGCCTCGATCACCCTGCTGGCCGTGTGGCCCGCACAGACGGGGTTTCTGGTCTCGATGGCGCTCTACGGCGCCGGGGCGGCGCTTCTCGGCACCGCTCCCGCCGCGGTGGTCGGCGACGTCGTGGGCAGCCGGGGGGGAACCGTCGTCGCCGTGTCGCAGATGGCCTCCGACCTCGGCGCGATCGTCGGACCGCTGGTGGCGGGTCTGCTGGTGCAGTCAGGGTCGTACACGCTCGCCTTCGCCGTCACCGCGGTCGTCGTCGCGCTCGGGGCACTGGTGAGCACGACGATGCCCGAGACGCGTCGACTCACCCCGTCACCAGGCGCACCCCAGCACCGCGACGTACCGTCGCGAGGGTGACGGTCACACCCGAGCACAGCAGCATGGAGCACCCCACCACCCTGGGCGAGCTGCGCGCGTCCGGGCACATCTATCGCAGCGTCAAGCACGAGATCCGAACGAACCTGGTCACCGCCATGCGTACCGGCCAGAGGCGCTTCACCGGCATCGTGGGCTACGACCAGACCGTGCTGCCCGAGCTGGAGCGAGCCCTGCTGGCGGGGCACGACCTGGTGCTGCTCGGCGAGCGCGGGCAGGGCAAGACGCGGCTGGCTCGGTCGTTGGTCGACCTGCTGGACGAGTGGACCCCGGTGGTCGCAGGCTCGGAGATCCACGAGCACCCCTTCGCCCCGGTCACGCCGTGGGCTCGACGGATGGCAGCCGACCTCGGTGACGACCTGCCCATCGAGTGGGTGCACCGATCGCTGCGGTACAGCGAGAAGCTGGCCACGCCCGACACGAGCGTCGGCGACCTGGTGGGGGACGTCGACCCGACGAAGGTGGCCGAGGGCCGCCGGCTGGGCGACCCCGAGACGGTGCACTACGGCCTGGTTCCCCGCACCAACCGCGGCGTGTTCGTCGTCAACGAGCTGCCCGACCTGGCCGAACGGATCCAGGTCGCGCTTCTCAACGTCCTGGAGGAGCGCGACATCCAGGTTCGCGGCTACTCGCTGCGTCTGCCGCTGGACCTGCTGCTCGTGGCCACCGCCAACCCCGAGGACTACACCAACCGGGGACGCATCATCACCCCGCTCAAGGACCGGTTCGGCGCGGAGGTACGCACCCACTACCCGGTGACGGTGGACGACGAGGTGAACCTCGTCCGGCAGGAGGCCGCCATCGTCGCACCCGTGCCACAACCGGTGCTCGAGGTGATCGCCTGCTTCGCGCGCCATGTGCGCTCCTCGCCAGCCGTCGACCAGCGGTCGGGGGTGTCGGCCCGGTTCGCCGTCGCCTGCGCCGAGGCAGCCGCTGCCTCTGCCCTGCGGCGCGGGGCGCTCACCGGCGAGCAACAGCCCGTCGCCCGCGTGAGTGACGTGGCCGCCGTCGTCCCCACCCTGCGGGGCAAGGTGGAGTTCGAGATGGGCCAGGAGGGCCGGGAGCGTGACGTGCTCGACCACCTGGTGCGCGTCTCCGTCGCAGACGTGTTTCGCCAGCGGCTGGTCGGGCACGACCTGTCGGGCATCACGGACCGGTTCGCCGAGGGCGCCACGGTCGACGACGGCGACATGGTCGACTCGCAGACGCTGCTGCACCAGCTGGGCCCCGTCCAGGGTCTCTCGCGCCTGCTCGACGCGCTCGGCATGGCCGACGCCGCGGAGCCTGCCGAGGTCGCCTCCGCGGTCGGCGTGGTGCTGGAGGGCCTGCACCTGACCCGAAGGCTGGGCAAGGACGTGGTCGAGGACGGGCGGGCGGTCTACTCGGCGTGAGCCGCTACCGGTACGGCCCGTGGACCGGCGGAGCAGATCCGCTGGCCCCTGGCTACGACGTCTCTCGTGCGCTCGACCGGCTGGGGCGCGACGTGCTCGACGGTGCGACTCCCACCGAGGCCCTGCGCGGGCTGCTGCGCCGCGGCGACGGCGAGAGGCGCGGCCTCGACGCGTTGCGCGACCAGCTGCGACGCCGGCGCGACGAGGCGCGACGTGGTCGGCTGGACGGGGTGCTGCAGCAGGCACGAGCGACCCTCGACGAGGCGCTGTCGTGGGAGCGGGCCGCGCTGGCCGCTGAGGACACCGCCGAGGCCCGCGCGAGCGAGCAGGTGCTGGACCGTCTTCCCGACAGCGTCGCGCAAGCCGTGCGCGACCTCGCGGACTACGACTGGCACTCCGACCAGGCCCGAGCGGTCTTCGAGAGCATCCGGGCCCAGGTGCGCGACGACGTGCTGCGCCAGCAGGTCGACCGTGGCCGCCCCGCGGGTCAGCCCGCCGACACCACCGCCATGAAGCACCTGCTCGCCGACCTGAACGGGCTGCTGTCGGCCCACGCCCGGGGCGAGGACACCTCGCGGGCGTTCGAGCAGTTCATGGATCAGCATGGTGAGGCCTTTCCGGAGAACCCTCGCTCCACCGACGAGCTCGTCGACCTGCTGGCCACACGTGCTGCCGCCGCCGAGAAGCTGCTCGCGAGCCTTGCACCCGACCAGCGTGAGGCGCTGCGTGACCTGGTCGCTGCGGCGATGGCCGACGACCCCGACCTGGGCTGGCAGCTGTCGCAGCTGCAGCACAACCTGCGAGCGTTGCGGCCGGGGATGGACCGCTCCCCGGACCCGGCCGTACGCGCAGGCGAACCTCTGGGGTACGTCGAGGCCACCGAAGCGCTGGGTGAGGCCGCTCGGCTCGACGACCTGCTCGACCAGCTGGAGCAGGACTACCCGGGCGCGAGCCTCGACGACATCGACGTCGAGGCGCTGCGCGACTACCTCGGGCCGGCCGCCGCCGCTGACGTGCAGGCGCTGCGCCGTCTCGAACGCGAGCTCGCCGACCAGGGCTGGGTGAGCGGCACCCGGCAGCAGCTGGAGCTGACCGCGAAGGCCGTCCGGCGCCTCGGGCAGACGGCGCTGCGCCAGGTGCTCGACCAGGTACGGCACGGGCAGGGGGGCTCCCACGACGTGCATCGTGCAGGCTCGGCCGGTGAGCCCACCGGGGCCTGGCGAGCGTGGCAGCTCGGAGACGAGCAGCCCCTGGACACGGTGCGCACCCTGCAGCAGGCGCTGCTGCGTCAGGCAGCCGAGGGTGGCGACGGGCCCGCGTCGTTGACGGCAGCAGACCTGGCCGTCGTGGAGACCGAGACGAGAACCTCAGCCGCCGTCGCCCTGCTCGTCGACCTGTCGTTCTCGATGGTCGCCGAAGGGCGCTGGGGTGCCATGAAGCAGACCGCGCTGGCCTTGCAGCACCTGGTCAGCACCCGATTTCGCCAGGACGCCCTGCAGGTCATCGGGTTCGACCGCTGGGCCCGCACGCTGACACCGCTCGAGCTGGCCACCGTCGAGCCGTCCTTCGTCCAGGGCACCAACCTCGCCCACGCGCTGTCGCTCGCCGGGCACTTCGTGCGTCGCCATGCCTCGGCGCAGCCCGTCGTGCTCGTGGTCACCGACGGGGAGCCGACCGCTCACCTCGACGAGTCAGGGCAGGCGGTGTTCGGCTACCCGCCGCTGCCGCAGACCCTGCGCCGCACGATCAGCGAGGTGGACGCGCTGACGAGGCTCGGCGCCCTCATCACGGTGGTGAGGCTGGGTGACGACCCGGCACTGGAGCGCTTCGTGGCCACCATGGTTCGACGCAACGGCGGACGCGCGCTGGCACCGTCCACCGACCGGCTCGGCGAGTACGTCGTCACGGACTACCTGCGCGCGCGTCGCGGACGCCGCTGACCAGCGAACGCGAGGTCCCTGTCAGCCCTGCTCAGGCACGTCCGAGGCCGGCTCGAGCGGATCGCCCGTGGGAGTCGGTGAGGGATCGTCCGTCGGGGTGGGGGTGGGGGTCGCCGTCGGGGTCGGGGTCGGGGTCGGGGTCGCCGTGGGGGTCGGCGTCGCCGTCGGCGTCGGCTCCTCGGTCGGGGTCGGCGTCACCGTGGGAGCGGGCGTCGCCGTCGGTGTCGGCTGCTCGGTCGGGGTCGGCGTCGCCGCGGGCGTCGTCGACTCCGACGAGGGCTCCTCCTCGGCGAGCGGGGGTGGCTCAGGGTCGTCCACGACGGTGGCCCGTCCGGCGTAGGCGTCGGCCCACGCCAGCACCGAGTCCGCGTACTGCGAGGAGTTGTTGTAGCGCAGGATGGCAGCCCGCAGCTGGTCGCGATCGGTGAGGTCGCCGCCGTGGACGCACAGGTAGCGGGCGGCTGCCGCCGCTGCGTCGTCGATGTCGTGCGGATCGGCCGTGCCGTCCCGGTCGGCGTCGACCCCGATCCAGCGCCAGGTACCGGGGATGAACTGCATCGGGCCGACGGCCCGGTCCCATGACTCGTCCCCGTCGAGCAGCCCGTCGTCGGTGTCACGGATGGCGGCGAAGGGAGATCCGTCGAGCACGGGGCCCAGGATCGGCTCCCAGGTCGCGCCGTCGGGGTAGAGGCGGCCCCCGCGCGCGTGGCCCGACTCTGCTCGTCCGATCGCCGCGATCACCTCCCACCCGAGCGAGCACCGCGTCCCGTAGCCGTCAGCGGCCGCCCGGTACGCAGTCATCGCGCGTTCGGGGATGCCGAGGGGGCCCTCCGGCGACGGGGCGTCCGGCACCGGTTCGGACTCGGCCGACTCAGCCTGCGTCTGCTCCACCTCAGCGTCCGGCTCCGGGTCCGGCTGCTCGACGACCTCGACCGCAGCCGTCACCTCGGCATGCCCGACGTGCTCGTGGGTACCCGACACCGACGGGGCGGGCGTGGGGCTCGAGCGCGGGACGGCGAGCACCTCGTTGGTCAGCACCAGCACGGACGCGTCGTCCGAGGCTGCCGCCCCGTCGAGCAGCACGACGCCGGCGCCCACCGACACGGCCGCCAGGGCGGCGATGCCCAGCGCAACCGGGGTGCGAGCCACTGCGACCCTCCAACATCGGCGCGACGAACAGCCGCGCTGCTTCGCAGACTACTCCCGAAGAGCCCACCGTAGGTCGTCGATCAGATCCTGCACAGACTCGATGCCGACCGACAGACGAACCAGGTCGGCGGGCACCTCCAACGGCGAACCGGCGACGCTGGCATGGGTCATCTGGCCCGGCAGCTCGATGAGTGACTCCACGCCACCGAGCGACTCCGCCAGGGTGAACACTCGGGTACGGGCGCAGACCGAGGCCGCAGCCGACGCACCTCCGGTGACCCGGAACGACACCATCGCCCCGAACCTGCTCATCTGCCGGCCTGCGACCTCGTGGCCCCGGTGCCCGGGCAGCCCCGGGAAGAGCACCTGCTCGACTCGGGGGTGCTCGCCGAGCATCGCGACGACTGCCTCGGCGTTGTCGCAGTGCCGGGCCATGCGAACCCCGAGGGTCTTGATGCCCCGCAGGGTGAGAAAGGCGTCGAACGGCCCGGGAACCGCTCCCATCGCGTTCTGGTGGAAGGCCAGCGTCTCGGCGAGGTCGGCGTCGTCGACCACGACAGCGCCGCCGACGACGTCGGAGTGGCCGCCGAGGTACTTGGTCGTGGAGTGCAGGACGATGTCCGCGCCCAGCTGCAACGGGCGCTGCAGGGCGGGTGTCGCGAAGGTGTTGTCGACCACGAGGCGGGCACCGCCACGATGGGCGACATCGGCCAGCCCGGCGATGTCGGCGACGGTGAGCAGCGGGTTGGTCGGCGTCTCCGCCCAGACCAGGCGGGTACGGGCCTCGAGTGCCGCCTCGACGGCGCAGAGGTCGTCCAGCGGCACCGGTGTGACGCGCACCCCCCAGCGAGCCAGAACCCTGGCGAAGAGCCGGTAGGTGCCGCCGTAGGCGTCGTCGGGGATCACGACGTGGTCGCCGGGCTCGAGCAGGGCGCGCAGCAACGTGTCCTGAGCCGCCATGCCGGAGGCGAAGGCGAACGCGTGCGCCGCTCCTTCCAGCGCCGCGAGGCAAACCTGCAGGGCGGTCCGCGTCGGGTTGCCGCTGCGCGAGTAGTCGTAGCCGCTGCCCAGTCCCGTCCGAAGAGAACCGACGCCGTCCTGGGCGTAGGTGCTCGTGGCGTAGATCGGCACGTTGACCGCACCGGTGGCCGGGTCGGGCTGCTGGCCGGCATGGATCGCGAGCGTGTCGAGGCCTCGTTCCAGGTGGAACCAGATGAGCACGGCCTCGGTGTCGTCTCTCACCTCGACGCCCTCGGACGCCCAGAACGCTCGGTGGGCCTCGTGCCAGTGCTCGAGGCTGGTGAAGCCTTCGCCCTCGGCCTCGGCGAAGGCCCAGTCCACGTCGGCGATCCTGCGCCGCTCGGTTCGGTCCACGACGATCACACCGACACGCTCGCCGGCATCGTCGACCAGCGCGAGTCGCTCCCCCACCTGCTCCGGTGGCTCCTGCTCCGCCTCGTACTCCTCGACGAGGCCTGCCGTCGCCGTCTTGCGCCCCGCGAGCACCAGGGAGTTCAGCTCGGCACGCATCGCTCCGGGGCTTCCCAGCTCCATCGCCCGCATGCCGTCCACCACGGCAAAGCTCATGTGTGCACCCGATCATCGTCGACGCGGTTGGGACAAGTCGCGGAACACCCAACCATGGCCCAGGGTTGCAGCGTGTACCGGCAACGCCCGTCACGACGAAGGAGCCATGGTGTTCGACTTCATCTTCGGCAGCAGCGCCCTGCGGACCCGCCTGGTGCAGCCCGAACAGGCGTTGCGTGGCCGGGCCGAGCGGCCCTACGCGTTGTCGGGCACTCACGCTGTGCTCGGCACGCCGATCGAGGCCGACCCGCCGCAGGGCATGCACGAGATCGTGGTCGCCATGGGGTGCTTCTGGGGCGCTGAGCGTCTGTTCTGGCGTACCGACGGGGTCTGGACCACGGCGGTCGGGTACGCCGGGGGCTACACGCCGCACCCCACCTACGAGGAGACGTGTACCGGCCAGACGGGCCACACCGAGGTCGTCCGCGTCGTGTTCGACCCGGCGGTCGTGTCGACCGACGAGGTGCTGCGGGTGTTCTGGGAGGGCCACGACCCCACCCAGGGCATGCGGCAGGGCAACGACGTGGGCACCCAGTACCGATCTGCGATCTACTGGACGACGCCGGAGCAGCGCGACGCCGCCGAGCGCACCCGCCGCGACTACGCCGAGCGCCTCGGTGCGGCTGGGTACGGCGAGGTCACGACCGAGGTCCGTCCGCTGTCACCACGGCAGCCCGACGGGGCCGGGCCCCTGTACTACGCCGAGGAGTACCACCAGCAGTACCTGCACAAGAACCCTCACGGGTACTGCGGCCTCGGCGGCACAGGCGTCGCCTGCCCCGTGGGCCTTGACCTCGCCTGACACGGGGTACGGCTAGAAGTCGGACGCCTCGACGCACAGCTCGGCGCCGCACCAGCGAGCCTCGGCCATGGTGCCCATCACGAAGATCGCGATGATCGCCAGCGCCACGGCGACGGCGAGCCAGCCAAGGGATCGACCCGCAGTCCTCGGCTCGACGTGGTGCTGTCCAGCGACGACGACATCGGTGTAGACCGTGTTCACGGTGACTCCCCCTCTCTTGCCCTCAGTACTGACCCACCTCCTAGCGTCGACTCCGGCGGGGGAACGGACCAGAGGCCATCGGCCACAAAGGGTGCGACCACGGCTGGGGGCTGACCTGCTCGGGTGGGGTCGGCCCTGCTCAGCCCCGGCGGGCGCGCAGCACGACGTCGATGGCCGTGCCGTCCGGGGTGTCGCGCTCGACCTCCTCCAGCCGCTCGACGACGAGGTCCTGCGCCGCTTCGGCGTAGAGCTCCTCGTCCTGCAGCCGGTCCGCCTCGCCCGGCCCACCGGTTCCCTCGTGCAAGTTGCGCACGGCGTGACCGACGACCACGAGGTGGCCTCCCGGAGCGACCCAGGACGCGGCATGGTGCAGCACGCGCCGCATCACCGTCCGGGGCAGGTGCAGGTAGCACAGCAGGACGAGGTCGTACTGCTCGCCCGGGGCGTAGGTGGTGATGTCGGCCACCTGCCAGTCGACCCGGTCACCACCGGGGCGCGCCCGCCCACGTTCGACGGCCACTGCGGAGAAGTCCACCGCCGTGACCTGCCACCCCTGCTCGGCCAGCCAGAGTGCGTTGCGTCCCTCGCCGGCGGCCAGGTCGATCGCTGTGCCGGGGGCGAGGTCACGGGTGAGGGCGACGACGAACGTGTTCGGCTCGGCCGACCACACCATGTCGGTGGCGGCATACCGCTCGTCCCACTGCTCAGCGTCCATCGTCGCCCTCCACCGGTGACACCTGCTCGAGCAGGTCCTGACGGGTCAGCACGCCGACCGGCCGGCCGTCGTCGAGCACCATCACAGCATCGACGTCGTGCAGGGCGCGAACAGCCGTCGACACGGGCTCTCCCGCACCGACGGACGGTAGGGGCGGCGCCATGTGGCTCTCGACCGAGTCGGTCAGCGCCGCTCGTCCGGTGAACAGCGCCTCGAGCAGGTCGCGCTCGGACACCGACCCCGCCACCTCGGCAGCCATCACGGGCGGCTCGGCTCGCACGACGGGCATCTGGGACACCGCGTACTCACGCAGGATCGCGATCGCCTCGGCCACGGTCTCGTTCGGATGCGTGTGCACCAGCGCTGGCAGGTCCCCTGCCTTGCCGCGCAGCACCTCGCCGACGGTCTCGTCGTCGGGATGGGAGTGCAGAAACCCGAAGCGGGCAAGCCAGGCGTCGTCGAACACCTTCGACAGGTAGCCCCGGCCACCGTCGGGCAGCAGCACCACCACCACGGCGTCGTCACGCCCCTGCTCGACCAGCTCGGCTGCGACACGCTGGGCGGCCACTGTTGCCATGCCACACGACCCGCCGACGAGCAGCCCCTCCTCGCGGGCCAGACGCCGCGTCATCGTGAACGAGTCGGCATCGCTGACCTCGATGATGCGGTCGCAGACAGTCGGGTCGTAGGTGCTGGGCCAGAAGTCCTCACCCACGCCCTCGACCAGGTACGGGCGCCCCGTCCCGCCCGAGTAGACCGACCCGGTCGGGTCTGCTCCGACCACCTGCACCGAGCCGTGCGAGACCTGCTTGAGGTATCGACCCACGCCCGTGATGGTGCCCCCGGTGCCGATGCCGGCGACCACGTGCGTCACCCGACCGTCGGTCTGCTCCCAGATCTCCGGCCCGGTCGTCTCGTAGTGCGACAGGGGGTTGTTGGGGTTGGCGTACTGGTCGGGCTTCCACGCGCCCGGGATCTCGCGCACCAGCCTGTCCGACACCGAGTAGTAGGAGTCGGGGTGGTCCGGCGGCACGGCTGTCGGGCACACGTGCACCGTCGCCCCGTAGGCGCGCAGCACGTTGATCTTGTCGGCCGAGACCTTGTCGGGCACGACGAACTCGCACCGGTACCCTCGCTCCTGGGCGACGATGGCCAGCCCGACACCCGTGTTGCCGCTGGTCGGCTCGACGATCGTCCCGCCCGGCCGCAGGTCTCCGGACTGCTCGGCGGCCGCCACCATGCGCACGGCGATGCGGTCCTTCACCGAGCCGCCGGGGTTGAGGTACTCGACCTTGGCGAGCACGACCGGTCCCGGCGCATCACCGGCGGGCACCACTCGACGCAACCTCACCAGAGGGGTGTGGCCGACGAGCTCGATCACCGAGTTCACGTACTGCACACGCCTGACTCTAGGCAGCACGCATCGCTGCCACGCGCGTCCAGCGTCAGGGCAGTGCCCGGCGCAGGTCGGCGAGCAGGTCGCGGGCCCGGGCAGCCGTCGCCTGCGCGGGATGCCGGCTCAGCGCCGCCACCAGGTCGCGGCCGAGCACCTCGACCTGGTCACCGATCGCCCGAGCCGCCGGCTCGGGCAGCGGCCGGGGCGCCTGCCCCTCGGCCTGCAGCGCGAGCGCTGCCAGCTCGGCGACGAGCGGCCGCACCCTGTGCTCGACCTCGGCCAGCCGCGCGTGCGAGAGGTGGCGTAGCCGGTCGGCCACGCCCTCGACCATGCGGGCAAGGTCGTCGTCGCCGACGGTTGACCCTGCTCGCACGGGGGTACCTTGCCAGACATGAGCCCTCGCCAGGGCGGTCGTCAGGTGCCGCAGGACGACCCCATGCAGCAGACCCAGGTGTTCGCGCGCGTGCACGACTCCGGCGCGACCAGCCTGCTGCCCACGACCCCCGACGCGGGGACCGCGCCTCGCCGCCGCCGGCGGCGTGGGCGCACGCTGGTGCTCGCGCTGCTGGCCGCACTGGTGCTCTACCCCCTGCTGCTCGTGGGCTTGGCCTACAGCTCCCTGGACAGGGTGGACGCGGCGCCCGCTGCCGACCGTCCGGTGCCGGCGCCCGGGCGGACGTGGCTGGTCGTCGGGTCGGACAGCCGTGAGGGTCTGACCGACGAGCAGAAGGACACGCTGTCGACCGGGTCGACGACCGGCCAGCTCACCGACACGATCATGATGCTGACCACCGCGCCCGACGGTGTGGCGACCCTGGTGAGCATCCCGCGTGACTCCCTCGTCGAGATCCCGGGCTACGGCCAGAACAAGATCAACGCGGCCTACGCCTTCGGGGGGCCGGCGCTGCTCGTGCAGACGGTGGAGCAGGCGACCGGGGTGCGCGTCGACGGCTACGTGCAGATCGGCTTCGACGGCTTCTACCAGGTGGTCGAGGCCGTCGGCGGCGTCGAGGTCTGCCTGGACGCCCCCTTGCAGGACGAGCGGGCCGGCATCGACCTGGCCGCAGGCTGCCAGGTGCTCGGGGGGGCGGATGCCCTCGGCTTCGTCCGCGCCCGCTACAGCGACCCGAACGGCGACTTCGGGCGCGTGGAGAGGCAGCGTGAGTTCGTCTCGGCCCTGCTGAGCCGGGTGGCGACGCCGGGGGTGCTGCTCAACCCGCTGCGGGCGGTGCCGCTGGCCGCCGCCACCGGCGACGCGCTGGCTGTCGACGAGCAGTCCGGCCCGATCGACCTGGCCCGTTTCGGCCTGGCGATGCTGCGCGCGAGCGGCCCAGGCGGGCAGATGCTCACCGTGCCCTTCGGCGGCTACGCCACGACCGACGCTGGCTCGGTCGTGCTCTGGGACGAGGCGAAGGCGGACGCTCTGTGGGCGGCGATCCGGGACGGCACCCCGGTACCGGAGCAGGTGCTGACCGAGACCACCTCCTGATCCATGTGTGTCTCGGGGACGGATGCGTCCCCGAGACACACATGGATCATCGGCCGCTCTACCCTGACCGCCATGACCATGCGCATCACCGTCATCGGCACGGGCTACCTCGGCGCCACCCACGCCGCCTGCATGGCCGAACTGGGCTTCGAGGTGCTCGGCGTCGACGTCGACGAGGCCAAGATCAAGGCGCTCGGCGAGGGCGAGCTGCCGTTCTACGAGCCTGGCCTCGAGCCCATGCTGAGCCGCCACGTGCAGTCGGGGCGGCTGCGCTTCACCACGTCCTTCGCCGAGGCGGGCGAGTTCGGCGACGTGCACTTCATCTGCGTGGGCACCCCGCAGCGCTCCGACAGCCTGGCCGCCGACATGAGCCACGTGGACGGCGCCGTGACCGCCCTGGCCCACCACCTGAACCGCCCCGCACTGGTCGTCGGCAAGTCGACGGTTCCCGTGGGCTCCGCGGCTCGCCTGCTCGAGCTGCTGCACTCGACCGCTCCCGCCCGCTCACAGGTGTCGCTGGCGTGGAACCCCGAGTTCCTTCGCGAGGGCCACGCCGTCGACGACACGCTGCGCCCGGACCGGCTGGTGTTCGGGCTCGCCCGTCCCGAGGACGAGCAGACCCTGCGCGAGGTCTACGCCACCGCCATCGCCGACGGCTGCCCCGTCGTCACCACCGACTTCGCGACGGCCGAGCTCGTCAAGGTGGCGGCGAACTCCTTCTTGGCCACCAAGATCTCGTTCATCAACGCGATCGCCGAGATCTGCGAGGTGGTCGACGCCGACGTCGTGGCCCTCGCCGACGCGATCGGGCACGACGCGCGCATCGGGCGCCGCTTTCTCAACGCCGGCCTGGGCTTCGGCGGGGGCTGCCTGCCCAAGGACATCCGCGCCTTCATGGCCCGCGCGGGCGAGATCGGCGCGGCGGACGCGCTGTCGTTCCTGCGCGAGATCGACTCGATCAACATGCGTCGCCGCCAGCGGGCCGTCGAGGTCACGCGCGAGCTCGTGGGCGGCTCCGTGCTGGGCACCAGGGTCGCGGTGCTCGGGGTCGCGTTCAAGCCCGAGTCGGACGACGTGCGCGACTCCCCCGCCCTGAACGTCGCGGGCCAGCTGCAGCTGCAGGGAGCCCACGTGCGTGTCTACGACCCGAAGGCCATGGGCAACGCCCGCCGCGTGTTCCCGACCCTGACGTACTCGTCGTCGGTGGACGAGGCCGCCCGGGACGCCGACGTCGTGCTGCACCTGACCGAGTGGGCGGAGTTCGCCGCTCTCGACCCGGCCGTGCTGCGCCACGTCGTGCGCCAGCCACTGCTGATCGACGGGCGCAACATCCTGGACGCGCCGCGCTGGCGCGCGGCGGGGTGGACGTACAGGGGGCTGGGCCGGCCGTGAGCCCTGACCGCCCCGCACCCACCGAGCCGTCCGACGCGCTGATCCGCCGCGTGCTGGCCGACTGCGAGGTCTGGGCGGTGGTCGGCCTGTCGCACAACACCGCCCGAGCCGCGTACCGGGTCGCGCACTTCCTGCAGCAGCACGGCAAGCAGGTCGTGCCCGTGCACCCGCACGCCGAGACGGTGCACGGCGAGCAGGGCTACGCCACGCTGGCCGACATCCCGTTCGCGGTCGACTGCGTCGACGTGTTCGTGCGCTCCCAGCTCGCCGGTGCGATCGCCGACCAGGCGATCGAGGTCGGAGCCTCGGCGGTCTGGTTCCAGCTCGGCGTGGTCGACACCGACGCTGCGACTCGGGTGACCACAGCCGGGCTCGACATGGTCATGGACCGCTGCCCGGCGATCGAGTGGCCGCGCCTGGGACCTGCCGCCTGAGCGTCTCACCCTTGGCGCGCGCGCTGCTCTCCAGGTCGTTCTGGAACTCCCGCATCGCCCGCTGCCACCGGGCCGCGTCCGCCCCCTCGCCGCTGGCCAGGATGCGCACGGCGAGCAGGCCGGCGTTGCGGGCGTTGCCGACCGCCACCGCAGCCACGGGCACGCCTGCCGGCATCTGCACGATCGACAGCAGCGAGTCCATGCCGTCGAGCACCTTGAGCGCGACCGGCACGCCGATCACCGGCAGCGGTGTCACCGACGCCAGCATGCCGGGCAGGTGGGCCGCGCCCCCGGCGCCGGCGATGATCACCCGTAGCCCCCGGTCGGCCGCTGTCTCGCCGTAGTCGAGCATCGCCCGCGGCATCCGGTGTGCCGACACGACGTCCACCTCGTGCGGCACGTCGAAGTCGTCCAGGACGGTCGACGCAGCCTGCATCGTGGGCCAGTCGCTGTCCGATCCCATCACCACGCCGACGACGGGCGTCCCGGTGGCACTCACTCGTCGATCACCCCACTGATGTAGTCCGCGGCGTGCCAGGCGCGCGCTCGCAGGTCGTCCAGGTCGTCGCCGAGCACCGTGACGTGCCCGATCTTGCGCCCCGGCCGCACGGTCTTGCCGTACAGGTGCACCCGGGCCCCCGGGTCGCGTGCCATCACGTGCCGCAGGGCGCGGTGCAGGTCGGGCAGGTCTCCTCCGAGCACGTTCACCATGACGGCGACCGGAGCCAGCGCCTGCGGGGATCCCAGCGGCAGGTCCAGCACCGCGCGCAGGTGGTTCTCGAACTGAGACGTCGCCGCCGCGTCGATCGTCCAGTGGGCGCTGTTGTGGGGACGCATGGCGAGCTCGTTGACCAGCACCTGGCCGTCGGGCAGCTCGAAGAGCTCGACCGCCAGCACGCCGACCACGTCGATCGCGTGAGCCACCTGCAGCGCCAGCCGCTGCGCGGCGACGGCGGTGTCGGGCGACAGACCCGGTGCGGGCGCGACGACCTCGACGCAGATCCCGTCGCGCTGCACCGACTCGACCACGGGGTAGGCGACGGCCTGCCCCGACGGCGACCGGGCGACGACGGCGGCCAGCTCCCGGACGAACGGCACCCGCTGCTCCACCACGACGGGAACGCGGGCCGCGAAGGCGTCCCTCGCGGCCTCGGCGCCGTCGACGACCCAGACGCCCTTGCCGTCGTAGCCCCCCCGTGCGGTCTTGAGAACGACGGGCCAGCCACCGACGGCTTCCACGGCCGGCGCCAGCCCGGTGATGTCGTCGACCACCTCGAAGCGGGGCACGGGCAGACCGAGCTCGGACAGCCCGCGGCGCATCACCGACTTGTCGGTGGCGTAGGGCAGGGCGTGCGGTCCCGGACGCACGACGACTCCGGCCGCCTGCAGACGCCTCAGGTGGTCGGTCGGCACGTGCTCGTGGTCGAAGGTCAGCACGTCGAGACCGTCGCAGAAGCGCTGCAGGTCGGGCAGACCCCGTTCGTCTCCGACCAGCGTTGCCGGGATGACCTGTGCGGCGCTGTCACCGGCGCGCGCGGCCAGCAGGCGCAGGTCGATGTCGAGCGCGATCGCTGGCGGCTGCATCATGCGGGCCAGCTGTCCGGCTCCGACCACACCCACGACCGGGCGGCCCTCGCGGCCGGGCACCGCGGCCACCCCAGCGCCCTCGACAGCCACGGGCGCAACCCTAGATCCCCCGTAGGATTGCCCGATGCCGGTATCCGTCGCGACCCGGTCGCGGGTCGGATCCGCCGCCGGCGAGGTTGCGCGATTCCTTGTCGTCGGCGGCCTCGGGTTCGTCGTCGACGTCGCCGTGTTCAACTGGCTCCGCTTCGACGCCGGGTTCGGTGACGGCGAAGGGGTGCTGGTCGACAAGCCACTGACGGCGAAGATCATCTCCACGGTGCTCGCGACGGTCGTCACCTACCTGGGCAACCGTTCGTGGACGTGGCGCGACCGCGCCCGCAGCGGCTACGCACGCGAGTACGCGCTGTTCTTCGTGCTCAACGGCATCGCGATGGGCATCGCCGTCCTGACGCTGGCGATCAGCCACTACGTGCTCGGGCTCACCAGCCCGCTGGCCGACAACATCGCCGCCAACGGGGTCGGGCTGGCGCTGGGCACCGCGTTCCGGTTCTGGTCCTACCGCCGCTGGGTGTTCAAGTCGGTCACGACGCCCCGTGCGCTCGCCGACCCACTTGCCTGAGACGTTTCCGACCCTTCGCGGGCGCCCAAGCGTCCGAGACGTCGCACGCCCCGTGCTCATGAAGCACCCATGGAGTGGGGTGACTCAGGCGTCGTCGGGCACGTCGGTGATCAGGTCGGTGAGCACCCGCTGCACGTTCTCGACGTCCGGGACGTCGTTGAACACGACGTTGGACGTCTCGGCCGACGACTCGATGAGCAAGGTTCCGCAGCCGAGCATCCGGTCCACGACTCCCTTCTCGAACGACACGCCGCTGACGCGCTTGAGCGGGATGTTGCGCCCCGTCTGCCGCAGGATCCCGCTCCGGGACAGGATGCGGTGCGTGGTGATCGTGTAGCTCGAGCTGAGCCAGCGAATCAGCGGCGCCACGGCGAACCAGACCAGAGCCACGAGGATGACGGCCCAGCCCACCCACCTGATGAGATCCTCGAAGCGGCCGTCCGGCAGCAGCACGAGCAGCAGCACGAAGCCGATGATGCCCAGCACCAGCCAGACGACCGCCCCGAGCAGGGCCTTCCAGTGCGTGCGCGTGTGGATCAGGACGGCCTCGCCCGTGCCGAGGGCGTCTTCGGGGTATCCCATGGGCGAATAGTGGCACGCCGGTGGTCAGCCTGGGCGCAGGTGGACGACGTCGCCCGCCGAGAGGGCGAGGCGACCCTCGCCCGCGACCTCGACCAGCAGGCACCCCGCGTCGTCGACGTCCACCGCTTCTCCCACCACCTGGCGTCCCCCTGGAAGGGCCACGCGCACCCGCTCGCCCAGGGTGGCGCACCGAACCCGGTACGCCTCGACGACCGTGCCCGGCTCGTCCTCCCAGGTGTCCAGCCACCGCACCACCCGACCGACGAGCACGTCGGCCACCTCACCGGGCGGTGTCGCCACCCCGAGGTCGGCCAGGCTCGTCGCACCCTCGGGCAGGTGCTGGGGTCGAAGGTTCAGGCCGATGCCGAGCACGAAGGCGGGGGCGTGCGTGCCGGGGTCGACGCCGCCGACGCGCTCGGCGATGAGGCCGGCGAGCTTGCCGTGCCCCGCCAACACGTCGTTGGGCCACTTCAGGCCAAGACCTGACGCACCCAGGTCGGTCAGTGCGTCGACGACGGCGACACCGGACAGCAGCGGCAACCAGGTCCAGGCGTCGTCCCGGGCGGGCCGCAGCAGCACCGACAGCGCCAACCCGCCGCCGGGCGGGCACGTCCACTGCCGCCCCCGCCGACCGTGGCCGGACGTCTGGTTCGTCGTCGCCAGCGCCTGCGGCTCCGCGCCGGCCCGCGCCCGGGCAGTGAGAACGACCTGGGTGGAGTCGACGTCCTCGACCCACTCGACGGCCAGGCGGCGATCACCCTGCGCGGTCATCCGGTGTTCTGCAGCCCGGCTGCGACGCCGTTGACCGTCAGCCGCACGAGGCGGCCCAGCGCCTCGACGTCGTCGTGTGGGCCGTCGCGGCCCTCGATCGAGCGCAGCTCGCGCAGAGCCCGCATCTGCACGTATGACAGCGCGTCGACGTAGGGGTTGCGCAGCTCGACCGCCCGCCCGAGAACCCGGTGGCCCTCCAGCAGCCTCGAGTGGCCCGTCACGGCGAGCACGCCGTCGACGCTGCGCTCGTGCTCGTCGAGGATCGCGGCGACGATGTCGGGCCGGTCGCCGGCTGCGAGGTAGCGCGCCAAGATCCGGCGATCGGTCTTGGCCAGGGACATCTCGGCGTTGTCGACCAGCACCGTGAACAAGGGCCACTCGCGGTAGGCCTCGCGCAGCAGGTCGGGGTCGTCGACGGCGCTGATCGCGCTGCCCAGGCCGTACCAGCCGGGCACGTTCGCCCGGCTCTGCGCCCACGAGAAGACCCAGGGGATCGCTCGCAGGTCGTCCAGGGAGTCGATCGAGAGCCCCCGGCGGGCCGGGCGAGAGCCCAGGGGCAGCCGACCGATCTCGTTGAGGGCGGTCGCCCGCACGAACCAGTCCGCGAAGCCGTCGCGGCGCACCAGGCCCCAGTAGGCCTCGCGAGCCGAGACGAACAGCCGGGTCGCGAGGTCGGCGAAGCGGTCCGCGGCCTGATGGGCGCGCTGCTCGACGGTCGGCGTGGACGCGAACAGAGAGGCCGAGGCGACCTGCTCCAGGTGCCGCATAGCCAGGTCGGGATCGCCGTAGCGGGCGAAGATCACCTCCCCCTGCTCGGTGACCTTGAACCGACCCGACACCGATCCCGGCGGCTGCGCGAGCACCGCCCGATTCACCGGGCCACCGCCGCGACCCAGGGCGCCTCCGCGTCCGTGGAACAGCGTCAACGCGATCGCGTGCCGCGAGGCCCACCGAGCGAGCGAGGCCTGCGCGTCGTACAGCGCCAGGGTCGCCGACACCGGGCCGATGTCCTTGGCCGAGTCGGAGTACCCGACCATCACCTCCAGCCGCCGACCGGTCGCCGACAGCCGCGCCCGTACCGGGGACAGGGTCACCATCTCGTCGAGCACTGCCTCGGCGCGCGCCAGGTCGTCACCTGTCTCGAACAGCGGGACGACGTCGAGCACCATGCCGTCGCCCACGGCCGCCTGGGCCAGCTCGTACACCGCCGCGACGTCGTCCGCACTACGCGTGAACGAGACGACGTAGCGCCGGCATGCGTCGGCACCGAAGCGCTGCTGGATCTTGGCCATGACCCGGATCGTCGCCAGCACCTGCTCGGTCTCGTCGGACAGCTCGGCACCCGCGCGCACCTCGGCCAGGGCACGCGCGTGCACCTGGCTGTGCTGACGCACCTCGAGCTCGGCCAGGTGGAACCCGAACGTCTCCACCTGCCACACCAGGTGCTGCAGCTCGCCGTAGGCCAGCCTCGGCGCCCCGGCCGCGGCCAGCGACCTCTGCACCGTGCGCAGGTCGGTCAGCAGCTCGGCCGCGCTCGGGTAGGCGGCGTCGGCGTCGCGCTCCCGGGTCGCCCTGATGCGCTCGGCCGTGACCAGCAGAGCCAGGCGGTGCGGCTCGTTCGTCGCGCGCACCCTCAGCTGGTCCATGGCCTCGGGCACCAGCGCGGCGGCGTCGTCGACCAGCCGGCGCACACCGGGGCTGGGAGGAGTGCTGGCAGCGTCGGCCGTCATCGCCCAGGCGACGCGGGTGGCCGCGGCCTCGAGCGCCCGCAGGACGTGCTCGGACTGGATCGCCATGGCCGCCCGCGTCACCGGGGCCGTCACGTTGGGGTTGCCGTCCCGGTCTCCCCCGATCCACGACCCCCAGTGCAGGAAGGCCGGAACGCGTGGCGACACCCGACCGGCCTGCTGCGGCTGCACCGAGGAGTCGACCCGCCGGTAGAGAGCAGGGACGATGGGGAACAGCACCTCGTCGAAGACCGCCATGGCCGTGCGCACCTCGTCCAGCGGGCCCGGTCGTTCCTGGCGCACGAGCGCCGTGCGCCACATGCTCTCGACCTCCTCGAGCAGCCGACGACGGATCTCCTGGTGCTCGGCAGCCGAGCGTCGAGGGTCGTCGCGCTCGTCGAGCAGCTGGGAGATGCGGCGGATCGCGCGCACGGTCGAGCGGCGGCGAGCCTCGGTCGGGTGAGCCGTGAGCACGGGACGCACCTCGAGCCCGGTCAGCATGGCTTGGGCGTGCGCTGCCCCGTAGCGGGCCTCGATCTCGTCCACGGCCGAGGCCACTCCGCCCGGCACCGGCTGTGCGGCCGATCCCGAGCGCTTCATCATTCGCTTGCGGTGGTACTCCTCTGCCAGGTTCACCAGGTGGAAGAACACGGCGAACGCCCTGGCGACCTCTTCTGCGCGTGCCAACGGCCACGACGCCACCAGCGCCTCGGCCTGCTCGGCCGCCTCGTCACCCGACGTGACTGAGCCGTCGTGGTCGGCGTCGGTGTTGTGAGCCGCGATCACCAGCCGACGCAGCGTGGCCACGTCGTCGAGCAGTCCCTGCCCTCCGTACTCGACCAGCACGTCGCCGAGCACCTCGCCGAGATCGCGGACGTCTGCACGCAGCTGCTCGGGCATGTCCAGGGCAGCAGTGGTGCGCTCAGGGGACGGCTCGGGGCTGCTGGACACGCTGTCGAAGGCTAGTGCGACGCAGGCACGAGGGCCTGCCCGGACGAGTCGGGGCGCTGTCTAGGCTGGGATCGGGTCGGGTGGTGCCCATCCGACTGCCGCCCTGCTTAGCACAGGAGGACCCGATGTCTGGCGATCCCACCGCCGACGTCCCCGTTCGGGACACCACCACGACGGCAGCCAAGCTCGCCGACTACGTCGCACGCACCGACGAGGCCATCCATGCCGGCTCGGCCAAGGCGGTGGAGAAGCAGCATGCCCGCGGCAAGATGACGGCGCGGGAGAGGATCGCCGCCCTGGTCGACGAGGGCTCGTTCATGGAGTTCGACGAGCTGTCCCGGCACCGGTCGACGGCCTTCGGGCTCGACGAGACCCGCCCCTACGGCGACGGGGTCGTCACCGGACTGGGCACGATCGACGGCCGGCAGGTGGCGGTGTTCGCGCAGGACTTCACCGTCTTCGGCGGCAGCCTCGGCGAGGTCTTCGGCGAGAAGATCGTCAAGGTCATGGACACAGCCCTGAAGATCGGCTGCCCGGTGATCGGCATCAACGACTCAGGTGGGGCCCGCATCCAGGAGGGCGTGGTCTCCCTCGGGCTGTACGGGGAGATCTTCTACCGCAACGTGCTGGCCTCGGGGGTCGTCCCGCAGATCTCGCTGATCATGGGTCCCTGCGCCGGTGGCGCGGTGTACTCCCCCGCGATCACCGACTTCACGGTGATGGTCGACAAGACCTCCCACATGTTCATCACCGGCCCTGAGGTGATCAAGACGGTCACGGGAGAGGACATCGGTTTCGAGGAGCTCGGGGGTGCCCGGACCCACAACGCGGTGAGCGGCAACGCGCACTACCTCGGCGCGGACGAGAAGGACGCGCTGGACTTCGTCAAGGACCTGCTGGCCCACCTGCCCTCGAACAACCTGTCCGAGGCCCCGGTGCTCGACCCCGCCGACCCCCAGCCTTTGGAGGTCACCGACAGCGACCGAGCCCTCGACACACTCGTCCCGGACTCCGCCAACCAGCCCTACGACATGCACACCGTCATCGAGGCCGTCCTCGACGACGGGGAGTTCCTCGAGGTACAGGGGCTCTACGCGCCCAACATGCTGATCGGGTACGGCCGCGTCGACGGTCACTCGGTCGGGGTCGTCGCCAACCAGCCCATGCAGTTCGCCGGCACCCTCGACATCGCCGCGTCCGAGAAGGCCGCTCGCTTCGTCCGCACCTGTGACGCCTTCAACGTGCCCGTGCTGACGTTCGTGGACGTGCCGGGGTTCCTGCCCGGTACCGGCCAGGAGCACGAGGGCATCATCCGGCGCGGCGCCAAGCTGATCTACGCCTACGCCGAGGCCACGGTGCCCAAGGTCACGGTGATCACCCGCAAGGCGTACGGGGGCGCCTACGTGGTCATGGGGTCCAAGCACCTCGGTGCCGACGTCAACCTGTCCTGGCCCACCGGCCAGGTGGCCGTCATGGGCGCCCAGGGGGCGGTCAACATCCTGCACCGCGGCAGGCTGGCGGCTGCAGACGACCCCGAGGCCCTGCGGGCCGAGCTGATCCACAACTACGAGCAGACGCTGGCCAATCCCTACACCGCCGCCGACCGTGGGTACGTCGACGCGGTGATCACCCCGTCCCGTACCCGCATCGCCGTCACCCAGGCGCTTCGCGCCCTGCGCACCAAGCGGCAGACGATGCCGGCGAAGAAGCACGGGAACATCCCGCTGTGAGCGCGCAGCCGAGCGGGCCGGACGAGAACGCCGCGAACCTGCCCTGGCGGGTTCGCGGCAACCCCACCGAGGCCGAGCTGGCGGCGGTCGTGGCTGTCGTGACGGCGGCTGCCGCAGCGGCCGCGAGTGTCCCCGGTGGCGCTGCGTCCCCCTCGTCGACGACGGCCGGCAGCGCGTGGTCTGCGTACTGGCGCAACCTCCGCTCTCCCCTGCCGCCGGGCCCGGGAGCATGGCGGGCCAGTGGGCAACCTCGAGGCTGAGCGTCCGTGACTGCGGTCGGTGGTGGTGTGGACGGTCCGCCCTCGGTGCGGCTCGTGCTCGCCTCGGCCTCGCCGGCGCGCCTGGCAACCCTGCGGGCGGCGGGTGTCGAGCCCGAGGTCGTCGTGAGCGGCGTGCGCGAGGACGACGTGGACGCCGGCTCGGCAGCGGCGACGGCGTCCGAGCTCGCCCGGATGAAGGCCGAGGCGGTCGCGCAACGCCTGGGTGCCGACCGCCTGCACGTCGGTGCCGAGCTGGTGCTGGGCTGCGACTCGGTCTTCGAGCTGGACGCGACGTCCTACGGCAAGCCGGCAGACGCCGCCGAGGCAACGTCGCGGTGGCGGCAGATGCGCGGGCGGACGGGGGTGCTGCACACCGGGCACCATCTGATCGACCTCGGCTCGGACCGGTCGGTGGCCGCCGTGTCGTCCACGTCGGTCACCTTCGCCGAGGCCTCCGACGACGAGATCGCTGCGTATGTGGCCACCGGGGAGCCGCTGCACGTCGCGGGTGCCTTCACGATCGACGGCCTCGGCGGACCGTTCGTGCAGCGCGTCGACGGCGACCCGCACACCGTCGTGGGGCTCTCGCTGCCGACGCTGCGCACGATGCTCAACGATCTGGGCATCGCCTGGCAGCAGCTGTGGCGCCCCCCGTCCTGAGCCACCGCGCGGTGCGACGGTGCGCGTAGGCGGCCTCAACGACCGCGCGGCCGCTCAGGACGCTCGCGCCACCGCCGCCCGCACCACGGCGACGACGTAGTCAGGACGGTTCTTCAGGTCCCACCAGGTGAACCGGAGCACGGTCCAGCCCGCCGCCACGAGGGCGTTCTGGCGCGTGCGGTCGCGTTGGAAGGCATCGACGTCGTGGTGGTGGGCGAGCCCATCGATCTCGACGGCGATCTTCAGCTGGGGCAGGGCACCGTCGAGCACGGCCGTCACGCCACCCGGCAGTGCGACGCGGTAGTTCCACTGCCAGCCAAGGACGCCTGTCTGAGCCAGCACCGTCTGCGCGAGTCGTTCGGCGTGCGAACGCGCTCCGGACTCCACCCCGGCGAGAAGCTGCCTGAGGACGGGGACCCCCGGCCGCCCGCTCAGGTCCTCGACCACGGTGCGGAGGTCGCCCACCGAGAGCCACCGTCGCAGCAGCGCCGCGTCCAGCATCCGCTCGGCGACCGGCGCGGTCACCAGGCGCAGGCAGTCGGCCACGGTGCGAGCAGGGATGGTGACGGCGGCGACGTCGTCGGACCGATCGACGTGCTCCGGGGGTAGGTGCCACCGAAGAACCACCGCACCTGACAGCTGGAGGTGACGGTTCGATGCCACCGTGACGCACGCGGGGTCGTCGTGGCGACCAGGCCATGACCAGCCGTGGTGTCGGGCGGCGCTCCACGCGGTGAGCACCGCTCCGGCGCCTGCGGCCAGCAGCGCCGCGAGGTCGTCGGCCGCGCGGCTGCGTGGCCCGGCCAGAACGAACACGTCTGGGTGCCGACGCACGAGGACACCTCGATGCACGGCGGAGGCGAGCATGCGGTTGGACCACCCAGCCGCGTGGGCCTGCTCACGGGTGAAGACGCCGCGCTGGGTGTACGCGACAGCGGGAACGGCAGGTCGGGAGGCCATAGCCCGATGGTGCGCCGAGGACGACGACGACGGTGGGGCCCGTCCACAGGCCTTGCGGCACCGCGCGGTGCCCGGACGCGACAAAGCGCACTTGGGCACCGCGCGGTGCGTCAGACCGGTGGGACGCCGTGGCGCTTCTCGGGACGGGACCGATCCTTGGTCGTCGCCGCCGCGAAGCGTGCCACGAGCTCGCCGCGCAGCTGCTCGGGCTCGACGATCGCGTCGATCACCAGGTCGGCTGCCAGGCGCAGGATGTCGATGTCCTCCTCGTACTCCTCGCGGAGCCCCGCCACGTACGTCGCCCGGTCGACGGGGTCGTCCACCGCGGCGATCTTGTTCGCGTAGACCGCGTTGACCGCCGCCTCAGGACCCATCACCGCGATCTTCGCGCTCGGCAGGGCCAGGCAGGCGTCGGGGGCGAAGCCCGGCCCCGCCATCGCATACAGGCCCGCGCCGTAGGCCTTGCGCAGCACGACCGACACCGTCGGCACCGTCGCCTCGGCCACCGCGGTGATCATCTTCGCTCCGTGGCGGATGATGCCCTGTCGTTCGACAGCCGAGCCGATCATGAACCCGGGCACGTCCATCAGGTACAGCAGCGGCACGTTGAAGGCGTCGCACAGCCAGATGAAGCGGGCGGCCTTGTCGGCGCTGTCGGTGAACAGCACGCCGCCCTTGACGCCGGGGTTGTTGGCCACAACCCCGACCGGCTGACCCTCCAGCAGGCCGAAACCCACGACGAGCTCGGCCGCGAACAGCGGCTTGAGCTCGAAGAACGAGTCGGCGTCGACGAGGGCCTCGATGACGGTGTGCACGTCGTAGCCCACCGACTCGTCGTCGGGGACGAGACCTCGCGCGAAGACCTGGGCGGGCAGCACCGGCTCGTACACCGGTGGCGACTGCCGCCACGTCGACGGCAGGTAGGAGAAGAAGGCCTTTGCCTGCTCGATCGCGTCGGCGTCGTCGACGGCCAGGTTGTCACCGCAGCCCGAGACGGTCGCGTGCATGCGCGCCCCGCCCATCTGCTCCAGCGTCACCGTCTCGCCGACCACCATCTCGGCCATGCGCGGTGACCCCAGGTACATCGAGGCGTTGTGCTCGACCATGATCACGACGTCGCAGAAGGACGGGATGTAGGCCCCTCCGGCAGCGCTGGGGCCGAAGAGGCAGCAGATCTGGGGCACCTTGCCCGACAGCAGCACCTGGTTGCGAAAGATGCGGCCGGCACCGCGACGCCCGGGGAACAGCTGCACCTGGTCGGTGATGCGAGCCCCGGCAGAGTCGACCAGCCAGAACACAGGCAGCTCCTCGCGCAGGGCGATCTCGGTGGCGCGCACGATCTTCTCCACCGTGCGGGCCCCCCAGGAGCCGGCCTTGACCGTCGGGTCGTTGGCCACGACGACGACCGGACGTCCGTCGACCATCCCTCGACCGGTGACCACCCCGTCGGCGGGCAGGCCGTCGACCAGAGCATTGGCCAGCTGACCGTCCTCGACGAAGGTGTCGTCGTCGAGCAGCAGGCGCAGCCTCTCGCGGACGTACAGCTTGTTCTGCGCGCTCAGCTTCGACGCGCCGGCGTCGCTCGGACGGAGCGTGCGCCCACGCGCTGCCGCGACCTCGGCCCAGTGGTCGTGCGCCATCAGCCGACCGGCAGGCCCATGGCGCGGGCCAGGACAAGCCGCTGCACCTCGCTCGTGCCCTCACCCACCTCGAGGATCTTGGCGTCGCGGTAGAACCGCGCCACCGGATACTCCTCGATGAACCCGTAGCCACCGAAGACCTGCGTCGCCACGCGGGTCGCCGACACGGCCGCCTCGGTGGCGTAGAGCTTCGCTCGGGCGGCTGCTCGCGACACCTCGGCTCGTCCCGCGCCGGCATCCTTGAGCGCTGCCGCCTTGTAGACCAGCAGCCTCGAGTTCTCGACCGCCACGTCCAGATCGGCCAGGGGAAAGGCGACACCCTGGTTCGACCCGATGGGCGACCCGAACGCGTGCCGCTCGCGGGCGTAGTCCACCGACGCCTCCAGACATGCCCGGCTCAGCCCCAGCGCCAGCGCGGCGATCGCGATGCGCCCGTCGTCCAGGGTCGCGAGAAACTGACGGAACCCGCTGCCGCGCTCACCGAGCAGGTTGGCGGCGGGGACTCTGGCTGCCTCGAACGACAGGCCGTGGGTGTCGGAGGCGTGCCAGCCGAGCTTGTCGTAGGCGGGCTCGACGGTGAACCCCGGCGTGCCCGAGGGTACGAGGATCGCGCTGATCTCCGGGGTGCCGTCCTCGCGAGTGCCCGTGCGCGTCGTGACGGTGACGACCGAGGTGATCTCGGTGCCGGAGTTCGTGATGAAAGCCTTGGCGCCGTCGACGACCCACTCGTCGCCGTCGAGGCGGGCGGTCGTGCGGGTGGCACCGGCGTCCGACCCTGCCTCCGGCTCCGTCAGCCCGAACGCAGCCAGCGCCCGGCCCGCGACCAGGTCGGGCAGGTAGCGCTGCTTCTGCTCCAGCGTGCCGAACATGGCGATGGGGGTGATGCCGAGCCCGACACCCGCCGAGAGCGTGATACCGATCGACTGGTCGACCCGGCCCAGCTCCTCGATCGCGATGCAGAGGCTGGTGAAGTCACCGCCCGCACCGCCGTACTCCGGGGGTGCGGTGATGCCGAACAGCCCGAGCTCGCCCATCTGCCGCACGGTGTCGACCGGAAAATGGTGGTCGGCGTCCCACCTCGCCACGTGCGGTGCCACCTCGTGCTCGGCGAAGTCGCGCACGACCTTGCGGAACGTCTCGTGGTCGGCAGAGTGCTGCACGTTCATGGTGCTCACGGTAGGGGGTCGCATGAGGCCGGACGACCCTGCCTGGCGGCACGAGGCTGGTCCTAGACTGACCAACCGTGCCGACGATCACCAAGGTCCTCATCGCCAACCGCGCCGAGATCGCCGTCCGCGTCGCCCGTGCCTGCCGGGACTCCGGGATCGGCTCGGTCGCCGTCTACGCCGACTCCGATCGCGACGCCCAGCACGTCCGGGTCGCCGACGAGGCGTACTCGTTGGACGGAGAGACCAGCGCCCAGACCTATCTCGACATCGGCAAGCTGCTGGACGTGGCGCGCCGCTCCGGCGCGGACGCCGTCCACCCCGGGTACGGCTTTCTGGCCGAGAACGCGCACTTCGCGCAGGCCGTCATCGACGCGGGGCTGATCTGGATCGGGCCGCCGCCGTCGGCCATCGAGGCCCTCGGCGACAAGGTGAGCGCCCGGCACATCGCCGAGCGGGCCGGTGCGCCACTGGTCTCCGGAACCCCCGACCCGGTGAGCGGGGCGGACGAGGTCGTGGCCTTCGCCGAGCAGCACGGCCTTCCGATCGCCATCAAGGCCGCCTTCGGTGGCGGTGGGCGCGGCCTGAAGGTGGCGCGCGAGATGAGCGAGGTCGCCGAGCTCTACGACTCGGCGGTGCGCGAGGCCACGGCAGCGTTCGGTCGCGGCGAGTGCTTCGTCGAGCGCTACCTCGACAAGCCCCGGCACGTCGAGACCCAGTGCCTGGCTGACCAGCACGGCAACGTCGTGGTCGTGTCCACCCGTGACTGCTCCCTGCAGCGACGGCACCAGAAGCTGGTCGAGGAGGCTCCGGCGCCCTTCCTGAGCGAGGAGCAGAACGCGCAGCTGTACCGGGCCAGCAAGGCGATCCTGACCGAGGCCGGCTACTACGGGGCCGGCACCTGTGAGTTTCTCGTCGGCCAGGACGGCACGATCTCGTTCCTCGAGGTGAACACGCGCCTGCAGGTCGAGCACCCCGTCAGCGAGGAGGTGACCGGGCTGGACCTCGTGCGCGAGATGTTCCGCATCGCGGAGGGTCAGCCCCTCGGGTACGACGACCCGCCCGTTCGCGGGCACTCGATCGAGTTCCGCATCAACGGGGAGGACGCGGGGCGCAACTTCTTGCCGATGCCCGGCCCGGTCACCAGGTTCGACCCGCCGTCCGGTCCCGGTGTGCGCCTGGACGCCGGTGTCGAGGCGGGCAGCGTCATCGGCCAGAACTTCGACTCGCTGCTGGCCAAGCTCATCGTCACCGGTGCCACCAGGCAGCAGGCCCTCGAGCGTTCGCGCCGCGCGTTGGCCGAGTTCGATGTCGAGGGCATGGCCACGGTCATCCCCTTCCACCGTGCCGTGGTCGCCGACCCGGCGTTCGCGCCGGCCGATGCCCAGACACCGTTCAGCGTGCACACCCGCTGGATCGAGACCGAGTGGACCAACACCGTCGAGCCGTTCGCCGGCGGTGCGGAGGGACAGCCGGACGACACCGAGCGCCAGACCGTGACGGTCGAGGTCGACGGCAAGCGCCTGTCCGTGACCCTGCCGGGCACGGTGGCGGTCAGCGCGGCAGCGCCGAGCGGTGGCGCCGCTCGTCCGCAGGCTCGCCGAGCGGGCAAGCGCGGCGGCGGTGCTGCCGGCGCCGCCTCCGGCGACTCCCTCGCCTCGCCGATGCAGGGCACGATCGTCAAGATCGCCGTCTCCGAGGGCGACACCGTGGCAGCCGGCGACCTGGTCGTCGTGCTCGAGGCGATGAAGATGGAGCAGCCGCTCAACGCGCACAAGGCGGGAACCATCACGAACCTGACGGCCGAGGTCGGCACGACCGTCTCCAGCGGCGCGGTGATCTGCGACATCGTGGACTGACGGCGCATACCGGGGTTCAGCGGCACTCAGTGGTCGGTCATCTGCACCGACGCGACGTCGGCGATGTGGCTCACGGCCAGCTCGACCATGCGTGCCGCCGCAGGTAGCACGGTGCGGTCGCTGCGCACCGCGACACAGATCTCGCGGGGCGGCAGGGGCGGCTCGAGGGCGTGGATGTGCACGGTGGGGTCGTCCTGGTCGACGGCGAGCCGCGGCAGTACTGCGGCGCCCATGCCCACGGCCACCATGGCCTGGATGGCGGCGTTGTCGGCGCTGCGAAAGACGTAGCGGGGGGAGATCCCACGAGCCCGCAGGCCGTCGTCGACCAGCACCTGCCCGGAGTCGTCCTCGCTGGCCCCGACCAGGGGGTAGCCGTCCAGCTCTGGCAGCGGCATCGCCGAAGCCGTGGCGTCGAAGGCTTCCAGGGGGCAGGAGTCCGCGGCCGTGATCACCACGAAGGGGTCGTCGCACAGGTGGTGCACCCGCAGTCGCGGGTCGTCGACAGGTCCCAGCAGAAAGGCCACGTGCAGGTCGCCCTCCAGCAAGTCGCGCATGAGCTCGTCGCTGTCGTCGCTCTCGTGCAGCGCGATGTCGAGCTCCGGGGCCTCTCGCCGCAGGTCGGCGACCACGAGCGGCAGCAGGGCAACCGACACGCTCTGGAACGTCCCGACCTCCACTCGTCCCCCGACTCCGGCGGCGAGGTCGGCCAGCTGGCGCGTGGCCTGGTCGAGCCGCCTGAGCACGGCTCGGGCGTGCTCGAGCAGCAGCCGGCCCGCCGGGGTGAGCACGGCCGGACGAGGACCGCCGGGCCGATCGAACAGCGCCATGCCGACAGCCCGCTCCAGGCCGGCGATCTGCTGGCTGACTGCCGCCTGCGAGAAGCCGAGCACCTGCGCTGCCCCACCGAACGAGCCCTCGTCGGCAACCGCACGCAGGGCGGCCAGCTGACGGATGTCGACGTCCGCGAGTCCCGGCATAGTGACAACTATATATGATCATTATCATCACAACTCATAGTTTGCGCTTATGCTCACACGCGCGTAACTTTCAAGCATGCGCACCTTCGCCCCTCAGTCCATCGGCACCCTTGACGACCTTGCCTTCCGCGTCGCCGCCGACGGCGTCGACATCGACCGCACCGCGGTCACGCGGGTCGTGCGGCGCGCAGCACGTCTGGGGGCCGACACCGTGCTCACCGACATCGTGCTGGACCCGCGCGAGCCTGGCGTCGCCCGGCAGCGTGCCTTCGGCGAGCTGCTCGCGCTTCTCGGCCGCGCACCTCACCGTCCTGACACGCCCGTCGAGCCCACGCAGCGCCACGCGTGGCCGGCTCACGCCGCCTGAGGTAGACATGACGGCGTGGAGCTGCTCCTGATCCTTCTCGCCGTCGCCGCCGTCGTCTGGTTCGTCGGCAAGTCCACCCAGCAGGGACGGCTTGCCGACGGCGCCGCACCCCCTCTCGGTCGCGGACGTGGGCAGCAGCAGCCCGACCCGCGGATGCAGGCCGTCCTGCGAGTCGCGTCCGAGGACGTCACCCAGCTCGGAGAGCAGCTGCAGCACGAGCCGATCCCGGACGGGCTCGGCGACGAGGCCCTGGCCGACTGGCAGCGAGCGCTGGACGCCTACGAGAACGCGAAGGGGGCGCTGGACACCGCGCAGACCCCGGAGGACCTGCAGTGGGTCACCCGCGCCCTGGACGACGGCCGGTTCGCCCTGGCCACCTTGCGAGCGCGTCGAGAGGGCCGCGACCTGCCGAGCCGCCGCGGGCCGTGCTTCTTCGACCAGCGCCACGGAATCTCGGTGCAGGACGCCTCGTGGGCACCTCCGGGCGGGGCGGCACGCGACGTCCCGGTGTGTGCTGCCTGCGCGGCCCGCATCGCCGACGGGATCTCCCCCGACGCCCGTACTGTCCCGACCGCCACCGGTCAGCGTCCGTACTGGGAGGCGGGGCCGGAGTACGGGCCCTGGGCCCGCGGGTGGTACGGAGCCCAGGGTGCCTACCTGCTCAACGGCATGCTCGTGGGCACGATGCTGGGCTCGATGCTCTGGGCACCCATGGGGTACGACCTGGACCCCGGCGCCGGTGGCGAGCTGGGCGGAGAAGCCGGGACCGACGCCGGCGGCGACACCGGCAGTGGGTTCGGCGACGGCGGGTTCGGCGACGTCGGCGGCTTCGACATCTGAGGCGACCCGAGAGTCGCCTCATCACCCGCCCCGGGTCAGCGTCGCCGCAGGCGGCGGGCCGCCTCGGCGACCGACCCCGACAGCGACGGGTACACGGTGAAGGCCCGGGCGAGCTGGTCGACGGTCAGTCGGCACTCGACCGCCAACGCGATCGGATGGATGAGCTCGCTCGCCGCGGGCGCCACCACGACGCCGCCCATGACGATGCCGGTGCCGGGTCGGCAGAAGAGCTTGACGAAGCCGTCGCGGATGCCGCTCATCTTCGCCCGGGCGTTCGTGGCCAACGGCAAGGTCACCGCGGCAGCGCTGACCTCGCCGCGCTCGACCATCTCCTGCGTCCAGCCGACGGTCGCGATCTCCGGTGAGGTGAACACGTTCGACGAGACCGTGGTCAGGTCGAGCGGCGCCACGGCCTCCCCGAGGGCGTGCCACATGGCTGTCCGTCCCTGCATGGCCGCCACCGAGGCCAGCATGAGCACGCCAGTGCAGTCCCCGGCGGCGTACACCCCGCGCGCCGTCGTGCGGCTGACCCGGTCGACCGTCACGTAGCCGGCGTCGTCGAGCGCGACCCCGGCCTGCTCGAGCCCCAGGCCGGCCGTGTTCGGGATCGACCCCACCGCCATCAGGCAGTGGCTGCCGTCGATCTCGCGGCCGTCGGCCAGGGTGACCCGCACGCCGTCGGACGTGCGCGTGGCAGCCACGGCACGCGAACGCGGCAGCACGGTCACACCACGCCGCGCGAACACCGACTCGAGCACGGCGGCCGCGTCGGCATCCTGCCCCGGCAGCACCTGGTCGCGCGAGGAGACCAGCACCACCTCGCTGCCCAAGGCGTTGTAGGCGCTGGCGAACTCCGCCCCGGTCACGCCCGACCCGACCACGACCAGCCTGTCCGGAAGCTCCTGCAGGTCGTAGAGCTGCGTCCAGGACAGGATGCGCTCTCCGTCAGGGGCGGCTGAGGCAAGCTCGCGGGGGTGGGCCCCGGTGGCCACGAGTACCACGTCGGCATCGATGGTCTCGGTGCCACCGCCGGACAGCTCGGCCACCACACGGTGGGGTCCGTCCAGGCGGCCACGCCCGCTGAGCACACGCACGCCGTCGCGGGTCAGCCGCCGGGCGGTGTCGGCCGACTGAGCCCGGGCGAGACCGACGACGCGGGCGTTCACCTGCGCCAGGTCGACCCCCACTCCCGGGGCGACCCCCGCCGGGCCGTCGTCGTCCGGCCCGGTGGTGCGCACCCCGAGCTCTCCGGAGTCAGCGACCTCGACCATGACGTCCGCGGTCGCGACGAGTGTCTTGCTGGGCACGCAGTCGGTGAGCACGGCCGAGCCACCGATGCCGTCGGTGTCGACGACGGTCACCTCGGCTCCCAGCTGTGCTGCGACCAGAGCCGCCTCGTAGCCACCCGGGCCGCCACCGATGATCGCTACCGCCGTCACGTCGGGCAAACTTACCCACGCCGCCACCCGACGCATGCCGCGTCGGGCCCGCCGAGCACCACCTCAGGGAGATCCGTGCTCTACGCCGCCTACGCCTCGAGCCTGCACCCGGAGACCATGCTGCGCCGTGCCCCGCACTCGCCTCTGCGCGCAACCGGGTGGCTGCCGGGATGGCGCCTCGCCTTCGCCGGCGAGGAGCTCGGCTGGGAAGGTGCCATCGCCACCATCGTGGAGGCTGCGGGCACCGGTGACGGCCATCCCGAGCCATCGGTGTTCGTGGCGCTCTACGACGTCAGCGACACCGACGAGTCGGCGATGGACGAGTGGGAGGGCCTCGACCTGCGCACGTTCCGCAAGATCCGCGTGCGCGTCGAGACGATGAACGGCCCGATGCCGGCATGGGCCTACGTCGTGGACGCCTACGAGGGTGGTCTGCCCTCCGCCCGCTACCTGGGCATGCTCGCCGACGCCGCCGAGGCCGCCGGAGCCCCGACGGACTACGTCGACGACCTTCGTCGGCGCCCCTGCCGGTGACCATGCCCACGCCGGCCTACCGGCCCCTACAGTCGTGTCGGTGAGCAACCGAACGAGCCCGGACGACACGGCCCGTGAGGCCGCGGCCGCCCTCGCCGATCGCACCGGAGTCCCGTCGCACGACGTGGCCGTGGTGCTGGGGTCGGGCTGGGGCAAGGCCGCTGACCTGATCGGCACGACCCAGGCCGAGGTGCCGTTGGCCGACCTCCCCGGGTTCAGCGCCCCGACCGTCTCTGGGCACGGCGGCACCGTGCGCAGCGTCCGCCGGGGCGAGTCGGCCTGCCTGGTCTTCCTGGGTCGCACGCACCTCTACGAAGGGCGAGGTGTCGACGCCGTCGCCCACCCGGTGCGCACGGCCGCAGCCGCCGGATGCACCCGGGTGGTGCTGACCAACGGCTGCGGAGGGTTGAACCCCGCCTGGGCCCCCGGAACGGTCGTCCTCATCCGCGACCACCTCAACCTGACGGCCACCTCTCCCCTGCGGGGAGCGCAGTTCGTCGACCTGACCGACCTGTACTCCCCGCGCCTGCGCGCCGTCGCCCGGGCGGTCGACCCCGCCCTGCCCGAGGGCGTCTACGCCCAGCTTCCGGGTCCGCACTACGAGACCCCGGCCGAGATCAGCATGCTGGGCACGCTCGGCGCCGACCTGGTGGGCATGTCCACGACGCTGGAGGCCATCGCCGCGCGCGCGGCCGGCCTCGAGGTGCTCGGGCTGTCGCTGGTCACGAACGCCGCCGCCGGGCTGTCCGGACAGCCCCTGGACCATGCCGAGGTGCTGGAGTCCGGCCGGTCTGCGGCCGACCGCCTCGGCCGGTTGCTCGGCGAGATCGCGGAGAGGGTGTGAGCAGCGTCGTGGACGACCTGACCGAGCGGGTACGAGCCTGGATCGCCGACGACCCCGACCCCACGACCCGACACGAGCTGGCCGCGCTGCTCGACCGTGCCCAGGACGGGGTCGACGCGAGCCAGGCGCGGGCCGAGCTGGCCGACCGTTTCGCCGGCACGCTCGAGTTCGGCACAGCTGGCCTGCGCGGACGCATGGGTGCCGGCCCGCGGCGCATGAACAGGGCTGTCGTCGTCCGCGCGGCCGCCGGTCTCGCCCGGTGGCTGCGCGACCACGACGGCGGCGGCATCGTCGTCGGGTTCGACGCTCGCCGCGACTCCGACGTGTTCGCACGCGACACGTGCGCGGTGATGGAGGCGGCGGGCGTCGAGGCCATGGTTCTGCCCCGCCCCCTGCCGACACCCGTACTGGCGTTCGCGCTGCGCCACCTCGGCGCCGACGCCGGGGTGATGGTCACCGCCTCGCACAACCCTCCCGCCGACAACGGCTACAAGGTCTACGCCGGCGACGGGTCGCAGATCGCTCCCCCCACCGACACCGAGATCGCCGCGTGCATCGACGCGGTGGGCAGCATCACCGCGGTGCCGAGGGCCGACGACGGGTGGGTCACCCTCGACGACAGCATCGTCGAGGCCTACCTCGACCGGGCTGCCTCGTTGCTCGAGCCCTCGGGGCCTCGCGACCTCACGGTCGTCTACACCCCCCTGCACGGGGTCGGGCGGGACCTGCTGCTCGAGGCGTTCGACCGCGCCGGCTTCGCCCCGCCTGTCGTCGTGGCGAGCCAGGCCGAGCCCGATCCCCTGTTCCCCACCGTGGCCTTCCCGAACCCCGAGGAACCGGGGGCCATCGACGCTGCCCTCGACCTGGCCCGCGACCGCGGAGCCGACCTCGTGATCGCCAACGACCCCGATGCCGACCGGTGCGCCGTGGCCCTGCCCGACGCCGCCGGCCGCTGGCGCATGCTGACCGGCGACGAGGTCGGCACGCTTCTGGGCTGGCACCTGCTGCAACGCGGGGCCACCGGCACCTTCGCGAGCTCGATCGTGTCGTCGACCCTGCTCGGCAAGGTGGCCGCCGCCGCCGGCGTCCGTCACGTGCAGACCCTCACCGGCTTCAAATGGATCACCAAGGCACCCGGCCTGCGCTACGGGTACGAGGAGGCACTCGGCTACTGCTGCGACCCCGAGGCGGTGCTCGACAAGGACGGCGTGACGGCCGCCCTGCTCGTGGCCGAGCTGGCGGCCGAGCAGCGGGCCCTGGGCCGCACGCTCGACGACGTGCTGGACGACCTCGCCCGCCGGCACGGGGTGCACCTGACCAGCCAGGTGAGCATCCGTGTGGCCGACCTGGGGCTCATCGACGCGACCATGCGCCGGGTCCGCTCGCAGCCACCGACCGTGCTCGGGGGGGCTGACGTGCTCGGCGTCGACGACCTGCTCGACCCGTCCGGCCCGCTGCCACCGACCGACGGCATCCGCCTCACGCTCGAGCAGGGGTCGCGCGTCATCATCCGCCCGTCGGGAACCGAGCCGAAGGTCAAGTGCTACCTCGAGGTGGTCGCCACGGTGACCGGCGACGACGTCCACCCGGCCCGGGCCGAGGCCGAGCGCCGCATGCACGCGCTGCGTAGCGACGTCGAGGCCCTGCTCGCCGCACCGGCCTAGGATCGCCGTCGTGACGCTGACGTCGAGCCTGCCGAGCGTGGACGACATCACCCGGTCCGACGCCGACCTGCGGGCCTTTCTGCACGGGCTTCCCGGCGTCGACCAGGTGGGCGCCGACAGCCGAGCTGCCGAGCTGGCCACACGGTCGATCAAGAACGAGTCCAAGGCTCGCGCCATCGACCTCGCGATCGCCATGATCGACCTGACCACCCTCGAGGGCCAGGACACCGAGGGCAAGGTGCGGACGCTGTGTGCCAAGGCACGCCGTCCGGACGCGACCGACCCGACCACCCCGACGGTGGCCGCCGTGTGCGTCTACGGCGACATGGTGGCGACGGCGGTGGATGCGCTGGCCGGAAGCGGCGTCAACGTCGCCGCGGTCGCCACGGCCTTCCCGTCCGGACGGGCCTCGATGGCGGTCAAGCTCGCCGACACCGCCGAGGCGGTCGCTGCCGGGGCCGACGAGATCGACATGGTCATCGACCGCGGAGCGTTCCTGTCCGGTCGCTACCTGCAGGTCTTCGAGCAGATCGTCGCGGTCAAGCAGGCCTGCGGCGATGCGCACCTGAAGGTGATCCTCGAGACAGGCGAGCTGGCGACCTACGACAACGTGCGGCGGGCATCGTGGCTGGCGATGCTCGCCGGTGCGGACTTCATCAAGACCTCGACGGGCAAGGTGTCGCCGGCTGCGACTCGTCCGGTCACGATGGTCATGCTGCAGGCAGTCCGCGACTACCGGGACGCCACCGGTCTCATGGTGGGTGTGAAGCCGGCCGGTGGCATCAGGACGGCCAAGGACGCGATCCGCTACCTGGTGCTCGTCAACGAGACGGCGGGCATCGACTGGCTGTGCCCCGAGTGGTTCCGGTTCGGCGCGTCCAGCCTGCTCAACGACCTGCTCATGCAGCGCCAGAAGCTGCGCACCGGTCACTACTCCGGCCCCGACTACGTGACGATCGACTGACCAGGAGAGTGCTGTGAGCCTGTTCGAGTACTCCCCCGCGCCGGAGTCCCGCGCGGTGGTCGACATCGCCGAGTCGTACGGGCTGTTCATCGGCGGAGAGATGGTCGAGCCGACCGATGGGGGACGCTTCAAGACCATCTCCCCCAGCACCGAGGAGGTGCTCGCCGAGGTCACCGAGGCGGGGCGGCTCGACGTGGACGCTGCGGTGGCGGCCGCGCGTTCGGCCTACACGCGCGTGTGGTCCCGCATGTCGGGACGGGAGCGCGGCAAGTACCTGTTCCGGATCGCCCGGCTGGTGCAGGAGCGTGCCCGCGAGCTCGCCGTGCTGGAGACGCTCGACAACGGCAAGCCGATCCGGGAGACCCGCGACGTCGACATCCCGCTCGTCGCCGCCCACTTCTTCTACCACGCGGGCTGGGCCGACAAGCTCGGGTACGCGGGGCTCGGGCCGAACCCGCGTCCGCACGGCGTGGCGGCCCAGATCATCCCGTGGAACTTCCCCCTGCTCATGCTGGCCTGGAAGGTGGCGCCCGCCCTGGCCGCGGGCAACACCGTCGTGCTCAAGCCCGCGGAGACCACGCCGTTGACCGCCCTGGCCTTCGCCGACATCTGTCGGCAGGCCGACCTGCCGGCGGGCGTGGTGAACATCGTGACAGGCGCAGGGCAGACCGGACGGCTGCTCGTCGAGCACCCCGACGTCGACAAGGTCGCCTTCACCGGGTCGACCGAGGTCGGCCGGCTCATCGCCCGGTCCGTGGCCGGCACGCGCAAGAAGGTCACCCTCGAGCTGGGCGGCAAGGCAGCCAACGTCATCTTCGACGACGCGCCGATCGACCAGGCCGTCGAGGGCATCGTTCGCGGAGTCTTCTTCAACCAGGGCCACGTGTGCTGTGCCGGCACCCGACTGCTCGTGGCCGAGTCGGTGGTCGACCAGGTGATCGAGTCGCTCAAGCGCCGCCTGACGACGTTGCGGCTCGGCGACCCGATGGACAAGAACACCGACATCGGTGCCATCAACTCCGCGGTCCAGCTCGACCGCATCAGGCAGATGAGCGAGATCGGCGAGGCCGAGGGGGCCACGCGGTGGTCGGCCGACTGCGCCCTGCCCGACCGCGGCTTCTGGTTCCCGCCGACGGTGTTCACGGACGTCGCGCAGACCCACCGCATCGCCCGGGAGGAGATCTTCGGCCCGGTGCTGTCGGTGCTGACGTTCCGCACACCGCAGGAGGCGCTGGCCAAGGCGAACAACACTCCCTACGGACTGTCGGCAGGAGTGTGGACCGAGAAGGGTTCGCGCATCCTGTGGATGGCCCAGCACCTGCGCGCCGGAGTGGTCTGGGCGAACACGTTCAACCACTTCGACCCGACCAGCCCGTTCGGCGGCTACAAGGAGTCCGGGTACGGCCGCGAGGGCGGGCGGCACGGGCTGGCCGCCTACCTCGTGGCCGACGAGACCACGGGGGTGTCGTCCTGATGGCGCGCGAACCGATCCGCAAGACCTACAAGCTCTACATCGGCGGCGCCTTCCCCCGGTCGGAGAGCGGGCGCTCCTACGTCGTCACCGACGCCGCGGGCGACTTCGTCGCGAACGCCGCCCAGGCCTCGCGCAAGGACGTCCGAGACGCCGTGCAGGCCGCTCGGGCAGGCTTCGACCGCTGGTCGAGCGCCAGCGCCTACAACCGCGGGCAGGTTCTGTACCGGGTCGCGGAGGTGATGGAGGGACGACGCGACCAGTTCGTCGCCGAGGTCGCCCGCGGCGAGGGACTGGGCGCGCGTCAGGCGGGCTCCGTCGTCGACGCTGCCATCGACCGGTGGGTCTGGTACGCCGGCTGGACCGACAAGCTCGCCCAGGTGCACGGCAACGCCAACCCGGTGGCCGGGCCCTTCTTCAACTTCTCCCTGCCCGAGCCCACCGGCGTCGTGGGCGTCGTGGCACCCGACGAGTCGTCCCTGCTCGGCCTCGTGTCGGTGCTCGCACCGGTCGTGGCGACCGGCTGCACAGCAGTCGTGCTGGCCAGCGAGCACCGTCCGCTCCCGGCGGTGACGCTGGCGGAGGTGCTGGCGACCTCCGACGTGCCCGCCGGAGTCGTCAACGTGCTGACGGGACAGGTGGCCGAGCTCGCGCCGTGGCTGGCCTCCCACGCCGACGTGAACGCCCTCGACCTGACCGGGGTCACCGACCCCGACCTCGCGATCGAGCTCGAGCAGGCGGCCGCGCAGACGCTGACACGGGTGCGGCGGCCGAGGCCGGACGAGGACCTGGCCGCGACCCCCGGGCTGTCGCGGATGCTCGACGTGCTCGAGGTCAAGACGGTGTGGCACCCCGTCGGCACATGACCGACGCGACGTCGGCGTCCGACGCCGGTTCGGCTCGCGAGGGTCGGGTGGTGCTGCTCGCGGGGCCGTCCGGCAGCGGCAAGTCGCACCTGGCGCGCGGCAGTGGGCTGCCGGTGCTCTGCCTGGACGAGTTCTACAAGGACGGCGACGACCCCACCTGCCCGCGGGAGAGCACCCTGGGCATCGTCGACTGGGACGACCCGGCCGCCTGGGACGCCGACGCGGCCATGACCGCCATCGAGACCATCTGTCGCACGGGCTCGTGCGAGGTACCGACCTACGACATCTCGTCGGACCGAGCGGTCGGCACGACCCGGTTCGACCGCGACGAGCACCCCGTGTTCGTCGCCGAGGGCGTGTTCGTCGCCGAGGTGGTGCGACGCTGTCGTGATGCGGGCCTGCTGGCCGACGCCATCGTGATCACCCGGGCGCCCTGGAAGAACTTCGCCCGGCGCCTGGCACGCGACCTGGCGGAGCGGCGCAAGCCGCCCCTGACGCTGCTGCGTCGCGGCAGGTCGCTGATGTCGCAGGAGCTCGCCCTGGTGGGCTCGTTGGTCGGGGCCGGGTGTCGTCCCCTGGACGCGTCCGAGGCCGCGGCCGCCCTGCGCGCCTATTCGCCGGTCTCGACGTCGTAGACCCGCCGGGATCAGTACGGTCGGGGTCGTGACCCGAAGCATCTACGTCGCAGCCGCCCAGCCCTACAGCGGCAAGTCTGCCATCGCTCTCGGCCTGTACGAGCACATGCTGCGCCGCTCGGCCGACGTCGCCGTGTTCCGTCCCGTCGTGCGGTCCATCGACGAGCAGGACCCCGCCATCGAGCTGCTCCGCTCCCGCGGCAGTGTGGCCCTGCCCGACGAGGCCTACTTCGGCGCCACCTACGACGACGTGCACCGCAACCCCGACGAGGCCTTGGCGGTGATCATCGACCGTTTCCGATCCCTGGCCTCGCAGGCCTCGGCCGTGCTCGTGCTGGGTACCGACTTCACCGACGTCGGCGCCCCCGCCGAGCTGCAGTTCAACGCACGGGTGGCGGCCAACCTCGGGGCCCCGGTGGTGTTCGTGGTCGCCGCCCACGGCCGCAGCGCACAGGAGGTTCGGTTCGCCATCGACCTGAGCGAGGACGTGCTGGCGGCCAACCACGCCGCCCTCAAGCGTGTGGTCGTCAACCGGGCGGCGCCGGACTCGATGACCTCGATCCGCGAGGCCGTGGCCGATCTCGACGTACCGGTCGACGTGCTGCCCGACGAGCCGCTGCTGCTGGCCCCCAGCGTGCGTCGGCTCACCGAGCGCATCGACGGCGAGCTGCTGCTCGGCGACCCCGACCTGCTCGCGCGCGAGGCCCAGGGGCTCGTCGTGGCAGCGATGACCTTGCCGAACGTGCTCGACCACCTGCACGAGGGCTCGGTCGTGATCACCCCCGGTGACCGCGCCGACATCGTGCTGGCGATGCTCTCGGCCCATCGCTCGGAGACCTTCCCCTCGCTGTCCGGGGTGATCCTGTCCGGGGGGCTGCGCCCCGACGACCAGGTCTGGCGCCTCATCGAGGGGGCGGGCTCACGCCTTCCGATCATCGCGACCCGGCTCGACACGTTCGCCACGGCCGCGGCCCTCGCCGACGCACGCGGCGGCATCCACGCCGACTCTGCCCGCAAGATCGACACAGCTCTTGACCTGGTGGAGCGCTCCATCGACATCGAGGCGGTGCTCGACGAGCTCGCCGTCGACGCGGTGGGGGCGGTGACCCCTCTGATGTTCCAGTACGAGCTCGTCGAGCGGGCTCGGCACGACCGTCGTCGGGTCGTGCTGCCCGAGGGCACAGAGCCGCGCGTGCTGCGCGCTGCGGCGACGGTGCTGCGTCGCGGGATGGCCGACCTCACCCTGCTCGGTGACGAGGCCGAGATCCGGGCAGCAGCCACCGACCTCGGCGTGGACGTGTCAGGGGCGCAGATCATCGACCCGGCCACGACAGACCTGCGCGACTCGTTCGCCGAGGAGTACCACCGGCTGCGCCAGCACAAGGGCGTGACGCTGGACGCCGCGCTCGACATCGTCGCCGACGTCTCGTACTTCGGCACGCTGATGGTGCACCGCGGCCTCGCCGACGGCATGGTCTCCGGCGCCGTGCACACGACGGCTCACACGATCAGGCCGTCCTTCGAGATCATCAAGACCAAGCCGGGCACCCTCGTCGTGTCCAGCGTGTTCTTCATGAGCCTCGCCGACCGTGTGCTCGTGTACGGCGACTGCGCGGTCAACCCGAACCCGGACGCCGAGCAGCTGGCCGACATCGCGATCTCGTCGGCCGACACGGCCAGCCAGTTCGGGGTCGAGCCCCGTATCGCGATGCTGTCCTACAGCACCGGCTCGTCCGGCTCGGGCGCCGACGTCGAGCGGGTACGTACCGCGACCGAGCTGGTGCGTGAGCGCCGTCCCGACCTGTCGGTCGAGGGTCCGATCCAGTACGACGCCGCTGTGGACGCCGGCGTCGCCAAGACAAAGCTGCCCGACTCCTCGGTAGCGGGTCGGGCGACGGTGTTCATCTTCCCCGACCTCAACACCGGCAACAACACCTACAAGGCGGTGCAGCGCAGCGCCGGAGCCCTGGCCATCGGGCCGGTGCTGCAGGGCCTCAACAAGCCGGTCAACGACCTCTCGCGCGGAGCCCTCGTCGACGACATCGTCAACACCATCGCCATCACCGCCGTCCAGGCGCAGGGAGACCACTCGTGAGCCGTAGCGTCCTGGTCGTCAACTGTGGCTCGTCCTCGATCAAGTACCAGCTCATCGACGCCGACACCGAGCAGTCCCTGGCCAAGGGGCTCGTCGAGCGCATCGGGGAGCAGACGTCGCTCGTGCGCCACCACGGGTCCGGGGGACCGGTCGAACGCGTTGGTGCCCTCGCCGACCACGAGGCCGGGCTGCGGGCCGTGCTCGACGCCTTCGCCGAGGTGGGCCCGGACCTCGACGAGGCGGGCCTGGCCGCCGTCGGTCACCGGGTCGTGCACGGTGGCGATCGCTTCGCCGACCCGGCCCTGGTGGACGACGAGGTGGCGGCGGCCATCCGCGACCTGATCCCGCTGGCCCCGCTGCACAACCCGGCGAACCTCGAGGGCATCGAGGTGGCGCGGAGGGTGTTTCCTGACCTGCCGCAGGTGGCTGTGTTCGACACCGCCTTCCACCAGACGCTGCCGCCCGAGGCCTACACGTACGCCATCGACCGTGAGGTCGCGCAGCGCTACGGCATCCGGCGCTACGGCTTCCACGGCACCTCGCACGCCTACGTCTCGCGGGAGGCTGCCCGGCGGTTGGGCCGCGACCCCGCCGAGACGAGCATGGTGGTGCTGCACCTGGGCAACGGCGCCTCGGCCTCGGCGGTGCGAGGGGGGCGGTGCATCGACACGTCCATGGGCCTGACGCCACTCGAAGGCCTCGTGATGGGCACCCGGTCGGGCGACATCGACCCCGCCGTCACCTTTCACCTGCGCCGGGTCGCCGGCATGAGCATCGACGAGATCGACACCCTGCTGAACAAGCGCAGCGGCATGGTCGGGCTCGCCGGAGCCAACGACCTGCGCGAGGTGTGGCAACGCGCTGACGAGGGGGACGCCGACGCCGCCTTGGCGATCGACGTCTACGCCTACCGCATCCGCAAGTACGTCGGCGCCTACGCGTTGGCCCTGGGGGCCCTGGATGCGGTCGTGTTCACCGCCGGTGTCGGGGAGAACGACGACCGCATGCGTGCCCGCGTGCTCGAGGGCCTCGCGGGGCTGGGCATCGACCTGGACGCCGACCGCAACCGCGACCCACGTGCCCACCAGGGGCGCATCAGCACCGACGAGTCCCGCGTCGTCGTACTGGTGGTGCCGACCAACGAGGAGCTCGAGATCGCGCAGGCGGCGCTGAGCCTGCTCTGACGAACCGCGCGGCGCCCGAGTGCGCTCAGGCGCACCGTGGCACCGCGCGGTGGCCCGGGTCGGTCAGTCGTCGTCGCGGTGCGCGAGGGTCACGTCGAAGGCCGGCAGGCAGACCGCGACGTAGTGCGCCCCCTGCTCACCGACCGAGTATCGGACGCGCTCGCCCGCCCGGGTGATGACGGCCTGCCCGGCGTCGACGGTCACCTCGTCGTCCCCGCCGGTGACCACGAGGCTGCCCGAGAGCACCACGGTCAGCTCGTCGAACTCCGGCTGCTGCGCAGGCTCCGACCAGCCGGGTGGGGCGGTCATGACCGCCACACTGACGGCTGCGTCACCGGTGGCCACGCGACCGACGTACTCGTCGATCGTCTTGCCCCCGGGCACGGGGATGCGCGAGGGCGCGCCCACCACGACCGGCATGTCAGTCCCCTTCCCCACGGCGCTCTGGACGCCCGACGATCAGTCCGTTGCCCTGGGTCGACCGGGTGTCGAGCACCACGAGGGCCCGACCGACCTCGACGGCGGCGATGCCCTCGGCCTTGCTCGCCGACGCCGGCAGCGCGACGACCTCGTCGAGCTGCTCGATGCTGCCACCAGCGGCCGGCAGACCCCTCTCGAGGGTCAGCCGAGCCGCGGCTCGCGACTTGTCGCTCACGAGCCACAGCGAGCCGTCGGGCCCGACCGACGCCCCGCTGATGTCCTTGAGCGCCTTCTTGGCGTCGGCGCGCAGCTTCCAGACCGCGAGGGCGTGGTAGGTCACGTCGCCGCGAGGCGCCTGCCACGATTCCCCGGGCTCCAGCAGCTCTGCCCGGCTCAGCCCTCGCGGCGTCGAGCCCGGCGGGCCGAACTCGACGAGCGCCCGGGGCCGCTTCTCCTTCGCCACCAGCAGGCGTCCGCCTCGTAGCAGAACCATGCCCTCACCCCGCGACGACGGGTCGTCCCACTTGCCCGCCAGTGCCGACCATGGCGGAGCCACCAGCGTGATCGTGGCACGGAGGGCGCGCGTAGCCGTGTCGGCGACCAGCACGACGGGTGGGTCCTCGCGCAGCAGCGCCACCAGCGAACCGCCGTCGCCGGCTACTGCCTCGAACTGGCTCGGCTCGCCGTCGCCGAGTGGCCACCCGGGCAGCGCCGCCAGGTCGAGGGTGCTCCACTCGCCGAAGCCCTCGCCCAGGCTGTAGTCGGCCGTGGCGACGACGGCCGTGCGGTCTCCGACCACCAGCACGCGTGTGAGTCCGTCGGCACGGCGCACAGCCACGTCGGACGCCTCCACGACGGGCACGTCGAGGGTGGCGTGCAGCACCGCGCGCTCGACGTCCGCCATCAGCCGGACACGCGCTCGAGCACCAGGGGGGGCACGTCCGGACGCGCACCCGCGGGTGCGACGGTGACCGCGTCGGCCAGGGCTTCGCGGGCCCAGGCGAACCGGTTCGACTCATCTGTGTGCAGGGTCAGCAACGGCTCCCCCGCACGGACGGATGCGCCGGGCTTGGCGTGCATCACGACCCCGGCACCGGGGCTGACCGGGTCCTCCTTGCGGCCGCGTCCGGCCCCCAGCCGCCAGGCGGCGACGCCGACGGCGAGGGCGTCCAGAGCCACGAGCACACCGTCCGCCGGGGCCAGCACGTGGTCGGTGTGCGCCGCTGTCGGCAGCGGCGCGTCCGGGTCACCTCCTTGGGCCTTGATCATGCGGCGCCACACGTCCATCGCGGTTCCGTCCTGCAGACGTTCGGCGGGGTCCACCCCGTCCAGTCCCGTGGCGGCGAGCATCTCGCGGGCCAACGTCAGGGTCAGCTCGACGACGTCGGGCGGGCCACCCCCGGCGAGCACCTCGACGCTCTCGGCGACCTCGATCGCGTTGCCGGCGGTCAGGCCCAGGGGGGTCGACATGTCAGTGAGCAGAGCCACGGTCCGCACGCCGGCGTCGGTACCGAGCGCGACCATCGTCTCGGCGAGGGTCCGCGCGGTGTCCCGCTGCTTCATGAACGCCCCGCTGCCGACCTTGACGTCGAGCACGAGGGCGGACGTACCCTCGGCGATCTTCTTGCTCATGATCGACGAGGCGATCAGGGGCACCGACTCCACGGTCGCCGTGACGTCGCGCAGGGCGTACAGCTTGCGGTCGGCGGGGGCAAGGTCGGCGCCCGCCGCGCAGATCACCGCTCCGACGTCGTCGAGCTGGGCCAGCATCTGCTCGCTCGACAGCGAGGCCTGCCAACCGGCGACCGACTCGAGCTTGTCCAGCGTGCCGCCCGTGTGCCCGAGCCCCCGTCCGGACAGCTGGGGCACGGCTGCGCCACAGGCGGCGACCAGGGGCGCCAGCGGCAGCGTGATCTTGTCCCCGACCCCGCCGGTGGAGTGCTTGTCGGCCGTCGGTCGGCCCAGGCTCGACCAGTCCATGCGCGTACCGGTGGCGATCATCGCCTCGGTCCACCGTGCCACCTCGCGCCGCGTCATGCCGTTGAGCAGGATCGCCATCGCCAGGGCCGACATCTGCTCGTCGGCGACCACACCGCGCGTGTAGGCGTCGACCACCCAGTCGATCTGGGGATCGGTGAGCTCGTCTCGGTCCCGCTTCGTGCGGATGACGTCGACGGCGGCGAACGGCTCGGTCATCGGCGCAGCTCCGCGTTCGAGAAGGCGTCGGGCAGCAGGAACGACAGCTGCACCGGGCCGGCAGGGGCGTCGACCCACATCTGCGGACCACCGTGCTCGGCGAGCAGCTGGCGGCACCGCCCGCACGGCAGCACGGGCTGCACATCGCTGCCCTGCCGGGCGCCGACGCACGCCAGAGCCACGAGTCGGCCGCCGCCCGTGGCATGCAGGTCGCTGATCACTCCGCACTCGGCGCACAGCGTCATGCCGTACGAGGCGTTCTCGACGTTGCAGCCCGTCAGCAGGCGTCCGTCGTCGGTCAGGGCGGCGGCGCCCACCTGGTAGCCGGAGTACCCGGCATAGGCATGCTCACGGACGGCGCGGGCCGCAGCGCGTAGCCGGTCCCAGTCCACGTCGGTCACGACTTGATGTAGGGCTGGCCGTCGGCGGCGGGAGCGCGCACTCGGCCGACGAGCCCCGCGACGGCGAAGATCGTGGCCAGGTACGGCGCCATGAGCATGAACTCGCTCGGGATGGGAGTGCCGATGATCGACAGCACGCTCTGCAGGTTGTCCGCGAAGCCGAACAGCAGTGCCGCGGCGAGGGCGCCCAGCGGCGTCCAGCGTCCGAAGATCATCGCAGCCAGGGCGATGAAGCCCTTGCCGGCCGTCATCTCCTTGCCGAAGGCCCCTACCGACCCGAGGGTGAAGAAGGCGCCACCCAGTCCCGCAACGAGACCCGCGATGAGCACGTTGCGAGCGCGGACGTAGTTGACGCGGATGCCCACGGTGTCCGCGGCGGCCGGGTGCTCGCCCACGGCACGCACCCGCAGCCCGTACCTGGTCTTGAACAGCGCGATGTGCACCACGGTCACCACGACGTACATCAGGTAGACGATCACCGACTGGTTGAACAGCACCGGTCCGATCACCGGGATGTCGCCGAGCAGCGGGATCTTGAACGGGGCGAAGGTGCCGGGCGAGTTCCAGCTGTCCTGGTACGGCACCAGCAGCCGGCCGTACAAGAAGCCTGTCACGCCGATCACCAGCACGTTCAGGACGACGCCGACGATGATCTGGTCGACGAAGTACTTGACGGTGAACAGCGCCAGCAGCATGGCCACGAGCAGCCCGGCCAGAGGGGCGGCAGCCAGGCCCAGCCAGAGGTTGTTCGACAGCGAGGCCACGACGGCCGACAGGAACGCGCCGGCAAGCAGATGGCCCTCGATGGCGATGTTGATCACGCCCGCGCGCTCGCACAGCACGCCCGACAACGAGCCGAACACGAGCGGGACGGCGAGCAGCAGCGACCCCTGCAGCAGACCGGTCAACGACATCGTCTTGTCGGCGACGGCCCAGACGAGGAAGGAGAACAGCCACAGGGCACCGAAGACCACCGTCACCCAGGCCGGCGTCGGCCGGTGCCGCCTGGCCAGCAGCCACGAGTAGCCCGCCAGCACGAGCAGCAGCGTCCCCAGCACGAGCCCCGTCGCCTGCGTCGGCAGCGTCAGCGGCGACAGCTGGGTGTCGTCGCCGGGCAGCGACAGTGCGAAGGTGCTCGACACCCCTGACGCTGCCAGCACCCCGAAGACGACGAACGACAGCAGGGCGAACAGCGAGAGCGAGACCGGCGTCTTTCTCGACACCGGCACCACCGCAGCGACGTCGTCCGGTGTGGGCGCCGGCGCGGCTGGAGCCGTCGTGGTCGTGCTCATGCGCCCCACCCCTTCGAGACCTGCAGCGTGTCGATGGCGCCCTGGCCCTTGAGCCGGAAGATCGCCCGCACCAGCGGTGGGGCGGCCACGAACAGCACGATCAGTGACTGCACCACCAGCACGATGTCGATGGGTGTGCCCGTGCGGGCCTGCATCGTGACACCCCCGGCTCGCAGGCCTCCGAACAGGATGCCGGCCAGCACCGTGCCCAGAGGGCTACCTCGGCCCAGCAGCGCCACGGTGATGGCGTCGAACCCGATGCCGGCCGAGACCCCCCCGGTCAGCGCCTTCTCGGTACCCAGCACCTGAAAGCTGCCCGCGAGGCCGGCCAGAGAGGCGGCGATCATCATGACGAGCACGTAGCTGCGATTGACGTTGATGCCGGCCGTACGCGCCGCGCTGGGGTTGGCACCCACCGCGCGGAACTGGAAGCCGATCACGCTGCGGTTGAGCAGCCACCACACGAAGGCAGCCGCCAGCAGGGCGATCACGAAGCCGAAGTGCAGCCGCGACCAGTCCCCCAGCAGCAGCGGGTACTGCGCCGTCTCGTCCACGATGGGGCTGATCGGGTCGTTGCGGCCCGGGCGCTGGAACGCCGCCGTGGTGAGCAGGTAGGCCAGCAGGAACCGGGCGACGTAGTTGAGCATGATCGTCACGATCACCTCGTGGGCACCGGTTCGCGCCTTCAGCAGACCGACGATGCCACCCCACGCGGCCCCGAACAGCAGCGCAGCGACCATCGCGACCAGCAGGTGCAGACCCCAGGGCAGGGCGAAGGTGAAGCCCACGTAGGCCGCTCCGATGGCTCCGAGAATGATCTGGCCCTCGGCGCCGATGTTGAACAGGCCTGCCTTGAAGGGCAGTGCCACCGCGAGGCCTGCCACGATGAGCGGCGAGGCGACGGTCAACGTCTCGGTGAGCGGGCGGATCGCCTGCTGGAAGCTGCCGGCGGAGGTGTCGAAGACCGCTCCCTGGAACAGGGCGACGTAGGCGCCCCAGACGCTGTCCCAGGCCGCAGCCAGCGTGTCGAGAGGGCGGGCGAAGAAGTAGGACGCGGCCTCGGCGACATCGGGGTCCGAGACAGCGATGAGCACCCCGCCGATCACCAGGGCCAGCACGAACGACAGTGCCGTGACCAGCGCGGTGTCCCAGATCGGGGACCGAGTGCGCACCCGAGGTGCGCCGTCGGGAGTCGTCGCGGGGGTCTGCTCGGCGGCGGGCGCGGTCACAGAGCACCTCCGTCGGCGACAAGGTCGCCGTGGTCGACGTCGTCGGGCGGGGCGGAGGCCATGGCCTCGTCGTGAGGAACCCCCGCCATCATCAGCCCGAGCACGTGGCGGGAGGTGTCCGGCCCGACGATGCCCACGACCCGCCCTCGGTACATCACGACGATCCGGTCGGCCAGGGCCAGAACTTCGTCCAGCTCGGTGCTGACGATGAGCACCGCCGTGCCTTTGTCCCGCTCGCCCACCATCCGGGTGTGCAGAAACTCGATCGAGCCGACGTCGACGCCGCGTGTCGGCTGCGAGGCGAGCAGCAGGTCGATGGGCCGGCTCAGCGCACGGGCCATGACCAGCTTCTGCTGGTTGCCTCCCGACAGCGAGCTGGCGGGGTACCCGATGCCCTGGGTGCGGACGTCGAACTCGTCCACGAGGGTGGTCGACACGTCCTTGATGGCGGCCAGCTTCAGCGACCCGCGGGCGGAGTAGGCCGACGTCGACACCTGGTCGAGCACCAGGTTCTCCGCCAGCGAGAACGAGGCGACCAGGCCGTCGTGCGCACGGTCCTCGGGCACGTAGCCGACACGGTCGAGGATCTGTGCGGTGTGCTCGCCGAGCATCTCGGCGCCACTGAGCGTGACCGAGCCGGTCACGACGTGCTCGGACAGGCCCACGATGGTCTCGACGAGCTCGGTCTGGCCGTTGCCCTGCACCCCGGCAACGGCGACGATCTCTCCGGCGTGCACGTCGAACGAGACGTGGTCGACCAGCGCACGTCCGGCGTGGTCGACCACGCTCAACCGGTCGACCACGAGCGTGGCCTCGCCGGGCGACGCCGGCTGCTTGTCGACGGTCAGCTCGACGGTGCGCCCGACCATCATGGACGCCAGGTCCGCCTCCGTCGCGTCAGGCGTTGCCTCACCGACGACCGCGCCGCGCCGGATCACCGTGATGCGGTCGGCGACCGCGCGCACCTCCCGCAGCTTGTGGGTGATGAACACGATGGACGTGCCCTCGTCGGCCAGCCCACGCATGATGCGCATGAGCTCATCGGTCTCCTGTGGGGTGAGCACAGCCGTCGGCTCGTCCAGGATCAGCACGTTGGCCTCGCGCGAGAGCGCCTTGATGATCTCGACTCGCTGCTGCACCCCGACCGGCAGGTCTTCGACCAGGGCGTCGGGGTCGACGTCGAAGCCGAACCGGGACGAGAGCTCCACGACCTGTGCGGCGGCCGCCTCGCGGTCGAGCAGGCCGGCGCTGCGGGTGAACTCGTAGCCGAGCATGACGTTCTCGGCCACGGTGAACACCGGCACGAGCATGAAGTGCTGGTGCACCATCCCGATGCCGGCCGCGACCGCGTCCCCGGGTCCGGTGATCGTCAGGGGCGTGCCGTCGACGAGAATCTCGCCCTCGTCCGGCTGCAGCATGCCGTACAGGACGTTCATCAGGGTGCTCTTGCCCGCACCGTTCTCCCCGAGCAGGCAGTGGATCTCGCCGGGCTCGACGGTGAGGTCGATGCTGTCATTGGCGACGAGGGAGCCGAACCGCTTCGTGATGCCTCGCAGCTCCAGCTTCACGCGCGATCCTCCTGGTCGGCTCGGACATGGCTCGGGGGGCGGACCGTGTGGTCCGCCCCCCGGATACTGCCAGGTCTGCTCCCCAGGGGAGGCAGGGTCGTTCGACCCGCGTGGCGTCAGGCCTTCGGCGAGGCCGGCGACTCCACGACGATCTCACCGGAGATGATCTGCTCGCGCAGCGCGTCCACCTCGGACTTCAGCTCGTCCGGGATGACGTCCTCGAAGTTGTGGTACGGCGCGAGGCCCACACCCTCGTTCTCGAGCGTCCCGACGTAGATGTCGTTCGTGAACTCGCCGGACAGCGCCTCCTCGGTGGCCGCGAAGGTCGCCGAGTCGATGCGCTTGAGCACCGAGGTGATGAACAGGTCGGCGAAGTCGGGCGCGGTCTCGAAGCCGTCGCTGTCGACCCAGATGAGGTTGACCCCGTCAGCCTCTTGCGCAGCGGCGGCCGCGCCGAGGCCCACCGGGCCGGCAACGGGCAGGATGATGTCCGCGCCCTGCTGGATGAAGTTCTGCGTGACCTGCTTGCCCTTGTTCTGGTCCTCGAAGTCGCCGGTGAACGAGCCGTTCTGCGACTCCTTGTCCCAGCCGAGCACCGTGACGTCGGCACCCTTGTCCTCGTTGTACTTCGCGACGCCGTCGACGAAGCCGTCCATGAACACGGTCACCGGCGGGATCGGGATGCCCCCGAAGGTCGCCACGGTGCCGGTCTCGGTCAGCCCGGCTGCCAGGTACCCGGCGAGGTAGGCGGCCTGGGCGGTGTCGAACAGCAGCGGCTTGAGGTTGTCGATCGGCTCGTCCGGGCCCGAGTCGACGATGGCGAAGGGCTGGTCGGCGTTGGCCGTGGCAGCCTCGGTCGTCGCGTCGCCCATGAGGAAGCCGACGGTGACGATGATGCCGCAGTCCTCCTGCAGCAGGGAGTTGATGTTGGGCGCGTAGTCGGTGTCGGCCTTGGACTCGACGAACGTGGCGCTCACGCCGAGGTCGGCCTCCGCGTCCTGCAGGCCCTTCCACGCCGAGGCGTTGAACGACCGGTCGTCGATGCCTCCGGCGTCGGACACCATGCACGCCTGGAAGTCGACCTGCTCGGTCGCGGCGTCGCCGGTGTCGGTGGCCTCGGTGGTGGCGTCTGCCTCGTCGTCCGGCGCCGTCCCGCAGGCAGCCACGACGAGTGCAGCAGCACCAAGTAGTGCCGCCGAGCGCAGTGTGATCTTCACGAACCCTCCCGTACAGAAAGTGGACAGTCCCTGGGCACACTCCCGGCCCGGGCGGTGACAAGGGTACCTTCCCGCGGATGTCGTCCGGTTCGCGTGCTGCGCGAGGGCAGGCGCGCAGGTCAGCGGTCGGGGTCCCCGTCAGTGCTGGGCCCCAGCAGCACGCAGCAGGCGAGCAGGCGCATCGCGATGCCGATCGCCTGCTCGTCGGGGTCGAACGTGCCCTGGTGCAGGTCGGCCGCCCGCTGGTCGCCGGGCCGGCGCACCCCCAACCGGGCCAGCGCCCCTGGCACGTGCTCGAGGTACCACGCGAAGTCCTCCGCACCCAGGCTCTGGTCGGTCGGCACGGCGCTGTCCGGGCCGAGGACGGCCGTGGCGGCATCCCGGAAGAGAGTGACCGATGCGTCGTCGTTGACCACCGGCGGCACCCCTCGGTAGGTATCGACCTCGGCGGTGACTCCGAACGGGGCGACCAGCATGGCCGCGAGCTCGGCGGCCAGGGCAGGTGCTGTCTCCCAGGCATCGGCGTCCAGGCAACGGATGGTTCCCTCGGCCCAGCCCTCGGCGGGGATCGCGTTGGCCACATGACCGGCCGTCACGCGCCCCCACACCAGGCTCACCCCGGCGCGGGGGTCGAGCCGGCGCCCGAGCACTGCCGGCAGCTGCGACACGAGCACCCCCAGGGCGTGCACGACGTCCTGGGTCAGGTGCGGTCGGGCGGTGTGCCCGCCCTCTCCGGACAGGCGTACCAGAATGCGGTCGCTGGCCGAGGTGATGGGGCCCACGGTCAGCCCCACCTTGCCGGTGTCCAGGCGCGGGTCGCAGTGCAGGGCCAGGATGCGGTCGACCCCGTCCAGGCCACCGGCCTCGATGACGTCGTGGGCGCCTCCGGGCATGATCTCCTCGGCGGGCTGGAACACCAGCCGCACCGGGCGCCGCAGCAACCCCTGCTCGGCGAGCTCGGCGAGCACCAGGCCGGCGCCGAGAACACCGGCGGTGTGCACGTCGTGGCCACAGGCATGGCAGACCCCCGGCACCACTGACCGATACGGAGCTGCCTTCTCGTCGCGCACCGGAAGCGCGTCGATGTCGGCCCGAAGTGCGATCAGCTCGGGACGCTGCTGACCGTGGGGCATCACAGCGCTGGGCGCGATGTCGCACACCAGCCCAGTGCCCGGCAGCAGCCGCGGGCTCAGCCCGGCGGCACGCAGCCGGGCGGCGATGACCCGGGTGGTGCGCACCTCTGCTCGTCCCAGCTCCGGGTGGGCGTGCAGGTCACGACGCACCTCGACCATCGCGGCCTCGTGCTGCTTGGCGAGCCGATCGACCTCGGCAAGCAGCTCGACCGCGGACACCTGGGGCACCAACCTCATCGCAAGCCCGGACAACCTGCGGGCCTGCCTCGCGCAGGGCACGAACGCCGGGGTAGCAGGCAACGATACCGGCCGCGTCGGCAGGTGGGTTGCCTCACATGAGCGTTTCACCCGGTTCTCGCCGGTGACGTGGCTGGATACGATGCCCTGGCGGGCAGAGTCTGCTCGACTGCTGCCAGAGACGCTGTTGGGAAGGTGAGCCAGTGCCAACCGCACCCGTCGGGACGCTCTACCGAGGTCGGGAGGGCATGTGGTCGTGGGTCGCCCATCGGGTGACCGGCGTGCTGCTCTTCTTCTTCCTCTACGTGCACGTGCTGGACACCGCCCTCGTGCGGGTGTCCCCCGAGGCCTACAACACGGTGATCGAGACCTACAAGAACCCGGTCGTCGGCGTGCTCGAGGTGGGTCTGGTCGCCGCCGTGCTGTTCCACGCCTTCAACGGCCTCCGGGTCGTGCTCATCGACTTCTGGGAGCGAGGGCCTCGGCTGCAGAAGCAGATGCTCTACGGCGTCCTGGTCCTGTGGGTCGTGCTCATGATCCCGTTCACCATCCGCCACCTCGGCATCGTCTTCGGGGAGTGAGGCAGACCATGGCCACCGCACAGCTTCCTCCGCCGCCCGTCACTCGCAGCCGGTCCACCCGGGTCAGGTCCAGCCGGTCGAACTTCGAGCTGTACGGCTGGGTGTTCATGCGCGTCTCCGGCGTGCTTCTCGTCGTCCTGGTCATCGGTCACCTGTTCGTGAACCTCATGGTCGGCGAGGGCATCAAGGCCATCGACTTCGGCTTCGTCGCCAACAAGTGGGCCAGCCCGTTCTGGCAGGTGTACGACCTGCTGATGCTGTGGCTGGCGATGATCCACGGCACCAACGGCCTGCGCACCGTCATCAACGACTACGCCGAGAAGGACCAGACCCGGTTCTGGCTCAAGGCACTTCTCGTCGTCTCGGCGTCTGCGATCATCGTCATCGGCACCCTGACGATCTTCACCTTCGACCCGTGCATCGACCCGGAGTCCACCCTCGAGGTGTGCCAGGTCGGCTGAGGCCGACACCCGAGCCCACCGCGAGGTTCCGAAACCGAACAAGGAGAGCCATGCAGCAGCACCGATACGACGTGGTGATCGTGGGTGCGGGCGGGGCCGGGATGCGCGCCGCCCTCGAGTCCGGGCAGCGCACGCGCACCGCGGTGCTCACCAAGCTCTACCCCACCCGCTCCCACACCGGCGCGGCCCAGGGCGGCATGTGTGCGGCCCTGGCCAACGTCGAGGAGGACAACTGGGAGTGGCACACCTTCGACACGGTCAAGGGTGGTGACTACCTGGTCGACCAGGACGCGGCCGAGATCATGTGCCGGGAGGCGATCGACGCCGTCCTCGACCTGGAGAAGATGGGGCTGCCGTTCAACCGCACACCCGAGGGCGGCATCGACCAGCGCCGGTTCGGGGGCCACACCCGCAACCACGGCGAGGCAGCCGTGCGACGGTCGTGCTACGCCGCGGACCGCACCGGCCACATGATCCTGCAGACCCTCTACCAGCAGTGCATCAAGCACGGCGTCACGTTCTTCAACGAGTTCTACGTGCTCGACGTGCTCGTCGACGAGGTGGACGGAGAGAAGGCCACCTCGGGAGTCGTCGCCTACGAGCTGGCAACCGGCGAGATCCACGTGTTCTCGGCGAAGTCGGTGGTGTTCGCGACCGGCGGCTTCGGCAAGGTCTTCCGCACGACGTCGAACGCACACACGCTCACCGGCGACGGCATGGGAATCCTGTGGCGTCGCGGCCTACCTCTGGAGGACATGGAGTTCTTCCAGTTCCACCCGACCGGGCTCGCCGGCCTCGGGGTGCTGCTGTCCGAGGCCGCACGCGGGGAGGGTGGGATCCTGCGCAACTCCGAGGGCGAGCGCTTCATGGAGCGCTACGCGCCCACGATCAAGGACCTCGCCCCACGCGACATGGTCGCCCGGGCCATGGCCAACGAGGTACGCGAGGGCCGTGGCTGCGGCCCGGAGAAGGCCTACGTCCACCTCGACCTGACCCACCTGCCGCGCGAGCAGATCGACGCGAAGCTGCCCGACATCACCGAGTTCGCCCGCACCTACCTGGGTGTCGAGCCCTACACCGAGCCGGTGCCGGTCTACCCCACGGCGCACTACGCCATGGGGGGCATCCCGACGAACGTCGAGACCGAGGTGCTCGCCGACAACGAGGCGGTGGTCAAGGGTCTGTACGCCGCCGGCGAGGTCGCCTGCGTCTCGGTGCACGGCGCCAACCGGCTGGGCACCAACTCGCTGCTCGACATCAACGTGTTCGGGCGCCGCGCCGGGATCGCCGCCGCCGAGTACGCCCAGCGCAGCGAGTTCGTCCCCCTGCCCGAGTCGCCGGCGACCACGGTCGAGGCAGATCTCGCCCGGCTCCGGGACTCCGACGGCGGGGAGCGCGTCGCCGCGATCCGGTCGGAGCTGCAGGCAACGATGGACATACACGCGCAGGTCTACCGCACCGAGGCGTCCCTGAAGCAGGCCCTGTCGGACCTGTCGGCGCTACGGGCGCGCTACGCCAACGTCACGGTGCAGGACAAGGGCGCACGGTTCAACACCGACCTGCTCGAGGCCGTCGAGCTGGGCTTCTTGCTCGACCTGGCCGAGGTGCTGGTCGTCGGCGCCCTGGCTCGACGAGAGTCGCGCGGGGGGCACTTCCGCGAGGACTACCCCACCCGTGACGACGAGCAGTTCATGCGGCACACGATGGCCTACCGCGTCGACGACGGAGACGGCTTCGGCGGTAGCGACGTCCGCCTGGACTACAAGCCGGTCGCGATGACCCGATACCAGCCGATGGAGCGGAAGTACTGATGCAGGTCACCCTCAAGATCCGCCGGTACAACCCCGAGGTCGACGCCGAGCCGCACTGGGAGAGCTACACGGTTGCGGCCGAGCCGACCGACCGGATCCTGGACGCGCTGCACAAGGTGAAGTGGGAGCAGGACGGCACGCTGACGTTCCGCCGCTCGTGCGCGCACGGCATCTGCGGCTCCGACGCCATGCGCATCAACGGCCTCAACAGGCTGGCGTGCAAGACGCTGGTCAAGGACCTCAACGCCTTCACCCAGATGGGCGACGGCACGCTGGGGCCGGGCAAGGAGATCGTCGTGGAGCCCATCAAGGGGCTCCCCGTTCTCAAGGACCTGGTCGTCGACATGGAACCCTTCTTCGACGCCTACCGCTCGGTGATGCCCTTCCTCATCACCACCGGCGACGAGCCGACCCGCGAGCGGCTGCAGAGCCCCGCCGAACGGGCCCGGTTCGACGACACCACCAAGTGCATCCTCTGCGCGGCGTGCACGACGTCCTGCCCGGTCTACTGGACCGACGGTCAGTACTTCGGGCCCCAGGCCATCGTGGGAGCCCACCGGTTCATCTTCGACAGCCGCGACGAGGGTGCTGCGGAACGCCTGGAGATCCTCAACGACAACGAGGGCGTCTGGCGCTGCCGGACCACGTTCAACTGCACCGACGCCTGCCCGCGCGGCATCGAGGTGACCAAGGCGATCCAAGAGGTGAAGCGCGCGCTGATCTTCGGCCGCGTGTAGATGCAGGGGTGACCCTGCACCCTCCGCCCCGGTGCAAGGGTGACCCTGCACCCCCAGGCCCCGGTGCAAGGGTGACCCTGCACCGTCCAGCCAAGATCATGGGAAACCAAACCACCGCCCGCGGTGCAAGGGTGACCCCGCACCACCCCCGCACGGTGCAAGGGTGACCCTGCACCGTCCAGCCGAGCGGCTCAGCGCCGGCGTCGAC
>CAYNWB010000004.1:89511-95541 GCA_964400785.1 uncultured Actinomycetes bacterium | reverse complement strand
CACTTTCTCTGGTAGCGGGGGCAGGATTTGAACCTGCGACCTCTGGGTTATGAGCCCAGCGAGCTACCGAACTGCTCCACCCCGCGACGCAAGCGCCTCGCGCTTGGTACCGCAGAGTTTACGCGACCCACGCAGCCCCTCCAAATCGGAGTCACAGGCGTAGCGCCACCGGCTCGGTCTCGCCTTCAGGAACCTCTGCCTCCGGCGTCTCGACAGCGCCCTCGTCGGGCGTCACCTCGACATCGGGCGGAGTCACCGGCACGCCAGAGAGCTCGGCGGCGCGCTCGAGCGCAGCGCCGAGCCGATCGATCGCGGCACCGTAGGCGGCGAAGTCGCCCTCCCGAAGCGCAGCCTGCGCGTCGTCGTACGCCTGCTGGGCGTCGCTGAGCGCTCGGGTGAGCTGCTCCTCCGTCGTCCCCTGGTCGGCGCCGTCGTCCGGCTCGGTGCCGCCGTCACCCTCAGGCACGTTCTCGCCGGTGTCGGTTCCTGCATCGCCCTGGAAGACGTCGTCTAGCGCGTCCTGCAGCGTGGGCCCGACGCCCACGGTGCCACCGAACGAGGCGAAGACCAGCCGCAGCAGCGGGAACGACGCGTCACCGGCACGTCTCTCGACGTACACAGGCTGGACGTAGGCCAGCCCGCCACCGATCGGCAGGGTCAGCAGGTTGCCTTCACGCGTCTCGGCACCGGACTGCCGCAACGGCAACGTCGCCTCGGCGATGGCCTGGTCGGTCTCGAACGCGTTCGCCACCTGAGACGGGCCGTCCACCTGGGTCGATCCGGGCAGGCGCAGCACTCGGATCGTGCCGTAGTCGGGACTGGACGCGTCGGCGTTGACGGCCATGAAGGCAGCCAGGTTCTGCCGGTTGCGTGGGGTGAACGTCGTGGTGAGAGAGAAGACCGCGTCGTCCTGGTCGGGCATCTGCAGGGTCAGGTAGTACGGAGGCACCGGCGGGGACGCGGCCGCCGCTGGGTCCGGCGGGATCTCCCAGAAGTCCTGGCCTCCGTAGAACGTGTTCGGGTCGGACACGTGGTAGCGGGCCAGCAGACCGCGCTGCACCTTGAACAGGTCCTCCGGGTAGCGCAGGTGAACCAGCAGCTCCTCGGGGATCTCGCCCTTGCCGACGACGGCGTCCGGGAAGACGCCCTTCCACGCCTGCAGAACAGGGTCGGTCTCATCCCACTCGTAGAGCGTGACCGTTCCGTCGTAGGCGTCGACGGTGGCCTTCACCGAGTTGCGGATGTAGTTGATGGCTGCCTGCGGCTGCCCCGCGATGTTCTGCTGCTGGGTGCGCGAGTCGTTCGTGATCACCTCGAGGCCGATGCGCTGCGAGTACGGGTAGCTCGACGCTGACGTGTACCCGTCGATGACCCACTTGATGCGGCCGTCGACGATGACGGGGTAGGGGTCGCCGTCCGTGATCAGCCACGGCGCCACCTTCTGGACGCGCTCGCGCGGCTCGCGGTCCCACATGATGCGCGACGCGTCGTTGACGCGGTTCGACAGCAGGATGTTGCCTTCCTGGAACTTCACCGCGAACAAGGCCTTGTTGAACAGCGAGCCGACAGGCACGCCGCCTTCGCCGCTGTAGGTGTTGCGCTGCCCTCCACCCTCGGCGGCGTCGGTCGGGATGTCGAACTCGACCGGGTCAGCACCTTCGGGGGCTCCGACGATCGAGTACTCCGGGGAGTTCTCGCCGTAGTAGATGCGAGGCTCGTACTCGCCGAGGGTGTCGGTCAACGTCCCGACCGGTGGCAGGTCTTCTTCGGCCCACACCGGGCTCCCGTCGGCGTTGCGCTGGTTGGAGAACGCCGCCACGTACCCGAAGCCGTGGGTGAAGACGGTCGCCTGGTTGATCCAGTTCTGCTGCGCCGCCGGGATCCCGGCCTGGTCGAGCTCACGAACGGCGACGACCATGTCGCGGGTCTGGCCGTCGACCTCGTAGCGGACGACGTCGAGGGGGTTGGAGAACGAGTAGAAGCCGCGCACCTGCTGCAGCTGCTGGAAGGTGGGCGGTACGACGGCCGGGTCGAGCAGCCGGATGTTGGGGACCGTGTCGGCGTCCTCCCGCAGCTGGCCGGCCGTCGCCGTCGTCACAGCGTTGTACTCCTGGATCTCGACACGGTCGCGCCCGATCAGGTAGGCGTCCCGGGTCGCCTGGATGTTGCGGTCGATGAACTCGGCCTCACGGTCGGCCTCGCTCGGGCGCACCTGGAACTGCTGGACGAGTGCCGGCCACACCGCCGAGAGCAGGACCGACGACAGCAGCAGCAGGCCCACGCCGATACCGGCGAGGGTCCACGTGCGTCGGAACACGGCGACGACGAAGAGCCCCGCGCAGACGAGCGCGATGAACGTCAGGATCGTCTTGGCGGGCAGGATCGCATTCGTGTCGGTGTAGGAGGCCCCGGTGAACAGCGGGTTGTCCTCGAGCACCAGGCCGTACCGGTCGAGCCAGTAGGCCGCGGCCTTGAGGAGCATGAGCAGGGCCGCGAGAGCGGACAGGTGCGCGACGGCGCTCGGAGTGACCTTGCTGCCCGGGGACTGCAGCCTGATGCCGCCGTACAGGTAGTGCACGACGGCTGCGGTGATCAGGCTCAGGATCACTGTGGCGAAGGCGAACGACAGGATGAAGCGCCACCAGGGGTACTCGAACACGTAGAAACCGATGTCGACGTTGAACTGCGCGTCGGTGGTGCCGAACGGCTCGCGGTTCCACCACACCAGAAAGGTCTGCCACGACGCCGCGGCGCCCAGACCCGACGTGATCGACAGGATTCCCGCGCCGACGAGCACGATCGACCGGCGTGAGGGCTCGATCGCCTCCCGGTAGCGCTCGAGGCTCTGCTGCTCGACGCTCATCGGCCGGTAGGCAGGACGCAACCGGTAGGCCAGGGCCGCCGTGCCGACGACAGCGCCGAACGTGAGCAGAGCGAACACGAAGAAGAGGGCGACCTGGGTCACCAGCTGCGTGGTGAAGACCTGGGCGAACCCCGCAGCACCGAACCACAGGCGTTCGGTCCACAGGTTGGTGAAGACGCCGAACAGGACGGCCAGGCCGCCCAGCACGACGAGGGTCGGCACGAGGGCGCGGGACCGCGCACGTCCTGGCGCGGGCGGGCGGGTCTGCGGCGGAGAGCTCACGCCACAAGAACTTACCTACCCGCACGGCAGTTCCCCAGTTGGGGCTTCGCGACCGAATCGTGATGCGTCAGGCGGCGGGCTCGCAGGCGGGCAGGGTGTCGACCTCTCCCGAGGCCACCGCCGACAGCACGTCAACCGCTTCGTCCAACGTCGCAACCGGGACGACGCGCATGTCACCAGGGTCGGCGCCGGCTAAGCCCCCGCAGTTCGCTGTGGGCGCAAGAAAGAGCTCGGCTCCCTCGTCGCGGGCGCCTGCGATCTTCTGCTGCACGCCGCTGATCGGTCCTACCGAGCCGTCCGGCGAGATCTCCCCTGTGCCGGCCACAGCGGCACCGTCGAGCAACGGCCCCTCGGTCAGCGTGTCGACGATGCCGAGAGCGAACACGAGCCCGGCACTCGAACCGCCGATCTCGCCGGGCACGTCGATGCTCACCTGCACCGGCAACGACCACGCCTGGCTGACCACGACACCGATCGCTGCCTGGCCCTCGTTGACCTCCGACTCCGAGGTCGGCACCGACAGCTCGATCGTCTGCCCGTCGCGTTCGACCTGCATCGCGACGGGCTCACCCGGCGAGCGGGACGAGACGGCCTCGACCACGTCGTCCGGCGTGGTGACCACGGTCGCATCGACGGCCACGATCCTGTCCCCAGGCTCGAGCACACCCTCGGAGGCGGCACCGTCGAGCACGTCCCGCACGACCACCTGGTCTGCCTCGACCGGCACGTCGTAGCCAAGATGCCGCAGCGCAGCGACGGTGGCCAGGTCTTGCGAGGAGCTGAAGACGATGGCGTTGCGCTCGCGGGCCTGCTCGGTCGTGGGATCGCCGGGGTAGACGATGTCGCGCGGCACCACCGCCCGGTCGGGGTCGACCCAGGCACGCATGGCGGTGAGCAGATCCATGCGAGCACCCGCAGGTGTGACACCCACGGTGGTCAGGTCGAGCGACCCCGTCGTCGGGAACACAGCCGCCCCCTCGACCGAGATGACGGGGCCGTCCTCACCCTCGCCGAGCACGTCCGTCAGAGGCCCGGGCCGAAAGACCACGTAGGGCACCGGCAGCAGCGCAGCCACCACGACCAGTCCGCTGAGCAGCAGCGCCGACACCACGAGGGTCGACCGTCGGCGAGGCACGACGGCACAGGGTACGTCCCCGCCGCAGCGCTGTCGGCTCAGGGCGAACCGCCCCACGTCCGGCGCCACGTCCGGCTCGGCCTGGCTACCGTGGTCGCATGAGTACGAATCCGTTCGGCTTTCGCCCCGACGACGACGACGAGCCCGAAGGCTCGACGGGCGGTGAGGGCGCGAGCGGTCAGGGGTTCCCCGGCATCCCCGGGCTCCCCGGCATGGCCGGCGGCCTGCCGTTCAACCTGACCGGCCCGGACGGTCAGCCTCTCGACATCGGCGCTGCCCTGCAGCAGCTCGGCCAGCTGCTGTCGTGGCAGGGAGGCCCCGTGAACTGGGACCTTGCGTCGCAGGCGGCCCGGCAGACCGTCGCAGCGCAGCCCGACCCCTCGGTCGGCAGCCGCGACGCGGCCGCCGTCACCGAGGCGGTGCGCCTGGCCGACCTGTGGCTCGACTCCGCGACGGACATGCCGTCCGCCACGTCAGCGGTGCACGCCTGGAGCAGGGCCGAGTGGATCGAGGGCACGCTGGCCGGCTGGAAGAGGCTGGTCGAGCCCGTCGCCGAGCAGGTCGTCGCGTCGATGGGCAACGCGCTGCCCGCCGAGGCTGCGGCCATGGCAGGCCCCCTCGTGGGCGTGCTGCGTCAGGTCGGCATGTCGCTGTGGGGTGCGCAGGTGGGGCAGGGGCTGGGCCACCTGGCCACCGAGGTGATCGGGGTGACCGACATCGGCATCCCCCTGACCGAGGCCGGACGGGTCGCCCTCGTACCCCGCAACATCACCGAGTTCGGTGCCGGTCTCGGCCTGGACGACTCCGACGTACGCATCTACCTGGCCATGCGCGAAGCCGCGAGGCACCGACTGCACGCCCACGCCCCCTGGCTGAGCGGCCACGTGATCTCGCTCGTCGAGGCCTTCGCGCGCGGCATCACGATCGACACCTCACGGCTGGAGTCGGCGATGCGTGACCTCGACCCCAGCCAGCCCGAGGCGCTGCAGCAGGCCTTCGAGTCGGGGCTGTTCGAGCCGGAGCGCACACCGCAGCAGCAGGCCACGCTCGACCGGCTCGAGGTGGCACTGGCGACCATCGAGGGGTGGGTCGACGACGTCGTGACCCAGGCTGCCGAGGGTCGCCTGCCGGCCGCGGAGGCGCTGCGCGAGACGGTGCGCCGCGCCCGTGCCGCGGGCGGACCGGCCGAGGACACCTTCGCCACGTTGGTCGGGCTCGAGATGCGCCCACGGCGCGCACGCGACGCCGCCAACCTGTTCGCCATCCTGCGCACCCAGCAGGGCACGGAGGCTCGGGACGCGGTCTGGGGACACCCCGACCTGATGCCCGACGCGGCTGACCTCGACGACCCCCTGGGCTACGCCGAGCGCCGGGGCAACCCCCTGGAGCTGCCACCGGAGGGATAGGTCGTCGCGCCTCGACGCCACGTCATTGACGCGCGTACGACCGACCCCCTACGGTCCAGGCACAACCTCCGACCGGCGCATCGCGAGCAGGGGAAGGCCCGCGGTCCCGGTCGGGGGTTGCCTGCTGTCGAGCTCACCGTCCGGTGAACCGAGGGACGCGGCGTTCACGGGCCGCGGCCAGACCTTCGTGCAGGTCGTCCATGGCCAGGGTGACCGGCTGTGCCAGCGCCTCCCACGCCACGGCAGCCTCGAACGACTGCGGGCCTCCCGATGCCAGGGCTGCCTTGGTCAACCGCGTCGCGACCGGCGCGGCAGCGGCCACCTGACCGGCCGCCGCCAGGGCC
>CAYNWB010000004.1:69864-89501 GCA_964400785.1 uncultured Actinomycetes bacterium | reverse complement strand
AGCATGTCGCGAGCCAGGGTGTCACCGACGGCCTGTCGCAGCAGCCATGTCGTGCCCATGCCCGGGTGCAGTCCCAGGCTCGTGAACGGGACCGCCAGCTGCGCGTCGTCGGCGGCGACCCTGATGTCGCAGGCCAGAGCGACTGCCAGACCCGCGCCGATCGCTGCGCCGTTGAGTGCGGCGATCGTGGGAACCGGCACGTCACGCACCGACAGCCAGGCTCTGTAGAAGGCCGACATGCGTGCGCGCAGCGACGGCACGTCGGCGTCGGGGGTCGCCTGAAGCCACGAGAAGTCCCCGCCGGCGCAGAAGGCTCGTCCGCGCCCGGTGACCACCACCGCCCGCACGGACGCGTCGTCGGCCAGACCGCCCATCACCGCGTCCCACGACCGAGTCATCGGCTCGCTCATGGCATTGCGTCGCTCGGGCAGGTCGAGCGTCACGAGCACGACGCCCTCGACACCCCGCGGGTTGCGGGTCACGTCGAGGTGCTCGAGGCGGCCCCACGGCTCGACCTCGTCGGACTTCTGGTTCGCCAGGGGTGTGGACATCTCGATCCTTCCGCGCGGCTGGCGAGGCACGCTACTCCGGGCACGCTTCGCCGTTCGACCTCGTCCCGTCAGGAGCCCTGTGCACCACGACACCCGGTTTCTCGACCCGGCGCTGCCACTGCTGTGGCGTGCGCCCGGCACCCTGCAGGTGGGCCTGGACCACGGCCGTGCCGTGGCCCTGTCGGGGGTCACCCCCGAGGTGGCCGAGAAGTTGCGGCAGATGTCCACACCGGTGATCGGCGCGGGTGCCGCGATAGCCGCCGATCCCGCGCTCGCACGCGCAACCCAGCTGCTCGAGGCGGCCGGACTGCTGCTACGGCAACACCCTCACCAGCGCTGGAACCTGGCCTGGGTGCAGGTCGTCGGAAGCGGTCCGCTGGTCGACGAGGTGGCGGCCGGGCTGCGCGCCGCCGGGGTGGGCCGCTGCACGACCGCCCTGGAGGCCACGCCCGCGGGGCCCGACCTCGTCGTCGTCGCCTCGACCGCGGGAAGAGCGCTGAGTGCCGGCGCGCCGCTGGCCCGCTCGTCCACGACACACCTGTGGGCACACCTGCGGGACGGGCGGGTGGTGGTGGGACCCCTGGTGATACCTGCCGGGTCGAGCTGCCTGCGGTGCCACGACCTTCACCGCACCGACGCCGACCCGAGCTGGCCCGCGCTGGCCGTGGCGTGGGAGCAGCAGCCGGCCTCGCACGTGCCTACCGCGACGGTCTCGCTGCTGGCCGGGGTCACCGTGCGGCAGTGTCTGGCGTGGCTGCGTGGCGCGCGTCCAGCCACCGTCGACGGCACGCTCGAGGAGCAACCCGACGGTCAGGTCGTCCGCGTGGCGTGGTCGGTGCATCCAGGGTGCGGGTGCGGGTGGGCAGGGCCCCACGGCCAGGATGCGTCGGGCGTTCCGGTCCGGTAGGCGCCGCACCGCAACGTGGCGCAAGATGAGCGCATGGCCGACATCCCCCGCAAGGCTGCGAGCCGAACCGTGAAGCTCGCCGCCGTCCCCCTGAGCACGGCGGGACGTACGGCCTGGGGCATCGGCAAGCGTCTGGGCGGTGCTCCTGCCGAGGCGGTGGCGGCGGAGATGCAGGCGCGCACGGCCGAGCAGGTGTTCCGGGTGCTCGGCGAGCTCAAGGGCGGGGCCATGAAGTTCGGCCAGATCATGAGCATCTTCGAGGCCGCCCTGCCCGAGGAGGTGGCCTCGCCCTACCGCGCGACGCTCACCAAGCTGCAGGACTCCGCTCCCCCGATGCCGGCCGAGACCGTCCACGACGTGCTCGCCGACGACCTGGGTCCGGACTGGCGCGAGCTGTTCGCCCACTTCGACGACCATCCGGCCGCGGCCGCGTCGATCGGGCAGGTGCACAAGGCGGTCTGGCACGACGGTCGCGAGGTCGCCGTCAAGGTGCAGTACCCGGGGGCCGGTGATGCGCTGCGCGCCGACCTGGCCCAGATCAGCCGCATGGGCCGCACGTTCGCAAGCATGATCCCCGGTGTCGACGTCAAGCCCATCCTCGCCGAGCTCAACGAACGCCTCATCGAGGAGCTGGACTACCGCCTCGAGGCCGAGGCGCAGGACGCCTTCGCCGTCGCGTTCGCCGACGACCCGGAGTTCATCGTGCCCGCCGTCGTCCAGGGGGCCGAGCACGTCATCGTGTCGGAGTGGCTCGACGGACGGCCGCTGGCCGACGTCATCGCCACAGGCACCCGCGAGGAGCGGGACCGCGTCGGCCTGCTCTACGTGCGCTTCCTCTTCTCAGGTCCGGCACGGGTGGGCCTGCTGCATGCCGACCCCCATCCCGGCAACTACCGGGTCGCGGACGACGGCCGTCTCGTGGTGCTCGACTACGGGGCTGCCGCCCGCCTGCCCGGTGGCCTGTCCCCAGCCATCGGCCGCCTCATGCGGGTGAGCCTCGAGGGCGACACCGCCTCGATGCTGGCGGGGTTGCGCGACGAAGGCTTCGTCAAGCCTCACGTGCACATCGACCCGGACGAGCTGCACTCGTACCTGGCCCCGTTCATCGAGCCGGCAGCCGTGGACACGTTCCAGTTCAGCCGCGACTGGATGCGCGAGCAGTTCAACCGAGTGAACGACCCGCGGCGGGAGAGCTACTCGATCGCGTTGAAGCTGAACCTGCCGCCGTCCTACCTGCTGATCCATCGCGTATGGCTGGCGGGCATCGGGGTGCTGTGCCAGCTCGACACGCACGCACCGTTCCGCAACGAGCTGGAGACGTGGCTACCGGGGTTCGCCGAGGACCCGGACCTCACGATGGTCTGATCGCCCGGGGAGGTCCGGGTCTCGGCTCTGGGCTCGACTCGCGTCAGCGATGCTGGTGGCGGCGAGGCAGCTGACGCACGAGACGTGCGCGCTCGGCCTCGACGATCCGGTCCTGCATCCGCTGCTGGGCGAGCAGGTGTGGGAGCGCGTGCATGTGGTCACCTCCTCGAGGCATCGATGGTGGACGGGTGAGTGGGGTCAGGCGACCAGAGGGGCGTCCTTGCGGGGACGACCACGGGGCCGCTTGCGAGCGACCACCTCGCCGTTGATCAGGATCTGCCCACCCCAGACCCCCCACGGCTCGGCGCGATCGATCGCGCCGTCGAGGCAGGCACGCTGGATCGGGCACTGTCGGCACCGCTGCTTGGCCAGCTCCAGCTCGTCCGGGGAGTCGGCGAACCAGAGCTCGGGCTCGTCGGTGCACGGCAGGCTCGCGTGACGTGGTGGGACAGGCAGTCGCGAGATGTCGAGCATCTGGATGCTCACCGGGGGCCTCCGGAACGGTTCGAGATCGGGCAGGGGCGAACCGGGGCCACACATGAAGAAGGCCACGGTCCGTTCGGATCCGTGGCCGTGGTGCCAGTCAGGTCATGGCAGCAGCAAGCCCGGGATCCGGACGTGGTCGGCGAGACGCGCGACCACCGGGTTGGTCGTCCGCAGCTTCATGTCCACCTCCAGATCTCGTCGGGCGCACTCGGGCTTTGCCGAGGCAGAACAGACGTTAGGGCGTCGGCGGCGCCCCGCGCAACACAATATTCACCGACGCAGGTCGTTCGGTGAGCAGGGCGGAGAGGAACCGACTCGGGGGGCGCCGGGGCGACTGCTCGCTCGCCTGCCGGGCCCAGGTCACACAGAGGTGGTCCGCCGCCCGCGTCAGCCCCACGTACAGCAGTCGTCGCTCCTCGGCGATCGCCTCGGGGCCGGCCGAGCGTGCCAGCGCAGCCCGACTCGGGATGCCACCGTCGTGGGCCCCCACGACGAAGACGGCAGCCCACTGCTGACCCTTCGTCGCGTGCAGGGTGGCGACCGTCACCCCGCTACCACGGGGCTGGGCGCCCGTCCGCGCCTGCTCGCGCAGATGTGCCACGAGGTCGGCCAGGCTCGCGGGCTGCTGCCCGGCGGCGCCGAGGGTGCGCTCGAAGTCGTCGGCGACGCCCACCACGGTGTCCCAGGAGTCCCACTGCGACGCCCTGCCGGCGCCGTCGGGGCGGTCTGGCGACCAGCCCGCGTCGGTCAGCACCGCGCGGACGACGTCGGTCAGACCGCTGCCCTGCTGCCCGCCGCGTCGGGCAGCAGCGGAGAGCAGGGCCAGTGCCTGGCGCACCTCGGGTCGGTCGTAGAAGGGCGTGGCGCCTCGGCTCGCCAGCGGCACCCCGTGCCGTTGCAGGGCACGCATGAGCGGACCGACGTGGGCCCTGGTGCGCGTCAGCACCGCGATGTCGCGAGCAGCCGTGCCGGCGTCGATGCGGGCGCGCACGGCCGCGGCCACGTCCGCAAGCTCGGTCTGCTGGTCTGGCAGCTCTCGCAGCTCGACAGGCGCCCCGTCCGGACGGGTGGGCCGCAGCACGGGTGCTGAGCCAGGGGGAACCGTGGGGGCGGTGGCCATGACGGCCGCGGCCACCTGCAGCACCTGCGGCGTCGAACGGTAGTTGCGCGTGAGCTCGAGACGAGTCGCGCGGGGAAACCGGGCGACGAACTCGTCCATCAGCTGCGGTCGTGCCCCCGCGAAGGAGTAGATCGCCTGGCGGGGGTCGCCGACCGCGCAGAGGTCGTCCCGCTCCCCCAGCCAGCACTCGAGCAAGCGCATCTGCAGCGGGGAGAGGTCCTGGAACTCGTCCACGGTGAACCACCGGTAGCGCTGGCGTACCACACGGGCCGCCGCAGGCTGGGTGCTCAGCATCCCGACGGCGGCCAGCAGAACGTCCTCGAGGTCGACCCGGTCGCTCGCGGCCAGCGCATCGGTGTAGGACGTGTAGAGCCGTGCCACCTGGCCTGTGTCGGCGCCGGAGACCCGGCGTCCGGCCTGTGTGGCACGCTCCTGGTAGTGCTGCGGCGCGACGTTGCTCACCTTGGCCCAGGAGATCTCCGTCGCGAGGTCTCGCACCGACACCCCGAGCCCGGCAGCAGCAACCAGGTCTGCCAGCAGCGCGTCGGGGTTGTCGAGCACGTCGGCGAACTCGCGCCCGTACAGCCGCGGCCACAGGTAGCGCACCTGGCTCAACGCTGCGGAATGGAACGTCCGAGTCGCCACCCCGGAGACGCCGAGGCGGGCGAGCCGGGCCCGCATCTCGGCGGCGGCGCGTGTCGTGAACGTCACCGCGAGAACCCCGCTCGCGTCGAAGGCACCGACGCGCACGCCGTAGGCGATGCGGTGCGTCACCGCACGCGTCTTGCCGGTGCCGGCACCGGCGACGACCAGCACGGGACCGTGCACCGCGGTCACCACCTCGCGCTGCTCCGGGTCGAGGTCGGCGAGCAGCAGCTCAGCCCCGCCCGGGTCGCCGGAGGGCGACGTCGGGTCGGTCATGCCGACATCCTGGCCCACCGGAGGCGCCGGGAATCGAGGGGGCCCTCCCTGTGGTTGACTCGACAACTAGTCACGACGACACCGAGGACCGACCACTGTGATCATGTACACCACCGCGTGGTGCGGCTACTGCCACCGGCTCAAGAGCCAGCTCACTCGAGCCGGTGTCGCGTTCGACGAGGTCGACATCGAGCAGAACCCGGCGGCTGCGCAGACGGTCATGGCCGTGAACCGCGGCAACGCCACCGTGCCGACCGTCGTCTTCCCCGACGGGTCCTCGGCGACCAATCCGAGCCTGGCTGAGGTGCAGGCCCGGCTCGCCGCCTGAGCCCCCGCGCCCAGGGGCGTCAGCGCCAGGTACCGGCACCGCTCACAGCCTGGCCCAGCCATCCTTCGATCAGCCTCCGCGCGACCGAGAGCCGGGGCGGCACGAGCACCTCGCCCCGCGCGGTCGCCTCGACGAGCTCCGCGCGGGTGAACCAGCGGGCCTCCGCGATCTCCGCGCCGTCGACCGTCACCGTCTGCCTGTCGGCGTCACCGGCCACCGCGTAGTAGGCGAGCATCAGGCTGGCCGGGAACGGCCAGGGCTGGCTGCCGACGTAGGAGACCTGGGTGACCCCGACCCCCACCTCCTCGGCCACCTCGCGGGCGACCGCCTGCTCGACGCTCTCGCCGGGCTCGACGAACCCGGCGAGGGTCGAGAACCGACCCTCGGGCCACGTGGCCTGCCGACCGAGCAGGCAGCGCTGCCTGTCGTGGTCGGCGCCGTCGACGACCAGGACGATGACCGCAGGATCGGTGCGCGGGTGGTGCAGGCTGCCGTCGGCCCTGCACCGACGCGCGTAGCCCGCCTCGACGACGTCGGTCGCGGAGCCGCAGCGGGGGCAGCACGGATGGTTCTCGTGCCACGTCGTCAGGGCCACGGCGTGCATGAACAGACCCAGGTGCTGCTCGGACAGGTGTGCTGCGGCCGACCGGATGCCGCGCGCCCGCGGGGGCTCCAGCGGTTCAGCCGGGTGGACGGCGAACACCGGCCCGTGCGGCCCCACTCCCAGCAGCAGGCGCTCACCGTCCGGCGCCTGTGACACCGGCAGCAGAGCCAGACCGTCCCCCTGCATCACGGCCCGGCCCTCGCGCACGACAAGTGCACGCGCAGATGCCGCGGCCCACAGGTCGTCGACCCGGTCGGGGTCACCGCGAAACTCCGCCATCCGGTCGAGGGCCGCGACGTCGAAGGCCGACGGAGGCAGCCGGTGGCGCGGGGGCTCGAGGCTCGGCACGCCGTCAGACTAGGACGCTGCACATGGACGACCTGGCAGGATGACTCGCCGTGAGCACACACATCGGAGCCGAGCCGGGACAGATCGCCGAACGGGTGCTGCTGCCCGGCGACCCGCTGCGGGCGAAGTGGATAGCCCAGACGTACCTGGACGACGCGGTCTGCTACTCGACCGTGCGCAACATGCTCGGCTACACGGGCACCTACCGCGGCACGCCGGTGTCGGTGCAGGGCACTGGTATGGGCCAGCCGTCGCTGTCGATCTACGCACACGAGCTGATGGCCGAGTACGGGGTGACGACGCTCGTGCGAGTCGGATCGTGCGGCGCCATGCGCCCCGAGGTGAAGGTTCGAGACCTGGTCGTGGCGCTGAGCGCCAGCACCGACTCGGGGATGAACCGGCACCGCTTCGGCGGCATCGACTACTCCCCGACCGCCGACTACGACCTGCTCACCGCACTCGTCGAGGAGTGTCGGCAGACCGACTCCGACGTCCACGTCGGCCAGGTGGCGTCGTGGGACGTGTTCTACAGCGACCGTCCCGACCTGCGCGACACGCTCACCGAGTACGGCGTGCTGGCCGTGGAGATGGAGACCGCCGCCCTGTACACCCTGGCCGCCAAGCACGGTGCGCGCGCGGCTGCGGTGTGCACCGTGAGCGACAGCCTGGTCACCGCCGAGGAGACGACCGCGCAGGAGCGCGAGCGCACGTTCTCGGCCATGGTCGAGGCAACGCTCGCGGCGATCACACGCGACTGAGAAGCTGCGCTCGGGCGTACGGAGGGAATCGACCGTAGCCTGGTCGGGTGAGCTCTCTGCGGGTGGCGTCCTGGAACCTGCTGCACGGGCGCTCGCTGACCGACGGTCAGGTCGATCCTGACAACCTGCGCGCTGGGGCGGCCTGTCTCGATGCCGACATCGTCGCGCTGCAGGAGGTCGACCGGTACCAGGCACGGTCGGGCAACAGCCACCAGACGACGACCGTGGCGCAGGCGCTCGGGGCGGTGTGGTCGACGTTCGTGCCGTCCGTGTGGGGCGAGCCCGGCGCAGACTGGCACCCCGTCGACGACGCCGATACCGACGACGGCGAACGCGCCGCCTATGGCATCGGGCTCGTGAGCCGTCTGCCGGTGCTGGAGTGGGACGTGCTGCGCTTCGCTCCGGCCCCGTTCGGGATGCCGCTGCTGGTGCCGGGGCGAGGGATGGTGAAGGTCGACGACGAGCCCCGGGTCGCGGTCGCAGCCGTGGTGTCGGGGCCGACCGGTTCGTTCACGGTGATCGCGACCCATCTCTCGTTCGTCCCCGGCTTCAACGTGCGTCAGCTGCGCGAGCTCGTGCGCTGGGCGCGGGAGAGGCCGGCGCCCAGGCTGCTGCTCGGAGACCTCAACCTGCCGGGGGCACTCCCTCGCCTCATCAGCGGCTGGACGCCACTGGCACAGGTGGCGACCTACCCGTCGTGGAAGCCTCGTGTGCAGTTCGACCATGCCCTGGGCGACGGCATCGGCGCGCACCAGGTCAGCGACGTGGAGTCCCGGCGGATGCCGGTGTCGGACCACAACGCTCTGCGCGTCACGGTGACCCTGGACGGGAGCCCGCCGCCGCAGCGGTGACGGCACCCACGACGTCGGTGACCAGCGAGTCGGGGGCGTCGGACTGCGCCACAGTCACGTTCTCGCGCACATGGTGGAAGACCGCCCGAACCTTGTGCAGGGGCAGCCCGTGCAGGGTGGCGAACGCCTGCCGGTACACCGCCAGCTGAGCCGACCGGGCCGCAACCTCGCCGGGCGAGGTGGGCGGCGGGCCGGTCTTCCAGTCGACGACGAGCAACCCGTCCGCGTCGGGGAACACGGCGTCGGCACGCCCGCGCACCACGGTGCCGGCGACCACCATCTCGAACGGGGCCTCCACCTCCAGGGGAGTGCGATCGGCCCACTCGGAGGCGAGAAAGGCCGACTGCAGCTCGGCGAGGTCGGCCTCGGCCGGTGGGTCGAACGCGTCGGCGGCACCCGGCAGCTCGTCGAGGTCGAGCAGGCGGGGGTTGCCGAAGCGCTGTTCCAGCCAGGCGTGGAAGGCCGTCCCCTGCCGAGCCTCGACCCGTGGCCGCACCGGCATCGGCCGCCGCAGCCGGTTCAGGAACTGCTCGGGGTCTCGGCTGGCCGCGACGAGCTGGGTGGCCGACAGGTGCGCGGGCATGCGCACCCGCCGTGTGCGGTCGCGTTCCTGGACGCGCTCGGCGAGCAGCATCTCGGCCTCGTGCGACCACTCGGCAGCACGTCCGGACAGGGCCGCCGAGGCCGGGGGTGGCCCGGCCTCTGCGTCCACGGGCTCGTCCGGGTCGACCGCCATCGCTGCCCGGACGAGCGCCGCCCCGGACTCCAGAGCCGGGCGGTGGCGTCCCAGCGGGTCCGAGGGCCACGCAGGGGCGCCGACGACGGCGTCCGGCGGGTCACCGGGGTCATCGGTCCAGGTCTCGACCGCAACCCCTGGGCAGGCAGCGAGCTGGACGAGGAATCGGGACGGGTCGAGCGGTCGCTGACCCGCGCCCCACCGGTACCCGTGGCAGTGCAGTGTGTGGCGCGCACGCGTCAGGGCGACGTAGGCGAGCCGGCGCTCCTCGTCCAGGTCGACCTCACGGCTGTCGTCGACGAAGGCGCCCACGCGTGCTGCCAGGTCTGACTGGTCGCCCACCCCGGCGGTGTCGACCTGGGGAAGGTGTCTGGCATCTCCTCGCAAGCGGTACGGCAGCGTTCCGGCGTCGGTGAGCCATGCCGCGCCTGTCCGGCTGCGGGCGGGGAAGCCGGACTCGGTGAGACCGGCGAGGACGACGACATCCCACTCCAGCCCCTTCGCGGCATGCACAGTGAGCAGCTGCACGGCCGAGCCGAGGTGCACGTCCGCGGCTCGACGCAGCCCACGTTCGGTCTGCTCGGCCGCTGCGAGGTAGTCCAGGAACTCCGGCACCCCCGCCTGCGGCGCGACCTGGGCGAACTGGGCGGCCTCGTCGACCAGCCGGTCCAGGTGCGCCGTGCCGGCGCCACCGACGCGGTACGCCCGCGCCAGGGTCTCGACATCGACCCCGAGCGCGTACGCCGCCTCGGCAACCACGTCCGGCAGCGGGCGCGAGAGGCGCTGCCGCACGTGCGCCACCGCGACCGACAGCCGCCGCAGCCTGGACTGCGCCGGGGCGCTCAGCCAGCCACGCGGCGGAGGTGAGCCCAGGCACTCGGCCACCCCGGTGCGCGGGGCCTGCCAGGACGGCTGGTCAGGTGCGGGGTCGGGGCTGAGTCGACGCGCCCACCTGGCCAGCCCGTCCAGGTCGCGAGGGCCGAAGCGCATCGCCGGCCCGGTGAGCAGGCGCACGGCGGCATCTCCCCGCGACGGGTCCACGGCGACCTGCAGCATCGCCACGGCATCGGCGACCTCGGGCACGGTCAGCAACCCGTCCAGCCCCACCACCTCGACCGGGATGCCGCGCTCGCGCAGCGCGGACTCGAGCAGCGGCATCTCGTCGCGCTTGCGTACGAGCACACCGATCGTCGGCGGGTCGACTGCTGCGCCGCCTGTCTCGTCACGCCTGCCCGACCCGGGACGCTGCCAGAGGCGCTGCACCTGCTCGGCCACCACCTGCGCCTGCTGGGCCTTGGTGCGGTGCAGCCACACTCGCACCGAGCCCGCACCTGCCCGGGGTGCCGGCTCGAGCGGGTCGACCTGGTGGCCACCTGCACGCAGCGGTTCGGCAACCGAGTTCGCCACCGCCAGCACGAGGTCGCTGTTGCGAAAGCTCGTGCGCAACGAGTACCGGGGCACGTCGGTACCCGCACCGAACCGCTCGGCGAAGGACGACAGAGTGTCGGCGTTCGCTCCCCGCCACGCATAGATCGACTGGAACGGGTCGCCCACGGCCGTCACCGCGTGCCCGACCCCGAAGAGCGCGAGCAGCAGCTCGAGCTGGGCGTACGAGGTGTCCTGGAACTCGTCGAGCAGCACCAGACGGAACTGGCTGCGCAGCGAGAGGCCCACCTCGTCGAACGACCGGGCGATGGTGGCCGCCTCGGAGGCGATCGTGGCGAAGTCGGCCAGGTCGTCACTCTCGAGGTCGGCGCGGTAGGCGGCGAGCAGCGGCAGCACGCGCAGCCGTGTGACCTGGGCTCGTCGCACCGGCTCGAGCCTGCTGTGCAGTGCCTTTCGCTGCCGTGGCCCGGGCGGCAGGCTGTCGACGAGCTCGAGCAGCCGGGTCGTCTCGGTCTCGACCGTGTCCAGGCCGACCAGGTGCGAGGCCGCCTGCTCGTGCAGGTCGAGCAGGTCGGCCACGACGGTGTCCGGCGCACTCACGACGTCGTCCATCGGTCCGTCCCACCGTCGCACCAGACGTGCCGCCCGCTGCCACGCTCCGGCCGGCGTCAGAAGGCGCCGACCCGGCTCGACACCGAGCCGGGCACCGTGCTCGTTGACCAGGCGGCCGGCGAACGCGTCGTAGGTCGACACCGTCGGCTCGCCGGCAGGGACGACGACTCGACCCGTCGCCTCCAATGCCGTCAACCGCCGGCGCACCCGCTGGCCCAGCTCGCTGGCCGCCTTGCGCGTGAAGGTCAGACCCAGCACCTGCTCCGGCCGCACGTGGCCGTTGGCCACCAGCCAGACCACGCGGGCGGCCATGGTCTCGGTCTTGCCCGATCCGGCCCCTGCGACGACGACTCCCGGAGCCAGGGGGGCGGTGATGACGTGCTGCTGCTCGTCGGTCGGGCTCGGCAGCCCCAGCAGCCCGGCGATGACGACGGGACTCAGGCTCGTCATGGCACCACCCGTTCGCCGTCGGGATGCGCGGGGCAGGACGTTCGAACGGGGCAGTGGCTGCACCCGGGGTTGACCAGTGCCGCGAACGTCGAGCCGGACACACCGTCGACGACCTGCTCGACGAGGGCTCGCGGCCACTGCGGGTCGTCGGCAGCGTCGAGACCGGGTTGCTCCTGCTCCTTCGCCCGCTCGCTGCCGGCGATCCCGAGGTGCACGAGCAGGCCTCCGGCCGTGCGTGCCGGTATTGCCTCCGGCGCGGCCTGCGTCCCCGAGCTGACCGCCCACTGGTACACGCCGAGCTGAGGGTTCACCGCGACGTCCGCGGCGGGCGGGGTGCTCGTTCCGGTCTTGAAGTCGATGACCACCAGCGACCCGTCGGGCCGGCGGTCGAGCCGGTCCAGGCGGCCACGCACGGTCGCTCCTGGGACGTCGACGCTCACCTCGACCTCTGCCCCGACGAGCTGCCGCGGGTTCTGCTCGAGCCAGCCCACGAGCCGGGCGACCATGGCGTCGACACGTGCACGCTCCCGGCGAGCCACCCATCCGTGCCCGGCATCGATCGTGGCCCACAGCTGCTCGTAGCGGCGCCAGACCTGGTCAGCGGTCCACTCGCCCCGAGCCGCGTCGCACGCCAGGTCGTGGATCATCGTGCCGATCGACTGCCGCAGCGCCGTGCCGCTGTCGCCTCCCGCTCGCTGCAGCATCCATCGCAGGGGGCAGCGCAGGTACCCCTCGATCTGGGACGGGGAGAGGCGCACCGTCTCGTCCGGCTCCACGAGGGGTCGCTCGTCGGTCGCCGGCGCCAGCCCGTACCACTGGTCGGGGTCGGCACCGGCAACCCTGTCCCGCGCGAGCATGGCCAGCAGCCGTGCAGCCTCCGCCCGCTGCGGGCCCTCGCCGTCGGGGTCGCACACGGCGGCCCGCAGCTCGGCAACCAGGGCCGGAAGGCTCAGCGCCTGCGCCGGCCGCCGCACGACCTGGACGGCAGAACGATCGGGGTCGAGCTCGTCGAGCAGGCGGGACGGCCGTGCCTCACCGTCGTCGACAGCAGTCACCAGCACGTGCCCGGACGCTCGTGAGATCGCCAGGTGCAGCAGCCTGCGCTCGGCTGCCAGCAGCAGCGTGGCCTGCTCGGCTGCGCTGGGCAGACGGCCCGTGTCGACCACGGCGACCAGCTCCTCGACGCCCAGCAGGCTCTGCCTGCGTCGCAGGTCGGGCCACAGGTCCTCCTGCACGCGGCAGACAGCCACCGTGTCCCATTCGCGCCCCTTCGTGGCGTGGGCGGTCAGCACAGTGACCGCCTCGGCGGAGGACGACGCCGTCGACCAGGAGTCCGACGGCAGCTCTTGCGCCCTGACGTGGTCGAGGAAGGCCGCAGGGCCGGCACCCGGCATGCGGTCGGTGAAGCGCGCAGCCGCCTCGAACACTGCCACGACGGCATCGAGGTCGCGGTCCGCAGCCGCTCCGTCCCGGTGGCCGCTCAGCGCCGCGTCCCGCCACGCGTCCGCCAGGCCGAGGCTGTGCCACAGGGCCCAGAGCACCTGCTCGACCGATCCGGACGCGGCCTGCTCCCGACCTCGCCGCACGGTCTCGGCGAGTCGGGAGACTGCGCGATCGGTCAGCCCGCCGGGCATCGGCTCACCCCGAAGCACCGCATCGGCCAGGATCTGCTCCGTCCGGCGGTGGCCTGCCTCGCGGCTCTCCGCGGTCGTCACGAGCCGTCCCAACGAGACCAGCCGAGCCGGATCGAGGCCACCCAGCGGTCCGAGCAGCAGGTCGACGACGTCCTCGGGGGTCACCTCGTCGCGTCCGACCACCAGGGCGAGCAGGTCCAGCAGGGCGCGGACGGGCGCCTGCTGCCACAGCGCGACCTCGTCCGGGCGCTGCACCACCGGCACCCCGTACCGCGCCAGCCAGTGCCGCACACCCGTCAGGTCACCGGCCGAGCGCACCACCACCGCCATGCGCGACCACGCCACCCCCGTGTGCAGGTGCCGACGGCGCAGGCGCGCGGCGACGTGGGCCATCTCGTCGGTGGTGCTGGCCAGCACCGCCGCCTCGAAGTGCGGGTCGCCGGCAGCAGCCGCAGCACGGACGTGTCGCCACGGGGCCGACCCGCCGAGGCGAGACGCCAGCCGCGCGACTGGCTCGAGCAGGACGGGCGAGAGTCGGTGCGACGTGCCCAGCAGCACCACCGGTGCCTCCCGGCCGTCCGGGGTGGCGAAGCGCCGAGCGAAGCTGCGGACCGCCTGGGGGTCGGCCCCTCGAAAGCCGTAGACCGTGCTGTCGGGGTCGGCGGTGGCGACCAGGGTGGTGCCACCACCGGCGAGCACGTCGAGCAGGTCCAGCAGTGCCGGGTCGGCCTCGTCGACGTCGTCGACGACGACGAGCGAACGCTCGCGCCGCTGCGCGGCGAGCAGCTCGGGGTCGTCACGCAGCAGGTCCACAGCGGCCCGCACCAGCTCGGCCGGGTCGTAGGAGGACGGCCGGGCCAACGCCGTCACCTCGGCGTACTCGCGACCGAAGACACCGGCGGCGCGCCACAGCGGGCGATCGTGCTGCTGACCCAGGCGCACCAGGTCGTCGGCCGAGAGGTCGCGCTCGACGGCGCGCAGCAGCAGGTCACGCAGCTGACCGGCGAAGAACCGAGTACCGAGGGCCGGCCCGAGCGAGTCGGGCCACGGCGCGGTCGAGTGGGCCAGCAGCTCGGTGATCATGAGCTGCTGCTCGGCGCCGGCCAGCAAACGCGGCGGGTCGTCCCCTCGCAGCAGAGCCTGCTGGCGCAGCAGCCCGAAGGCGTAGGAGTGGGCCGTGCGCGCCAACGGCTCCCGGATGGTGCGCCCGACCCGCGCGGCGACCCTGTCGCGCAGCTCGGCGCCGGCCCGCCGGCTCGACGCCAGCACCAGCACCGACCCCGGGTCGACGCCGGCGACCAGGCGTTGCGCGACCAGCTCGACAACCAGAGAGGTCTTGCCGGTGCCCGGGCCACCGAGAACCAGCAGCGGACCCGTGCGGTGGCCCAGCACCACCTGCTGCGGGTCACGCCCCTCGATCGCCTGCACGGGCACGATCACAGCAGAGACCTCCGACACTAGGGTGCCTCAGGTGGCACGCGGCTCCTTCTACAGGCAGGTCTCGGGCAGTGCCACGGCGTCGCGCGTCGAGCAGGTGGTCGACTCGACCGAGCACACCGTCGGTCCCTGGTCGCCGTCCTTCCAGCACGCCGGCCCGCCCACGGCACTGCTGCTGCGCGCAGTGCAGCAGCTCGGCGGCGCGGCGGCTCCCGTCCCGGACGACGCGCTGCCGGCCCGGCTGACCGCCGAGATCTTTCGTCCCGTGCCCGTCGCCACACTCGTGGTGCGGGCAACCCTGCAGAGGCCGGGTCGGCGGGTGGCGTGGGCACGCGCCGAGCTCGCCGCCGCCGAGAACCCCGACCAGCCGATCATGAGCGCGCACGTCTGGCTGATCAGGCGGGCACCGACACCGCTCGACCTGCCGACGACACCGGTCCAGCCACCCCCCGGGCCCGGTCTATCGCAGCAGCCTCCAGGCACCTGGGGTGGTGGCTACCTGCACGCCGTGCAGTGGCGGCTCGCAGCCGGCTCGTTCGGCGAGCCGGGGCCCGCCACCACGTGGACCCGGCTGCTGGTCGACCTCGTCGACGGCGAGTCGATCACCGGGGCCCAGCACGCTGCCGCCGTTGCCGACGCCGGCAGCGGCGTCTCCGCCGTCGCCGACCCGTCCGAGATGGTCTTCGTCAACACCGAGCTGACGATCCACCTGCACCGCGAGCCTGTGGGCGACCAGGTGTGGATGGACGCGCGCACCGTGCTCGACCCGTCGGGGATCGGGCACACCCACACAGTGCTCGGCGACACCACGGGGGCCGTCGGCACCGCGAACCAGACCCTGTTCGTCGAGCGACGCTGAGCCTCACCCCACCCAGCGCGCCCGTCGCACGTCCGCGCGCGACCCGCGCAGCGGGCAACCCTCGGCCCGCAAGCGTCGTGTCGCCTCGTTCTCGAGTCCGGGCGGAAGCCGCCCGTCGTGGCCCACCACCCGCCACCACGGCACCTCACGCTCGGTGCGCGCCAGCATGCGGCCGACTGCGCGTGCCGTCACCGCACCCGGCAGCAGGTCGCTGGCCATCGCGGCCAGATCGCCGTACGTGGTGACCCGACCCGGAGGGACCTGCTCGACGAGGTCGAGCACCATCTCGACCGGATCGCTCGTCACGTGCCCAGCCTGCCCCACGCCGACGAGCGGGCATGCGCTCACGCAGAGACCCGCCCCCGTGGGACCATCGGGGCGATGACGACCAGCGCCGTCCACGTGGACGACCAGCCGCCGGTGCTGATCGACGAGCCGCCCCAGGTTCGTCGCTCCCGCCGGCCGCTGGACGCTACCCGGCTGGCGATCACGCTCACCGGGCTCGTCGTCGTGGTGGTGCTGTCGCTCACCGCCTCCCGCACGGTCGCGGGCATCGGGGGCGACCTCAGCGAGGCCAGCGCACTCGTACCGTCGTGGGTGCTGCTGCCGCTGCAGTTCGTCGCCGCCTTCAGCACCCTGACGGTGTGGATCGGCTTCGTCGGGCTCGAGATCGCGCAACGCCGCGGACGGACGGCGGCCGAGATGGTGCTCGCCGGCATCACCACGGCGGTACTGCTCGGCACGCTGTCGGTGCTGCTGCAGTCAGATCTCGCCCCCGAGGCGCTGGCCTCGGCGTTCCGTCCTCCGACATCGGGCCTCGTGTTCCCGACCAGCGCCGCCGCGACCATTGCCCTGGTATCGATCGTCGGGTGGACCGAGCGGCCCTGGGTGCAGCGCCTGTCGCTCGTCGCCGTCGTCGGCGGGGTCGTCGACCTGCTGCTCGGTGGCCAGGTCACGCCCCAGGGTGCCGCGTTCGGGCTGCTGCTCGGCCGGGCCGTCGCACTGACGGTGCGACTGGTGTCGGGTGTGCCCACGGACCGTCCGGACGGTGCGGCCATCGCCGCGGGCCTGCGAGCGCACGGGTTCGGCGCCCGCTCGCTCACCTCGCGAAGCGATGCCTGGCCCCGGGTGTACGGCATGGTCACCGACCAGGAGGAGCTCGACGTCGTCGTGCTCGATCGCGACCGCGAAGGCACCGGGCTGCTGTCCAACGCGTGGCAGTGGATGCGCCTGCGCGGCGACATCCTGCCCCGCGAGAGCGTCACCATGCGTGGCGGCACCGACCAGCGCGCGCTCGCAGCGCTGGCGCTGCACCGGGCCGGTGTACGCAGCCCGCGGCTTCGAGCCACGTTCGCCCTCGGGTCCGACGCCATCGCCCTGGTGTACGAGCGCGCGACGGGCACCCGCCTCAGTGAGCTGCTCGAGAGGGACGACGCCGGGCCCGAGCTGCTGACCGACGAGGTGCTCGACGACCTCTGGACGCAGGTGCGGCTCATGCGTGAGGCCGGCATCGCACACCGTCAGCTGGCCGCGGAGACCATCGCTCTGGACGAGCGAGGCCAGGCCTCGGTGCTCGAGCACTACAGCGCGACGGTGGCGGCGAGCACCGTCGCCCTGGCGGCGGACGTGGCCCAGATGATCGTGCTCACCTCGTCCATCGTGGGTGCCCGTCGAGCGGTCGCCGCCGCTGTGCGCACCGTCGGTCGCGACACCGTGGGCGATGCGCTTCCCCTCGTCCAGCCACTCGCGCTGCCCCCCAGCACTCGTGCGCGGCTCGGCACGGGCAGCGAGCTGTTGGAGCAGGTGCGCGACCAGGTGCGCGAGCGCGCGGAACCGCCCACGATCGAGACGATCAGCCTGGAGCGGCTGCGGCCACGCGTGCTGCTCTCGGCGCTGTCGATCCTGCTCGCGGTCTACCTGGTCGGCACCAACCTCGTCGGGGTCGACATCATCGGCACGGTCACCTCGGCCGACCCGTGGTGGATCCTGGTGGCGCTGGGCGCCTTCGCGCTCAGCTACCTGGGCGCGGCATGGGGCCTGGTCGGCTTCGTGCCCGAGACCGTGCCCCTGGGACGGGTCTTCAGCGCCCAGGTCGCACTCGGCTTCGTGCGGCTGGTCGCCCCGTCCACGCTCGGGATCGCGGCGCTGAACACCCGGCTGCTGGTGCGCATGAAGATCCCGCTGCCGTCCGCCGCCGCGAGCGTCGCCGCCTCGCAGGCCGCGGCCTTCATCGTGAGCGTCCCGCTGATCCTCGTGCTGGGTCTGCTGACCGGACGCGAGGTCGACTTCGGCATCAGGCTGTCGACCATCGTCGTCGCCGTCGGCGCCGTCGTGCTCACGGCGGCCGTCGTGCTCTGGCTCGTCCCCGCCGTTCGCACCCGCGCGAGCAAGGCGTGGCGGTCGTTCGTCGAACGCGGCCTGCCGAGGCTGCTCGACGCAGTCCAGGACCCGCGCCGCCTTGCCATGGGGCTGGGCGGCAACCTGCTGCTGACGCTCGGGTACGGCGTGGCGCTGTACTCGTCGGTGCAGGCCGTGGGGGCCGACATCCCGATCGCCACCGCCACGCTGATCTTCGTCTCGGGCAATGCGGTGGGCAGCATCGTGCCGACCCCCGGCGGCCTGGGCGCGGTGGAGGCGGCGCTGACGGCCGGTCTGACAGCCGCGGGCGTGCCCGGCGGCCAAGCGTTCACCGCCGTCATCCTCTACCGGCTCATCACCTTCTGGCTGCCCATTCCGATCGGCTGGTTCTCGTGGACCCGCCTGCAGCGTTCCGGCGCCCTCTGAGACGAGCCGCGCCCTGCCGATCGGCTCAGTACAGCGGCTGGGACGGGTCGATCTGGCGCACCCACGCGTTGATGCCACCACCGACGTGCACGGCGTCGTCGAGACCGGCGGCCTTGGCGACGGCCAGCACCTCTGCCGAGCGCACGCCGCCCTTGCAGTGGAACACCACCTGCTTGTCGCGCGGCAGGCGCGCGACGGCATCCCCGATGAGGAACTCGTTCTTGGGGATGAGCACCGCCCCCGGGATGCGGCTGATCTCGTACTCGCCCTGCTCGCGGACGTCGACGAGCTCGAAGTCGCGCTCGCCACGCTCACGCTGCTCCAGCCACGACGCCAGGGTCCTCACGTCGATCGTGGAGTCGACAGCGGCGTCGGCTGCGGCGTCGGACAACGAGCCGCAGAACGCCTCGTAGTCGATGAGCTCGGTGATCGGCTGCGTCGCCGGGTCCTTGCGGATCTTCACCTGGCGGTAGGTCATCTCCAGGGCGTCGAAGACCATCAGCCGGCCCAGCAACGAGTCGCCGATCCCGGTGATGAGCTTGACCGCCTCGGTTGCCATGATCGAGCCGATCGAGGCACACAGCACACCCAGCACCCCACCCTCGGCGCAGGAGGGCACCATGCCGGGCGGCGGCGGCTCCGGGTAGAGGTCGCGGTAGTTGGGTCCGTGCTCGTCCCAGAACACCGACGCCTGGCCCTCGAACCGGTAGATCGAGCCCCACACGTACGGCTTGCCGAGCAGCACGGCGGCATCGTTGACCAGGTAGCGCGTCGCGAAGTTGTCGGTGCCGTCCACGATCAGGTCGTAGTCGGCGAAGATCTGCAGCGCGTTGTCGGAGTCCAGGCGAGTCTGGTGCAGCACGACGGTGACGTAGGGGTTGGTCTCGGCGATGGCGTCGCGCGCCGACTCGGCCTTGGGCCGTCCGACGTCGGACTGGCCATGGATGATCTGGCGCTGCAGGTTCGACTCGTCGACCTCGTCGAACTCGACCAGGCCGATCGTCCCCACACCCGCTGCGGCCAGGTACAGAAGCGCGGGCGAGCCCAGCCCCCCGGCGCCGATGACCAGCACCCGTGCGCTCTTGAGTCGGCGCTGACCGACCATCCCGACGTCGGGGATGATCACGTGGCGCGAGTAGCGCTGGACCTCCTCGACGCTCAGCTCGGCAGTCGGCTCCACCAGGGCAGGCAGCGACACCACGACAGGCTCCTCGCGTTGCGACGGACGTGACTCTCGGGCGGTTCAACCGCAGGCGCGAGTGGGGTGTTCCCGGGGGCTACGGTGATGCCGTGGGACCCCGGGTGCTCCGGGAACACCCGTCACGGCGAAGGAGTGGGACATGGCCGAGCGCAGCGGGCAGGACCGGCGCCGGGCGTTGCCCGACCCCCTTGTGGAGGTCGAGCCCGACCAGACGGACACCTCGGTGGAGACTCCGGCGGAGGATGCCCTGGAGCAGCTGCACGAGGCGGCGGAGCAGGCCGGCGCGGTACCCGCCCGCG
>CAYNWB010000004.1:0-69783 GCA_964400785.1 uncultured Actinomycetes bacterium | reverse complement strand
ACTCCTGACATCGCTCTGCGCGGCGCACGCATGCCCCGGTCGGAGCGCCGTGCCCAGCTGCTCGAGGCCGCCAAGGTCGTCTTCGTCGAGCGCGGCTACCACGCCGCTGCGATGGACGAGATCGCTGTTCGCGCAGGTGTCAGCAAGCCGGTTCTCTACCAGCACTTCCCCGGCAAGCTCGACCTCTACCTCGCGCTGCTCGACCAGAGCATCGACGACTTCGTCGACAGCGTCACCGAGGCCCTGGACTCCACGCACGACAACAAGCGCCGCGTGGCTGCGGCCATGGACGCGTTCTTCTCGTTCGTCGGCGGCGAGGGCGACTCCTTTCGCCTGCTGTTCGAGAACGACCTCACCAGCGCCGAGGCCGTCCGTGGTCGGCTGGACGCGCTGACCCGCCGCTGCGCGGAGGCCATCGCCCCGGTGATCGCCGAGGACACCGGGCTGTCCGCGGAGGAGTCCCAGCTGCTGGCCGCCGGCATGGTCGGCATGGCACAGGTGGCCGCGCGGTTCTGGTTGGCCTCCGACGGCTCCCTGCCACGGGCGGACGCGACGTCTCTGGTGGCGACCCTCGGCTGGCGAGGCATCCGGGGGTTCCCCCGGCTCGACGCCGAGCACCACGAGTAGCGCCGCCTGTCACGACGACTAGCCTGAAGCCGTGGAGATCAAGATCGGCGTGCAGAACGCCTCGCGAGAGATCGCCCTGGAGAGCACGCAGAGCCGCGACGAGGTCGAGAAGGCCGTCAGCGCGGCGGTCGCCGCCGGCAGCGTCCTGAGCCTCGCCGACGACCGGGGCCGGCTGTTCGTCGTCCCGGGCGACCGGATCGCCTACGTCGAGATCGGGGAGCCCGTCGAGCGCCGGGTGGGCTTCGGCACGACCTGACCCCTCAGGCAGCCAGCCCGAGGGACTTCATGCGAGCGGCGTGCCGCTCGAGGATCCGACTGAAGATCACTCCCACTCCCCCGAGCCCGATCCCCGGGCGGGTCGTCGTCCCGACGAACAGCGCGTCGAGGCTGTCGCGCTCGGCAGCCGCCCGCTGCGCCTGCGACAGCGCCTCCCCCACCAGTCGTCGTCCCCACAGCGCCAACCGGCCGGCCACTCGCGGGTCGGCCGCGATCGCCTCCCGCACCCTCTCCACGACGAACGCGCTGTGGCCGAGGTCGGCCATCACGTCCACGACGAGGTCGCGGGTCGCTGGATCGAGGAAGGCCGCCATCTCGGTGTAGAAGTCCTGCCCGATGCCGTCACCCACGTACGCCTTGACCAGCCCCTCGAGCCACGACGACGGAGCGGTCGAGCGGTGGAACCCGTCGATCGCGGGACGGAACGGCTCCATCGCCTCGTCCGGGTCGGTGCCGAGCTCGCGCAGGCGGTCGCGCAACCGCTCGAAGTGGTGGAACTCGGCCACCGCCATCTGCGACAGCGCCACCTTGTCCGACACCCGCGGGGCGAGGGCGGCATCACCGACGAGGCGCTCGAAGGCAGAGAGCTCGCCGTAGGCCAGCACGCCCAGCAGGTCGACCACAGCCGCGCGGTACGCGGGGTCGTCGAGCTCGGACGGCGCGGTGAGGTCGGAGGAGTCCACGCTCGCAGACTAGACTCGTGCAAACATCTGCAGCACGACCGCGAGGAGTGGACGACTGAGCGTCGACCAGGACAACGCCGGCGGTACAGCCGAGACGGCACAGACCGCACCTGACGACCCCGGCACCTTCGCCGACCTGGGCGTCATGCCGAGCCTGGCCTCGGCCCTGACCGCTCGCGGCATCACGGCCCCGTTCCCCGTGCAGCAGATGGCCATCCCGGTCGCCCTGACCGGTGCCGACCTCATCGGCCAGGCGCGCACTGGTACCGGCAAGACGCTGGCGTTCGGGCTGCCCCTGCTGCAGCGCATCCTCAGCCCGGACGAGCCCGACTACGACGACCTGGCCGCGCCGGGCAAGCCCCAGGCCCTCGTCGTCACACCGACCCGCGAGCTGGCGCTGCAGGTCGCCACCGACCTCGAGGCTGCCTCGACCGACCGCCGCATGCGCATCATGACCATCTACGGCGGTCGCGCGTACGAGCCGCAGCTCGACACCCTTCGTGAGGGGGTCGACGTCGTCGTGGGCACGCCGGGACGACTGCTCGACCTGGCGCGCCAGGGCGCGCTCGACCTCGGTCACGTCAAGGTGGCGGTGCTCGACGAGGCCGACGAGATGCTCGACCTGGGCTTTCTGGCCGACGTCGAGACGCTGCTGGCCATGACCCCGGAGCTGCGTCAGTCGATGCTGTTCTCCGCCACCATGCCCTCCGACGTGATCGCCCTGGCGCGGCGCTACATGCGGCACCCGGTGAACATCCGGGCCGAGTCCGCCGATGCCGGAGCCACGGTCCCGGCGACGGCACAGTTCGTCTACCGAGCGCACCGCATGGACAAGGAGGAGGTGCTCGCGCGCATCCTGCAGGCCGAGAACCGCGGCCTGGTGATGATGTTCGCCCGCACCAAGCGTCAGACCCAGTCGATCGCCGACGACCTCAAGGGCCGAGGCTTTCGCGTCGGGGCCGTCCACGGCGACATCAACCAGCAGGGGCGCGAGAAGGCGCTGGCATCGTTCCGGTCGGGCACGATCGACGTGCTCGTGGCCACCGACGTCGCGGCCCGCGGCATCGACGTGGACGGCGTCACGCACGTCGTCAACGTGTCGTGCCCCGAGGACGAGAAGACCTACCTGCACCGCATCGGACGCACCGGCCGCGCGGGCGCGTCCGGTGTCGCGATCACGCTGGTCGACTGGGAGGACCTGGCTCGTTGGTCGTCGATCAACACGGCCCTCGACCTGCCCTACCCCGACCCCCCGGAGACCTACTCGACGAGCGAGCACCTCTACCACGACCTGGGCATCCCTTCGACGGCAACCGGTGTGCTGCCCGGCGTCACCCGTACCGAGCCGAGGCGTGACGACCGAGGCACGGACGGGTCCCGGTCCGGTGCCCGTGCAGGACGCGGACGCGGCGGGCAGGGCGGGCGGCGTGGTTCGGGTGGCCAGCAGTCGCGCGGCCCGGAGCGCGCCGAGAGTGGCGCCGCGGACGCCTCGGCGCAGACGGCGTCGACGTCGGGCGCTGCTCGCAAGCGCCGGCGCCGCAGAACTCGCGGCGGCACGACGTCGGCACCAGGCGAGGCGTAGACCTCGTCCTACGCCGAGGACGGCACCTGCACCGCTGTCTCACCGAGCAGGCCCAGGGCGACCTCGCGGTAGGCCTGCGCGCCCTTCGACCGACGCGAGGTCGACAGGATCGAGCGCCCGACCGCGGGCGCCTCGGCGAAACGAACCGACTTCGGGATGGCCGGCAGCAGGATCGGGAGCTCGTAGCGCTGCTCGATGTCGGCCAGCACGGCCTTGGCGTGGTTGGTGCGACTGTCGAACAGCGTCGGCAGCACTCCGAGGATGCGCAGCCGCGGGTTCAGCAACCGGCGCACGTCGTGGATCGTGTCGAGAAGCTGGCCCACACCACGGTGCGACAGCGTCTCGCACTGCAGGGGGATCAAGACCTCCCGGGATGCCGTGAGCGCGTTCACGGTGAGCACGCCCAGCGATGGGGGGCTGTCGAGGAACACCCAGTCGTAGCCGGACGAGACGTCCTCCAACGACATGCGCAGGGTGAGCTCGCGTCCGGTGCGGGTGAGCAGCGTCGCCTCGGCCCCGGCCAGCTCGATCGTGGCCGGCAGCAGGTCGATGCCCTCGTCGGTGGGCAGGATGGCGTCGGCCGCGGACATCCCCTGGGTGAGCACGTGCGAGACCGAGGCGTCGAGGTCCTCCGGGTCGATGCCCAGCGAGAAGGTCAGGCAGGCCTGCGGGTCGAGGTCGACGACCAGCACCTTCTGGCCCAGCTCGGCCAGCGCCACGGCCAGGGACGCGGCAGTCGTGGTCTTGGCCACGCCGCCCTTCTGGTTCGTGACGGCGATCGTGCGAGTCACCGCGATCCTCCCGGCTGGTGTGTGCGACAGGCACCCATCATGCCTGCCGCGAATGCCCGCCGCGCACCGGGTTTGACCCGTGGCGGCAGTGGGTACCGTCGCATCGTGAGTGCGCCTCGTGCAGTGACCGTCACGCTGGATGCCGAAAGCAGCGAGGTGAGCCGCGCGAGGCGCCTGGTGCTGGACACCCTGCGCGGCATTGCGAGCGACGAGCGGGCCTACGACGCAGCACTGCTCACCAGCGAGCTGGTGACGAACTCCATCGTGCACGCCCGCCCACCCGTCCGGCTGACGATCGACGTGCAGCACGCAGACGTCGTCGTGACGGTGTCGGACGCCGGTGGTGCACCCGGCACCGGCCCCCGCCTCGACCACGGCCGAGGGCTGGCGCTCGTCCGAGACGTGGCATCGCGTTGCGGGGCGTCGGCTTCTGCTGACGGCACCACGGTCTGGTTCTCGCTCCCGCTCGATCAGCCACCGGCCTCGCTCCCCCAGTCGGGAGTGCCCACCGTCGGCTCGGCGGGCTCCAGCGCCTCCCATGGCGCAACCGCCGGGCCCATCTCGATGCCCTCGGGGCACGACTCCCGGTAGTCGCACCAGCGGCACAGCACACTCGGTCGAGTGGGGAACAGCTGCTCGGGTGAGCCGCCCTCGGCCAACGACCGCTCGACGGCCACGCAGTCGCGCGCGACGTCGACGGCTCGACGCACGTGCCGGTCGCGGCTGGCTGGGTCGTGACGCCACACCGCGACGCGACCCGAGGGCAGGTGGTGCAGCTCGGTGCGCAGAGCGGGCCGGCGCGTCGTGGCCTCGGCCGCTGCCGCGTACAGCGCCAGCGTGCGCGACGTGCGCGCCTCGTCCTCGTCCGGCTCCCGGCGTCCGGTCTTGTAGTCCACCACGACGAGCTCGGTGCCATGCGGCGTCGGCCGCTCGTCGACTCGATCGGGTCGGCCCATCAGCGCGAGCGTGTCGTCGATGCGCAGCGCAACCGACGACTCCACGCGCCGAGGCTCGACCAGGCCGAACGGGGCGAGCGCGGCGCGCCGGCGGGTCTCCGCTGCCACGTAGCGGGCGACCATGTCGCGCGCTCGGCGCAGCCACCGCTGCGACATGGCGGCGTCTGCGAAGCCGGCATCGCTCCAGGCCCCGTCCACCAGGGCGGCGACGACGTCCGGGGTGCGCGCTGACTCGGGCAGGCGCCACCACGTGGCCAGGGCCAGGTGCGTTGCCGCGCCGAGGGTCTGGTGGGCGAAGGCCCCTCGGGTCGGCGGAGAGGGGTCGTCGAGATAGCGAAACCGGTAGCGACGCGGACACTGCGCCCAGGTGTCGAGCCGGGTCGGGAAGAACGACCGCAGCACCCTCGCGCTCACGACCGCTGGGCCCGGTGCGCCCGCAAGGCCTCGTAGGCCCGGGGCGTCGTCCGGTTCATGCCCGGCAGCACCCCGGGCTTGCCCGCGCCGTGGTAGTCGCTGCCCCCGGTCACGACCAGTCCGAGGGAGTCGGCGAGTGCGCGCAGCTCGGCACGCACGGCCGCCGTGTGGTCGACGTGGTCGACCTCGACACCCACGAGCCCGGACTCGGCGAGCTCGACCAGCGCGGCCTCATCCAGCACCCGCCGCGTGCCGCGAGCCCACGGGTGCGCGAGCACCGGCACCCCGCCGGCGTCCACCACGGTGCGGATCGCCGTGGGCAGGGGGGGCGCCGGCTTGGGCACGTGCCCCGGCATGCCCTCGCCGATCAAGGTCGCGAAGGCGTGCTCGCGGGAGTCGACCACCCCGGCCGCCACGAGCGCGTCGGCGACGTGGGGTCGACCCACCGACACGGCGTCCCCGGCGGCGCGACGCACGTCGTGCTCGGTGAGGACGACGCCGTGGGCGGCCAACCCGGCCAGCATGCGCGGGACGCGCAGCCGCCGTCCCTCACGGATCGTGCGCAGCATCTGCTGCAGGGCGGCGTCCTGGTCGTCGGGCCAGTAGGCGAGCAGGTGGACGTCGGCACCTCGCCAGGCGGTGGACACCTCGATCGCGGGTACCACCTCGACGCCGTGCGCAGCACCGGCCTGGAGGGCCTGCGCCCACCCCGCGGTCGTGTCATGGTCGGCGAGCGCCAGCACGTGCACCCCGAGCCCTGCCGCGGTCGCCACCAGCTCCGAGGGCGACTCGGTCCCGTCCGAGACGTCCGAGTGCGTGTGCAGGTCGATGACCACCGGTCAGCCGCCGTCGAGCCAGGTGCTGCGGGCCCCGTACGGGAGCAGGCGGATCTCCTCCCCGAGGCGGCGCGCGTCGCTGAACGAGAGGTGGTCCACGAGCATCACTCCGGCGGCTGCGGGGCGCACGATCACCCAGATCCACACCATGTTGCGCTCGCCGACCACCACCGCCTGGTGGTCGGTGCCCGGCACCAGCCAGAGCGGGACGGTGTGCTCGTCGACCTCGACGTGGCTGTAGGGCGGGCCGTCGAACACCGGGCCCGGGTCGATGCCGGGCAGGCCGGCCAGACGGGCGCCCAGGCCGACACCGGGCTCCTCGGACAGCACCAGCATCTCCGCAGGACCCCCGAGGGGGCTCGGACCGGTGAGCATCGTCGCCACCGCGGCCACCCCGCTCACCTCGTCCCCGATCGGCGCGACCCCGCTGACCACCCAGCCCGTCGGCAGCGGCCAGGCCAGCCAGACCGGCACCTGCGCCATCGCGGACACGTGACGCAGCCAGCCGGTGGAGGGCTCGGGTGGACGGCGCAGCGGAAGAACGGCTCCGTGCTGGGGGCACTCCCACTGGCTGACCCAGACGCTCGGAGGTCGGAGGGGACTGGAGCACCTCGGGCAGGTCGGCGCCGCGTCCATGATCAGCACCGTTGCCGGTGGATGCTGCCCCGTCAAGGTCTCAAGGGCCCTGTGGGCACCGAGATCGGCGGGTGAGGGGTGCGTATCGTCACGACGGTGACGCCACCCGCATGGACCCTCTGCGCCGGCGGGGTGCTGAGCGACGCGCGGGGTCGCGTGCTGCTGGTTCGACGAGGGCACGCGCCGTATGCGGGTAGCTGGTCGCTGCCGAGTGGTCGGGCCGAGCCCGGCGAAGACCTCCGCGACGCCGCGGCCCGGGAGGTTGTGGAGGAGACCGGACTGAGAGTGCAGGTCGGCGAGCTGCTCGGGGTGGTCCACCGGCAAGACCCGACCGGGGAGTACCGGTACGAGATCCACGACTTCGCGTGCCAGGTGACCGGGGGCGAGCTGGCCGCGGGCGACGACGCGGACGACGTCGGCTGGTTCACCCCGGACGAGATGGAGCAGATGCCCCTGTCGCCAGGGTTGCTGGGCGCCTTGCGCGACTTCGGCGTGCTCTGAGCTCAGCCCCGCTCGCGCGGCTCCGGGCGGGGCTCGGAGTCACCCACCACCTCGTGCTTGGGCACCATGACCTTGCGACGGAAGATGCACACGAGCGTGCCGTCCTGGTTGTAGCCCCGCGTCTCCACCGAGACCACGCCGCGGTCGTTCTTCGACGACGACTCCTTCTTGTCGAGCACCGTGGTCTCGCCGTAGATGGTGTCGCCGTGGAAGGTCGGCGCCACGTGGCGCAGCGACTCGACCTCGAGGTTGGCGATCGCCTTGCCGGAGATGTCGGGCACCGACATGCCCAGCAGCAGCGAGTAGATGTAGTTGCCGACCACCACGTTCTTGCCGAACTGCGTGGACGTCTCGGCGTAGTGCGCGTCCATGTGCAGAGGGTGGTGGTTCATCGTGATGAGGCAGAACAGGTGGTCGTCGTACTCGGTGACGGTCTTGCCGGGCCAGTGCTTGTAGGTGGCCCCGACCTCGAAGTCCTCGTAGAAGCGCCCGAATTTCATGCCCTCATGGTGCCGCATGCGGCGTCGCAGTGAGGCAGGCGGCCGGTGTGCTTCCGCTCACGTATCACGTCCGCGAGCTGCGGACGGTACGGACAGACTCCCTCCACGCCCGCTCTTCCCGTTGATCACGGCAGGTAGGCGTCCGGGATCTGGCCGAGGTGTCCACGCCTCGGCAGGCACGCCATGGCCTACCTGCCGTGATCAACGGGCAGGGTGGGGACCCGCCGGCCAGCGGTGGCGGCGGGATTTCCCCCGGACGGCGGGCCTGGCCTGGCTCCCAAGGTGGGCGTCCTGCCTCAGGCGAGCTTGTACTCCTCCAGCAGGCGGCGACCGACGATCATGCGCTGGATGTCGGCGGTGCCCTCGCCGATGAGCAGCATCGGGGCCTCGCGGTAGAGGCGCTCGATCTCGTACTCCTTGGAGTAGCCGTATCCGCCGTGGATGCGGAACGAGTCCTCCACGACCTCCTTGCAGTACTCGCTGGCCAGGTACTTCGCCATGCCGGCCTCGAGGTCGTTGCGGGCCCCGGAGTCCTTCATGCGCGCGGCCTTGACCATCATCAGGTGCGCCGCCTCGACCTTGGTCGCCATCTCGGCGAGCCGGAACAGCACGGCCTGGTGCTGGGCGATCGGCTTGCCGAACGTCTCCCGCTGCTGGGAGTACTGGATGCCGAGCTCGAACGCGCGCTTCGACACCCCGCACGCCCGTGCCGCGACGTTCACCCGGCCGACCTCGACGCCGTCCATCATCTGGTAGAAGCCCTTGCCGCCGACCCCACCGAGAATCGTGTCGGCCCCGGTGCGGAAGCCCTCGAGCACCAGCTCGGTGGTGTCGACGCCCTTGTAGCCCATCTTCTCGATCTTGCCGGGGATGGTCAGGCCGGGAGCCACCTCACCGAAGCCGGGCTCCTTCTCGATCATGAACGTCGTCATGTTCTTGTAGACGCTGTCGGAACCCTCGTCGGTCAGGACGAGCACGGCGACGAGGCTGGACGAGCCGCCGTTGGTCAGCCACATCTTCGAGCCGTTGATCTCGTAGGTGTCGTCGTCGACCTTCTCGGCGCGGGTGCGGATCGCAGCGACGTCCGACCCGCAACCCGGCTCCGACATGGAGAAGGCACCGCGCAGCTCCCCCGCGGCCATCCGCGGCAGCCAGCGCTGCTTCTGCTCTTCGGTACCGTGCTGGTTGACCATGTACGCGACGATGAAGTGGGTGTTGATCACTCCGGAGATGCTCATCCAGCCGCGGGCCAGCTCCTCCACCACCAGGGCGTAGGTGAGCAGCGACTCGCCGAGGCCCCCGTACTCCTCCGGGATCATCAGCCCGAAGATGCCCATCTCCTTCAGACCCTCGACGATCTCGTCGGGATAGGCGTCCTTGTGCTCGAGGTCGGTGGCCACCGGGATGATCTGCTCGTCGGTGTACTCGCGAACGGTCTTGAGGATCTCCTGCTGGATGTCGGTGAGGCCGTCTGTCTGCGCGAGGCGGTCCATGAGTCTCCTTGGGACGTGGGAACAGCGCCCGGTGGCGGGCGTACTGCCCTCAGTATCCGCTGCGACGGCGTCGATGGCACCGTTGGATTGCTCACAACCGTGTCAGCAGCGGCCCTCAGAAGTAGATGACCATCAGCTGGGCGATGATCACCTTGCCCAGCATGATGACGGGGAAGATCATCGCGTAGAGGACGGCGATGCGCTGGTCGCCGTTCTTGTCCATGGCGTACGCGAACGGGGCCGGATTGAGCTGCGAGCCTGTGAGCCCACCGAGCGAACGGGCCGTGCCGTACCCGAGCACCGTGCGCAGCCCCACGATGCAGACCACCGCATGGATCACGCAGAAGGTCAGCGCCACGGCCAACAGCTGCAGACCCAGCGCACCCGACAGCGCGCTGACCAGGTTGGCGCCCGACCCGGTGCCGACCGCGGCCAGGAAGATGAGCAGGAACAGCTGGTTGAACGCGTTGTTCACCCCTGTCGGCAGCTGCCACACGACCGGTCCGGTACGTCCGAGCGCACCGAGCACCACCCCGATGATGAGCGGGCCGGTGGCCGTGCCCAGGACGAAGCTTCCACCGCCGGGCAACGGGATGGACAGCAGTCCGAACACCAGCCCGATGGACAGGCCGAGCCCCAGCCCGAGAGCGTTGATGTCGTTGGCCGCGCGCTCGGAGTCGCCGAGGTGCTTGGTGATCTGCGGCAGCACCTCACGCTTGGCCGTCACCCGTAGCCGGTCGCCCATCTGCAGCACGAGGTCGGGGGTGGCGATGAGGTCGACGTCGCCCCGTCGTACCCGGCTCACGGCGGCGTCGTACTGGCCGTCCAGGTCGAGCTGCGCCAACGTCTGCCCGACGAACGCCCGGTTCGACACCGCGACCCGGCGGAAGTCGATCTGGCTGCGGTCGTGCCACGGCTCACGCGCCGACAGCTCGCCGACGGCCTCGACCAGCAGCGGCAGCTGGTCGTCCCCGACGGTGACCGTGATCAGGTCGCCCTGCCTGATCGACGCATCGGCGTGGGCGACGATCGTGTCGGCGTCGCGGGTGATGCGCGAGACAACCGCCCCGAAACGTTCGGCGATCGTCTGCACCGTGAGCGACACCGGCCTGGTCACGTCGACCGTCTTGACGACCAAGGACGGCTGCCGCGTGGAGTCTTCCTTCGTCGGCTTCTTGCTGCCAACGTTCATCAGGTAGATCAGACCGAGGATCGTGACGAGCACTGCGAACGGGTAGGCAACCGCGTACCCGACAGCCGGCTCGGGAGGCACCTCTCCGCCGGCCGCCAGCTGCTGCTGGACGGCGCCCAGGGCAGGTGTGGCCGTGCCCGCACCGGCATAGGCACCGGCGATGTAGGACGTGTCGACGCCGAGGGCCCGACCCACGGCCAGGCCACCGGCCGCCATGGCGATGATGGCCGTGCCGGCCACGATCAGCGGCTGGTACGACGTGCGGATGGCACGCACGAAGGACGGGCCCGCGGCCAGGCCGACCATGTAGCAGAAGACGCACAGCCCGATGGCGGAGAAGACCGGGTCGAGGGCGACGTCGGCGTTTGCTGCCGACAGCGCCAGGCCCGCGAACAGTGCCCCGGCGGGTCCGAACGACACAGGTCCGAACTTGATCATGCCGAAGGCAACTCCCACCCCGACGCAGAAGAACAAAGTCAGCAGCGGGTTGTCGACGAAGACCTGCATGGCGTGCCTCCGGTGGCAGGTGTGGACGCTCGAGGCCGAACCTAGGACGCCGGAGCCCTTCTCGGGGCCTGGTCACGAAAGTGCCTCGTCCACGGCGATCTAGGGTGGCGCCATGCGTGTCCTCGTCACCGGTGCCCGCGGCAAGGTCGGCTCGGCGGCAGTCACCTGCCTGATGTCGCGTGGGCACGACGTGCTCGCGACCGATCGCGGCGCACCCGTCTTCGAGGCGGACGAGCCGGGCGAGCCGCGCTACGTGCAGGCCGACCTCACCGACATCGGTGCCGCCCACCACCTCGTGCAGGGCTGCGACGCCGTGGTGCACGCCGCAGCCATCCCCGACCCGACCCACAACCCCCCGCACGAGGTGTTCGCCAACAACCTGCTCGCCACGTTCAACCTGCTCGAGGCCGGCGTGCGCTCAGCAGTGCCGCGGTTCGTCAACGTCTCCAGCGAGACCGTGCCCGGATTCATCTTCGCCGAGCGCGAGTTCCTGCCGTCCTACTGCCCGATCGACGAGCAGCACCCGGCGCTGCCGCAAGACCCCTACGGGCTGGCCAAGCTGTTCGGCGAGCAGCTGTGCGGGGCGGCCACCCGCCGCAGCGACATGACCGCGGTGTCGGTGCGGCCGTCGTGGGTGCAGTGGGAGGGCAACTACGAGCGCAACCTGGGCCCGTTCGTCCGCGACCCGTCGCTGCCGAGCATCACCTTCTGGTCCTACATCGACGACTACGACCTCGCCGAGCTGCTCGCGCTGTGCGTGGAGTCCGACAGCCCGGGCCACGAGGTGGTCTACGCGGCCTCCCCGGACAACATCGGTGGCCGTGACCTGCGGGCCGCGATGGCCGAGCACTACCCGTCCGTGCCCGTGCGCGACCTCGACCGTGTCGACGCCTCGGGCACCAGCATCGAGGCGGCCCGCACCGTGTTCGGCTGGCAGCCCCGCCGCTCGTGGCGTGACTACCTCGACTCCGACGGCCACCTGCGCGTCCCCGCCACCGAGCAACGGCCGGTGTGGCCCGGGCCTGTCGTGCCCTGAGGCGGGCCGGCCGAGCGCGCAGGTCAGCGTGCGTACCCGGCGAGGCCCTCCTGCAGGCTGTTGCCGCCGTCCACCACGAGCACCTGGCCCGTGACGTAGGACGCGTCCGGGGACGCCAGGAAGCCGACTGCGGCGGCCACCTCGCCCGGCGTACCCGAGCGGTGCATGGGCGAGGCGAGTCCGTGCGCGACCTCCTGCTCCGTCTGCGCCGCGGTGGCGATCCATCCCGGGGCGACCACGTTGGCCGTCACGCCGTGGGCCGCGCCCTCCAGGGCCAGCACGCGGCTGAGGCCGACCAGCCCGGCCTTGCCGGCGGCGTAGGCCGCCTCACCCGGGTTGGCCTGCAGCGGCCCGGTGGTGGACGCGACCATGACCACCCTCCCCCAGCCGCGCGCGAGCATGCCTGCGACCACGGCCCGGGTCACCAGGAACGCGGTGGTGAGGTTGACCTCCAGACCCGACCGCCAGGCCGCCGGGGAGGTGCGCACGACCGGCTCGAAGGGCTCGGGACGACCGAGCGCGCCCAGCCCGGCGTTGTTGACCAGGACGTCGATGCCGCCCAGCGCCTGCTCGACCGCGGCGACGACGGCGGCGACCGCGGCCTCGTCCCGCAGGTCGGCCACCAGGCCGAGGGTGCTCGCGCCACCGGCCTGCTCCGCGCGCAGCTGCTCAGCTCGCTCGTGGATCCGGTCGGTCGTGGAGACGAGCGCCACGTGCGCGCCGTCACGGCGCAACCTCGCCGCGCACGCGAACCCGATGCCCGACTCGCTGCCGGCGCCGGTGACGAGGGCGACCCGGCCCGCGAGGGGCCCGGCCGGCCTCACCCCGCCGGTGGGGTGAACTGGGTCGTGCGGGTCATGCCCGCGGCGCGACCCTTGGCGGCGATGACGGTGGCCATCTTGCGTGAGGCCTCGTCGATCATCTCGTCACCGAGCATCACCGCGCCCAGCGCACCCCCGGCCTCCGACGTGTAGTAGGCGTAGGCGTCGAGGATCTGCTCGGCGTGGTCGTAGTCGTCCTGGGCCGGGCTGTAGACCTCGTTCGCGGCGTCGATCTGCCCCGGGTGCAGCACCCACTTGCCGTCGAAGCCGAGGGCGGCCGACCGTCCGGCGACCCGCCGGAACCCGTCGACGTCACGAATCTGCAGGTAAGGGCCGTCGATGGCCTGCTTGTCGTAGGCGCGAGCCGCCATCAGGATGCGCGAGAGGATGTAGTGGTAGGCGTCTCCCACGTCGTACCCCGGCGGCTGCTCCCCGACGACCAGGGACTTCATGTTGATCGAGGCCATGAAGTCGGCGGGCCCGAAGATGATCGTCTCCACGCGTGGCGAGGCCGACGCGATGCCGTCCACGTTGACCAGGCCGAGGGCGTTCTCGATCTGGGCCTCGATGCCGATACGGCCCACCTCGAGACCGTTCGTCGTCTCGATCTGGGTGAGCAGCATGTCCAGCGCCACGACCTGCTCGGGCGTCTGCACCTTCGGCAGCATGATGCAGTCGAGGTTCGCACCGGCCCCTTCGACGACGTGGATGACGTCGCGATACGTCCAGTGCGTGGTCCAGTCGTTCACCCGCACCACGCGCGTCTTGCCGCCCCAGTCGCCCTCGTTCAGCGCGGCGACCACGTTGTCGCGGGCGCCCTCCTTGGCGATGGGCGCCACGGCGTCCTCCAGGTCGAGAAAGACCTGGTCGGCGGGCAGACCCTGCGCCTTGCCGAGCATCTTGACGTTCGAGCCGGGCACCGCGAGGCAGGAGCGGCGCGAGCGCAGCGCACGGGTGGGAGCGGACGAGCCGGACGCGGGAGTCACACCTGGAGTCATGGCTTCGCAGGGTAGCCAGGCGGCTGCGCCCGGCGTCGGGCCGGTGCGGTGAGATCGCTCACGCATCGGGTATCGGCGTCACCTCCGGCGAGGTGCGCGAGGTGACGACCACCGCGACCCCGGCGAGGACGAGAGCAGCCGCCGGCAGGGCCGCCAGCGGAGGCACCTGACCCAGCCACCAGGCAGCGATCAGGGTCGCGGCGGGTACCTCCAGCAGGATGACGAGCGCCACGACCACCGGCCCGACCGTGCCGACGGCGCGGTTGAGCAGGGTGTGCCCGAGCAGCTGAGCCATCGCGGTCAGGCCGAGCAGCAGCGCCCAGGTCTGCCCGTCGAAGCCCACCACCGGCACACCGGCGACCAGGCATACGACCAGCAGCAGCGACGCGGTCACCGCGTAGCACGACACCGAGTAGGCAGCGGTGCTCACCTGCACGCGGGCGCGAGCCCCCAGAGCGACGTAGACGGCTGCGGCCATGCCGCCGACGAGTGCGAGCACGTTGCCCAGCAGCGCCCGAGGGTCGCCACCAAGGTCGAGACCGGTCAGCAGCAACGCACCGAGCACGGCCAACGAGATGCCGGCCCACACCCGAGAGCTGACCCGCGTCCCGCCGGCGGCGGCCAGCAACGCGTTCCACACCGGCTGCACCGCACCCAGCGCGGTTGCTGCCGTGACCGTGGTCAGCGTCACCGCGGGCACCCAGGTGGCGAAGTGGACGGCCAGGGCGACCCCGGACAGCGCCACCACCCCGCGCAGCCGCCGGTCGGTCCACACGGCGACAAGGTCGGCTCGCGCCCGCGCCCAGGCCCAGGGCAGCAGAGCCGCCGTGCCGAAGACGTTGCGCCACAAGGCGATGGCCAGGGCGGGCGCCGCGATGGCCGTGATCAGTGGCGCGGAGGCTCCGATGCCCAGCACGGCGACGGCGAGCAGCGGCAGGTCGGCTCCGGTCGGGGCCCGCATCAACGGTGCGGACGGGTGCGCGGGGGTGCTCACTCCTGCGACGGCTCGGGCGCGACGACGATGTCAGCGGCCGGTGGTGCCGAGATCGTGACCTGCGCACCGATGTCGCTGAACCGCAGGACACCGTCCGTCGCCGTTGCTCCGCGCCTCTCGACGAGCAGCGGGTACGGCTCCCCCGTCCCCGAGATCCAGGCGGTGGCCTCGCTGTCGACGAACTGAACCCCGACGGCGGGGACACCGTCGATGACCGACACGCCGACCGACTGCACGGGACCGACGGGAACCAGGACGGCCTGCACGAACGCCTGCGGGTCGGCGAACGTGGCCAGCGACTCGGCGAGCGACTCGGGAAGCAGCAGCCACTTGTCTCCCAGCGTGCGCTGGGCATCCTCGCCGATCGCGTCGGCGAGCCAGGTCAGGTTGCCGCGCACGTGCACGGCACCGTCGACAGCGAGCATCTCGAAGGTCGACCCGCTCTGGCTCACCTTGCCCACCGACCCTCGACCGACGGAACCGTCGTCGGCCTCGCCCCGCTCCCCCGCCACGAGTACCAGGTCGAGCGGGGCACCGGCCGTCGGGGACCCGGCCACCCGGAAGCTGTCGGCGACCAGCAGGGCCTCGCGCGCCTGTGACAGGGCCTCGTCCGGGGACACCTCGTCGATGCCGTTGGTCACCGCCTCGTCCGGCTCGGGCACCGCGGTCGCCTGCAGGCTCGGCCGTGCCACGGGGTCGTCCGTCGGCGACGCGCCGCCGCACGACGCGGCGAGAACCGTGACGGCCACCAGACCTGCGAGCCGGGCCCGCCGCATACGCGCGCCCCGTCGGCGCGGCAGCTCGGCACGTGGCACGCCCTGCAGACTAATCCTGACCGCAGGGCGACGCCGGTAGCCTCCGGGCCATGACGAGTCGCCCGGGCCTGGTGTTCGCCGCGCGGCTGGCGGGCACGGACGTCTTCGACCCCGTCGGAGACCGCGTGGGCAAGGTGCGTGACGTCGTCGTCCGGTTCCACGGGGACCGCAGCGCCCCCCGCGTGGTGGGCTTCGTGGTCGAGGTGACGACGAGGCGGCGCATCTTCGTGCCGGTGACCCGGGTGACCAGCATCGCTGCCCGCCAGGTGATCACGACGGGCCTGATCAACGTTCGCCGCTTCGAGCGTCGCCCCGGTGAGACGCTCGTCGTCGAAGACCTGCTCGACCAGCGCGTGCGGGTGACCGGTGACGACGGTGAGGCGGTGGTGTTCGACGTCGGCCTCGAGCCGACGCGCTCGCGCGACTGGCGGGTGGCCAAGGTGGCGGTGCAGCGTGGCGGTGGCCGGTTCCGCCGAGCCGACACCCAGATCCTGGACTGGGACCAGGTGACGGGATGGGCCATGAGCGAGCGCGAGCAGGGGGCCGCCAACCTGCTCAACACGTTGTCGACGATGCGGGCTGCCGACCTGGCCGAGGTGCTGGCCAACTTGCCCGACAAGCGGCGCATGGAGGTCATCGCCGCCATGGACGACGAGCGCCTGGCCGACGTGCTCGAAGAGCTCGACGAGCCCGACCAGATCACGGTGATCGCCCGGCTGGAGGTCGAGCGCGCCGCGGACGTGCTCGAGGCGATGGGCCCCGACGACGCCGCAGACCTGCTCTCGGACCTGCCCGAGGAGACCGCGGACAAGCTGCTGTCGCTGATGGAGCCGGACGAGGCGGGGTCGGTGCGGCAGCTGATGGACTACGACGACGAGAGCGCCGGCGGTCTGATGACCAACGAGCCGGTGATCCTTCCGCCGAACGCCACCGTGGCGGAGGCGCTCGCCCACCTGCGCAACCCCGACCTGACGCCTGCGCTGGCCACCATGGCCTTCATCTCGCGCTACCCCACCGAGACTCCGACCGGGCGCTACCTCGGCGTCGCCCACGTGCAGCGGCTGCTGCGGGAACCGCCGTCCACCCTGGTCTCGACGCTGGCCGACCGGGACCCCGAGCCCCTGCGGGTCGGCGCCACGCTGCAGGAGGTGACCCGCTACCTGGCGACCTACAACCTGGTCGCCGCCCCGGTCGTCGACGACGAGGGACACCTGCTCGGTGCGGTGTCGGTCGACGACGTGTTGGACCACCTGCTCGGCCAGCAGTGGCGACGGCAGGACCGCGACCGAGTGGAGGCCCCCGATGGACCGTATGCCCGAGCGTGACCGCCTCGACCTGCCCCGCGAGCCGCGACGCGGCCCTCGCGGCCCCCAGGTGGACCCCGAGGCGTTCGGCCAGGCCTCCGAGCGCATCGCCCGCTTCATCGGGACGGGCCGGTTCCTGGTCTACATGACGGTGTTCATCATCGTCTGGCTGACCTGGAACACACTGAGCGCGTCGACGTCGCGATTCGACGCCTACCCGTTCATCTTCTTGACCCTCGTGCTGTCGGTGCAGGCCTCCTACGCCGCGCCACTCATCCTTCTCGCCCAGAACCGCCAGGACGACCGCGACCGTGTGTCGTTCGAGCAGGACCGTCAGGTGGCCGCCCAGTCCCGTGCCGACATGGAGTTTCTCGCCCGCGAGATCGCCGCGCTACGACTCGCCGTGGGCGAGCTGGCCACGCGCGACTTCATCCGCACCGAGCTACGGGAGATCTCCGAGGACATCGTGGAGGAGCTCGAGGACAGCTCTGAGGGCGCGGCCGTGCCGGGGTCGAACCGCCCGTAGTGCGAGGGCGTACGCTGACCTCACCGACAGGGGAGCGCGCGAGCGCTGAGAGTGTGGGCGGACCACAGACCCTTCGCACCTGATCCGGGTCATGCCGGCGCAGGAAGTCGAGACAGGCGGGACCACCGCCGACCGCCCTCCTCACCGCTGTGGGAGGAGGAGCGGCGATGATCGTCGAGATCCAGTGCCTGCCGTCCCCCGTCGGGGACGGCACCACCCCCTACGCGCACGTCGATGCGGCGATCGCCGTGATCGCCGCGAGCGGGTGCCACTACGAGGTGGGAGCGCTGGGCACCACGTTCGAGGCAGGCGACGACGAGGCGTGGTCGGTCGCTCGGCGGGCCCACGAGGCTGCCCTGGCGTCCGGTGCGGACAGCGTCGTGTCGGTCGTCAAGCTCTACTCCAGCACGTCGCCCGGGTCGGCGATGGACACCCTCGTGGCCCCGTTCAGATGAGCGTGCCCCGCTGGGTGCCGCCGGTGGGGCTGCTCGCCGTGCTCGTGCTGGTCTGGGAGAGCGCGGTGCGGGTGCTGCAGACACCGGAGTACGTGCTCCCAGCGCCGTCCGGCATCACCGCCGCCCTGGTCGCCAACGCGGCCGTCATCGCCGGGCACACCGCCTCGACCCTGGTGACCGCTGTGGTCGGCCTGACGATCGGCGCCACGCTGGGAGTCGCCCTGGCCGTCGCGATGACGGCCTCGACGGCCGTCCGCGCGGCGCTGTACCCCCTGCTCGTCGTCTCCCAGAGCATCCCGATGGTGGTTCTCGCCCCCCTGTTCGTGGTCTGGTTCGGGTTCGGGCCGTTGCCCCGCGTGCTCGTGGTCGCCCTCGTCTCGTTCTTCCCCGTCGCGGTCGCCGCCGTCGGAGGGTTGTCGTCGAGCGACCGCGACCAGGTCGACCTCGTGCGGGCGATGGGCGGCTCGCGGCGCGACGTCGCACGTCACGTCTTGCTGCCGGGCGCCCTGCCCAGCCTGTTCACGGGGTTGAAGGTGGCGGCGTCGTACGCGATGTTCGCGGCAGTCGTCGGGGAGTGGATCGGGGCATCATCGGGCCTCGGCCTCTACCTCGAGCGCTCACGCGCGTCGTTCGCCACCGATCAGATGTTCGCCGCCGTGCTGGTGATCGCCGCGCTGAGTGTGGCTCTCGTGGGCCTGGTGTTCGCACTCGAGCGGGCCGCCGTGCCCTGGCAGGTCGCCGAGCGGGAGCGGCGGCGTGCCGACTCGACCCGCGCCCCCTGGTGAGCAGCAAGACCGCGCCCTCGGGCCCACAGACGACAGGAGACCCTGACATGCGCCCCACCCCGATCCCCCGACGTGCACTGATGCTCGCGTGCGCCGCGGCTGCCGTGCTGGTGGGCGCCTGCGGCGGGGACGGCGCCACAGAAGGTGCCGGCGCCTCGCAGCCCGAGTCCTCGGTGGCGCCGCCGCTGCGACCCATGACCCTGATGCTGAACTGGACGCCGAACGCCCACCACGTCGGCGTGTACGCGGCCCAGGCCGAGGGCTGGTACGAGCAGGCCGGCATCGACCTGACCATCATCGAACCCGCCTCCACCGGGGTCGAGCAGGCCGTCGCCTCGGGCGCGGTGGACGTGGGCATGGCCCAGGCCGAGTCGCTGCTGCCCGCGCGAGCCGCCGGTGTGCCGGTGCGGTCGATCGCCACCGTGCTGCCGGTCAACGACTCGTCGCTGTTCAGCCTGGCCGAGGACGGCATCACCGCCCCCCGTGACCTCACGGGCACCCGCTACGGCGGCTTCGGCGGGGCGCTGGAGGTCGAGATCATCTCCGCCCTCATGCGCTGCGACGGCGCCGACCCGTCGTCCGTCGAGTTCGTGACGCTGGGCAACATCGACTACCTGGCCGGCATGAGCGCCGACCAGTTCGACACCGCCTGGGTGTTCTCGGGATGGGACGCGCTGCGCGCCGACGAGGTGCAGGGCGTTGCCGTCAACGAGATCCGCTTCGCCGACTGGGACGAGTGCATCCCGAACTGGTACACGCCGCTGTTCCTGGCCGCGGAGTCGACGCTGGCCGACGACCCGTCCCTGGTCGAGGCGTTCCTGGAGGTCACGGCACGTGGGTACACCCTGGCGGTCGACGACCCGGACAGGGCGGCGAGCCTGTTGCTGCAGCAGGTGCCCGAGCTCGAGCCGACGCTCGTCGAGCGGTCGGTGCGCTACTACGCCCCGCTGTTCGTGGGTGAGTCCGGCGTCTGGGGCCAGCAGGACGACGCGACCTGGACGGGCTTCGCCGACTTTCTCACCACCACGGGCATCGTCTCGCAGCCCGTGGACGGCGCGGCGGCCTTCACCAACGAGCACCTGGCCCCGTGAGCGCGGGCGCTGCTGCGTGGCAGGTCAGCGGGCTGCGCCATGCCTTCGGGGCCGGCACGGGCCCCGACGCGACGGTCGTGCTGGACGGCGTGACGCTGCAGGCTGCCCCCGGGCAGTTCGTGAGCCTGCTCGGGCCGAGCGGGTGCGGCAAGAGCACGGTGCTGCGTGTGCTCGCAGGGCTGCTCGTGCCCGACGCCGGGACGGCGACCGTGGGCGGCGCTGACGTCGTCGGTCGGCCCGGGGCAGCCACCATGCAGCCCCAGCGCGACACCCTGCTGCCCTGGAAGCGATGCCTCGACAACGCCCTGCTCGGAGCACGCGTCGCTGGAGTGCCCGACGACGAGGCCCGAGATCGGGCGCGGGCGCTGTGGGGTCGGTTCGGACTCACAGGGTACGAGGACGCGTGGCCCGGCCAGCTCTCCGGCGGCATGAGGCAGCGCCTCGCGCTGCTGCGAGCGTTCCTCGTCCCCCGAGCCGTGATCCTGCTCGACGAGCCCCTGGGGGCTCTCGACGCCATCACGAGGCGCGACCTGCAGGTGTGGCTGGAGGAGGTGTGGGAGGCCGACCGGCGCGCCGTCCTGCTGGTGACGCACGACGTGGACGAGGCGATCCTGCTCTCCGACCGCGTGGTCGTGCTGTCAGACCGGCCGGCGCGTGTGGTCGCGGACGTGGACGTCCCGCTGCCGAGACCCCGCCGGGCCGCTCTGGTGGGCTCGGAGCCGTTCGCCGTGCTGCGTCGCCGGGTGCTCGAGGCCCTGCACACGGGCCATCGCGGCGCGCAGTGACCCGGGACGGTACGTAGCATCGGGGCGTGACCACCTCCAGCCACGACCCGTCCGCACCGGGTGTGGAGCAGCAGATCCGCTCCGCGCTCGCCACAGTCAACGACCCGGAGATCCACCGACCGATCACCGAGCTCGGCATGGTGGCCGACGTCGTCGTCTCCGAGCGGGGTCACGCCCGGGTGACGGTGCTGCTGACAGTGTCGGGGTGCCCGCTGCGTGACACGATCGTGCGCGACGTCTCTGCCGCGGCGGGTGCCGTGCCCGGCGTCAGCGGCGTCGAGGTCGTGCTGGACGTGATGAGCGACGAGCAGCGCACCGCTCTGCGGGAGAAGCTGCGCGGACCGGCCAAGGACATCCCCTTCGCCAAGCCCGGCTCACTGACCCGGGTGTACGCGGTGGCCTCCGGCAAGGGTGGCGTCGGCAAGTCGTCCCTGACCGTCAACCTCGCTGCTGCGATGGCCGACGACGGACTCTCCGTCGGCGTGCTCGACGCCGACATCTACGGACACTCGACTCCTCGCATGATGGGTGTCGGCGGCATCAGGCCGACGGTGCTCGACCAGATGATCCTTCCCGTGCCCGCTCACGGCGTGCGGCTCATCTCGACCGAGATGTTCAAGCCGGAGCGCAGCGCGCCGGTGGCGTGGCGCGGGCCGATGCTGCACCGGGCCCTCGAGCAGTTCCTCACCGACGTCTACTGGGGTGACCTCGACGTCTTGCTGCTCGACCTGCCGCCGGGCACCGGCGACATCGCGATCTCGCTCGGGCAGCTTCTTCCCAATGCAGAGATCGTCGTGGTGACGACCCCGCAGCTGGCTGCCGCGGAGGTGGCCGAGCGAGCCGGCAGCATCGGGGTGCAGACACGTCAGCGGGTCTTCGGGGTCATCGAGAACATGGCCTGGCTGGCGTGTCCACACTGTGGCGAGCAGCTCGACATCTTCGGCTCCGGGGGTGGCGCGAGTGTCGCGGAGGCGCTGGGGCGCGCGACCGGCACGAACGTCCCGCTCCTCGGCTCGGTGCCGGTCGACCCGGGGCTGCGCGAGGACGCCGACGCCGGGGTCCCCTTCGTGCTGAGCCGCCCGGACACCCCGGCGGCCCTCACCATCCGCGAGGTGGCCACCCGGCTCGGCCGCCGCGAGCGCGGGCTGGCCGGCATGTCGCTGGGGCTGTCCCCGGCAGGTCGCTGACGCCTCAGGTGACGTCGGGGTCGATGTCGATGTCGGCAGCCTTGACGACGTCGTCCAGCCCCAACGCCTTGGTCACTCCCTCACGCTTGGTGGGGATGTCAGGCATGTCCTCCCCCAGCAGGCTCTTCGTGAGCGACCCCTTCGGGTCGGCCAGGTAGCGGGCGTCCACTCCGAGCGAGCTCGACATCTCGCTGCGGGCCGAGGCCACCATCCGACGCAGGTCACGCACCCAGCCACCAGCCTGCTTCGCCATCTCCGGAAGCCGGTCGGGGCCGAAGACGAGCAGCCCGACGACGGCGATGACGACGATCTCGCCCACGCCGATGTCGAACACGATCGCTCCCTACGCGCCGGGGTCAGCCCACCCGAGCGCCGAGCGTGACGTCGACCTGCTGCTCGGTGCCGTTGCGGGCCACGGTGAGCGTCACGTTATCTCCTGGCTGCCGTGCGCGGATAGCCACGATCAGCTCGTCTGCTCCACGTACCACCCCGCCATTGAGCGCCACCACACGATCGCCGGGCTGCAGCCCGACCTGCTCGGCGGGTCCGCCGGGCACCACCGAGGCGATGATGGCGCCCTGGCCGGGCTCACCCACGTCGAGGGTGGCCCCGATGATCGGGTACTCCGCCTCCCCGGTGGCGATGATCTGCTCCGCGGTCAGCCGTGCCTGGTTGATGGGGATCGCAAAGCCGAGCCCGATCGAGCCTGCCTGCTCCCCGAACGAGGTGCCGAGCGCGGCGATCGATGAGTTGATGCCGATCACGCGGCCGCTGCCGTCGAGAAGCGGACCACCGGAGTTGCCGGGGTTGATCGCAGCGTCGGTCTGGATGGCGTTGATGAAGCTGACCTCACCCTGCCCACCGGCTGTCACCGGGCGGTCGGTGGCCGACACGATGCCCGACGTCACCGTGCCGTCCAGGCCCAGAGGGCTGCCGACAGCGACGACAGGGTCACCCACGACGACCTCGTCGGAGTCGCCCAGGGCCAGGGGGTCGATACCGGTCAGGTCGACCTCCAGCACAGCCAGGTCGTAGGCGGGGCTCGTGCCGACGATCGTGGCCTCGGCGGTGCGCCCGTCCTGGAGCGAGACCTGCACCCCCCGCTCGCCGGAGTCGGCGATCACGTGGTTGTTCGTGATGAGGTAGCCGTCGTCGTCGATGACGAAACCCGACCCGCTGCCGGTCGCCGTGCTGATCGAGACGACGCTGGGCAGGGCGGCCGTGGCGATGCCCGCGACGGACTCCGGGGCGCGTGCGCTCGGTTCGACCGGGTCGAGCACGGCGGTACCGGTGGTGTCCGAGGCACTGGCGGGCGACGCCGGCTCCGGGGTCAGCTGCGCGCCGAGCAGGCCGCCCACCAGACCCGCCGCCAGCGCGGCGGCGGCCAGGGCGAGCCATCCCGGCGCCCGCTTGGGTGCCCGAGCTGCCGACACCAGGTCCGGGGCAGTCCTCTGGCCGACTCCGGGGTGGCCGTCGGCGGCGGGTGCGAGCCGCCACGGGTCCGGCTCCGCCGCAGAGTAGGTGGGAACGGGTCGCGTGGCCGATGCGTCGTGCTCGGACGCAGCACTCGTCGATGTGCCGTCCGCCGTCGGTGGACGGGACCACCAGCCGTCGACGGGCGGTCCAGGGGTGGTGCCCGGTGGTGGCGTGGTGACGTCAGTCATCGTGGTCCCTCTCGGCGTTGCGCTCATGGTGAGAACGTCTGGGTGCCCCTGGTGCTTCCACCGAGGCCAACGGGCGGTGCTCCCGATGCGCCAGGGCTGCGCGCAGCTGCCGTCGACCGCGGTGCAGACGACTGCGGACGGTGCCGGACTTGATGCCGAGCAGGCGGCTGATCTCGTCGTAGGAGCGCCCGTCCAGGTCGGCCAGCAGCACCACCGCCCTGAACTCGGGCGAGAGCGCGTCGAGGGCAGCCTGCAGGTCTGCGTCGAGCCGCGCGTCGTGCGCCGCCTGACCCGGGTCGGGATCGCTGGCAGCAAGCCTGTGCGCAGCGGACACCTCGTCCAGCGGCCACGTGCGGGCACGTGACGTGCGGCGCACACCGTCCAGGAAGAGGTTGGTGGTGATCCGGTGCAGCCACCCCTCGAACGAGCCCGGTCGGTACGTCGACAACGACCGGAACACCCGGACGAACACGTCCTGGGTCAGGTCCTCGGCGTCGTGCGCGTTGCCGGTCAGGCGGTATGCCCAGCGGTAGATCCGAGCGCTGTGCTCGCTCACGATGTCGTCCCAGCTCGGAGGCTGCCACGCCTCGGGCGCCGGCACCGCTGCTGCGGACGACATCGCTCTCTCCTTGCCACCGTCGGGTCGTGAACTGGATCAATGCTCCCGCCCCGAGCCCCGCACCGCCAGCCAGGTGCCCCGGTTTCACAGAACCCTGACACGGCCTGACGAAGCGTTCACGTCCGGACACGGCCCCGCTCGGGCCACTGCTGGGCACCTGACCTGCCCATGGGTGGATAGGCTTGCCCCACTGCTCGTCGAACCGAGGGGAGACTGCCATCGCTACCACCAGCCCCGTGCCCAAGCCAGCGACCTGGGCCTACGCTGACGGCTTCCTCTCCGAGGACGAGATCGTGGCCCGCGCCCGGGCACGTGCCGACGAGGTCGGCGTCGTCCCCGTCGGTGAGGGCGTGGGGGCGACGCTGCGCTTCGTCGCCGCGGCCCTGCACGCGCGCAAGGTCGTGGAGATCGGCACCGGCACCGGTGTCTCCGGGCTGTGGATGCTGCGCGGGATGGCGCCGGACGGCATCCTGACCACCATCGACCGCGAGGGCGAGCACCAGCGCCTGGCCAAGCAGGCGTTCACCGAGGAGGGGGTCTCGCACACGCGACTGCGGCTGATCCCAGGACGAGCCCTCGACGTGCTCCCTCGGCTCAAGGACGGCGACTACGACCTCGTGCACTGCGACGGCGACAAGACCGAGTACGCCGAGTACTTCGAGCACGCGATGAGGCTGCTGCGCACCGGTGGTGTGGTGGCCTTCGACAACGCTCTGTGGCACGACAAGGTGGCCGACCCCGCCCAGCGCGATGCCGAGACCGTCGCCATCCGCGAGCTGGGCAAGGCACTGCGCGACGACGAGCGAGTCGTGCCGGTGCTGCTGCCGATGGGCGACGGGCTGCTCGCCGCCGTCAAGCGGTAGCAGGCTCCGCCAGCAGCGCCGCGCCCGAGGGCGAACGGTGCCGCCGCCGGTCGCCCGGTCAGCCGGACACCGCGACGAGCCTCACCCGGCCCTGGGCGAGAGCCTGCTCGTCGAGGCGCACCAGCACCTGCTCGCCGAGGGTGAGCGACCCGGAGCATGGTGCGATGACGGCGGGGTCGGCGACGGCGACCTCACCCCGGCGTTCGTCGCGCACCTCGGTCACGGTTGCTGCGAGGTGCTGCCCCGCCAACGGTCGCAGGACGGCGGCCTCGACCGCGTCCAGGCTCTCGCGCTCGATCGCACGCACACGACGCCCGCCCGTGCTCATCCGTTCCGGCAGCAGTGGCAGCGCCGCGCGTACCCAGCCGGGGACGGCCGACCCTGCGGAGATGGCCAGGCAGACCTGGGAGGAGAACCGGTCCACCAGTCGTCGGATGGGGGCCGTGCAGTGGGTGTAGGGGGCAGCGATGGCCGCGTGCTCGACCTGGGCGGGGGGCGAGCCGTCGAAGGCCTGGTACGCCGCGCCCCGGAACAGCGACGTGGCCTCGGTCAGGAACGCCGCCGTCCGGGAGCTGCGCGCCGGCCCGAGCCGGTTCACCATCTGGCCGTACGGCAGGTCGTCCGGCCACTCGATCTGCAGGGCGCGGCCGACCCGACGCAGCCGCTGCTCGTCCTTCTGCGACGCGGCAGGCATCGAGCGCAGCACTCCGACCCCGCCGTCGAGCATGAGCCGGGCTGCTGCCCGACCGGTGAGCAGCGACAGCTGGGCGTTCCAGTCCTCGACCGGCAGCGGCAGGCGGTACACAAGCCGGTACCCGTCGGTGTCCTCGACCACCTGCTGGTCAGGGATCGGCAGCGAGGCTCCTCCCCGCGCCAGCTGGGCATCGGACAGAACCCGCCCGATGTCGGGCAGCAGCGCGAGCATCTCGCCCGCCGTACCGTCGTCGATGCGTTGCTGCACGTCCGCATAGTCCAGCTTCGCCCGGCTTCGCACGAGGCCCCGGCGCACGTCCACCGCGACGCTCTCCCCGTCCCGATCGAGGTCGATCGTCCAGACGATCGCCGGCCGGTCTCCGTCCGGCCACAACGAGGCGGCCTGCTCGGAGATGACCGAGGGGTGAAGCGGGATGCGACGGTCCGGGCAGTACACCGTGAAGACCCTGCTCCAGGCCTCTGCCGCCACCGCACCGCTGGGCGGGACGAAGGCAGCGAGGTCGGCGATGGCGTAGCAGACGCGCCAGCCGCCCCCGGGCCGAGCCTGCAGGTGCAGCGCCTGGTCCAGGTCGGTCGAGCCGAGTGGGTCGATGGTGACGAACGGCAGGTCGACCACGGGCAGCGACGACACGTCCGCAGACAGGGCCGCCGCGTCCGCCTCGGCCAGCACCTCGCTCGGAAAACCCGTGGGCACCTCGTGCTCGAGCCGGACAGCCTCCAGGGCCGGCCGCAGCGCCTCCTGCGCCACCGGCGAGGCCCTCACGACCGGACTAGGCATGCTCCGTCATCCTCCGGTCCCCCGCACGACCTGACTCCTCCAGCCGGTCACGAGTGCTCCCGCCGACGGGCTGGCGTCAGAGCTCGACCTTCTGACCCTTGCCCAGGGCCACGATGCCCTCCGCGCTCACCGTGAAGCCCCGCTCTCGGTCGTGGTGGTGGTCCACGCCGATGCTGGCGCCGGCCGGCACGTCGATCGCCTTGTCGAGGATGGCGTTGCGGATCACGGCGCCCGCCCCGATGCGTGAGCCCGACATGATCACCGAGTTCGACACCGTGGCGCCCTCGGCGACCCGCACCCCGGGCGAGAGCACGCTGTGGTCGACGAACGACCCGGACAGGATGCAGCCGAGCCCGACGATCGACTCGCGCGCGGTGCCGCCCTGGACGAACTTGGCACCGGGCAGCTGGGGGTGGCTGGTCAGGATCGGCCAGTCCCGGTTGTAGAGGTTGAACATCGGGTCGATGGACACCAGGTCCATGTGGGCCTCGTGGTACATCTTCAACGTGCCGACGTCGCGCCAGTACGCGTGGTCGCGTGGGGTGGAGCCGGGCACGCGGTTGTTGCTGAAGTCGTAGACCGCCGCCTCCCCGCGATCGACCAGCATCGGCACGATGCTGCCGCCCATGTCGTGCACCGACCCCTCGTCCCCGGCGTCGATCTGCAGGGCGTCGAGCAGGGCGTCGGTGGTGAAGACGTAGTTGCCCATCGAGGCGTAGCTCGCGTCCGGGTCGTCGGGAACCGCGGGCGGGTCAGCCGGCTTCTCCAAGAACTGGTCGATCGTCGTGCCGTCCGTGGTCTGGATGATGCCGAAGGCGCTGGCCTCGCTGCGGGGCACGCGGATGCCGGCGACCGTCAGCCCGGCGCCCGACTCGATGTGCGCCGCGATCATCTGCGACGGGTCCATGCGGTAGACGTTGTCGGCACCGAAGACGACCACGTAGTCGGGCTCGTCGTCGTAGACGAGGTTCAGCGACTGGAAGATCGCGTCCGCGCTGCCCTGGAACCACCGCGGGCCCAGACGTTGCTGTGCCGGGACGGGGGTGACGTACTGGCCGAGGATGTTGCTCATCCGCCACGTCAGCGAGATGTGCCGGTCGAGGGAGTGCGACTTGTACTGCGTGAGCACAGCGATGCGGTCCAGGCCGCCGTTGACCAGGTTCGACAGCACGAAGTCGATGAGCCGGTAGGAGCCGCCGAAGGGGACCGCCGGCTTGGCCCGGTCGGCAGTCAGCGGCATCAGGCGCTTGCCCTCCCCGCCGGCCAGGACGATACCGAGCACTCGTCTGCCACCACGCGCCATGCTTGGCACCCTACTGTCATCCCATGCGCGTCGCCCTGATCACCCGAGAGTTCCCCCCGTACGTCTACGGAGGCGCCGGTGTCCATGTCGACCACCTCGTCCCGGCGCTACGGGCACAGCCCGAGGTGACCGTCGACGTGCTGTGCTCGGGGCCGGACCGTCCGGGGGCGACCTGCGCGGCCGAGACCGACCCGCGCATGCCGGACGCCAACGCGGCCCTCAGCCAGCTGTCGACCGACCTCGTGCTGGCTCACCTGTCGGGGCGGGACGGCGAGCCGGACGTGCTGCACTCGCACACCTGGTACACGAACCTGGCCGGCCACGTCGGAGCCCTGCTGCACGGGCGTCCGCACGTGGTCACCGCCCACTCGCTTGAGCCGCTGCGGCCCTGGAAGGCCGAGCAGCTCGGCGGCGGGTACCGGCTGTCGAGCTTCGCCGAACGCACGGCCTACGAGGGCGCTGACGCGATCATCGCCGTGAGTCACGCCATGCGTGAGGACGTCCTGTCGGCCTACCCGCGGGTCGACCCCGCGAAGGTGCGCGTGGTGCACAACGGGATCGACGCAGACTTCTACCGTCCCGACACCGACACCGACGTGCTCGAACGCCTCGGCGTCGACCCGACCCGACCCTCCGTCGCCTTCGTCGGGCGGATCACCCGCCAGAAGGGGGTGCCGCACCTGCTGCGGGCGATGCGGCAGGTCGACCCGGACGCGCAGCTCGTGCTGCTGGCCGGGGCCCCCGACACACCCGAGCTGGCGGCCGAGACCGAGCAGGCGGTGCAGACGCTGACGGCCGAGCGCACCGGCGTCGTGTGGGTGTCGGAGATGCTGCCCCGCGAGCAGGTTCGACAGGTGCTCACGCACGCCACGGTGTTCGTCTGCCCGTCCATCTACGAGCCCCAGGGCATCGTCAACCTCGAGGCCATGGGGTGCGAGACGGCCGTCGTGGCCAGCGACGTGGGGGGCATCCCCGAGGTCGTCGCGCACGGGGAGACCGGCGTGCTGGTGCACTACGACGTACGCGACCCCGACGCGTTCGAGGCGGGGTTGGCGGAGGAGATCAACGAGCTCGTGGCCCGACCCGACCGGGCGGCACAGATGGGACGCGCGGGGCGGCGCCGCGCCGTCGAGGCCTTCAGCTGGCCCTCCATCGCCGCCGAGACGCTGCAGGTGTACCGCAGCGTCGTGTCCTGAGGGCGACGGTGCCAGCCGCCCCGGGGGCGGCCGACACCGTGGTGGCTACAGCGCTGCGGCAGCCTTCAGGGCGTCACCCAAGGCGTTCGCCTCGTCGGCGTTGATCTCGACGACGAGCCGCCCGCCCCCTTCGAGAGGGACGCGCATGACCAGGCCCCGGCCTTCTTTCGTCACTTCGAGCGGACCGTCGCCCGTCCGCGGCTTCATTGCCGCCATAGTGCGCTCCCCTTCTCATGATCGACGATGCCTCGACGGCCATTATCCCTCACGAGCGAGGCAGCCGGTGAGGTGGTCGTTGACGAGCCCGCACGCCTGCATCGCCGCGTAGGCCGTCGTCGGTCCCACGAAGACGAAACCTGCGCGCTTGAGGGCCGAGGCCAGGGCGGTCGACTCCGGTGTCGTCGTCGGCACCTCGCCGAGCGTGGCAGGGGCAGCGGCCGGCGGGGTCGGCGGCGCGAACGACCAGAACAGTCGGTCCAGGGCACCCTCGCCGTCCCGCTCGAGCAAGGCGGCGGCGGCACGGCCGTTGGTGATGGCCGCCTCGATCTTGCGGCGGTGGCGCACGATCCCGGCGTGTGTCATGAGCCGGTCGACGTCGTGCTCGGTGAGCAGCGACAGGGCGCGGGGGTCGAAACCGGCGAAGGCTGTGCGAAACGCGGGGCGCTTGCGCAGGATCGTCAACCACGACAGGCCGGACTGGAAGCCCTCCAGCACGATGCGCTCCAGCACCGCCGAGTCGCCGTGCACGGCACGGCCCCACTCGTGGTCGTGGTAGGCCACGTAGTCGGCCGGGGCCTTCGCCCCCGCGACCCACGGGCAGCGCAGCCGTCCGTCCGGTCCGGGCTCGGCCCGCCGCGTCGACCAGTCGTTCACCGAGCCGACGGGGAGCCCACCGCGGACTGCTCCCGCTCCACGATCCTGGCGAGCGAGGCCAGCGAGCGGGTGAACCCGGCGGCGAACCCGGCCCGCACGAGCGGCCAGACCCACATGCCGACGCGGCCACCGGGAAGCTGCACCTCGGCGCGGTAGGTCACCCGTGACGCGGCCTCACCCACCGGCTCGACGGCGAACTCGGCCGCACCACGCACGACGCGACCGGTCTTGCGCACCCGGCACAGCCGTGGCGGCTCCCACCGCTCGATGACCATGGTGTCGAGAAAACCGACGCGGCCGATGCCGGTGAATGCGTGCACCTGCTCACCGAGCGCCCGGCCTCCCGTCGGGCCGATGCCGCGCGTGCTCGTCAGCACTGCCCACTCCGACTGCCGGCCCCAGTCGGTGAGCACCGACCACGTAGCCTGCGCAGGGGCGGCGACCGGCACCGACACCTCGAAGGTTGCGCTCATGGAGCCGATCGTCCCACGCGAGCAGGGGCCGCGCCCCCTCGGGAGCAGGGAGGACTCTGGTGTCGCTGCGACTGGGACCGGTGACCCTCGGCGAGGGTGAGCATGCCGTGATGGCGATCATCAACCGCACCCCGGACTCGTTCTACGACCGAGGGGCCACCTATGCAGCCTCCGCCGCGCTCGAGCGCGTGGACGAGGTGGTCTCGCAGGGGGCGCGCATCGTCGACGTCGGCGGCGTCAAGGCGGGTCCCGGGGACGAGGTCGACGTGGCCGAGGAGATGCGGCGGGTCGTCCCGTTCGTCGCGACCGTGGCCGAGCGGCACCCCGACGTCGCGGTGAGCGTGGACACCTGGCGCTCGGACGTGGCCGTCGAGGTGGCCGCGGCGGGGGCTGCTCTGCTCAACGACACGTGGTCAGGCGCCGATCCCCGGCTCGCCGAGGTCGCTGCGCAGACCGGTGTCGGGCTGGTCTGCAGCCACGTCGGGCCGCTGGCGCCGCGCTCGCGTCCGCACCGGGTGGCCTACGACGACGCGGTGCAGGACGTTCTGTCGCGGGTCGTGGCGCTCGCACGACGAGCGGTGGCTCTGGGTGCCCGTGCCGACGGGATCCTGATCGACCCCACCCACGACTTCGGCAAGAACACCTACCACTCGTTGGAGCTCACCCGGCGCCTGGACGCCCTGGTGGGCACAGGCTGGCCGGTGCTCGTGAGCCTGTCGAACAAGGACTTCGTCGGTGAGACCCTCGACCGCCCGGTCGGCGATCGCCTCACCGGCACGCTCGCCGCCACCGCCGTCGCCCGGTGGCACGGCGCCCGGGTGTTCCGGGCTCACGAGGTCGCTCCGACGCTGCAGGTGCTCGACATGGTGGCCTCGATCCGGGGCGAGCGTCCCCCCAGCGTGGCGCGGCGCGGCCTCGCCTGACCGGCCCTGCCCGCCCGCGGGAGCCGACGCGGTGGTGGTGGCGCGTCAGCGCCGGTACAGCTCGGCCTCGTCACGGGTCTGCCGCTGCGCGTCAGCCTGCATGAGCACGTCCATCACCTCGTCGAGGTCGTCGGTGCACGTGATCAGGTCGAGGTCGCCGACGTCGATGTTGCCGACGCCGGCCACCTGCTCGCGCAGCCACGCGAGCAGGCCCGACCAGTAGTCGCAGCCGACCAGGATCACGGGGAACTGCGTCACCTTGCCCGTCTGTGTGAGCGTCAGCGCCTCGAACATCTCGTCCATGGTGCCGAACCCGCCGGGGAACACCACAAAACCCTGCGAGTACTTGAGGAACATCGTCTTGCGCGCGAAGAAGTAGCGAAAGTTGATGCCGATGTCGACCCAGTCGTTGAGGCGCTGCTCGAAGGGAAGCTCGATGCCGAGCCCGACCGACACGCCTCCGACGTCCACCGCTCCACGGTTGGCGCCCTCCATCACCCCCGGCCCGCCACCGGTGATCACCGCGTAGCCCGCCCTGGCCAGACGCCGTCCCAGCTCGCGTGCCTGGACGTAGCGGGCGTCGTCCGCGTCGGTGCGCGCGGAGCCGAAGACGCTCACGGCCCGTCCGAGCTCGGCGAGCATGCCGAAGCCCTCGACGAACTCCGACTGGATGCGCAGCACCCGCCACGGGTCCTGGTGCACCCAGTCGGTCGGGCCGCGGGAGTCCAGCAGCCGCTGGTCGGTGGTGCTGCGCTCGACCTGGTCGCGACGCAGGGTGATGCGGCCCCGGCGTCGTTCCGAGGGATGAGCAGGCGCCACCAGACCAGGGTCGGCCATCGGGTCGTCGTCGGGCGCGGCACCGCCCGGGCGGTCGTCGGTCACCGGGCGAGGCTAGTCGGCCTGCGACAGCCAGCGGGTGAGGACGTCCTCGCAGCGACGCAGCTGCGCCACGGGCACGTGCTCGTCGTCCCGGTGGGCAAGCTCGGGGTTGCCGGGGCCGTAGTTGACGGCCGGCACCCCCAGGGCGGTGAACCGGGCCACGTCGGTCCAGCCGTACTTCGGGCCGACGGGCTCGCCCGCCGCCCGCACCAGGGAGGCCACCGCGGGGTGGTTCAGACCGGGACGGGCCCCCGGCGAGCTGTCGGTGACCCGCAGCTCGTACCCGTCGAACACCTCGCGCACGTGAGCCAGCGCGGCCTGCTCGTCCTTGTCCGGGGCGAACCGGTAGTTGACGGTCACGACACACTCGTCGGGGATCACGTTGCCCGCTATCCCCCCGCGGATGTGCACGGCGTTGAGGCCCTCGCGATACGTCAGCCCGTCCACGTCGACGTGGCGAGGACGGTAGGCAACGAGCCGGTCGAGCACCTCAGCAGCGGCGTGCACCGCGTTCGTGCCCTGCCAGGCGCGGGCGGAGTGGGCCGCCGTGCCGGGCACGACGACCTCCACTCGCATCGTGCCCTGGCAGCCGCCCTCGATGCGGCCGTCGGTGGGCTCCAGCAGCACCGCGACGTCCCCCACGACCCAGCCGGGGTGCTCACGAACCAGGTGCCCGAGGCCGTTGCGGGTCGCCTCGACCTCCTCGCAGTCGTAGAGCACGAGGGTCACGTCGTGCGCCGGCTCGGCGAGTGTGGACGCCAGGCGCAGCATCACGGCCACGCCGCCCTTCATGTCCACGGTGCCGCGGCCGTGCAGCGTGCCGGTGTGCTCGTCACCGTCGAGGTGCGCCGGCAGGTTCGCCGCCACCGGCACGGTGTCGAGGTGGCCGGCGAGCACGACGCGCCGATCACGGCCGAGGTCGGTACGAGCGACCACCGCGTTGCCGTGCCGCAGCACGTGCCAGCCGCCGATCTGTGCCAGCGTCTGCTGCACGGCGTCGGCCAGCGGCTCCTCGTCGCCACTGACGGACTCGATGTCGCAGAGCGCTCGGGTGAGCGGGACGACCCCGGCGAACACTGGCAACGGTGGCACCGTCCAGACGCTACCGGGCCAGATGGCAGGCTGAGTGCATGCAGCCCACGCAGCAGCCCGCCGATGCTTCGACGGCCGACCGCTCGGCCTGGGCGGACGGTCTGGCCACCGTGAGCGCGGACGGAGACGTGCTCGACGCCTGGTTCCCGGCACCCTCGCTGGGCCGCCCCGAGCCGGGGCACCCGCCCGACGCCGACCTGATCCGCCTGGAGGCTACAGACGCCCTGCGCGGCGTGCAGCGAGCCTTCGTCCGCGCGGTGATCGACCTGGACGACCCGCCCACCGACGTGGCCGACGCGTACCTGCGACTGCACCTGCTCTCGCACCGGCTCGTACGACCCCACGGGCAGAACCTCGACGGCCTGTTCGGCGTGCTGCCCAACGTCGTGTGGACCTCTGCCGGGCCGTGCCCGGTCGAGGGCTTCGAGCAGACGCGGGCACGGCTGTCGAGCAGGGGACCGGTGACGGTGCTCGGCGTGGACAAGTTTCCCCGCATGGTCGACTACGTCGTGCCGACCGGGGTGCGCATCGCCGACGCCGACCGAGTGCGCCTCGGGGCTCACCTGGCACCGGGCACCACGGTGATGCACGAGGGGTTCGTCAACTTCAACGCCGGGACGCTCGGGGCGTCGATGGTGGAGGGGCGCATCTCGGCCGGGGTCGTCGTCGGTGACGGGTCCGACATCGGCGGCGGCGCCTCGATCATGGGCACGCTGTCCGGCGGAGGCACCACGGTCATCTCGATCGGGCAGGGCTGCCTGCTCGGCGCCAACGCCGGGCTGGGGATATCACTCGGCGACAGGTGCGTGGTCGAGGCCGGTCTCTACCTGACTGCCGGCACAAAGGTCGCCCTGCCCGACGCGACAACCGTGGCCGCCCGAGAGCTGTCCGGCGCGCACGACATGCTGTTCCGCCGCAACTCCCTCACGGGGTCGGTCGAGGCGCTGCCGCGCACCGGGTCGTGGGGCGGCCTCAACGCCGCGCTGCACACCAACGACTGACGACGCCCCGGGCGTCAGGCGGCAGGTGCGACCGCTCCCACGTACCATGGGGCGACGATGTCGTCGACCCTGCAGCGTCACCCTCCCGCAGGCGAACCGCCGCGCCGGCGGCGCCGCGGCGGTGGGTTCGTCGGCGCGCTGGTCGTCCTGACGCTGGTGGCCGGCGTGCTCGTCGGTGGCTACCAGTGGGCCGGCAACGCCCTGCCCTCGCTCGCGCTGCTTCCGCGCTGCGAGGCCACCCTGGGCGAGCAGACGGTCAGGCTCACCCCCGAGCAGGCGGCCAACGCCGCGACCATCGCTGCCGTGGCAGAGCGCCGAGGCCTGCCGGCGCGCGCCGTGACCATCGCGCTCGCGACCGCCTACCAGGAGTCGAAGCTGCTCAACCTCGACTACGGCGACCGCGACTCCCTGGGCCTGTTCCAGCAGCGGCCGTCGCAGGGGTGGGGGTCTGCCGAGCAGGTGCAGGACCCGGTGTACGCGGCCGGCAGGTTCTACGACGAGCTCGTGAAGGTGCCCGGCTACGCCGAGATGCCCGTCACCGACGCCGCGCAGGCCGTGCAGCGAAGCGCCTTCCCCACCGCCTACGCCGACCACGAGCAGGACGCCCGTGTGCTCGCGTCGGCGCTGAGCGGCTGGTCGCCGGCCACGCTGTCGTGCTCGATCCGGCACAGCGGCCATGCCGTCGAGCAGGCCGACCCCTCCGGCTTCACCCCGCGAGCGCAGTCGGTCGCCGACGAGCTTCGGGCCTGGTTCGGTGCCGACACCCCGATCTCGACCTACCAGACCGCAGCAGGCACCTCCACCCACGACCGAGGACTCGCCCTCGACGTGTTCTTCCCGATGCAGGACGGGGCCGGAGGGCGAGAGGGCTGGGCAGCCGCCCACTGGTTGGTCGCCCACGCCGAGCGCCTCGGCGTCGCGGTCGTCATCTACGACGACAAGATCTGGTCGGCTCGCCGGGGGGCGCAGGGGTGGCGCGACTACACCCACCCGTCGGGCAGCACCACCGTCACCGACCGCCACCTCGACCACATCCACGTCGACGTCGTCGAGGGGTCGTGAGGATCCCATCCCGCGCGACGCTCGCCGCCGTCGGGGTGCTGGCCGGCATGGTGAGCCTGGCCGGGTGCGGGCCGGTCGGCGAGGCTGCCCCGCAGACCATCACGGTCGTGGTCGGAGCCGCAGCGCCCATCGAGGCCGAGGTCGCCTCCACCGACGAGCAGAAGCGGGTCGGGCTGATGGGGCGCACACAGGTGCCCCCCGGCACGGGCATGGCGTTCGTCTACGACTCCCCCGTCCGCCACCAGTTCTGGATGGGTGGTGTCGAGCTGCCCCTGTCGATCGTCTGGGCGATGGACGGCCGCGTGGTCGGGGTTGCCGAGATGCAGCCCTGTCCGGCTGCCGACTCCACGTGCCCGCGCTACGCCCCGGACTCCGACTACCAGCTGGCGGTCGAGACCACCGGGGGCACCTTCACCGAGGCGAGCGTCCAGATTGGCGACCCGGTCACCACGAGCTGACAGACCGCGCGGTGCCTGCACGCACGTAGGCGCACTCCGGCACCGCGCGGTGGCGCGGATCAGCCGACCAGCCGCTCGCAGCCGGCCTCGACGCGCTCGTCGGTCGCCGTGAGCGACACCCGGACGTGGCGGGCACCGGACGGTCCGTAGAAGTCGCCGGGTGCGACGAGCACCCCGCGCTCGGCACACCAGGTGACGGTCTGCATCGCGGGCTCGTCGCGGGTCGCCCACAGGTACAGCGACCCTTCGGAGTGCTCGATGCGAAAGCCGGCCTCGCCCAGGGCGGCCGTCAGCAGGTCGCGTCGGGCACGGTAGCGGCGCCTCTGCTCCACGACGTGGTCGTCGTCGGCCAGAGCCGCCACCATGGCGGCCTGCACCGGTGCCGACACCACCATGCCGGCGTGCCGACGCACCTCGTGCAGGTCGGCCACCAGGTCCGGGTCCCCCGCGACGAAGCCGGCCCGGTAGCCGGCCATGTTCGACCGCTTCGACAGCGAGTGCACGGCCAGCAGTCCCTCGTGCGAGCCCCCGCACACCTGCGGGTGCAGGATGCTGACGGGCTCGACGTCCCACCCGAACTCGAGGTAGCACTCGTCCGAGGCGACGACGGCACCCCGCTCCCGGGCCCACGACACGACCTTGGCCAGGTGCTCGGCCGGCAGCACCCGCCCGTCGGGGTTCGCGGGGCTGTTCACCCAGATCAGGGGCACTCGCAGCGGCCCCAGGGCAGTCAGGGACGCCGTCGGCAGCGGTTGGGCACCTGCGAGCACCGCCCCCACCTCGTAGGTGGGGTAGGCCAGGTGCGGGTAGGCGACCGTGTCACCGGCACCGAGACCCAGCAGGGTCGGCAGCCACGCCACCAGCTCCTTGGTGCCGATCACCGGCAGCACCGCGTCGGGCTCGGCGGCGACCTGCCAGCGCCGGGCCAGGTAGGTCGCGCAGGCCCTGCGCACCTGCTCCGTGCCCCGGGTCAGCGGGTACCCGGGGGCCTGGGACGCGGCCGCCAGCGCCTGCTCGACCACCGGCGGTGTCGGGTCGACCGGAGCCCCCACCGACAGGTCGACGATGCCGCCCGGGTGTGCCCGCGCCAGGCCGGCGGCCGGGGCCAGGCGGTCCCAGGGAAAGTCCGGCAGCCTGGACGAGGGGCGAGCCGACGGACGCGGGCTCAGTGCTCTTGGGGCGGCAGTGCCGCGACCGTCGGGTGGTCGCGGTCGATGACGCCGAGCTTGGCGGCTCCCCCGGGAGACCCGAGCTCGTCGAAGAACTCGGCGTTGGCGTCGGTGTAGCCGCGCCACTCCTCCGGCACGTCGTCCTCGTAGAAGATCGCCTCGACGGGACACACGGGCTCGCAGGCTCCGCAGTCGACGCACTCGTCGGGGTGGATGTAGAGCATCCGCTCGCCCTCGTAGATGCAGTCGACCGGGCACTCCTCGACGCAGGCACGGTCCTTGAGGTCGACGCAGGGCTGCGCGATCACATACGTCACGGTCAGGTCCTCCAACGTGTCAGGTGCGCTGCACCCCGGTGAACGCCGGTGCGTCACCAGCGTACGCAGGTCGCCCTAGCCGGTGCACACCACCTCGGGAGTCGGGTCGTACCGGGTGAACAGCTGCTCACGCTCCTGCACGGCCCCGCCCCGCGACAACGTGCGGGTGACGGTGATGTCGAATCCGTCGGAGCCGCTGGACGGCACGCAGGCCGCGCCCGCGATCACCGTGCGCTCGTACGGCCTGAAGTTCGTGCGGTCGCCGGTCACCGACTCGACGTCCCAGTAGGGCGTGCTCCAGATGCGCACCGTCACCGCGCCGGAGCTGCCGGGGCTGCTGGGGTTGATGAACGACTGCACCACCGCGCCGTACGGGGTGTTGTTGCCGAAGCGCAGGTCCCACGACCCGTAGAAGACGGTGGCCTCTCGTCCCGGGGGGTAGCGGTCGATGTAGAGGGTGTGGGGGTGGTGCTCGACGTCCTCGAAGCCGGCGAAGTGACCCGCGTTGAACAGCGTCGTCGCCAGCTGCGAGACGCCGCCGCCGACGGCCTCGGCGAAGCGACCGCTCTCGATGATGAAACCGGAGGTGAAGCCGCGGTCGACGCGTCGCTCCCCGACGGTGTCGTTCATCGAGAACACGTCTCCCGGCTTCAGGAACGTGTTGTTGGCCAGCTCGGCGGCCCGTCCGATGTTGGTGTTGCGGTAGTCGGCATGGGGGTAGAACGTCGTGAACTCGGCTACGACCTGGCGCACCCCGCTGGCGGCGGCGTCCTCGGTGGTGAACTCGGCAGGCTTGTCGACCAGGGGCACCTGCACGACCCGCTCGTCGCCGGTGCCGGTCAGCGCGGCAAGCACGTCAGCGGCAAAGGTGCTGGTGTCGGCGGCCCGACCGGTGCTGGACGGCACCACGACCGGGGAGCCGTCCCGAATGACGACCGACGCATCCGTGGGGGGCTGCCCGAGGTCGTCCAGCGCACTGCTCGACGCCGTGAGCAGCCCGTCCTCGTCGAGCACCGGCTGCAGAACCCCATCCGGGTCCGGGGTCATCGACAGCACGTCGGAGAGCAGGGTGGTGCTCAGCTCGCTGGTACCGAGGTCGGAGCGCAGCACCACCGGTGCCGACATGGCCGGTTGGGCGAACTCCTGCAGGGCTCGCTTGACCTCGGCCTCGGTGACCACCGACGTCGACGTCTGCACCGGCAGGTCGACCGGCCCGCTCACCACCAGGTAGGAGTCGACGACCTCGGTGACCGCGGCCGGCCGGTCGACGAGACGGCCCTCTCGCGGCAGGGTCGCGACCACGTTGCCGTCCCGGAAGTCGACCGCCCCCTCGACCGGGTCGGCGTCGGCATCGTCGGCGACCTCGTCGACGGCAGAGCCGAGGGCCGCGTCGTCGACCACCACGACGGGGTCGACAGGCCCGCCGCCGGACACGATCGACTCGACGAGCCGCACCGGGTCGGACGATCCGATCCCTGCTGCCCGCACGGTGGCGGCGACGTCGACGTTCAGACCCGACTCCGACGGCACGATCGAGTAGCTGTCCTGGCCGACCAGCAGCGTGATGGGTGCGTCGGCGACAGCGGGCAGCTCGTCGCGCAGCGTGTCCTCGGCCTGCTGCTGCGTCAGCCCTCCGATGTCGATGCCGAGCACCGTGGTGCCGGCGGGGACGGTCGTGCCGGCATAGAGGTAGGCCGCGACGTAGGCGCCTCCGAGCACCAGCAGTGTGACGACCACGCCGATCGCGACACGCCAGCGGCGCCGCGAGGAGGACGACTGCTCGGCCGAGTCGTCCGCGACCACCGACACGACGGACTCCGTCGAGTCACCGGTGCTGGCGGGGGTGTCTGTCATGGCATCTCGGCTACGAGTGAGGGGGACGGTCCGGCGCCGTCAGAGGCACCGCGCGGTGTTCCATGGTAGGCCGCGATCGGCACGGCCACCGCCACCGTGACCACGAGAGCCGCTCCGCCCAGCAGCGCCAGCCCCCAGACGTCCTCGGCGACCACCAGGTCACCCTCGGGCCGGAACTGGCTGAGCACCAGGACGGGTACCCCGTAGGCCCCGGCCACGACCAGCACCCCGCCGCGACCCGCGGCGAGCAGCCTGGCCAGCAGCAGCAGGCCGACGAGCCCGGATAGCGCCGCTGCAAGTCCCACGGGCACGGTCAGGCCCATCACGTCCAGGGTGGTGCGGTGCACGAAGGCGCCCACGGCGCCGGCCGTGGCCGCCAGCAGCACGAGACACACCAGGCCGAGGGCTCGCCCGAGGCGGGCACGCGCCGTTCTGCTCATGCGAGACCGGCGAACAGGTCGCTCTCCCACCCGGTCTCGGCGTCCACCGGCCCGCCGGCACCGGTCGCGAGCCGGTAGAACTCCTGCCCCCACGCCTCCAGCCCGATCTGGTTCGACAGCGCGAAGAACGGGCCGTCGACAGCGATCTGGGTTGCGTGCGCTCGCATCGCCGCCAGCTTGCTCTCGACGAAGCCCGTGCCGTCGATCACGGCCGACACCGCGGAGTCGGGCACCACGAAGGGAAGGTCGTCCACCGACTCCACGCCGAAGAAGTCACTTCCGGCGTCCTTCATTCGTTCGATGCCGGCGGCGACGTACGACCGCGGCATCGCGTTCCAGTAGGTCTTCGCCACCGTCCAGGGGGCACCGAGGTCGGGTCGGTAGGACGCGACCCCGGCCAGCACCACCCCGTACGTGGCCACTCGGTGGGCCTGGATGTGGTCGGGGTGGCCGTAGCCGCCGAACTCGTCGTAGGTCACGACCACCTGCGGGCGAACCTCGCGCACGACCTGCGCCAGAAGCGTCGCCGCCTCGGTGAGGTCGGCCCGCCAGAAGCACTCGGGCCGGTCGTTGGCCGGCGTTCCCATCATCCCGGAGTCGCGGTAGCGCCCAGCGCCCCCGAGAAACCGGTGGTCGGTCACCCCGAGAGCAGCCATGGCATGGGCGAGCTCGACCTGACGGTGCGGGCCCAGAGCATCGTCGGCGTCGGCGGCCAGGTGCGCGAGATCCGGGACGAGCACCTCCCCCTCCTCGCCGGACGTGCACGTCACCAGGGTCACGTGAGCACCCTCGGCCACGTAGCGGGCCATCGTGGCGCCGTTGTTGATGGTCTCGTCGTCGGGGTGCGCGTGCACAAGCAGCAGCCGCCTGTCGGCGACCGGTAGCGGCGCGACGCCGGACGGTGTGCTCACCGTCCGCACCCTATGGCAGCGTTGGGGTCATGAGCAGCCCGAGCACGACGACGTCCGACGTGCCGGCGGCGTTCGGCGCTGCCTCCTACCCGCGTCTGTCCGCACGTACCCAGCGCTTCACGCTGGGGACGCCGACGACGTGGACGATCTCGCCGGACGGTCGGCGCGTGCTCTTCCTGCGGTCGCGGTCGGGCACCGAGCGCACCGGGCTGCTGTGGTGCTACGACGTCCCCACCGGCCAGGAACGGTTGCTGGCCGACCCTCACGACCTGCTGGCCGGCGACGACGAGGCGCTGCCCCCGGCCGAGCTCGCACGCCGCGAGCGCATGCGCCAGGGTGGGGCCGGCATCACCGCCTACGCCACGGACGAAGCGGTGGATCGGGTCGTGCTGACCCTGTCCGGACGCATCTTCGTGCTGGACGTCGGCACCACGGACGCCGTCGAGGTGCCCGTGGCCGGCATGGCGGTCGACCCCCGGCTCTCCCCGGACGGTCGCTGGGTCGCCTACCACTGCGACGGCGGGCTGCACGTCGCTCCCGCCTCCGGGACGCAGACCGGGCACGCCCTGGCCGTCGACGACTCCGAAGCCGTCACCTGGGGGCTCTCCGACTTCGTCCACGCCGAGGAGCTGGGCCGGCTGCGCTCGTTCTGGTGGGCACCCGACTCGCAGTCGCTGCTCGTGGCCCGGGTCGACGAGTCTGAGGTGGGGCTGTGCCACATCGCCGACCCGGCGAACCCCGCCGAACCGGCATCGCCCGTGCGCTACCCCTTCGCCGGCGCCGCCAACCCGCGGACGTCGGTGTGGCACGTCACCCTCGACTCGGACCGGTCCGAGATCGTCACCGAGCACGACACCGAGTACCTCGTGGACGTGTCGTGGGCACCCGGCACGCCGGCCTTGCTGACCGTCCTCGACCGCCCTCAGCGCGCCATGCGTGTGCTGACGTGGCAGCCCGGTGCGGCCGTCGCCGAACGTCGCACTGTCACCGACGAGTGCTGGGTCGACGTGGTACCGGGCGTGCCGGCCTGGTGGGCGAACCGGCTGCTGACCGTGGAGCGCGACGTCGCGGCCGACACGGCCGTGCTCGTGGCCGACGGCGAGCCGATCACGCCGGCCGGCGTCGCCGTGCACGCGGTGCTCAGCGTCACCGACGACGCAGTGCTGCTCGCCGTGAGCGAGGACGAGCGGGAGGTGCGCGTGGCGTGCCTGGACGCCGACCGTCGCTGGTCGTTCCTGACCGGCAGCCATGCGGTGGCCGCGGCCAAGCATGCGGCTGGGACGACCGTGGTGCGCGTGGACTCGCTGGAGTCGACGGTGCCCACGGTCACGGTGACCAGCGAGTTCGGGACGGGTGCACTGCTGGTCGACGTCGTGCTGCCACCCCTTCGGCCGCGGCCACGGTTTCTGCGGCGCGACCACGCCGACGATCCGCGGGTGGCGGTGCTGCTGCCCGAGAGACACGACGGCTCACCCCTGCCGGTGCTGCTCGACCCGTACGGGGGCCCACACAGCCAGCGGGTGTCGGACTCCGCGCGGGCCTACTTGCCGAGCCAGTGGTTCGCCGAGCAGGGCTTCGTCGTCGTCGTCGCGGAGGGCCCGGGCTCGCCTGGGTCGCCGGCGTGGGAGCGAGCGATGTGCGGCCGGCTCGCCGAGCCTGCCCTGGACGCCCAGGTGCGTGCCCTGCAGATGCTGGCCGACCAGGTAGGGCCGGTCGCCGACCTGGCCCGCGTCGCGATCCGAGGCTGGTCGTTCGGCGGCTATCTCGCCGCTCTGGCAGTGCTCGAGCGTCCCGACCTGGTGCACGCCGCGGTCGCCGGTGCGCCGGTCACCGACTGGGCTCTCTACGACACCGCCTACACCGAGCGGTACCTGGGCACGTCGCACGACCATCCGCACCGATACGAGTCGCAGTCGCTGCTGGGACGCGCCCCCAGGCTCGAGCGGCCCCTGCTGATCATCCACGGGCTGGCCGACGACAACGTGCTGGTGGCACACACGCTGCGCCTGTCCGGGGCGCTGCTGGCCGCCGGTCGGCAGCACCAGGTGCTGCCCCTGTCGGGGGTCACCCACATGACCCCGCAGCAGGTGGTCGCCGAGAACCTGCTGCTGGCGCAGCGCGACTTCATCGTCGCTGCGCTGCGCGATCAGACGTCGTAGGACGGAGCGGGCAGGTCGTCCGCGGTGGTGCCGAGCACGACGCCCAGGTCGGGCTCCATCGGGTAGTGGCAGGCCACCGAGTGGCCGGGGGCGATCTCGACCAGCGGTGGCTCCTCCACCGCGCACCGCTCCTGCGCCTTGAAGCACCGGGTACGGAACACGCAGCCGGACGGAGGGTTGGCCGGGCTGGGCAGGTCTCCCTCCAGCACGATCCGCTCGCGCCCGCTCTCCTTGATGGGGTCGGGCAGCGGCACCGCCGAGAGCAGGGCCGCCGTGTACGGGTGCCGCGGCTCGGTGTAGAGGGTGTCGTCGTCGGCGAACTCGACGATCTTGCCCAGGTACATCACGGCGACCCGGTCGGAGATGTGCCGCACGACCGACAGGTCGTGAGCGATGAAGACGTAGGCGATGCCGAACTCGTCCTGCAGGTCCTCCAGCAGGTTCACCACCTGGGCCTGGATCGACACGTCCAGGGCCGACACAGGCTCGTCGCAGACGATGAGCTTGGGGTTCAGGGCGATCGCGCGGGCGACGCCGATGCGCTGGCGCTGGCCCCCGGAGAACTCGTTCGGGTAGCGGTTGTAGTGCTCGGGGTTGAGCCCGACCCGCTCCATGGTCTCCTGCACCGCACGCTTGATGCCGCCGGGCGGGTCGATGTTCTGGATGCGGAAAGGGGCCGACACGATCGTGCCGACGGTGTGCCGGGGGTTCAACGACGAGTACGGGTCCTGGAAGATCATCTGCATCTCACGACGCAGCAGCACCATCTCCTTGGCACTGAGCTCGGTCAGGTCGCGACCGTTGTAGACCACCGACCCACCCGTGGGCTCCAGCAGCCGCAGCATGGTGCGACCCGCGGTGGACTTGCCGCAGCCGGACTCGCCCACCAGGCCGACGGTCTCCCCCGGGGCCACGTCCAGCGAGACCCCGTCCACGGCCTTGACGTGGCCCACCGTGCGCTTGAGGATCGCCCCCTTGGTGATCGGGAAGTGCTTCTGCAGGCTCGTGACTGTCATCAACGGGTCGGTCATGCCTGGCCTCCCGTGCCACGGATCTGCGCGAACAGCTCGGCAGCGAGCACCTTGCGCTCGTCGCTCGGGATGTGGCACCGCACCTCGTGCCCGTCGTCCACGGGCAGCAGGTCGGGTCGGACGGTGTCGCACAGGCCGCCCGCGACCCGGGCGTGGTACGTACACCGGGGACGGAACACGCAGCCCGGCGGCATGTCGATCAGCGACGGCGGCGTGCCCGGGATCGGGATCAGCCGCTCGGCCTCGCCCAGGTCCATGCGGGGGACGCTGGACATCAGGCCCCACGTGTAGGGCATCTCCGAGCGGTAGTAGATGTCGTGCGCGGTCCCGCGCTCGACGGCTCGTCCGCCGTACATGACGATGACGTCGTCGGCCATGTCGGCGACCACGCCCAGGTCGTGGGTGATCAGCACGATGGCCGTGCCGAACTCGGCCTGCAGGTTGCGCATGAGCTGGATGATCTGGGCCTGCACGGTCACGTCCAGAGCCGTCGTCGGCTCGTCCGCGATGAGCATCGCCGGGTCGTTGATCAGTGCCATCGCGATCATGACGCGCTGACGCATGCCGCCGGAGAGCTGGTGCGGGTACTCGTCGATGCGCGCCGCCGCGTTGGGGATGCCGACGCGGTCGAGCATCTCCAGCGCACGGGCCCGGGCGGCCTTCTTGTCCACGTTCTTCTTCACCTGGACGGCTTCGACGAGCTGCTTGCCGATCGTGTAGAACGGGTGCAGCGACGACAGCGGGTCCTGGAAGATCATGGCCATCTCGCTGCCGCGCAGCGCTCGCACCCGCTCGGGGGTCGCCGTGATCAGGTCCTCCCCGTCGAGCAGGGCCCGACCGGTGATGGTGGCCTGCTTGGGGTTGAGCAGCCCCATCACGGCGTTGCTGGTGACCGACTTGCCGGAGCCGGACTCCCCCACCACGGCCAGCGTCTTGCCACGCTCGACGGTGTAGGAGACACCATCGACGGCGCGCACCACGCCGTCCTCGGTGGAGAACTCCACGGTGAGGTCGCGGACGTCGAGGTAGGCGTGCGCAGGCTCGCGCACGCCGGTGGACACCTCCACGTCGGCGGAGGACTCGAACGATCGTCCGTGCGTCACGAGAGCCTCACCCGTGGGTCGATCACGCCGTACAGCAGGTCGACGACGAGGTTGGCGAACAGGATGAAGACCCCGGAGATGAGTGTCGTCGCCGCGAGCACCGGCAGGTCGAGGTTCGTGGCCGACTCCAGGAAGAGCTTGCCGATGCCCGGCAGGGTGAAGATCACCTCGGCGACGATGGCGCCGCCGAGAAGAAAGGCCAGGTCGAGCCCCGTTGCCGTGACGATCGGGGTGAGGCCCGCGCGCAGGGCGTGCTTGCGGATCACCGTGCGCTCCTGCAGGCCCTTGGAGCGGGCGGTGCGGATGTAGTCCTCGCCGAGGGTCTCGAGCATCTGGCTGCGCGTGAGCCGGGTGTAGAAGCCGGCCGAGAGCAGCGCGATCGTGATCCACGGCAGGATCATCGTCTGGAACCACCGCCACGGGTCCTCGGTGAACGGAGTCCAGCTGGGATAGGGCACCAGGCCCCATCTGATGACGACGAAGAACAGCAGCACGAGGCCGAAGAAGAAGGACGGGAACGAGTAGAAGAACATGGCGATCGCAGTGATCGTCTTGTCCTGCCACTGCCCGCGTCGTAAGGCGGCGAAGATGCCAGAGGTGATGCCGATCACCAGCCACAGCACGACGGCGCCGATGGCTATGGACCCGGTGATGGGAAAACGGTCGACGAGCAGGTCGGTGACGGGCTCACGCTTGAGGAACGAGTAGCCGAGGCACGGCGCCTCGCACTCGAAGGACGCGCTGCCCGAGCCGTAGGTGCGCCCGACGAAGATGCCCTTGACCCAGTCGGTGTACTGCTCGGTGAGGGGCTTGTCGAGGCCCAGGCGCTCCCGGTTCGCCTCGATCACCTGCTCGTTGCAGGCCTTTCCGCAGGTCAGTGCGGCCGGGTCGGCGGGCACTGCGTTGAACAGCACGAACACGAGCATGCTCAGCAGCACCAGCATCCACGCGACGGTGAACAGCCGCCGTGCGATGTATGCGCCCATGTCTACGGCCTCTCGTGTTCGCGGGTCGGGTCAGCCTGTCACAGCCGAGGGGGTGGACGGGGGGGAAGGAGTGGCGGAGCGGCGGAGTGGCGGGGTCGGGCAACCTTGTCGGGTTGCCCGACCCCGCGTCACGACGTGATCCTCAGGTGAGGCGGGGAGGTCTTACTCCTCCGAGCCGGCACCCTTGATGAAGATCTCCGCGTAGGGGTACGAGCCGTAGGGCGCCCAGAAGTAGACGTTGCCCAGGCCGGAGCCCCAGATGCGCTGGTCGCGGCCGAACTGGGTCGGAGCCACCAGGGCGAGCTCGCTGCCCCGGGTGTTCAGCTCCTGCCACTTCGTGGCCTGCTCCGCGCGGTCGGTCGTCGCCAGCGCGTCCTGGATCTGCGCCTCGTACTCGGCGTCCTCGACACCACCCTGGTTGTACTGCGACAGGTTGAAGCCACCCTGTGCGCCGTAGAGCTCGGGGATGACGGTGGAGGCGTTGGCCCAGTCCGGACCCCAGCCGCCCCAGGACAGGTGGTTCTGCGCCTCCTGGTCGAGCACCGTGCCGTAGTAGATGCCGGACTCGATCGGGTTCGGGGTCACGGAGATGCCAGCGGCCTCCATGGCCTCGATGAACGCAGCGGCCTCCTTGCCGCGGGTCTCGGTCTCGGGGTAGTCGTAGATGAGCTCAGGCATGGGCTCACCGGACTCCTCGATCAGCTGCTGGGCGAACTCGGGGTTGCCCTGCGGCGGGATCTCCTCGCCCAGCAGCCCCTCCCACAGCCCGGTGGGGGCGTAGTCGAGCGCCAGGTTCGGCTTGATGATGCCGTCGCCCTCGGTGCCGGCGAACTCGCCACCGAGCACGGTGAGGATGTTCTCCCGGTTCATGGCCGCGAGGATCGCCTGACGGTGCTGGAGGTTCGGCACCAGCCGGGTGTTGATGGCGATGTAGCGGCTGTAGGGGTCGAACTCGTCCCACGTGCGGTCGTTGAACCGCGGGTCGTCGGCGAGCACCTGCGGCTTGTTGGCCGGCTGGATGCCCAGCGCCACCGCGAACTGGTCGTCACCGGAGTCGGCGATCAGACGCTGGTCGATCGCGTTCTCGTCGAGCGCGAACTGCCAGATGATCTGGTCGGGGTAGGCCGGACGGATCGGGTCGGACTCCGGGTCCCAGTTCTCGTTGCGCGTGAGCACGAGCTGCTGGCCCTTGGTGTACTCATCGATCTTGTACGGACCGTTCGACAGCGGCGCGTCGGTGTACTGCTCACCGGTGTCGGCGTCGGGCTTGACCGGGCTGAACGCCAGCAGCGTCACGGTGTAGTTGAAGTCGGCGACCGTCTTGTTCAGCTTGAACGTGATGGTCTGGCCGTCACACGACACCGCCTCGTCGAAGAGCTCCTGGCCCTCGCCGGTGAAGGGGCCCTTGTACTGCGAGGCGCCCTCGTCGTCGGTGGGGATGTCGAGCAGCGACACGGCGAACTGGGGGCCGTCGGTGATGACGTCCTGGGCGAACGTGCGGGAGACGCCGTAGGCGACCTCCTCGCAGGTCACCGGCGAGCCGTCCTCCCACGTCGCGTCCTCGCGCAGGGTGAACTGCCACTCGGTGGCGTCATCGTTCGGGGTACCCGTGTCGGTGGCCAGGTCGGCGACCAGCTCGTTGGCCTCTGCGGGGTCCGGGCTGAACTTGTAGGTCGTCAGCGTGCGGTGCAGGAACGACCCGGCGAACGCCAGGTCCTCACCGGTGTAGTTGCGCTGCGGGTCGAGGTGCTGCACCTGCTCGGAGATGTCGAGGTAGTACAGGGTGCCGCCCTGGGCGCCCTCCTCGTTGCCACTCCCCGAGGATCCGCCGGTGTCGTCCCCGCCACCACAGGCGGCGAGCACAAGCGCGCCGCTGGCAGCGAGAACCACAGCGCGCAGACCCCATGTGGTCTTAGCCATGTGATTCCTCCTGGTCTGGTCCTGGGCCCTGTGCCCAGATCCCTAGGCCGCCCGCCTGGTTCGGCGGGCTCGCCCCGGCGCCCCTGTCAGGCACCGGGAAGTCTGTGTCACCCCGTCGGGTGTGGGTCGCTGTCACACACGTCCGGCCCTCGGGTCCACGGCGTCGCGGATCGAGTCCCCCAGCAGGTTGAACAGCAGCACCGTGATCAGCAGGGCAGTGCCGGGGATGAACATGTAGGTGGGGACGACGGTGAAGAACTTCACGGAGTCCTCCAGCATGTTGCCCCACGTCGGAGTGGGGGGCAGCACGCCGACGCCGAGGAACGACAGCGTCGCCTCGGTGATGATGAAGCTCGGCAGCAGGATCGACATCACGACGATGATCGGCGCGATGAGGTTGGGCAGGATCTCGGCGAACAGCACCCGGCTGTTCTTGGCGCCCAACGACTCGGCGGCCTCGACGAACTCACGCTCCCGCAGGCTCAGCACCTGGCCGCGAACGAGACGGCCGAGGTACGGCCATCCGAACAGGCCCAGGACGAGGATGATGAAGGTCACCCGGCCGGTGTTCGGGTCGAGCCCCGCGTCGCTGGCGATCTGCTGGGCGACCGGGCCGAGCGCGATGAGCAGCACGAGCACCGGGAACACCAGGGTGAGGTCGGACAGGCGGCTGATCACGGTGTCGATCCAGCCACCCCGGTAGCCGGCCAGGATGCCCGCGAGCGTGCCGATCACGATCGTGAACACCGTCGCCGTCAGCGTGATGAACAGCGACAGGCGAGCGCCGTAGAGCAGGCGGGCCAGGATGTCCCGACCGGTCTGGGGCTCGACCCCGAGGGGGTGCTGCCAGCTGATCCCGCCCCAGTTGCCCAGCGGCAGCGAGCCGGCCGAGCTCAGCTGGTCGGGGTTGAACGAGTAGGGGTCGACGCCGATCAGCCGAGTGATCAGGGGGGCGAAGAGTGCTGTGAGCAGGATGAGCGAGAGCCCCAGCAGCGAGATCATCGCCGTCCGGTCCCGCTTGAGCCGTCCCCAGACGATCGCCCGCAGCGAGCGGCCGACCACCGCAGTCTGCTCCGTCGACGTCTGCTCAGACGTCTCCACGGTGCCGACAGCCATGCGTGTGGGTACTCCCGAGTCGGGGACTGATGAGTGTTCACCACGCGTTGGACCGGTGGCAACGTTGGGAATGTACGTCAGCGCTCGCGACGTTCCCAAACTGCGCGGGGCTCCGTGTCCGAATCGTGATCGATCGGCAACCTCGCCGGAATCCGGCCCCGATCTCGGCAACGTCGCCGAAACGTCCGCAGCTCTACGTCTCGTGCTTGCGGCGGGCGGCCTGGCGGCCTCGTTCCGTGGCCGACAGCGTCACCGCGCGCAGCCGGACCGCCTTCGGGGTCACCTCGACGCACTCGGAGTCCCGGCAGAACTCCAGGGCCTGCTCCAGCGACAGCACCCGCGGCGGAACCAGACGCTCCAGCTCGTCGGCGGTCGACGACCTCACGTTGGTGAGCTTGCGTTCCTTGGTGATGTTGACGTCCATGTCGTCGGCTCGCGAGTTCTCCCCCACGATCATGCCCTCGTACACCTCGGTGCCGGGCTCGACGAACAGCGTGCCCCGCTCCTGCAGGTTGAACATCGCGAACGAGGTCGCCTGGCCCGCCCGGTCGGCCACCAACGACCCGGTCGGACGGGTGAGCAGCGCCCCGAACCACGGCTCGTAGCGCTCGAACACCTGGTGGGCCAGACCCGTGCCTCGGGTCTCGGTCAGGAACTGGGTGCGAAAGCCGATCAGGCCACGGGCAGGCACCAGGTACTCCATGCGCACCCATCCGGTGCCGTGGTTGACCATCTGCTCCATCCGGCCCTTGCGCGAGGCGAGCAGCTGGGTGAGGGCCCCGAGGTACTCCTCCGGAGCATCGATCGTCAGCCGCTCGACCGGCTCGTGCACGCGCCCGTCGATCTCTCGCGTCACCACCTGCGGCTTGCCGACGGTGAGCTCGAAGCCCTCCCGCCGCATCGTCTCGACGAGCACGGCGAGCGCCAGCTCGCCGCGTCCCTGCACCTCCCACGAGTCGGGACGCTCGGTGGGCAGCACGCGCAGCGACACGTTGCCGACGAGCTCCCGCTCCAGCCTCTCCTTGACGAGTCGTGCGGTGAGCTTCGTGCCTCCGGACCGACCGGCCAGCGGCGAGGTGTTGATGCCGACGACCATCGACAGGGCCGGTTCGTCCACGGTGATGAGCGGCAGCGGCCGGGGGTCCGCCGGGTCGGTCAGCGTCTCGCCGATGGTGATCTCAGGGATACCCGCGACCGCGATGATGTCGCCCGGGCCGGCGGTCTCGGCAGGTACCCGGTCGAGCGCCTCGGTGATCAGCAGGTCACCGATCCTCACCTGGCTGACACTGCCGTCGGTACGGCACCAGGCCACCTGCTGGCCCTTGCGCAAGGTGCCCTGGTGGATGCGGCACAGCGCGAGCCGCCCGAGGAACGGGCTGGCGTCGAGGTTGGTGACGTGCGCCTGCAGCGGCGCGCCCTGCTCGTAGGAGGGTGCCGGCACCGTGGCCAGGATCGTGTCCATGAGCGCGGTGAGGTCGTCGGCCTCCGGCTCGTGGCCGTCGGCGGGCTGGGTGAGCGAGGCCTTGCCCGCCCGAGCCGCGGCGTACACGACGGGAAACTCGATCTGCCGCTCGCTGGCGTCGAGGTCGAGGAACAGCTCGTACACCTCGTCGACCACGGTCGCGATGCGTGCGTCGGCGCGGTCGGTCTTGTTCACGCACACCACGATCGGCAGGTCCGCCTCCAGCGCCTTGCGCAGCACGAACCGTGTCTGCGGCAGCGGGCCCTCGCTGGCGTCGACGAGCAGCACGATGCCGTCGACCATCGACAGACCGCGCTCGACCTCTCCGCCGAAGTCGGCGTGACCGGGGGTGTCGACGATGTTGATGGTCACCGGTGCGTGCTCGGCCGTGCCGCGGTGCCAGCGCACCGCGGTGTTCTTGGCCAGGATCGTGATGCCCTTCTCGCGCTCGAGGTCCCCGGAGTCCATGACGCGGTCGGCCACGTCCTGGTTGGCCCGGAACGCACCCGACTGCCACAGCATGGCGTCGACCAGGGTGGTCTTTCCGTGGTCGACGTGCGCCACGATGGCGACGTTGCGAAGGTCGGTGCGCAGGGGCATGCGCACCAGTGTGACGGCTGCCCGGCCCTGCCGAGGACCGCTCAGGCCCGCCGTAGCAGCTCGACGAGAGCGTATCGACGCCGAGCCAGGGCCTCGATCCCGGCCTCGGTCCAGCGGCCTCGTCGGCCGGCGTGCACCCGTGCCGCAGCACGAACTGCCACGCGGCGAACGCCAGGTCGTCACGGTGGTCCCCCGGTGCGCACATGTCCCAGTCCAGGACGGCGACGAGCGAGCCGGCGTCGTCGAGCACCACGTTGTGCGCGCTGACGTCGTTGTGGCAGACCACCTGGCCGGGGCGCCGCGCGATCGTGCCCCGTCGCCACTGCCGAGGGTGGGTCGGGAACGATGCGCTGGCGTCGTGGAGGCTGCGCAGCCACGCTCCGACCTGCCCGGCGAGCCGAGCGGTGCGGAAAGGCTCGGGTACCGGGTCGGCATCACCGACGGTGTGCCCGGGCACGAAGCGCACCACCTCACGGCCCGACTGGTCGTGCCCGAGCGGCTCGGGCACGCCAGGCACCCCATACGCCCGTACATGCCGCATCAGGTCGTGCACCGCAGCAGTCCAGGGCCCGACAGGGCGACGGACCGTGTCGCCGACCCGGGTCGCTCCCCCGACCCGGCCACCCGGGAGTGCTTCGGGGCGCACGAACTCCTCGGCCAGCGCGTGCACGATCGGCCAGTCGGCGGGCAGCCACGCCAGGCTCGAGAGCTGCTCGGGTGCGACCCAGGCCAGCCGGTCGTGGTCCTGCAGGGGTTCGGGTTCTGGCGCCACCCCGTCGCTGTCGGGCTCCAGGCTGGCCAACCAGACCTTCAACGTCCAGCCGTTGGGCAGCGCCGCGTCCGGCCCCACCCGTTCCCCGACGCTGATCTGCACGCCCAGCTCTTCTCGGCACTCACGGACGAGGGCGCCGGACTCGGTCTCGCCCGGCTCGACCTTGCCCCCGGGGAACTCCCAGCCGCCGGCCATGGCGGCGGGGGCAGAACGGCGAGCAGCCAGCAGCAGACCATCCCTACCTATGGCGGCACCGACCACCACTCCCATGCCGTTCCTTCCGTCCGGCCGTCAGCCTTGCACGGGTCGCGGCGAGCGTCGCGGCGTGCGACCGTTGCCGCCATGAACGACGTGCTGAGCGCCGCTGCCCTGGCGACGGCGCTGGAGTCCATGCCGGCCTGGACCGGTAGCGCCACCAGCATCGAACGCACCGTGACCGCGCCCGACTTCGCTACGGCGGTTCGGCTCGTCGACGACGTGGCCGCAGTGGCCGACCAGGTCAACCATCACCCCGACATCGACATCCGGTGGCGTCGTGTGCGCTTCGCCCTGTCGACCCACGACGCGGGTGGTGTCACCCGGCTCGACCTCGACCTCGCTGCGCGCATCGACGAGATCGCCGAGTCGCACGGCGCGCACTGACCAGGTAGCGCTGAGCCCACCGGCCTCACTCGTCACGGGTGCGGCGCTGCCTCTTGATCTCGCCCCGGCGGTGCTTGGCCGCCAGCCGTCGCTCGACCGCCGAGCGACTGGGCCTGGTCGGACGGCGGACGGGTGGCGGCTTCGCCGTCGCGGCCCGCACGAGGGCGGCCATCCGCTGCCTCGCCGCGCGTCGGTTCTGCCACTGGGACCGGTGCTCGGAGGCGACGACCCGCAGCATCCCGTCGGGCACGCGCGCGAGAAGCCGGCTGCGCTGCACCGGCGTCAGCACCGTCGATGCGCCGGCGTCCCAGACCAGCTCGACGCGACTGTCCGTCGTGTTCACCGCCTGCCCTCCAGGACCGGAGGACCGGGAGAAGCGCCACCGCAGCTCGGCTTCGGGGATCACCGTCGACGCCGACACCACCAGGTCTGCCGACACCTCGTCGGAACCCACGGTCAGCAGCGCAGGTCGTTGGTGCCCATAGCGAGACCAGCGTAGCGGCGTAGCGTCTGCCGGGTGAGTGACGTCGAGCCTGCGGGTGCCCCGCCCGACCCGCGCGACCTGCGCTGCTCGGACACCGACCGCGAGCGGGTCGCCGAGGCGCTGCGAACTGCCCTCGCCGACGGCCGCATCGACCTCGACGAGCTCTCGGACCGGCTCGACCGCACCTATGCGGCCCGCACCTACCGAGATCTCGAGCCCCTGGTCGCCGACCTTCCTGGCACGACCTCGGCGCTGCCCGTCCCTCGGGCAGGGACGGCTCCGGCGCCGCTCGCCGGCGGGTCGTTGGATCGGGTGGGAGGGCTCGCCACATCCGGGTCGGCCATCGCGATCATGGGAGGGGCATCGCGCAAGGGCGTGTGGACCGTGCCCCCGTCGTTCACCGCGGTAGCGGTCATGGGCGGGGTCGAGCTCGACCTCACGCAGGCGCGTTTCGAGTCGCCTCGGGTGACGATCACGGCCGTCGCCTTCTGGGGTGGTATCGAGATCAAGGCTCCTGCGGACGTCGCCGTCCAGGTCGACGGGGTCGGGATCATGGGTGGCTTCGACGGGCCCCGCGACACCGTGCCGCAGGAGGCGGGCGTGACCGTGCGCGTCACGGGTATGGCACTCATGGGCGGTATCGAGGTGAAGCGCCCGGAGCCGGGCACGGGCACGACTCCGAAACCTCGATGAGCGACGCGGCGCTCGACGTGCTGGTCGTCGGGTCGGTCGGGGTCGACACCCTCGTCTACCCGCCCCAGCAGTGGCGCTGGGACGGGCCTCGTGAGGGCACGCTCGCCGAGATCCGTCACACGGTGGCTCACGGCGGGGGCTACGCCGCCCGCGGCTACGCCGCGCTGGGATACCGGACCGGGTTCGTGGGACACGTCGGCGACGACGGCGAGGGCACCCTCGTCCGCGAGACCCTGCACGGCGACGGGGTCGACCTGCGTGGCTGCGTCACGTCCGGCCGGACGGCGCACAGCGTCAACGTGATGGGGGCGTCCGGGTCGAGACGCAACTTCTACGACCCGCGCATGCAGGGAGTCGAGCCTCCGTCGCCGGCTGACGTGGCACCGCTGCTGGCCGGGGCCCGCATGGTGCACGTGAACATCCCCGACTGGGCCCGGCACCTGCTCGAGCCGGCCCGTCACGCAGGGGTGGCGGTGCTGGTGGACGTCCAGGACGCACCCGGTCCCGACGACGACTACCGGCTCGACTTCGTGCGAGCCGCCGACATCCTCTGCGTCTCGGGAGCCGATCTGGACGACCCGGAGGCCTATGCCCGGTGGGCGATGTCGGTCGGGTCGGCCTCGGTCGTGGTCATCGGTCTGGGAGCCCGCGGGGCAGCGACAGTCGAGAAGGGCGGGCCACTGCTGACCTGGCCGCCCGTTCGGCTGCCCCCGCACCCGGCCACCGGAGCCGAGGCGCCGCTGCTCGACACGAACGGCGCCGGCGACAGCCTCGCGGTGGGGATCGGGTCGGCGCTGCTGCTCGACGGGCTGCCACTGCCTGATGCGGTGCATCGCGGGCAGCTGGCCGCTCGCTGGTGCTGCACGCTGCGCGGCACCAGCACCGGGCTGATGACCGCCGACCAGCTCACCGCCTGGGGAGGCGCACCGGTTCGCCGATGAGACGTCGATGCGTCGAGAACCGGACGTGGGAGCCACGGCCGGTCTAGCGTGGCGGAGGGGCCCGCGTCGCCGGAGGTGGCTACTACATGGAGTTGTTCGACCAGCGCCGGCTGGGGGTGCTGCTGCACCCGTCGTCACTGTTCGGGCCCGAGCCGGTGGGCACGCTCGGCGAGCAGGCATACGCCTTCGTCGACTGGCTGACCCGCGCCGGGGCCGGGGTCTGGCAGATCCTTCCCCTGACCATGAACGGGCAGTACGACTCGCCCTACTTCAGCTACTCCACGTTCGCCGGCAACCCCTGGTTGGTCGACCTTCGCGCTCTGCACGAGGCCGGGCTGCTCGACGAGCCACCCTCGCTCGACGACGCGTCCGATGCCGCCGTGCCGTTCGGCACGCTGCGCCAGCGCAAGCTGCCGACGCTACGAGCGGCGGCCCGTGCCCTGCTCGACCGCGACCATCCGTGGACTGCTCGGTTCGAGCGGTTCCGCGCCGAGCAGGCGTGGCTGGCCGACACCGCGCACTTCTTCGCGTTGAAGGAGTCGCGCGACGACGAGGCCTGGTTCGCCTGGCCCGCGCCGCTGCGCAGGCGTGAGGCTGCAGCGCTGCAGTCGTCGCGCGCCGAGCTGGCCGACCGCATCGAGGAGTGGGAGGCAATCTTCTTCTTCGTCGACCTCCAGTGGACGGCCCTGCGCGACTACGCCCACGACCGCGGGTTGACGGTTCTCGGTGACCTACCCATCTACGTCAGCCACGACTCCGCCGACGTGTGGATGCACCAGCACCAGTTCGACCTGGACGAGGCCGGCGGCCTCGTCGTCCAGTCGGGGGTGCCGCCGGACTACTTCAGCGAGTCCGGGCAGCTGTGGGGCAACCCCCTGTACCGGTGGGACGTGATGGCCGCCGACGGCTACTCGTGGTGGGTGGCGCGCCTGCGGAGGTGCCTGGAGCTGACCGACGTCGTGCGCATCGACCACTTCAGGGCGCTGTCGGCGTACTGGCAGGTGCCCGGGGACGCGACGGACGCCCGTGGTGGCCGCTGGGTGCCCGGACCGGGCCAGAGGTTCGTCGACACCCTGCGGGAGCACTTCCCGACGATGCCGTTCGTCGCCGAGGACCTGGGCACGCTCGACGACGAGGTGCTGCGTCTGCGCGACGACAACGCGCTGCCCGGCATGCGCATCCTGCAGTTCGGTTTCGACGGCACGCCCGACAACCCGCACCAGCCGCACCGCTTCCCGCAGCGGTGCCTGGCCTACACGGGCACCCACGACAACCAGCCGCTCGCCGGGTGGTGGCTCTCGCTCGACGAGCAGCACCGCGCCGAGGTCGCCCGCTACTACCAGGTCGACCCACGTGCGGACGTCGGCCGCGTGGTGTGGTCGCTCATCGAGGCAGCCATCGGTTCGCGGGCCCAGGTGGCCGTGGTGCCGTTGCAGGACCTGCTTGTGCTCGACGACCGAGCCCGCATGAACGATCCGTCGGTCTTCGTGGGCAACTGGTCGTGGCGGGCACCCCCCGACGGGCTGTCCGACGACCTCGCGGCGGCACTGCGGGCGTTGGCCGAGCGGTACGGCCGCACCTGACGCCCCGGTACAGCGACCCGCGCCGAGTGCAGACATCGGGTCGATCGGCTACCTAGACTCCAGCCACGAAGGGCGTTCATGCACTGCCACGAGGGCAGCAGCACACCCTGCGCAGACAAGGGGCACCGCATGACCGACACGCCGCCGTCGTACCGCGGACCGGAGAGCGACGCCCCGCACCGAGCGCTCGTCGGCCTGCACGCCCTGTCGGACTCCCTCGGAGGCGTCGAGCCTGGGGACGTTCCCGGCTTCCGCCCGAGCTCCCCCGGCGCCGACCTGCGGGCCGTCGCCGAGGCCCCGGAGAGCGAGATCCCGGTCTCGGCACGGATCGGGGTACTGCACGCCCTCGCCCGCGCCGACTTCCCGCACTACGACTCGACGAAGGGTGAGTACCACCTGCTCGCCGAGTCCGTGGCGCGGGCCCGCGAGGTCGACCCGGACGAACTGCTCTCCGACCTCAAGCGGTCGGCCTCCGAGGGCGTACCGTTCGAGACGACCACGACAGGGCAGGCACTGCCGCACCGGGATGTCGCGTTCGTCGGCCACGACCTGTGCGAGACACGCACGGTGCAGGTGGGTGAGCTCACTGCGGCGTGGGTCTTCTCGGAGTTCGAGACCGACGCGCCCTTCGAGCAGGTCGTGGGCTGGATCGACCCACGCAGCTGGCCGGCGCGCGGGCCGATGCTGTTCAAGGGCATGAGCCTCGTCGGCGCCGACGAACCCGTCGACATCTCCGGGCTGGGCGACGAGCACTGGCACGGCGTGTTCCACGAGAAGGTTCAGCTGGTCAGAGAGCTCAACACGCTGCTGCACTGCGACTACTGGCGCGACGGCGACAGCGCCGCCGGCATGACCTACGACCTCGCCCTGAGCCTGGACGGTGAGCTCGACGTCGACCGAGGTTTTCTGTCGGTCAACGATCTGGGCTCCGTGCGCCGGGTCAAGGCACTGAAGATCGTCGGCTTCACAGAAGACGTCTGGGACGACGTGGCCCGCATGGTCTGCCCGTTCTGGACCGACTGGGTGCGCGGCGCGGTCGAGGGTGGTTCGTCGAGCACGCCCCATGGGCCGAGCCACCAGCCGGGAGGCGCACAGCCTTCAACGACCGATGTGCTCTCCGAGGGCATGCAGGCATGGTTCGACTTCTTCGGCGACTCCGCGCGGACGTACCTCGACCTCATGGCCGACATGAGCTCCCGTGCCACGTCCGGCGGGTACTCCACCTCGGACTGGCTGGCCGACGGCACCCGCTACTGGTCTGCCCTGGCCAAGGACTGGGCCAAGGCGTGGACGTACGGCTTGGAGATGCTCGATGACATCGCGCGGGACGGCCTCGACGCCGGCTTCGCCCCACCCGGCAGCCCGAGAAGCGCGATGCGGGGCGTTGCGACAGCGATGACCGGCGCTGCCTCCGGGCAGGCTCGCGCCGGCGACGTAGCGGCCACCGCCGGTGCCGCCGAGGTGACGACGATTCCCGTCGTCGGGCTTGCTCCCGACGACCAGCCGGTCGTCAGCCCCTTGGTGTCCATCGAGGCCGGTGGGGCCACGATCCCGGCGTCCGACCTCATCGTCAGCGTCCAGCAGGTGGACGAGCAGACCTACGGAGTGCGGCTGGAGTGCACCGACACCAGCGTCGCGCCCGGCCTCTACGTCGGCCACTTCAAGGCCACGCAGGGGTCGTCGCCGACGCCGGTGCAGCTCTACGTCGCCCGCGCCACCGAGGCCGGGAGACCATGACCAGCAGCACCTCGGCGGAGTCGCGGCTCACCCGGCTGCTCGACCGTCTGCTCACCGCGGCGGAGGCCTCGCTCGCTGCCGGCGACCTGGAGACGGCACGTGCCACGGCCGAGGAGGTGCGTGCGGTCGACTCGGACAACGTGCGCGCCGAGCAGGTGCTGCGCGCCGTCGCCGCACGTCAGCAGAGCGCGAGCGGCGAGCGCGCACTGATGTCGCTGCTGTTCTCCGACATCGTCGGCTCGACGATGCTGTCCGAGCAGGTCGAGCCCGAGCAGCTGCGCGACGTCTTCTCGTTCTACCGGGCCACGGCGCGTGAGGCGGTCGAGCGCTACGGCGGGTACGTCATGAAGTACATGGGTGACGGCATCCTGGCCGGGTTCGGCTTCCCCGACCCGCACGAGGACGACGGTCGTCGCGCCGTGCTGGCCGGGCTCGACCTGGTGGCTGCCATGCAGGCGGCGCGTCCTGACCTGCAGCGCCGCATCGGCGTGGCGCCGGAGGTACGCATCGGCATCCACACCGGACGTGTCGTGGTCGCCGACCTCAGCGACGAGCGGTCCAGCGACGAGCGCGACTCGATCGTCGGCGTGGCGCCCAACCTGGCTGCCCGCATCCAGCAGGCTGCCGAGCCGAACACGGTCGTCATCAGCGACGTGACCCAGAACCTCGTCGACACCGACTTCTACCTGCACTCCCTCGGGGAGCGTGACTTCAAGGGCATCAGCCGTCCGGTGGAGGTGTTCGCCGTCGACCGACCCCGCCATGCCGGGGCGCGGTTCGACGCCGAGCGCTACCGGCAGGCCGGCCTGGTCGGTCGGGACGAGCCTCGTGACAGCCTGTTCGCTGCCTGGCAGCGCGTGCGTGACGGCGCCGAGGCCGACGCGAGCAGCTCCTTCCTGGTCGTCGGCGAGGCCGGGATCGGCAAGACCCGGCTGGTGGCCGAGATCCTCGACCACGTCGAGAGCAGCGGAGGCAGGGTTCTCAGCGCGGGATGCCTGCCCTACTACTCCAACGTCTCGTTGTGGCCCGTGGCCCGCACCATCGAGCGGGCCCTCGACGTCGTCGACGAGGGCACCGACAGGCTCGCCCGACTGGTCGAGAACCTGGAGTCGCTCGGCCTCGACCCTGCGTCGTCGGTTCCCTTCCTGGCCCCCCTCATCGGCGTCGACGCCACTGCGGACCACCCCGCCCCGGAGCTCGACCCGACCGCCTTTCTGGACGAGACGCTCAACCAGCTGGTGGCGTGGGTGGCGGCCATGGCCGAGACCAGCCCGTACCTGCTGATCGTGGAGGACCTGCACTGGGCCGACCCGTCCACCGTGGGGCTGCTCGGGCGTCTGACCGAGCGCCGACCGGCCGGCGTGCTCACCGTTGCCACCACGCGCGACGACTCGTCGATCTCATGGCGTGAGGCGGCAACCGGGCTTCACCTTCGCCGTCTCGACAACGCCTCGGCCCTTCACCTGCTGCAGAACCTCGCAGTCGGCCGGCACCTGTCCGATGATGTTCTGGCCACCATCATCGACCGCGCGGAGGGCGTCCCGCTCTTCATCGAGGAGCTGACCCATTCCCACCTCGACGAGGCTCGCACCGAGCCGATGCCGGTACGCCTGCAGGAGCTGTTCACCTGGCGGCTGAAGTCCCCCGGTGTCGACCTGCGGATCGCACAGGTGGCCGCCACCCTCGGACCGGCGTTCGACCCGGCCACCCTGGCCGCCGTCGTCGGTGACGACCCGGCCGTCGCCGACCAGATGCTCGTGCTCGCCGACGCGGGCATCATCGAGCGGGCCGACCCCGGCGGCTCCACCTACCGGTTTCGGCACGCACTCATGCGCGACGCGGCGTACGAGACCCAGGTGCTCGATGTGCGCAGCCGGACACACGCCCAGATCGCGGAGGTCATCTCCGAGCGCGGCGCCGAGCCGGCCCTCGTGGCCGAGCACCTCGACCTCGCCGGTGACGCGCCGGCGGCGAGCCGGCTCTACTTGGTGGCCGCTACGGCACAGCAGACCCGAGGCGCACACACCGAGGCGACGAAGCTGCTCACTCGCGCGCTCGAGCTGCTGGAGACCCTCCCCGAGTCGCAGGACCGCGACCTCGCCGAGCTGACCAGCCGCATGCTGCGGGCACTGAGCGTGAGCTCGGTGCAGGGCTACGCCGCGCCCGACGTCCAGCTCGACCACCGACGTGCCGAGGCCCTTGCCACCCGGCTCGGCAGCCGTCCCGAGGTGCTGCCGTCTCTGATCGCGATCTGGGCCTACTGGCTCACCAGCGGCGAGCTGCCGACCGCGCGTGGCCTGATCGAACGCCTCACCGCGATGGTGCGCCAGGCCGAGTTCGCCTGGTTCGAGCCCGAGGTGCAGTCGTGCGCGGGGTGGCAGTCGTTCTACGAGGGCAGGCTCACCGACTCGCAGCACTACCTCGAGCTCGCGATGCAGGGCTTCGCGGCCCGACCCTCCGAGCAGTCGGTGTCGCCGTTCTGGCCCCTGCCGAACGACCCGATCGCAGTCTCGGCGATCGCGCTCGCGTGCGTCAGCACCCTCCGCGGCGAGCGCACGCACGCTACGGCCTGGGAGCAGCAGGCCGTGGCGCGCACGGAGCAGATCGGCTTTCCCCGCGGTCCGTGGAGCGAGGCGTTCGTCCTGACGTACGCGGCCTGGATCCGTCGGTTTCTCGGTGACCACGCCGGCGCCCGCGCACTGGGCGCTCGCGTCGTCGGCATCGGCCAGGAGCACGGGTACGCCTACTGGATGCTCCTGGGGTCGTCCTACTACGCCGCGGCCACCCCCGACGACGAGCCGGACCGGGAGTTCCTCGAGACCAACGTGGCCACCCTGCACGCGCTCGGCCAGCAGGCCTTCGCTCCCGCCAACCTCGCCTACCTCGCGGAGCTGTACCGCGCGGCGGGGCAGGTCGACAGAGCCGCCGAGCGGGTGGACGAGGCCATCGAGATGGTGCACAAGTCCGGCGAGTACGTGCACCTGCCGGTGCTGCTGCAGCTACGGGCGACCCTCGCCCTCGAGCGTTGGGGCGACTCTGCTCAGGCCGTGGGCGACCTCACCGAGTCGATCCGGATCGCCACCGAGCAAGGGGCCCGGGTGGCACGGCTGCGGGCCGCGCTCGCGCTGGCCAGGGTTCCGGAGCCGCACCGCCCCTCCGACTGGCGCGCTGTGCTGTCAGCCGCCCGTGACGACCTCGCCGAGGCAGACTCCCTTCCTGAGGCGACCGACGCCGACGAGCTGCTCTGACGTGAGTGGTCCTCGCGTCGTCATCCTCGGAGGCGGCATGGCCGGGCTCGTCACCGCCTGGGATCTGAGCGCCGGGGACTGGCGGTCACGCCTGGACTCCATCACCGTCTACCAGCGCGGCTGGCGGCTCGGGGGCAAGGGAGCGAGCAGCCGAGGTGCCTTCGACCGCATCGAGGAGCACGGGTTGCACGTCCTGCTCGGCTACTACGACGCGACGTTCCGTGTGCTGCGCGAGGTGTACGCCGAGCTCGACCGGCCGAGCACCGACCCGTCCTGTCCGATACAGACATGGCAGGACGCGGTCGCGCCTGGGGGCGACGTCGGGCTCGCCGACCGTGACGGCGCCACGTGGCAGCACTTCGTCACCCGCTTCTCGACCACCGACTCGCTGCCCGGCGAACCCGGCGCCGAGCACCGACCTCTCACGCCTGCGCACATCGCCACGAGCTCTCTGCGGCTGCTCGCGGACTTCCACCGCTCCCTGGGATCGTCCGCAGCCCCGGGCCGGGTGTACCTGAGCGGGTCGCCGACACCCCGTCCTGACCGCGCCGACGTGGCGGGGCTGGTTCGCGGCGGCGGGCTGACGGCGCTGGCCGTCACGCTCGAGGCGCTGGAGCAGGCCTGCCGGATGGCCGCCGACGCCAGCCTCACCGCTCCCGCCGTCGAGTCGTTCGCCAGGCTGCTGAGCGCGTGGCGCGACGGTGTCCACGCTGCGGTTCTCGCCGACCCGTCCGCTCGCCGCACGTGGCACCTGGTCGACCTGGTGGTGACCAACCTGCGGGGAATGGTGGTGGACGGACTGCTGGTCGGGGCCGGGTTCGACGGCATCGACCACCTCGACTACCGCGAGTGGCTGGCCCGGCACGGCGCGGGCCCGGACACGCTCGACTCCCCCATCGTCTGCGGCATGTACGACCTGGTGTTCGCCTATGAGCGAGGAGACCGCTCGCGCCCGCGCTTCGCAGCCGGCCTGGGCCTGCAGCTCGCGGCCCGCATGCTCTTCGACTTCAAGGGCTCGATCTTCTGGCGCATGCAGGCCGGCATGGGGGAGGTCGTCTTCGCCCCGCTCTACCAGGCGCTGGAGCGACGCGGCGTGCAGGTGCGGTTCTTCCACCGCCTCGACGACATCGAGGTGGACGAGCACCGGTCCGTGCGTGCGATCCGGTTGACCCGGCAGGTCGACCTCGCACCCGGGCGCACGCGCTACGAGCCGCTGGTGCGCGTGGACGGTCTGCCCTGCTGGCCCGACCACCCGCTCGTCGAGCAGCTCGCGGCCGATCCCGGTACCGAGCTGGAGTCGCACTGGTGGGCGGGCAGCGGGAGCGGCGCGGACAGCTCGCGGGCCGTGCGCCTGGTTGCCGGGGAGCACTTCGACGTCGCGGTGCTGGCCGTCTCGCTCGGCATGGTTCCCCACGTGGCATCCCAGCTGGTCAGCGCGGAGCCGGCCTGGCGCCGCATGGTGGACGAGGTGGCCACCGTCCCCACGCAGGCGGCCCAGCTCTGGTTCGAGGTGCCGGAGCGCGAGATGGGCTGGGACGGACCTGCAGAGGTCACACTCAGCGGCTTCGGCAACACCTTCGACACGTGGGCGTCCATGCCGCACCTGCTGCCTCGCGAAGGCTGGCCGGCCGGGCACCGCCCGCGCAGCCTTGCCTACCTGTGCGGAGCCATGCCCGACCCCGGACCGCACCCCGATCCCGACCTGTGCCTGGCCTCGGTGCACGACACCCTCGTGCGCTTTCTCGACGACGAGGTCGGCGCGCTGTGGCCCGGAGTGGCGGGGCCCGCGGGATTTCGATGGCAGGCGCTGTGGGACGACCAGGGGCGCTGCGGCCCGGACCGGCTGGCCTCCCAGTACGTGCGGGCGAACGTCGACCCGTCCGATCGCTACGTGCAGTCGTTGCCCGGCTCGGGTCGCCACCGTCTCGCTCCAGGTCGCACCGGGTTCTCCAACCTCGCGATCGCCGGTGACTGGACGGCCTGCGGCCTCGACGCCGGCTGCGTGGAGGCCGCCACACGCTCCGGCACGCTGGCTGCTCGGGCGATCCTGGACGGACACGTGCGCCTCGCCACAACCGGCACGCCAGCGGGCCGGGAGCCGGCCGCGTGAGCGGCACACCACACCCGGGCCTCGTGCCCGGTGCCGCCGACCAGGCTCGCCGGCTGGCAGCGCAGGTGCAGCGCTTCGGCCTGGCCTCTGCGGCTGCGGTCGTCGACCGCTACGTCGGCATCGTGGACTCGGCCATCGGCGGCACTGTCGTCGATGCCCTCACGGGAGCCGGCCCCGGGGCCGACCGCGAGGCCGTCCTCCAGTCGGGCGCCGCAGTGGCCGAGTCCTACCTTCGAGTGCTCGACCACGCGGCGAACCTGGCGGCCGGGCAGGGCCTGGCGTTCGGGCAGGGCCTGGCGTCGAGCCCGCCGGTGCCTGACTGCGTCACCGTCGCTGCGACCCCGCCGGGCGGCGTCGGCGAGGCGACACTGTGGGTCCACAACTCCGGGGCCGAGGCGGTGACGCACCTGCTGCTGGGTGCGACGGACCTCGTGTGTGCCAGCGGGGCACGGCTGGGCAGCACGGCTCTGCGCACCTCGCCGAGGGTCGTGGACGAGGTGGCCGCCGGCGGTCGAGTCGAGGTGCGCCTGTCGGTGCGGGTTCCTGCGGACCAGAAGGCCGGTCTCTACCACGGCCTCCTGCTTGTCTCGGGAGCGCCCGACGAGCCGCTGCCGGTGGCTGTCGAGGTGGCGGGCGGACCTGAGGCCGTCGGATGACCGAGGGCACCCCCGGGTTCGCCACGCAGCTCGACACGTACGAGGCACTGGCCCGCGAGGCGGCCCTGTCCTACCTCGCGGCCAGCGCCACCAGCGTCTACCTGACTGATCCTGCTGCGGAGTACCTGCGTCGGGGCGGCAAGGGCCTGCGCCCGGCCCTGTGCCTGGCCACCTGTGCCGCGTTCGGAGGGCAGGAGGCCGACGCGCTGCCCTCGGCGGCTGCCATCGAGCTGCTGCACACCGCCTTTCTCGTCCACGACGACCTCGAGGACGACAGCGAGCTGCGCCGCGGGGGCCCCACCCTGCACCGGCAGTACGGCCGTGCCCTGGCCCTCAACGCCGGCGACGGGCTGGCCGTCGTCGGGCTGCGAGCGTTGCGCGACAACGAACGGCGGCTGGGCAGGCGGCTCGCCGCACGAGTGTGGTCGGAGTTCGACTTCATGGCCGGCCAGACCGTGGACGGCCAGGCCCTCGAGCTGGGGTGGCAGCGCGACGGGCGGACCGACCTGACCCCCGACGACTACCTCGACCTGATCATGAAGAAGACCTGCTGGTACACCACCGTCCTGCCGCTGCGGGTCGGTGCCCTGGTCGGCGCGAAGCGGTCGATCGATCTCGAGCCGTTGCTCCGGTTCGGCTTCTTTCTCGGCGCCGCGTTCCAGATTCGCGACGACGTGCTCAACCTCACCGCGGCCTACGAGCGCTACGGCAAGGAGCCGCTGGGAGACCTGCGCGAGGGCAAGCGAACCCTGATGGTCATCCATCTGCTCGCCGCTGCCTCCGACACCGACCGCGACCGCGTGACGCGGTTCTTGGCACTGCCACCGCCACGACGCACGACGCAAGCGATCGCCGACGTCCGCAGCATGATGGACGACTACGGCAGCGTGGCGTTCGCCGACCAGTTCGCCCGCGGTATCGCCGACTCGGCCGGTGAGGCGTTCGAGCAGGCCTTCGCGGGTGTCCCGGACTCACCTTCCCGCCGGTTCGTCGCCGACCTCATTCCCTACATGGTCGATCGGGACCGTTGAGTCGGGTGAGTCCAGCGGTGCCGTCAGCAGGTGCTGCACCGACGGCCCCACTGCTCGCGCGAGCTCGTCCGGTGTCATCGCCGTCACCTCAGGCAGCTCGAGCAGGTAGCGAGCCATGGCCACACCGATCATCTGCGCCGCCACGAGCTCGGCTCGCCGACCCGCACGGTCGTCACCCGAGAGCGCCGAGACCGCCCCCACCACTGTCGTCATCATCATCTCGCGCAGGTAGGTCATCGCGAGCTCGTTCGTCACGGCGGTCCGCAGGCCGCCGGTGAGCGCTGCGTTGTAGGCCGGCGCGTCCCACGCCGACACGACGCCCCGCACGAACGCCTCACCCATCCGGTCCCTCTCAGCACCGACCAGCGCGTTCCCGATCAGCTGGGACGGGTCGACGGGGGGCGTCAGCACCTCGCGCAGCAGCCCCTGCTTCGACCCGAAGAAGTGGGCGATGAGCGCGACGTCGACGCCCGCGCGACGGGCGATGGCACGAAGGCTGGCGTTCTCGTACCCCTGCCGGGCGAACAGCTCTCGCGCGGCGCTGAGGATCTCGCCGCGGGTCGTGCTCGACCCGGGCCGACGGCCTCGCCCCCCACCCGTCATGCGCGGGCGAGCACGACCATGCGCTCGTCGATGGTCGCGGTGACGGGTTCCACGCGCGCCGACACCCCGGCGTCGGCGAGCACCGCCTCGATCTCGGCCACCTCCACGTTCACGACCCGGACGGTGGTGCCGGCCAGCGTGACGGGCACACCGGCCGCGTCCAGTGCCTCGAAGGCCTTCTGCCAGGCGTCCGCTACGACCGCGGCGACCCTCGTGCCCCGCACCAGGTCGGCCTCGTTGCCGGTGCCGACGACGCGTCCCCTCGACATCAGCAGCAGGCGGTCGCACTGGCGGGCCTCCTGCATGTAGTGCGTGGTCACCAGAACGCCGACGCCCGCGTCCGCCTGGGCGCGAATGGTGTCCCACAGGTGGGCTCGAGCCAGCGGCTCCACGCCCGACGTCGGCTCGTCGAGCACGAGGGCCCGAGGCGAGTGCTGCAGCGCACACACGAATGCGAGCTGGCGCTGCAGCCCGAGCGGCAGGGTGTGCACCAGGCGACCCCCGGCCTGCGCGAGAGCACCCGTCAGGGGTTGCGGACGAACGCCGTAGGCGGCCGCACTGAAGACCATGTTCTCGGTAGCGGTCAGGTCTTGGTACAGGCCGAGCCCCTGCGGCACGTAGCCGAGAGCCGCACGGTTGCGCTGACTCGGCGGTCCACCGAGCAGGCGGGCCTCGCCTGCCGTGGGCGCGAGCAGACCGAGCAGCATCCGGATGGTGGTGGTCTTGCCCGCACCGTTGGCGCCCAGAAGCCCGACCACCTCGCCCGGGCCGACCTCGAACGAGACGGCGTCGACGGCGAGGTCGGGGCCGAACCGCCGGGTCAGACCGACCGCTTCGATGAGCGGAGCGGCGCTCACGCGACCACGCCCGCACTGCTCCGCAACGAGGCCACGATGGCGACGTCCTCGAGATCGACCTCCAGGGGCCTCTGGCCGTCGGGAGCGGCCACGGGCCACCACTCGCGGAATCCGTCCGCGTGCCGCCAGGAGTACTCGGGCCGGGTCACCGCACGCGTGCGCACCACCACACCCGGCGACGACGCGATGACCTCACGCGGGGTGCCGGCCAGCAGCGCTCGCCCGCGCTCCAGCACCAGCACGGTTCCCGCGCGCTCGGCCTCGTCCAGATAGCTGGTCGAGAGCAGCACAGCCGTCCCGGCCGCCACGGTCTGGGAGAGCAGACGCCACAGCTCGACCCGGCTCACCGGGTCGACGCCCGTGCTGGGCTCGTCCAGCACGAGAAGCGCGGGGTCGTGCAGCATCGCGAGGCAGAACCCGAGCTTGGTGCGCATACCGCCGGAGAGGTTGCGGGCCAGCCGGTCACGGGCATCAAGCAGCCCAGCACGACCCAGCAGGTCGTCCGCGCGACGTCGCAGCGGCGCGCCGCGCAACCCGTAGGAACCGCCGACGAAGTCGACGTTCTCCGCGACCGTGAGATCGGCCCACCAGCCACCGGTGGACGGCTGGTACCCGATGTGACGCGGTGGGGGTGCGAGAGCGCGGCCACTGACGGGAGTCACGCGCCCGACGACGGTGCGCAGCAGCGTGCTCTTGCCGGCGCCGTCGCCGCCGACGACGGCGCAGACGGCGCCGGGCTCGGCCGCGACGGTGACGTCCTGCAGCGCGGTGACGTCGCCGAAGCGCACCGTGACGTCACGTACGCCGTAGGTCACGACGCCACCACGCCGTGGCGGGCGCGTCGAGGCCGTCCGGGCGTCAGCGCCCGCCTGAAGCGAAGGACGGCGCCGGTGAAGACGACGACCGCCATCAGGGTGAGGGCCAGCAGGGGCAACCACAGCGAGTCGATCGGCGCCCCGCGCAGCATCACACCCTGGGAGATCTGGGTGAAGTAGGTGAGCGGCAGCAGGTACGAGATCCACCGCACGCCCCACGGGATCGCGTCGAGGGGAAAGATGAATCCCGACAGCAGAATCTGGGGCAGCAAGAAGAAGAACGCGGTCTGGATCGCCTGCCCGACCGTCGTGGAGATCGTCGAGATGAACACGCCGATGCCCAGCACCACGAAGAGGAAGAGTGCGGCGCCCAGCGCGAAGGTCAGCACGTTTCCGTTGAACGGAACGTCGAAGAGCACCATGCCCAGCACCGTCACCAGCACCATGTCGAGCGAGGCCAGCACGAAGTAGGGGCTGATCTTGCCGAGGATCACCGTGCTCGGGCGGATCGGCATCACCGCGAGCTGCTCCAGAGTGCCTCGCTCGCGCTCCTTCACCAGGCCGATGCTGGTGACGACGGTGCCGACGAACATGAGGATCAGCCCGACGATGCCCGGCACCATCACCCACGAGGTCTCCAGGTCGGGGTTGAACAGCACCTCGACCTGCACCTGGTCTCCGAGCCGGTTGAGAGCTGACACGGCAGCCTGGGCGGAGAACAACGCCGAGCCGTCGACGAGCACCGTCGGCGGCTGGGCGCCGGTGACCACGGCCACGTCGGCGGTGTCGCGGGTGAGCAGGTCGACCCCTGTCTGCTCGGTGCCGTCCACGTCGGTCTCGACGACCTCGAGCAGGTCGGGCAGGCCGGCGGCCACCTGCTCGGCCTGCGGGCCCACGACCGCGGTCTCGATCGTGTCGACCTTGAAGTTGGCGGCGTAGCCGAAGACGACCAGCAGCAGGATGGGGAGAAAGACGATCATCGCCATCGTGCGGCGGTCGCGCCGCAGCTCGCGGAACTCCTTGAGCACCATCGCTCTCATGGCTGCGACGGTAGAAGGCCAGACTGTTTAAGTCAACGTGCGATGAAATAGCGTCGTTTGCCGTGCGGGTCCACGCCCCTAGGACGGGATTGGGTGATTACCCGCCCCCGGGTCCAGGGGGAAGCAGCCCGAAGTGGAACGAGCTGAGGAAGTGCTTGCAGTCCGCGCGGTTCTTGGCCACGTAGTCGGGGTTGCCGTAGAAGGCGTAGGGGTACGAGACGACTCCCAGGTCCTCGAGGAACTTGCACTGCGAGATGAACGCCGACCCGCTGAGCACCCAGGAGTCGGGGAAGCCCTGAGCCACGCTCGAGGCGCAGCCTCCGTCCGACTGGATGGTGAACTCGAACGGCCGATCGTCCCCCGGGAACTCCCACGTGTTGTCGAGCGCCTTGCAGACCTGAGCCGGAGCCTCGTCCTTGCCAACAGCTGAGGCTGGCACCGCCAGACCACCGAGAACCAGCACCGCGACTCCGACAACCGACCCCAGACGCTTCATCGCCCATCCCTTTCGCAGAGGTACGCGGACGCACGCGACTGTGTTCTAGATCACATTACTTGTCAACCCCGGCGCAGAACGGCATCCGACAGGCAGGGGCCCAGCCGCAACTGCGCACCCCCGGGCACGGCGGCTCTGAGCGGGAGCCTGCGCTGCGCCAGGGGTCCGGACACCGGTCCATATGGCCCTTGCAGCCTGCTTGGGCCACGTCCATGGTGCTGCTAGGGGTGAGTTCGGATGCTCACGCGGTCTTGCGCCCATGCTCGCGGTTTCGTTGCTCGAGTCATGCTCCTGCTCATGGCTGCGATGGTCATCGGGTTGGCGAACACGCCCCCCGTGGTCGCGGTTGAGCCGTTCGCGCTACCCGACCAGATCACCGACCAGGTCGGGGCCGTGAGGGGCCACGTCGGCGAGATCCGAGCGGCCTTCGACACTCTCCACGCCCAGCACGGCGTGCGGATGTGGGTGGTCTTCGTCGACTCGTTCGATGGGACCGACCCGCAGCAATGGGCTGACGCAACGTTCGCCGCCACCGGGCTCGGAGTGCACGACTACGTTCTTGCAGTCGCCATGACCGACCGCACGTACGGATACGTCGTTGACGACGACTTCGTTCTCGACGACGCGGCGCTCATGCGCGTGTCCATCGCGGCCCAAGGTCATCTTGCCGAGAGTCCGTCCCGCGCCGTTACGGCGGCGGCTCGAGCCATCGGCGACAACATCACTGGGGACATGGGGCCGGCATCGCCGACATCCGACCTGGTCAGCAGGATCCCCGACGGGTTCATCGTTGTCGTCGTCATGGGGTTGTTCGTGGCCTATGCCGTCGTGAAGGGCATCCGGCGCGTGCGGCAAGGGCTGCCCTTCTTCGAGCCGGGCAGCGACACGTCCGATCACGGCTGGTCTCCTGGCGGCTCCGACGACGGATGGTCTGGCGGCGACACCTGGTCAAGCGGCGGGGGCAGCTCGGGCGGGAGCAGCGGAGGCGGGGGTGGCGGCGGTACCCGTGGCGGGGGCGGTACGTTCTAGCTCAGGTACTCGCGCCGCAGCGTGGAGCGGCGGTGGTCACGATGACCTACCGCACGTCGGACTCGGGAGAGTACTTCCCGGTCACGTCCATACACGCGACTCCAACCACTGTGCCGACGAGCAAGGGCATCCCCACCCGACACCGCTGGCAGTGCGTCTCGGCCCTGCCGAGTCGAGGGCACTCGTAGGACCCAGGTCTACCGGCGCCCCAGGTCTGGTCGGCTCCGGCCGATCAAGGTTGTGCCGACTGCTGCCCGTCGTCCGCCGGCAGGTGCTTGCTCAAGAAGAC
>CAYNWB010000003.1:0-109478 GCA_964400785.1 uncultured Actinomycetes bacterium | reverse complement strand
ACCCAATATGTCACAAATAGCGCCCAGACCAGTGCGGCAATCGCCGCAAGGTCGAAGAGGAAGGCAAAGCGCGGCGGCAGACCCAGTTGCCCGCCAAGGAAACTCGCGCCCATCCAGAGGATCATGGTGGCCGCCATGACGATGGCATGCATCACTCGAGAGACGATGAGTGCGACGAACGCTCCGGCCGAGAGCAGGTGCCAGTCCTGCCCACGGGAGCCGGACAGCTCGGCCAGACGCACCGTCAGCGGCGCCACGTTCGGCGTACCACCGGCGAAGGTCAGGGCGACGAGCAGGTCGTTCCACACCCACAGGAACTGGAACACGGTGAACGCCGCGATGGCGGGCACCAGCAGCGGCATCAGCACGGTGAAGAAGATCCGCACGTGACCGGCGCCGTCCACCCGGGCCGCCTCGACCAGCGACGCCGGGATGTCCTTCATGAAGTTGTGGAACAAGAAGATCGCCAGTGGCAGCGCGAAGATCGAGTGCGACAGCCACACCGTCCAGAACGAGCCGGCCAGGCCGACGTCGACGTAGATGGACAGCAGCGGGATCAGGGTGACCTGCAGCGGCACGATCTGCAGCGCGAACATGCCGACGAACAGCAGGTCGCGACCACGGAAGTCGATCCAGGCGAACGCGTACGCCGCCAGCAGCGCGATCGTGATCGGGATGACCACGGCCGGGATCGTGATCACGAGCGTGTTGATGAAGTACGTCGAGAACCCGGTCGAGCTGCCGAAGAGCACCTCCTCGTAGTTGCTCAGCGTGAACTCGGGGTTGGTGAACCAGGTCCACCACCCGCTGTTCTGGATGGACGCTTGCGGACGGATCGACGTGACCAGCAGGCCGAACGTCGGGATCGTCCAGATGATCGCCATGGTGATCGCGATGGCGGTCGCCCACGGCGACGTGAGCCGCGTCTTGGCCTCGACGGCCCGCTGCTCGGCCTTGGTCAGCTTTCGAGGCCCGCTCGACGCGGGCATCGTGTCCTTGGTTGTGGGAGGGGTCGTGGTCATCGGATCTCCTCCGAGATTCGCAGCTGCCGCACCTGGTAGACGACGACGGGGATGACCAGGACGAACAGCAGGACGGCGAGTGCCGCGCCGAGCCCGAAGTTGAACTGCCGGAAGCTCTGCGTGTAGAACTCGTTGGCCACGACGCTGGTCTGGAACTGACCACCGGTCATGGTGCGAACGATGTCGAAGACCTTCAGCGTGGTCATGGTGATCGTGACCCACACGACCAGCAGGGCCGGCCGGATGCTCGGGATCGTCACGTAGCGGAACATCCCGAATCCGGTCACGCCGTCGAGCTTGGCTGCCTCGATGATGTCGTCAGGGATCGCCTTGATGGCTGCCGAGAGGATCGTCATGGCGAAACCGGTCTGGATCCAGATCATCACGATGATCAGGAAGATCGTGTTCCACGGACTCGTGATCAAGAACTGGTACGGATCCAGCCCCAGCCAGACGAGTATCTGGTTGCCCAGGCCGATCTGCGGGCTGCCCGCCTGCCGGAACTCGTAGACGAACTTCCAGATGATGGAAGCGCCGACCAGGGAGATGGCCATGGGCAAGAAGATGAGGCCCTTGGAGACTGCCTCGCCGCGGGTGCGGTCGATGAGCACGGCATAGATGAGGCCGAGCCCCACCGCTACCAGCGGCACCAGAAGCACCCAGACCAAGGTGTTGCGCAGCACGATCTGGAACTCGGTGGTCGTGAACAGAAGAGTGAAGTTGTCGAACCCCACGAACTCGCTGCGCTCGGGGTCGTACCACGGAGACCGTCCGTAGAACGACTGGATGATCGTGCTGAGCATCGGCCAGATGAGGCCGAGGATCACGGCCGCGACAGCCGGGCCGACGAAGGCGATCGCCACCGTCCAGTTCGGCACCCGCTTGCGGCTGTCGACCATGAACAGCAGGATCGCCATGACGGCCACGAACATGGCCACGACGAGTGCCATCAGGCCGAGCTTCTCGACCGTCGTGTCGGACCGGACCAGGAAGTCCGGCCAGGTGATCTCGGGGACCGCGTCGAAGAAGCTCGCCACGATCAACCCGATGACACCGACGAAGACAAGGATCATGAAGATCCCGACGAACAGGGCGCCGGCGCTCAGTCCTGCGCGCTGTGCGACAGGGACAGAGCTGGCACCGCTTGACTCGACTTGCTCTGGTGTCTTGGTGGTGGACACCGCGGTCACCCCCAGGGGGATAGTTGGACGGACCCGATAGGAGACCGGGGTCGGGGCTTCCTGCCTGGAAGCCCCGACCCCGGACGTTACGCCACTATGTGACCTGCGTCACAGACCCTAGGAGGGCCAGCTGGCCTCGATGGCATCGAGCACCGCCTGGTCGTCCTTGTCGGAGGCGATCCACTCGGTCATCTCCCGCCAGAACGAGCCCGCGCCGACCTCACCGGGCATCAGGTCGGAGGCGTCGAAGCGGACGATGGCCTCCGGGTCCTGGAACTGCTCGGCAGCCAGCTTGTCGATCGGGGAGACGAGCAGGTCGATGTCCAGGCCCGTGTTCGCGCTCACCCAACCGGCGCCGGAGTTGGCGGCCTTGGAGTTGGCCCAGTCCGGGGTAGCCAGGAAGGTCTGGAAAGCGACAACCTCGGGTCGGTCCTCGAACGCAGCGACGAACTCGCCGGCGACTAGCACCGGCTTGGTGTCGGCACCCTCGTTGGCCGGGAAGTAGAAGGCGAAGACGTCGCCGTCCTCGGCGACCTCGGTGCCCTCGGGCCACTGCGCCTGGTAGAAGGACGCCTGGCGGTGCATGAAGCACTCACCGTCCAGGATCGGCAGGCCGCCGTCCTGGAACGTCGTCGACGCGATGGTCTGGACACCACCGAAGCCGCCGTTGACGTAGTCCTCGTTCTTCAGGATGCTGCCGACCTTCTCCAGCACCGAGAGAACCTCAGGCCCGTTGAAGGGGATCTCGTGGTTGACCCACTGGTCGTAGACCTCGGGACCCTGGTCGCGGAGCATGACGTCTTCCATCCAGTCCGTCGCCGGCCAGCCGGTGGCGTCGCCGGAGCCGATGCCCGCGCACCACGGCTTGGTGCCGCTGGCGGCGATCTCGTCGGACAGGGCGATCATCTCTTCCCACGTCTCGGGAACCTCGTAGCCGTTGTCGGCGAACGCCGACGGGGAGTACCAGACGAACGACTTGGAGTTCGAGCCGAGCGGAGCGGCGTAGAACGTGCCGTCGACCGAGCCGTACTCCTTCCAGCCCTCGTCGAACCACTCGTCGACCTGCTCCACGACCGGGTCGGGAGCGGGCAGCACGGCGCCGGTGTCGCGAACCACGGTCTGCAGCAGACCGGGCTGCGGGAAGAACGCGATGTCGGGGGCGTTGCCCGACTGCACACGCACGACGACCTGGGCCTCGAACTCGCCCGAGCCCTCGTACTCGATGGTGACACCGGTGCAGTCCTCGAACGGCTTGTACGAGTTCTGCTGCTCGGTGGCCTCGGGGTCACGGATCGAGCTGTACACGCTGACCGAGGTTCCGCTCAGGTCGCCGAACTGCTCGTAGATCGAGCAGTCGATCTCGTAGTCCACGGCCTCGGCGACAGAGCCGCCGCCGCCCTCGGAGCCGGCGTCGCCGGTTGCGGTGGCGTCGCCGTCACCGTCGCCGCCACAGGCGGCCAGCACAAGCGAGAACGCCGCCAGACCGGCGACCCCCGCTGCTTTACGTCCTACTCGAACCGTCATCTGGTTCGACTCCTTCCTGACATGCCTCAAGCAGGGCGGGCGCCCAGCCAGACGTCGCCACTCAATCGCAGCGCGCCCCGTGAATCCACTGTCCGAAGGTCCCGAAGCGCTCAGGTTACCAACTTGTTACGCAGGAAACGGGGCAAAAAAGACAAAGCGATGCGGGCTTACCAGGTCGCCCATGCCAACGCCGGGTCACGCAGCGCGTCGGCGACGTCGGACAGGAACGCCGAGGCCTGGGCTCCGTCCAGCAACCGATGGTCGAACGACAACGAGAGCGTCGTCACCCACCGCGCAGCCACCTGCTCGACTCCGTCCCGCTCGACGACCCACGGGCGCCGTGACACCTGGCCGAGAGCCACGATCGCCGAGTGGCCCGGGGGCATGATCGGGGTGCCCGCGTCCATGCCGAACACCCCGATGTTGGTGATCGAGATCGTGCCTCCCGACGTCTCGCTGGGAGTCGTGCGCCCCTGCCGGGCACGCTCGGTCAGATCAGCGATACCGGACGCCAGAGTGCGCAGGTCGAGCCGGTCGGCGTCACGCACCACGGGCACGAGCAACCCTCGTGGGGTCGCCGTGGCGATGCCGAGGTCGACGTAGCGGCGCAGCACGATCTCACCGGCCTCGCCGTCCCACAGCGCGTTGATCTCGGGAGTTCGGGGAGCAGCTCGGACCACGGCGCGGGCGGTCACGGTGAGGGGCGACAGCCTCAGCCCGGCGAACCGCGTATCGGAGCGCAGCCGTTCGAGCAGCTGCATCGACGCCGTCACGTCGACAGTGAGGAACTGGGTGACGTGGGGTGCGGTGAAAGCCGAGGCGAGGACGGCTCGCGCGGTGGCCTTGCGCACCGACCGCACCGGCACTCGTTCGGTGCGCGGACGCCCGTCCCAGCCGCTCGCGGCCTGCGGATCGGCACCGACCACCCCGGCCGACCGCGCGTACGCCTCGACGTCGCCGCGGGTGATGACCCCCGCCGGTCCGGACGGGACGACCTGGGCGAGGTCGACGCCGAGGTCTCGGGCCAGCCGCCGCACCGGGGGCTTGGCGAGCGGGCGGCCCGCAGGCTCGTGCCCGGGCGTGGGGGCCGGCTCGGGCTCGTCCTCGTCGGGGAACGCGCCCACGGCCGGGAGCTCCCGTGCTGCGGACTCACCGAGCGGGCCCACCGGGCTCACCGGGTGCGGCGGTGGAGGCGGGGCCACCGGCAGCCCGACCTCGTGCCCCGTGCTGAAGGCGCCGTGCAGCGCCGCCGAGCCCTCGACGGCCGGACGGGGCGGCCGGCGGCGTCTGCGGGACGGCCGTGGCCCGTACCCCACCAGCACCGGCTCGCCCGGCTGCTCGTCGACGCCGTCTGCAGCCTCGGCACCCCCTGTCTCGACAGAGATGATCGCGGTACCCACCGTCACGGTCTGCCCCTCGTCGACCAGCAACGACTCGACCGTGCCGGCGAACGGCGACGGCAGCTCGACCAGCGACTTCGCGGTCTCGATCTCGACGAGCACGTCGTTGACCGCGACGCTGTCGCCGGGCCGCACCTTCCACGAGACGATCTCGGCCTCGGTGAGGCCCTCGCCCACGTCGGGTAGGTGGAACTGCGCCATTGCTCGTCCCTTCCTAGAAGGCGATCGCCTCGTCGACGGCGTCGAGCACCCGGTCGACGTCCGGCAGCCACACGTCCTCCATCCGCGAGGGCGGGTAGGGGGTGTCGTAGCCGGTGACGCGCAGCACGGGCGCCTCGAGGGAGTAGAAGCACTCCTCGGCCAGCCGGGCAGCCACCTCGGCTCCGACCCCCAGCGTTCGATGAGCCTCGTGCACCACCACCACCCGCCCCACCTGACGAGTGAGCGAGACAAGCGTGGCCCAGTCGATCGGCGACAGGCTGCGCAGGTCGACGACGGCCAGGCTGTGGCCGTCGTCGGCGGCAGCGTCAGCGGCGTCCAGGCACGTCCGCACCGTCGGCCCGTAGCCGACGAGCACGGCGTCGGTTCCCTGCCGCACGAGCCGCGCCGCGTAGAGCGACGACGGGGCACGCTCGGCGTCCACGGTGACCTCGCCCTTGTCCCAGTAGCGGCGCTTGGGCTCGAGAAGGACGACGGGGTCGTCCGAGGCGATGGCCTGCTGCACCATCCAGAAGGCGTCGTCCGGGGTCGAGGGCGAGACCACCCGCAGGCCCGGGGTGTGGACGAAGTACGACTCGGGGCTCTCGCTGTGGTGCTCGACGGCGCCGATGCCACCGCCGTAGGGGATGCGGATGACGATCGGCATGGGCAGTCGTCCCGCCGATCGGAACCGCAGCTTGGCGACCTGGCTGACGATCTGGTCGAACGCGGGGTAGACGAAGCCGTCGAACTGGATCTCGCAGACCGGGCGGTACCCGCGCAGCGCCAGCCCGACTGCGGTGCCGATGATGCCGGACTCGGCCAACGGGGTGTCCATGACGCGGTCCTCCCCGAAGTCCTTGGCCAGACCGTCGGTGACGCGGAAGACACCGCCGAGCCTGCCGATGTCCTCGCCCATGAGCATGACGTGCGGGTCGGACTCCAGCGCTCGACGCAGGCCGGCGTTGAGGGCCGCCGCCAGCGAGGTGACGAGGGGCCCGGGCATCACGCACCTACCTCGTCGGCCAGTGCCACCAGCCGGGCCATCTCGTCGCGTTGCAGCCGCAGGTCGGGGTCGAGCCCGGCGTAGACGTTCTCGAAGACCCGAACCGGGTCGGGCTCGGGCAGCGCCCGACACCCGTCACGGACGCGCGCGGCAAGCTCGTCGGCCTCGCCCTGCAGGTCGGCCAGGTACTCGGCATCCACGTGCCCTCCCCGCAGCAACCATGCCTTCACCCTCTCGATCGGGTCCTTCAGCCGCCACTGCTCGAGCTCGGCCGCCACTCGGTACCGAGTCGGGTCGTCGGACGTCGTGTGCGCACCCATCCGGTAGGTGAAGGCCTCGACCAGCGTGGGCCCCGACCCCTCGCGCGCCCGGGCCAGCGCGGCCCGTGTGACGGCGAGGCAGGCCAGCACGTCGTTGCCGTCCACCCGGATACCGGGGAACCCGAACCCGTGGGCCCGGCGGTAGAGCGGGATCCTCGTCTGTCGCTCGAGAGGCTCCGAGATCGCCCACTGGTTGTTCTGGCAGAAGAACACGACGGGAGCGTTCGTCACGCCGGCCCAGATGAAGGCCTCGTTGACGTCGCCCTGGCTCGTCGCACCGTCTCCGAAGAAGGCCAGAGCGGCCGCGTCCCGGTCGACCTCGCCGGTGCCCACGGCGCCGTCGCGCTGGATGCCCATCGCGTAGCCGGTCGCGTGCAGGGTCTGCGCCCCGATCACGATCGTGAACAGATGTATGCCGTGTCGAGCCGCATCCCAGCCGCCAAGAGTCACTCCGCGAAAGAGTCCGAGAAGGTCGACGGGGTCGACGCCGCGGCACCAGGCGATCCCGTGCTCGCGGTACGTGGGAAAGGCGTGGTCCTGAGGGCGCATCGCCCGACCCGCGCCGATCTGGGCGCCCTCCTGACCGAGAAGGCTGGCCCACAGCCCCAGCTCGCCCTGCCGCTGGAGCGCGACGGCCTCGGAGTCGAAGCGGCGCACCAGCACCATGTCGCGGTAGAGGTCGCGCATCGCGTGCGCGTCGATGTCGGCGACCCAGGGGTCGTGGGCGTCGTCGGTGACCCTCACGCCCTCCGGTGTCAGAAGCTGGACGAGATCGCTCATGGCTCTCCTCGGTGTGTGCCGGCACCGGCGCGGGGTCGCCGCGTGTGATGCCGGTCACGACGCTACCGAGCGGAGCGCCGTCGCAGAAGGGATACCGCCGACCGATGCCTCAGACCTGTTCTGAGGCCGCCACCGCGATCAGCCGATCGTTCGCCTCGGGCTCGGCGATCGTGACCCGCACGCCCTCGTCCGGGAACGTCCGTACCGCAAGCCCGGCCCGGGCGAGGGCCTCGGCAAGCCGGCCCGAGCGCTCGCCGACGCCGAACCAGACGAAGTTGCCCTGCGACGGCGGCAGGTGCCACCCCAGCTGCGTCAGCGCTGCCGTGACCCTGCGACGCTCGGCGACGACGGCGTCGACGCGGGCGAGCAGCTCGTCGCGATGCCGCAACGACTCCAGGGCCGCGGCCTGGGCGACCGACGAGACACCGAAGGGGATGGCCGTCGCCCGCAGCGCCGAGGCCACCGGCTCGTGGGCCAGGCCGTAGCCCACGCGAAGCCCGGCCAGCCCGTAGGCCTTGGAGAACGTGCGCAGCACGACCACGTTGGGTCGTGCTCGGTAGGCAGCCAGCCCGTCGGCGGCGGCCGGGTCGCGGACGAACTCGGCGTACGCCTCGTCGACCACCACGACGACGTCGTCGGGTACCCCGGCGAGCAGTCGGTCGAGATCGTCGGCCGACAGGACGGTGCCCGTGGGGTTGTTCGGTGTGCAGGCGATGACCAGACGCGTGCGGTCGGACAGGGCAGCCACCATCGCGTCCACGTCGTGATGGCCGGTGGCGTCGAGCGGCACGGGTACCGGGGTCGCGCCCGCCACCCGGGTGACGATCGGGTAGGCCTCGAACGACCGCCAGGCGAAGACGACCTCGTCCCCCGGCGCCGCCACCGCGGTCAGCACCTGCTGGAGCACCGCCACGCTGCCCGCACCGAGCACGACGTCGTCGAGCGGCACCGCGTGCTCGTCCGCGATCGCCTCGGCCAGCTGCGCGCAGGCCATGTCGGGATATCGGTTGACCGTGCCGGCGGCGGCGGCGACCGCCGCGACCACACCCGGCAGGGGTGGATAGGGGTTCTCGTTCGAGGCGCAGGCGAACGCCGTCGCCGGTGCACCCGACCCGTGCCCGCCGGCGCGACCGGGGCGGTACCTCGGCACCTGCGCGAGGTCGGCTCGTAGGCGAGGGGTCGTCACGGCCGCTGAGGGTAGCCAGGCGGCGACGGTAGCGTCAGGCCGTGGCGAGCGTGACCCCGGTGCACCACCTCGCTCGGCCGACCACCGGGTACGTGCTGGTGCTGCTGGCGGTCGCGTGCTTCGTGGTCAATGCCGGCGTGGCGCGCATCGTGCTGACCTCGGGCATCTCGGCCACCCAGCTGTCGGCGATCCGCGCCGTCGGCACCGCCGTCGTCCTGCTGCTGGTCATCGTCGCCAGCGGCCGAGGCCGGACGCTGCGCGTGAGCCGGTACGAGGTCGTGCCGCTGCTCGCGTACGGCGTGATCGGCGTCGCCTTGCTGCACATGACCTACTTCGTCGCGATCGAACGCCTGCCGATCGGTCTCGCGCTGCTGCTGGAGTACCTCGCGCCGGTGATCGTCGCGGTCTGGGTGCGTCTGGTGAGGCGCGAGCAGGTGCGAGCGACGCTCTGGCCGGCGTTGGGGCTCAGCCTCGCCGGTCTGGCGCTCGTCGCGCAGGTGGGCGGCGGCGGCCAGTCGCTGGATCCCTGGGGGCTGGCAGCCGGGCTGGGGGCCGCCGTGTGCTTCGCCACCTACTTCTTGGTCGGCGAGCGGCTCGTGGTTCGGCGTGACCCGGTCTCGACGACGTTCTGGGGCTTCACCGTCGCGGCCGTGCTCTGGAGCGCCGTGGTGGCGTGGTGGAGCCCCCTGGGCTCCTCGGTGTCTGCGACAGCCTCGCTGCCTGCCGCCCTGGGCGGTGTGACCGTGCCCCTGGTGCTGCTCGTCGCCTGGGTGGTCGTGCTCGGCACCTTGGTGCCGTTCGGTGCCGCGACCGCGGCCCTGCGCCACCTGCCCTCGACCACCGTGACCGTGGTGGCCATCCTGGAGCCGGTCGGGGCGGCAGCCCTCGCGTGGTGGTGGTTCGCCGAGAGCCTGTCGCTGTCACAGCTGCTCGGCGTCGCCATGGTGCTGGCGGGCATCGTTCTCGCCCTGCGCGCGCGCCGGGTGCGCACCGTCGCTCCGCTGGCGGTATGACCCTTCGTTCGTGCTGCTGCGGCTACCGCGCCGCCACGGGGCGTACGACGGCGACGGGGCAGGTGGCATGGTGCAGCACTCCTCGGCTGACCGAGCCGAGAAGCAGGCCCGCGAAGCCACCACGGCCGCGACTGCCCACGACGACCAGGGCCGCCCGGGCCGCGCTCGCCTCGGCGAGCAGCGCGTCCACCGGGTGCCCATCGGCGATCACCTCGGTGATCTCGACGTCGGGGTACTTCTCGCGCCACCCCGCCAGGCTCTCCGAGACCGCCAGGCGCGCCTCGGTCTGCCGCGTCGAGGCCTCCGAGAGCACCGCGTAGGCCTCGTCCACGAAGGGGTCGGGCTGCGACCACGCGTGCACGACCACCAGGCCGCGCCCGCGCAGCGACGCGGCCGCGAAGGCGAAGTCGATCGCCGCCTCCGACACCGCTGAGCCGTCCACACCGACCACGACCGGACCGAGCCTCCAGGCCTCGTCGGCGACCGTCCCCCGCGTGACGACGACGGGAACCTCCGCGTGCGCCGCGACCGCTCCCGAGGACGACCCGAGCAGCAGGCGGGCGAACCCGCCACGTCCGTGGCTGCCGACGACGACCATCGCCGCGTCGGAGCCCTGGTCGATGAGCACTCGTCCGGCTGGGCCGTGCACGAGCAGGCCCTGGACGCGGACGCCTCCGGCCCACTCCTCGGCCTTGGTGACCGCGTCGGAGAGCACCGCCTCGGCCGACTCGCGTACCAGGTCGACAGAGGCCGGGACGGGGACGTACCCGGGCACCGGCACCTCCCAGGCGTGCACCAGCCGCAGCGGACGGCGCTGGTGCCTCGCCTCGTGGACTGCCCAGGCAAGACCGACGTAGGACTCGTCCGAGCCATCGATGCCGACCACGATCGGACGTCCGGTCAGGTCGCTCATACGACACCTCCTCGGGTGCTCTCTCCAGCATGCCGACGTGCCCCCGCCGGACGTATCGGCTCACGCCCCACCGGGCCGGGACCAAAGTCCCGCCAGCCCGTACGATGAAGGGGTGCCGGTGCCACCCGTAGGTGAGCCGCCGCCGGGCGGCGGGGCGTTGGTCGACGACACGCCGGGCGTGTCCGAGCCGAGTGCCGGCGACCGCCTGTCCGCGCTGCTGACCGAGGTCATGCAGGTCGGAGCCGACCTCGACCTCACGCACGTGCTGGAGCGGGTCACCGCAGCGGCGGCGCGGCTCACCGACGCCCAGTACGCCGCGCTGGGTGTGCTGGCACCCGACGGCTCGCTGTCGCGCTTCCACACGTACGGCATGACCGAGCAGCAGCAGCAGGCTCTCGGCGCGCGTCCCACGGGACTCGGCGTGCTGGGCGTGCTCGTCACCGACCCTCGCCCGCTGCGCCTCGACGACATCCGGCAGCACCCCAGGTCGGTGGGCTTCCCGACCCACCATCCGCCCATGACCACGTTCTTGGGCGTGCCGATCCAGGTGGGCTCGCAGGTCTACGGCAACCTGTACCTGACCAACAAGCCGGTGCCGTTCACCAGCCACGACGAGCAGACGGTGCTGGCGCTGGCCACCGCGGCCGGCACGGCGATCGCCAACGCCCGCCTCTACGCCGAGTCCGAGCGCCGGCGCGCCTGGGTCGAGGCGAGTGCAGAGATCACGACGGCGCTGCTCGGACGACTGCGCCCGGATGCCGCCGTGTCCCTCGTGGTGCGCAAGGCGCGGGAGCTCTCCGACGCCGACGTCGCAGCGCTCGCCGTCGAGGACGACAACGGCGCCCTGGTGGTACGGGTCGCTGATGGGGCCGAGGTCGAGGGGCTCGCGGTCGGCGACACCCTTACCTCCACCGGGGGAGTCACCCCCGCGACGACGAGGCCGACCCCCGTGCTGTCCGTGCCGTTCACGGCACCTGCCGGCGCGGAGGGGCGGATGGTGCTGGCGTGGTCCAGCCCCGGCTCGCGGGATCGCGCCCACGTCTCCAGCGAGGCCGTGCGCGGGTTCGCCGCGCAGGCGGCCCTGGCCCTCGATCGCGTCCAGGCCGAGGAGGACAGGGCGAGCCTGGCCGTGCTCGCCGACCGCGACCGCATCGCCCGTGACCTGCACGACCTCGTCATCCAACGGCTGTTCGCCACCGGGCTCGCGCTGCAGGGCGCCGTCCGCATGGCGGCGCGACCAGAGGTGCGCGAGCGCGTCGAGGCCGCTGTCGACGACCTGGACGCGACCATCCGCGACATCCGCGCGACGATCTTCAGCCTGCACCGACGACCCGGCACCGACGACCTGCGGGGTGAGCTGCTCGACCTGGTGTCCGAGGCGGCCGCGAAGCTGGGCATCGTCCCGGCGTTGGCGATCGAGGGCCCCATCGAGTCGTCCGTGCCGCACGACGTCCGTCCGCACCTGATCGCGGTGCTGTCGGAGGCCCTCGCGAATGCCGCCCGGCACGCCGAGGCCGCCCGGGTCAACGTCAAGGTGACGGTCGCCGACGGTGAGGTGCTGGTGACCGTGCAGGACGACGGCAAGGGCCTTCCCGACATCGTGCACGAGAGCGGGCTGCGCAACCTTCGCGGACGCGCGGTCGAGCTCGGCGGCAGCCTGGAGCTGCGTCCGGCCGAGGGCGGCGGCACGCGTCTGGTCTGGCGCGCCCCCCTCGGACTCGCGTAGCCGCCGGTGCGCCTGCCCGCCGTCAGCTCTCGGAGCGCAGCAGCCGGGACGCGAGCACCGCTGCCTGCGTCCGACGCTCGAGCCCGAGCTTGGCCAGCAGGCTCGACACGTAGTTCTTGACGGTCTTCTCCGCGAGAAACATCCGCTCGGCGATCTGGCGGTTCGTCAGCCCCTCGGCGATGAGCGCGAGGATGCGGCGTTCCTGCTCGGTGAGTGACTCGAGCTCGGCGGGGGTGCTACGGCCGTGGCGCACCCGCTCGAGCACCCTCGCCGTGACGGCGGGGTCGAGCAGCGACTTGCCCCCTGCCACGTGTCGCACGGCGTCGATCAGGTCGGAGCCCTTGACCTGCTTGAGCACGTACCCGGCTGCGCCGGCCAGGATCGCGGCGAACAGTGCCTCGTCGTCGTCGTAGCTGGTCAGGATGAGGGCGTTGATGCTCGGGTCGACGCTGCGGACGTCCCGGCAGACGTCGATGCCGCTGCCGTCAGGCAGTCGGGCATCGAGGATCGCCACGTTCGGGCGGAGCGCCGGGATGCGGCGGGCGGCCTCCTTGGCCAGGCCCGACTCGCCGACGACGGCGATGTCCGGCTCGGCCTCGAGAAGGTCACGCAGACCCCGACGTACCAGCTCGTGGTCGTCGAGAAGAAACACCCGGATCGTCTCGCCCGAGACGTCCGAGGTCTCGTCCGCGTCGGTCTCGGGAGTGCGGGAAAGGTCGGTCACCCGACGATTGTCCCGTACTCCCCCCGCCGTGGGGACCTTCGACCCTCCCGACTGCCCTGGCCGGGATCGGATCGTCCTAGTCGTGACCCTCAGCCTCGCCGACGCCGACGCGCGTGCCGTGGTCGAGGCTGCGACCCGCGCACCCAGTGTTCTCAACACCCAGCCCTGGCGGTGGCAGGTCTCCAGCGACGACCACGGGACGGTGTTCGAGCTGTCGGCCGACTCGGCGCGGGTGCTGCGTGTGACCGACCCCCTCGGCCGCTTCCTTGTCATCTCGTGCGGTGCAGGCTTGTTCAACGCGCGGCTGGCGCTGCGTGCGCAGTCGCTCGAGCCACTGGTGCGCCTGTGCCCGGACCACCACGACCCGCGCCTGCTGGCGCGCGTCACGGCGACGCCGGGCAAGCCGCCCACGGCCGAGGAGCGGTGGCTGCACGGGGCGATCCCCGAGCGGCACACCAACCGCGGACCCTTCCACGAGCGCGCCATGGGGTCGGGTCTCATCCACCGCGTCGTGGATGCGGCCGCTGCCGAGGGCGCCGTCCTGAGCGTGCTCGACTCCTCGGCGGCCCGGCGGGTGCTGGAGATCGCCGACGAGGCCGCGGTCGAGATCACCCGTGACGGGCGTCGCCACGACGAGCTGAGCTCCTGGGTGCACACCCGTCCCGAGCCCGACGGCATCCCGGTGCAGGCGGTCGGGCCGCGAGTGGCGTCCGGGGCCCACGGGGTACGCGACTTCGGCCCCGCCCGCGTGCTTGCGGCCGACGCCGGGGGCCAGTACGAGGTCGAGCCGACCATCGCCGTGCTGTCCACCTACGGCGACAGCCGCACCGACTGGCTGCGCGCCGGTCAGGCTCTGCAGCGCGTGCTGCTGGAGGCGACCCTGGACGGCGTGCAGGCCTCGTTCCGCAACGAGCCGTTGGAGATGCTGGCCCATAGGTGGCGGGTCCGCGACGCCACGACGGGGTTCGGCCACCCTCAGATGGTCATGCGTCTGGGCTACGGCGAGCCGATGGTCTCGGCGCCCCGACGCTCGCTCGACGAGGTGCTCGGCAGCCGATGACGCTGCCGGCGCCGCGCGGGCGGCCCTTCCGGGTCAGCATGGTGTGCCTGGGCAACATCTGCCGCTCGCCGATGGCCGCTGCGGTGCTGCAGTCCCGCCTGACCGAGCACGGGCTGGACGAGCACGTCACCGTCGACTCCGCGGGCACCGGCTCGTGGCACATCGGGGAGAGGGCCGACCCACGCACGCTCGCTGCGCTGTCGGCGCACGGCTACGACGCCGACCGCCACCGAGCGCGGCAGTTCGGGGCCGACGGCTTCGAGTCCTCCGACCTCGTCGTGGCCATGGACCACGACAACCTGCGCACTCTGCGCCGGCTGGCTCCTGACCAGGCGGCAGCCGGGCGGGTCGTGCTGCTGCGCACGTTCGAGCGCGACGACGCCGGCGGGGACGACCCTGTCGTGCCCGACCCCTACTACGGCGACCAGCGCGACTTCGAGTCGACGCTGGCGATCATCGAGCGCAGCGTCGACGGGCTGCTCGAGGTGCTGAGCCGTCACCTGGCCACCGACACCTGAGAGCGACAGGAGCGCGTGCAACCCCTGCTCCCGGACGACGTCTTCGTCAAGTCCGATCCCCATGCGCCAGCCGGCTTCTTCGAGGCCGAGGCGCGGGGCCTGCGCTGGCTCGCCGAGGCGGATGGCGGCGTGCCGGTGGCGCGTGTGCGCAGCGTCGGCGCGACGCGACTGGTGCTGGAGCGGCTGCGCACCGGCTCGCCGACACCTGCTCGCGCCGACGCCCTGGGCGAGCAGCTCGCACGCACCCACCTGGCCGGGGCGTCGTGCTGGGGCCACCCCGACGGCGACGGCTACGTCGGTCCGCTGCCGCTGCCCAACGGACCGTTCGACACCTGGGGTGAGCTGTGGTGGCGCGGACGAGTCGAGCCCTACCTACGGATGGCCGTCGACGCCGGCCGGCTGCCCCGCGAGGTCGCCGACGAGGTGGAGGCGACCGTCCACCGGCTCGAGCCCTCGGTACCCGTGGCCGGCCCCTGCCGGCTGCACGGCGACCTCTGGTCGGGCAACGTTGTCTGGACGCCGAGCGGCGCGGTTCTGGTGGACGCGGGTGCGGCCCACGGCGGGCACCCGGAGGCCGACCTGGCGATGCTCGCGCTGTTCGGCCTGCCCTACCTCGACCGGGTGCTGGACGCCTACCAGCAGACGAACCCACTGCCCGATGGATGGCGACAGAGGGTGAGCCTGTTCTGGCTGCACCCGCTGCTCGTGCACGTGGTCCTGTTCGGCGGCGGGTACGTCCAACAGGTCCGGCAGGCGCTGCGTTGCTACCGTCTGCCTGCGTGACCGCCGGCGACTGGACGTTCCTCACCAACCACGCCCACGTGCTGCTGTGCATCGCTCGCGACCCCGACATCCGCCTGCGTGACATCGCAGCCCGCGTCGGCATCACCGAGCGGGCTGCACAGAAGATCGTCCACGACCTCGCCGAGCACCAGTACGTGGCAGTCACCCGGGTAGGACGGCGCAACCACTACCGGCTGCTGCCCGGGGGTCGGTTCAGGCACCCGCTCGAGGCGCATCAGCAGGTGGCCGACCTCGTCGCGATGTTCAGCTCACCGAAGAGCTGAGATCGCGGCACGCACGTGCGGTCAGATGCGCACCGTGCCGTGCCGGGTCGAGAAGTGGACGGCCATCAGGCCGGGGGTGCCACGAGGTGCCATCCACTCGACGTCGACGTCGTCAAGAGGATGGTTCTCTGGCTCGCCCAGCCAGTCCACGAGCCGCTGCGGGTCGCCGGCGATCGACAGTCGCGACAGCCCCACCGACCCGGTGGCGCCGGCGCTCGGATGGATCGACGCGTCGATGGACCAGCTGATGAAGAACGGCAGCTGAGGATCGTTCATCAACCCGGTCACGCCGATCTGCTTCCAGAACAGCTCGACCCCGTCGGGCCTCGTCCGGTGGCCGTCGTAGCACGCTCGCCCGAGGCGCCTCTCGACCGGTGCGATGTCGTCGACGGCCACGACCCAGCCCAGCCAGCCACCCCCCTCGGCCGAGCGCGCGCGAACGGCCTGCCCGAACGGCATCTTGTCGACCGCGGGGTGGTCGAGCACCTCCACCACCTCGAGGTAGTGGCCCCGAGCCAGCGGAAGAATCTTGTTGCGCGTGCCGAAGCCAGGGTGCACCCCTCCGTCGACGAACTCGGCGCTCAGCGCGTCCCCCAGCCGGGACGCGGTGGCGTCCAGGCCGTCCGGCTCGGCCGCGTAGACGACGTGGTCCAGGCGCATGGCCTCATAGAAGCAGCACCGCCGCGAGGGCGCGCAACCGGGGTCACCACCGCCCCCGGGTCTGGGAAGTGATCACGTTGGGTACGCCTCTGCCGGCTTCCCACGGGCAATTCGCCGCGCACAGCACGAGCACGCCTCGCAAGGGCCCCGGATACCGTTCCCGCGTGACCACATGGCAGCGGCACCGGGTGCTCGGTGTGGACGCTGCCCGCGGCCTTGCCCTGCTCGGCATGATGGCGGTGCACATCGTTGCGCCGGTGGACGCCGCCGGCCAGGTCAGCCCCGCCTTCGTCGTGGCAGCCGGACGGTCCTCGGCGTTGTTCGCCGTGCTCGCCGGGGTCGGTCTGGCCCTGCTGACGCGCTGGTCGGCGGACACGTCAAGCCGGACGCGCGCCCGCGACCGGGTCGCGGTCGCGACGCGGGCCCTTCTGCTCGTCGCCATCGGGCTCGCTCTCGGCCTGCCCGACAGCGGGGTCGCGGTCATCCTCGTCTACTACGGCGTCTTCTTCGTGCTCGCCATACCTTTCCTCGGTCTGTCCGCACGCACACTGGCTGCGTGGTCGATCGGCACAGCCCTGCTCGCTCCGGTGGTGTCGCACCTGGTTCGCCCCTTCGTGCCCGCACCGTCGTACGAGGTGCCGACGCTGGAGTTCTTCGACCGCTCCTGGTGGTCGAGCCTCACCGAGCTGACCCTGACGGGCTACTACCCGGCACTGCCCTGGATGACGTACCTGCTCGCCGGTCTCGCGATCGGCGCGCTGCCGCTGCGCAGCCCCATGGTCGCCCGACGCCTGCTGCTCGGCGGAGTGGCCCTGGCGGTCGGCTCGGCCGCGACCTCCTGGGTGCTGCTCACACCCCTGGGCGGGCTGGAGTCGTTGCGTGCCGATACACCCCAGCTCTTCGGGCAACCCCTCGAGCTCGCCCTGGCGACCGGCCTGTTCGGCACGACACCCACCGGGTCGTGGTGGTGGCTCGCTGTCGACGCTCCTCACACGGCGACGACGCTCGACCTGCTCGGCACGACCGGCTCGTCCATGGCCGTGCTCGGCCTCGCGCTGCTGGTGCTCACCCGGCCGCGATGGTGGGCCAGCCCGTTCGTGTCGATCGGTGGCATGACCCTGTCGCTCTACACGCTTCACGTCGTGCTGCTGGACGGATGGCTGCCCCGCACCATGGAGCACGCCTACGCGTGGCACGTCCTGGTCGTCACGATCGTCGCCGTGGCGTGGCGCCGCCTCGTCGGGCAGGGACCGCTGGAGTACCTGACTCAGCAAGCCTCACGCGGTGTAGCGCGGTTGATCGTGCCAGGCTCGACTGCAATCCCCTCGGGCCAGGCCTCAGTCCCGTAGCGGCTACGGGCGGCATCAGACAAGCGCGAGTGCCGCCCACCGCAGCCGGACGGGGGGTTCAACTCTGTGCACAGACGAGCGCCGCGGGTCTTGCCGAGTGCCTGTTCAGAGGCTATTCTTCGTACATGTGTTCGAGTCGTGAGTCGGGTGTCGCCGGTGGCCGCGTGGCCGTCGACGATCTCGCCGCGGCCGCGGCCAGGCTGACACCGACCGACCTGCTCGAGCTGCTCGACACGGCGCTGGACCGGCTGCTGGCAGCCGACCTCACCCTGCTCGGCGCCGACGACCTCAGCACCCTCGTGCACGGCCTGGTGCGGCACCAGCACGCCCAGCACGCCGCGCTCCTGGACGCCGTCGCGGCCTTCGATGCCGCCGATGTGGCCTCGACGTCGCGGCACGTCACCACCACCCGGTGGCTCGAGCACCGCACCCGGCTCGCACCCGGCACCGCCGCGCACCTCACCCGCACCGCGCGGGCGCTGCGCGACCACCTGCCCGACACCCGACAAGCCCTGGCCGGCCGCACCATCTCCCCGCAGCACGTCTCCGCGATCACCGCCGTCATCGGCAAGGTCGGCGTCGACAACGCCGTCGCCGCCGAACCGATCCTGCTGCCCCTGGCCCAGCAGGCCGAACCGTCCGTGGTGCGCCGGGCCGCCGCCGCCGTGCACGCCGCCGTGGACCCCGACGGCGCCGAGCAGGCACTACAGAAGGCCTACCAGCGCCGCGGCGTCACCCTGTCCGTCGTGGACGACCGCGCCTACCTCGACGGGGTCCTCGACGCCGAGTCCGCCGAGATCCTGCGCACCGCCCTGCAGCCGCTGATGTCCCGCGCCGGGGAGTCCGACAGCAGGACCGCGCCGCAGCGCCGCGCCGACGCCCTCATCGACATCGCCACCCGGGTGCTCGACAGCGGAACGCTGCCCGAGCTCGGCGGCGAACGACCCCACCTGTCCGTCGTCGTCGACGAAACCGCCCTCCGCGACCAGGTCGGCGCCATCACCCTGCCCTGGACCGGGCTCACCGTCACCGCCCACACCATCCGCCGCTGGTCCTGCGACGCCCAGCTCACCCCCATCCTGGCCACCCTGCTCCCCCCACCCGGCACCCGCACCACCGCCACCACCCGCGGCGCGGCCACCACCCGCGGCGCGGTCTGGCTCGGCGGGGGCTGGCTCCCCCTCGACGTCGGACGAGCCAACCGACTCGCCACACCCGCCCAACTCAAAGCCCTCCGCGTCCGAGACGGCGGCTGCGTCCACCCCGGCTGCACCCGCACCACCGCCTACTGCGACGCCCACCACATCCACCACTGGGCCGACGGCGGACCCACCACCCTGGACAACATGGTGCTGCTCTGCCGACACCACCACCGCACCCTGCACGCCGGCCACTGGACCCTCACCCCCGACACCGGACAACCCGGCCGCTTCTGGGCCACCACCACCGGCCGAGACCAACCAGCCCAAACAGCAGCCGACCGATCACCCCCGATCGTGCATGCCGCTAGCGTCGGCTCCAACCTCAACGCACGTTGACCAGGGCCTCAGCCGGTCTTGCGCGCCTGCAGCGTGTAGCTGTGCGGCAGGCGCCACGGCCGGTCGCGCAGGCGGTACTCGCCGCCGCCGATCCGCTCCATCTGGCCGGGCAACGCGTCCCAGGGGACGCTGTCGTGCTCGACCAGACCGCTGATGCTCATGCCGTGCGCCATCAGCGCCGTCACGACCTCCCCGAGCCCGTGGTTCCACTCGTGGGTGGTCGTGGTGCTGAACTCGACGTCGGTCTCGACGTACGTACCCCCGTCGTCCCAGACGCTGGGTTCCTCACGCTCGAAGTACGGGTGCTCCACGACGAGCAGCCCGTCCTCTCGGGCGTCGGCCAGTGACCAGAGCATCGGGTGCCCCTCGCGCAGGAACAACCTGCCGCCCGGCCGCAGCAGGCCCGCGACCACCCCTGCCCACTCGTCGATCCGCGGAAGCCAGCACAACGCACCGATACCGGTGAACACGAGATCGAAGCGCTCGGCGCCCAGCAGGTCGACACCCGCGTACACGTCGCCCTCGACGAAGTCCACGGGCGTTGCGACCTGAGTCGCGATCGCCCGAGCCTGCTCCAGCGAGGCCGCAGAGAAGTCCAGGCCGGTCATGGACGCGCCGAGCCGGGCCAGAGAGATGGTGTCGGTGCCGATGTGGCACTGCAGGTGTACCCCGGTCAGCCCCGTCACGTCCCCGAGAAGCGGCAGGTCGAACCGCACGACGTCGCTGATGAAGCCGGGGTCGTCGGTGAACCGCTGCACGGCGTAGTCGGGAGAGGCTGCGTGGGCCGGGGCCCGCTCGTCCCAGCTCGCCCTGTTCAGGCGCAGGTAGTCGCTCACGTGCCTACGGTGTCATGGGCGGCCGTCGTGGGGCTCCCACGACCATGCCGATCTCACTACTGTTCCCGACATGACCAGGCCGCTGGTACTCGTCGTCGATCCCGATCCTTCGTCGCTCGACCGAACCGAGGGGGAGCTGCAGCGACGCATCGGCGGAGACTTTCGGGTGCGCGGCGAGACCAGCATCGACCAGGCCCGCCGCCTGCTCGAGCACGCGAGCGCCACGGGCGCGGACACCGCACTGGTGCTGCTCGACACCGAGCTCGACCGGCACGCCGTCGAGGCCCTTCTCGCCGACACGCGGTCGTGGTTCCCGGAGGCCCGACGCGCGTTGCTCATGCCGTGGGGTGGCTGGGCCGATCGGTCGATGGCCGACCTGATCCTGCGCGGCATGGCTGTCGGCTCGATCGACTACTACGTGCTCAAGCCGTGGAAGAGCCCCGACGAGCTGTTCCACCGCACGATCGCGGAGTTTCTGCACGAGTGGAGTCGTAGCCAGCAGCAGGGTCCTCCCGAGATAGCGGTGATCGCCGGTCAGTGGGACGCGCGCGGGCACGAGATCGACAACCTGCTCACCCGCAACGGCGTGCCGCACGCCCTCGTGGCGCGCGACAGCGACAGAGCCACCCGCCTGCTGCTCGATGCCGAGGTGCCGCTGGACGACCCGGCCGAGGTGATCGTCGTGATGCCGGCTCTGGGCAACCGGGTGTTGAAGAACCCGACCAACAGCGAGGTCGCCGGCGGCTACGGCGTCGCCACCGACGTGGACATGACCGCGACGATCGACACGGTGGTCGTGGGCGCCGGGCCGTCCGGACTGGCGACGGCCGTGTACGCCGCAGCCGAGGGCTTGGACGCGCTGGTCGTGGAGCGCGAGGCCCTCGGCGGCCAGGCGGCGACGAGCACGCTGATCCGCAACTACCTGGGGTTCAACCGCGGAGTGACCGGGGCCGAGCTCGCGCAACGGGGGTACCAGCAGGCCTGGGTCTTCGGCGCGCGCTTTCTGATGACCCAGGAGGTGTCAGGGCTGCGGGAGGAGGACGACCACCTCGTCGTGACCGTCGCCGGGCAGGGTGACGTGCGCACCCGCAGCGTCGTGCTCGCGCTCGGTGTCGCCTACCGCCGGCTGGGCGTGGAGAGCATCGAGTGCCACCTGGGCTCCGGCGTCTTCTACGGGGCATCGCCCTCGGAGGCTCGCTCGTTCACCGGGGTTCCCGTCGCCGTGGTCGGTGGCGGCAACTCGGCGGGGCAGGCCGTGATGTACCTGGCGCGCTACGCCAGCCATGTGACGCTGCTGGTTCGGGACGAGCGGCTGGAGTCGAGCATGTCGGCGTACCTGATCGACGAGCTCGCCGCCGAGTCGAAGGTGACCGTGATGACGGCCGTCGAGGCTGTCGAGGGCCACGGGGACGATCGGCTGAGGGGGCTGACCGTCCGCCACCGAGACTCCGGCGACACCGAGACCCTCGACGTCGAAGGCCTTCTCATCATGATCGGCGCGGTTCCGCACACCCAGTGGTTGCCCGACCAGGTGCGTCGAGATCGGCGTGGCTTCGTGCTGACCGGACGGGACGTCTCCGACGATCACTGGCCCCTCGATCGTGCTCCCCTGCCCTACGAGACGTCGATGCCCGGGGTGTTCGCCGTGGGCGACGTGCGGTCGGGATCGGTCAAGCGGGTTGCCGCGAGCGTGGGCGAGGGGTCGGTCGTGGTGAGTCAGGTGCTGGCGCACCTGAGCCCGATGCCGACCTGACTGCTCACCGGCGCGCGACCGCGACGGCGGCGCCGACACCAGCGAGCGCCCCCGTCAGGTGCGCCAACCAGGAGACGCCGTCAGGCACCCCGAAGGGCAGCACGCCGGCGAACATCGTCCCGTACACGAGGACGACGCCCATGGCGATGACGATGTCGAGCCAGTGTCGCGTGAGCACGCCCGCGGTCACGAGGTAGGCGGCGAGTCCGAACACCACGCCGCTGGCACCGATCGTCACCGTGGCTGGCGACGTCAGCAGCCACACCGCCAGGCCGCCACCCAGCGTGATCAGAGTGAGCACCACCCAGGTGCGTTCCCTGCTGCGCCATGCCACGAGCAACCCCAGCACCAGGAACGGGACGGTGTTGGCGGCCAGGTGCGCGAACCCCGCATGCAGCACGGGTGCGAGCGGTACACCGACGAGCCCGGACGCCGTGCGGCCCTGGATGCCCCAGAGGTCCATCGTCACGGGAAGCAGCGCGTCCACGATCTCGGCGACCCACATCACCACGACCGCCACCACGACGACCTGCGCGCCGCCACGCGTCCGCCGCGACGTCGTTGCCCCGGCCCCGCTCACCGGCCCAGTATCGCCGCGCCATCGCGGGCGGGCACCCGCAACCTGCGCCGGCGCACGCGCGATGGCAGCATCGCGCCCGTGAACACCAGCGGCTGGTCGACGATGCGCCCGGCGGCTCGCGGCGTGGCCGTGGCCTTTCTCGTCAGCGGAACCGCGCACCTGGTACGGCCCGCCCTCTTCCGGCCGCTGATCCCGCCGGTTCTGCCCGTCCCCGACGCCTGGACGGTCGGCACAGGGGTCGCCGAGATCGTCAGCGCGGCAGCGCTCGTGCGGGGCGAGCGGTGGGGGCCTGCGGCCACCGCGGCGACGCTGCTGGCCGTGTGGCCCGGCAACGTCTGGCATGCGGTGTCGGTGCAGCGCTCGCACGCTCACCCCGCTGTGAAGGCCTTGGTGTGGGCGCGGCTGCCGCTGCAGGTGCCCATGGTCACCGCTGTGCTGCGCGCCTACTAGCCTGCCGGTAACGACGACACGAGGAGCGCAGATGTCCCTGGCGGGAAAGACCATCTTCATCACTGGCGCCACCCGGGGGATCGGTCTGGCGATCGCCCTGCGCGCGGCACGGGACGGCGCCAACGTCGCCATCGCCGCCAAGACGGTGGACCCCCACCCGAAGCTGCCCGGCACGCTGTCCACAGCCGCGCAGCAGATCCGGGACGCCGGTGGTCAGGCGATCGGCGTGCAGTGCGACATCCGCCACGAGGACCAGGTCGTCGCGGCGGTGGCCAAGGCGGTCGAGGAGTTCGGTGGCATCGACATCTGCGTCAACAACGCCAGTGCCATCAGCCTCACGGGCACCCTGCAGACCGAGATGAAGCGCTACGACCTCATGAACCAGGTCAACGCCCGGGGCACGTTCCTGGTGTCCAAGACGTGCCTGCCCCACCTGCTGAAGGCCGACAACCCGCACATCCTGACGCTGTCACCGCCGCTCGACATCGCCGCGAAGTGGTTCGCGCCCCACGTCGCCTACACGATGGCCAAGATGGGCATGAGCATGTGCACACTCGGAATGTCGGCCGAGTTCGCCTCCGACGGGGTTGCGGTGAACTCGCTGTGGCCGTTGACGACCGTCGACACCGCCGCGGTGCGCAACGTCCTCGGTGGTGACCAGATGGCGGCCGTCAGCCGCACGCCCGAGGTGCTGGCGGATGCGGCCTACGCCATCCTCACCAAGCCCTCGCGGGAGTGCACCGGCAACTTCTTCATCGACGAGCAGGTGCTTCGCGACGAGGGTGTCACCGACTTCAGCGTGTACGGCCCCGAGGGCGGGCAGAAGCCGCTGATGGACTTCTTCATCCCCGACGAGGTGGCGCAGCGCTACGCAGACGAGGTCACCAACGCCTTCGACGCGCGATGAGCGAGCACGTCCACGTCACCCGCGAGGGTTCCAGCGTCGAGGTCGTCATCGACCGTCCGGCGAAGAAGAACGCTCTGACCGGCGACATGTACGCCGCCGTCGCGCAGGCCATCGAGCAGGCCACGGCCGACCGCACCGTTCGCTCGGTGCTCGTGCACGCGACCGGCGACACCTTCAGCGGCGGCAACGACCTGCAGGACTTCTTGGCCGGCGCGCCGGGTCAGGACAGCCCTGTGGTGCGATTCCTGTCGGCGCTGGCCACCACCGACGTGCCGCTGGTGTTCGCCGTTCAAGGGCCTGCCGTCGGCGTCGGTGCGACGATGCTGCTGCACGCCGAGCACGTGGTGGCGGCCGAGACGGCAAGCCTGCAGTACCCCTTCGTCAGCATGGCGTTGGTGCCCGAGGCCGGCAGCTCCCTTCTGCTGCCACGCGTCACCGGCTACCTGAGGGCGGCAGAGATCATGCTGACGGGCGAGCGCGTGCCTGCGCCGCGGGCCCTCGAGCTCGGACTGGTGAGCCGCGTCGTGCCGCCGGGTGAGCAGCTCGCCGCGGCACGTGAGTTCACGGCCCGCCTGGCCAAGCAGCCTCCGGCCGCCGTCCGGATGACCAAGCGTCTGCTGCGCGACGACACGGCCGGGCTGCACGGCCGCATGACGACGGAGTTCGAGCTGTTCGTGCAGCGGCTGCAGTCGCCTGAGTTCGTCGAGGCCGTCACGGCCTTCATGAGCAAGCGCGAGCCCGACTTCGACGCTGTCGGCGGCTGAGTCAGGCTCGCGCCCCGCGAAAGTCGGGAGGTCGCTTGGCGAGAAAGGCCGAGACGCCCTCGGCGTACTCGGCACTCGTCCACGACTGGTGGTAGAGAGCCAGCACCTGCTCGTCCTCGTCGACGTCGCCGGCCACCGCGCGGTCGATGAGGGCCTTGCCACCACGCAGAGACACCTGAGCGCGGGAGGCGAGCGTGCGTGCGACGGAGTACGCCCGGCTCTCGACCTCGGAGTCGGGGACGACCTCGTGCACGAGCCCGATGCGCAGCGCGGTATCGGCGTCGAGCAGCTCGCCGGTGAGCAGGATCCACCGGGCCCAGGCCGATCCGACCGTCTCGACGAGGCGGGCGGTGGACGGCAGCGCGTAGACGATGCCGAGCTTGGCCGGGGTCACGCCGAACCGCGACGACGCCCCGCAGACCCGTAGGTCGCAGGCCACCGCGAGCTGGGTACCGCCGCCGATCGCGAAGCCCTCCACGAGGGCCACCGTCGGCTTGGGAAAGCTGACGATCGCCTGCTCACCCGCCTCGACAGCCTCTCCGTAGCGCTCGGCGCCCTCGGGATCGGAGCGCAGCGTGCTGAACTCCGCGATGTCGGCGCCCGCACTGAACGGCCCCCCCGGGGTGCCTCGCATGACGACGACGTCGACGGCATCGTCGGCGGCGAGGACGGGCATCAGACGGCCGAACGCCTGCCACATCGCGAACGAGATGGCGTTGTGCTTGGCCGGACGATGCACCTCGACCGTCGCCAGACCGTCCGCGACATCGACCCGCAGGCTCTGCGCAGCCTCACCGAGGGCTTCGTCCACAGCAGTGCTCATGGCCCCATCGAACCAGTCGCAGGGGGACGACAGCCCTACCCCCGGTGCCTCCGGCCGCGGGATGATAGGGACGAGCGGTCGACGAGGTGACAGCCGTGACAGGTACTCCGACAACGCGGCCCCTCGGTCGGGGGCGCAGGGCCATCGCAGGCGCGGTTCTCGGGACGCTGCCGGGGCTGGGGCTGCTGCTGGCGAACCAGACCGTCATCACCGGCGAGGCGCAGCTGACCATCGGCGTCATCTCCCTGCTGCTGGCGCTCAGCGGGGGTGTCGCCGGTGGTGTGCTGGGGTCGCACACGGAGCTGCGCGCAGGCCCGATGGCGCTCGGGGCGATCGCGGGTGCACTGCCGGCGGGCCTGGTGTCGGTGATGGTGGCGCCGCCGCTTGCGCCCGTCGTCATCGGTGCCGCAGCGATCGGTGCCGGGCTTGCCGTGGGACGCCGCGCCTCGCGCGACTCGCCCTAGATGCCGGGTGCCATGTCGACGAAGCGGCTGTAGTGGCCCTGGAAGGCGACGGTGACCGTACCGGTGGGGCCGTTGCGATGCTTGGCCACGATGAAGTCGGCCTCACCGGCACGCGGGGACTCCTTCTCGTAGGCGTCCTCGCGGTGCAGCAGGATCACCATGTCGGCGTCCTGCTCCAGGGAGCCCGACTCGCGAAGGTCGGACAACATCGGCTTCTTGTCGGTGCGCTGCTCGGGGCCGCGGTTGAGCTGCGACAGCGCCACGACCGGTACCCCGAGCTCCTTGGCGAGCAGCTTCAGCGACCGCGAGAACTCGCTGACCTCCACCTGGCGGCTCTCGACCCGCTTGCCCGACGACATCAGCTGCAGGTAGTCCAGCACGATCAGGCGCAGGTCGTTGCGCTGCTTCAGGCGCCGACACTTGGCCCTGATCTCCATCATCGTCATGTTCGGGGAGTCGTCGATGAACAGCGGGGCGGCCGAGACGGCGCCGGTGGTGCGAGCGATCCGGTCCCAGTCCTGGTCGGTCATCGAGCCGCTGCGCATGTGGTGCAGGGGCACGCCGGCCTCGGCCGAGAGCATGCGCATGGTGATCTCGTTGCGCCCCATCTCGAGGGAGAACACCACCGAGGTGAGACCGTGCCGCAGCGAGGCCGACCTGGCGATGTCGAGCGCGAGGGTGGACTTGCCGATCGCGGGCCGGGCCGCCACGATCACGAGCTGGCCCGCGTGCAGGCCGTTCGTGAGGGCGTCGAGGTCGTTGAAGCCCGTCGGCACGCCGACCAGAGACCCGTCGTGGCCACTGATCGCCTCGATCTCGTCCAGCGTTCCCTGCAGCAGGTCGGCTATCGGTGCGTAGTCCTCGGACGTGCGCCGCTCGCTGACCCCGAACACCTCGGCCTGGGCCCGGTCGACGACAGCATCGATGTCGCCCTCGCCGCCGTACCCCATCTGGACGATGCGCGTGCCGGCCTCGACCAGCCGACGAAGCACCGCCCTCTCCCGGACGATCTCGGCGTAGTAGCCGGCGTTCGCCGCTGTCGGCACACCAGCGACGAGCGTGTGCACGTAGGGGGCACCACCCACTCGGGTGAGCTCTCCGCGCTTCTGCAGCTCAGCCGACAGGGTCACCGCATCGGCAGGCTCGCCCCGCCCGTACAGCTCGAGGACGGTGTCGAAGATCGTCTCGTGGGCGGGCCGGTAGAAGTCGGGACCGTGCAGCAGCTCCACGACGTCCGCGATCGCGTCCTTGCTCAGCAGCATCGCTCCGAGCACCGACTGCTCCGCAGCGATGTCCTGAGGAGGTGTGCGGTCGAAGTCGCGTCCGGACGAGGCGACCGGCAGCTCGGAGACGCTCACACCCAGTCCCCCTTCGTCGTGGTCGTGCGACGGTCCAGCAACACGGCCGATCCTGCGCTCCGGGTCCGACACAACCTGCGGGACGAGGCCCTCGCAGCCTGCGGGGATCGGCCTGCCGAACCGTAGAGGCCGGCGCTGCTCAGGGGAACATCGTCGTCCACAGGGGGTGTGGACGACGTGGGGACGAGCACCCATCTGCGCAGGTCAGAGACGGTCCGTTACCCACAGCCGTTGGGGACGACACGCCGTCCCGGAGGCCCGCCCACCCCATCCGAAACGCCTGTGACCAGCACTCGGAGCCGGGGCTCGCTGTGGAGAAGACGAGCGTCCCGGCTGTCTCAGATGCTGGACAGCCGGGACGCGAAGCGTCGCGTGTGTCAGGACGCCTGGACGTCCAGGATCACGTCGGCGACGACATCGGGGTGCAGCCGTACCCGTACCTGGTGACGTCCGACCGTCTTGATCGCAGCGCCGACCTCGATGCGCCGTCGGTCGACGGCGACACCTGCGGTCTGGCCGATGGCCGCTGCGATGTCGGCCGGAGTGATGGCGCCGAACAGCCGGCCGCCCTCGCCGGATCGCGCCGTGAGAACGATGGGCGAGTCGGCCAGCGACGCGGCCACCTCGGCGGCGGAGTCACGGTCGGCCATGTCACGCGCGTGCTTGGTCGTGCGAAGCGACGCGATCTGTGACTCCGAGCCCCGCGTCCAGCGCATGGCGAAGCCGCGCGGGATGAGGTAGTTGCGCGCGTAGCCGTCCTTGACCTCTGCTACGTCGCCGGCGGAGCCGACGCCCGCGACCTCCTGGGTGAGGATGATCTTCATACGAGCCTCCCTCAGCGAGTGGTCGAGGTGTAGGGCAGCAGCGCCATCTCTCGGGCGTTCTTGACCGCGCGAGCGATCTGCTTCTGCTGCTGGACTGTGACACCGGTGACCCGACGCGCGCGGATCTTGCCCCGGTCGGAGATGAACTTGCGCAGCAGCGCCGTGTCCTTGTAGTCGACGTAGTCGACGCCGGAGGCCTTGAGGGGGTTCTGCTTCTTCTTGGGCTTGCGGGGGGGTGGCTTCGCCATCGTGGTGCTCCAGGTCTCTGGGCCCGGCGGTCTCGCCGGGATGGACGGGTGTCTAGAAGGGGGGTTCGTCGGTGTCGCCGCTGCCGGACCACGGGTCCGGTGCCGGGGTCGAGGACGCCCAGGGGTCCGACGACCCAGGAGCCTCGCCGGAGGAGCCCTGGCCCGCAGGGGCGCCCTGGCCGCCGGCGAAGCCGCCGCCGCCGGAGCGCTGGGTGCGCTGAACCTTGGCGGTGGCATAGCGCAGCGCGGGACCGATCTCCTCGACCTCGAGCTCGACGACGGTGCGCTTCTCACCCTCGCGGGTCTCGTACGAGCGCTGCTTGAGCCGTCCCGAGACGATGACGCGGGTGCCGCGCACGAGCGACTCGGCGACGTTCTCGGCGTACTGGCGCCACACCGAGCAGCGCATGAACAGCGTGTCGCCGTCCTCCCAGCTGTTGCTCTCCCGCTTGAACACCCGCGGGGTCGAGGCAACCGTGAAGTTGGCCACGGCTGCACCGCTGGGCGTGAAGCGCAGCTCGGGGTCGTCGGTCAGGTTCCCGATGACGGTGATGATGGTGTCTCCGGCCACGGACAGGCTCCTTCGTGGATGGGGGCGGTCGACCTCAGGTCAGTGCAGGTCCGGGCGAAGGACCTTGGTTCGCAGAACCGACTCGTTGAGGGTCAGCTGCCGGTCCAGCTCCTTGACCGCCGCCGGCTCGCACATCAGGTCGATCACGGCGTAGATGCCTTCGGAGCGCTTGTTGATCTCGTAGGCCAGTCGACGTCGGCCCCACACGTCCACGTTCTCGACCGAGCCGCCGGACTGGCGGATCACGTTGAGATAGGTGTCGATGCTGGGACCGATGGTGCGTTCCTCGAGCTCGGGGTCGAGGATCACCATCACTTCATACTTGCGCACTGCCGAACCACCTCCTGTGGGCTCAGGCGGCCACGGTCGTTCCGTGGCAGGAGGGCACATGCGTGCCACATCGGTGCGGGCTCACCAGGACGGCGACACACGCGGCCGATGTGACGTGCACCAGGGTACAGGAGCCGGGAGCACCGTCGTCCGTCGTCCACAGGTGCCCACCGTTGGCACTACGCCTGGACGGCTCCGGCGACAGCTCCGGCGACAGCTCCTGGGCGAACGACGTCGCGCACCTTGCGCAGGGTCGCAGTGAGCGCGTCCAGCTCGTTCGACGACAGGCGTCCTGTGAAGTACTGCTCGATCAGCGCGGTGTGTCCGTCCAGCGCACCGTCGATTCGTGCCCGTCCCTGGTCGCTCAGCGCCGCCCAGAACCCGCGGCGGTCGCTCACGCAGGTCTCGCGGCAGACAAGGCCGTCGCGCTCGAGACGATCGACGACTCGGGTGATGCCACTGGTCGACAGGGCCGTCTGGGCGGCGAGGTCGGACATGCGCAGTCGCTGCCCCGGGCTGCGACGCAGGCGGAGCAGCACCTCGAACTCGGTCTCGGTCATGCCGTGGTCACGCAGCTGGGGGGCGAGTGTCGACCAGAGCCCCTTGTAGGTCTCCACGAGCAGCCCCATCGCGGTCAACCGTGGGTCGTCCAAGGTCGATGGCTGGTCGTCGTGGCTCATGGCACCACCGTACCAGAAGTAGTTGACAACGCGGTTTGTTGTGACTACAACTATCCCTAGGACAACTACTAACCCAGGAGGTCGCCATGACTGTCTCTGAGAGCACCAACCCCACCGGCACCCGTGACTGGCGAGGCGTCACCGTGCCTACGCCCGGCACCTTCGTCATCGACCCTTCGCACACCCGGGTCGGGTTCGTCGCCAAGCACCTGATGGTGACGAAGGTGCGCGGATCGTTCGGTGAGGTCGAGGGCACCGTCGTCGTGCCCGACGACCCGATGCAGGCCAGCGCCGAGGCGACCATGCAGAGCGCCTCCATCACCACCGGGTCCCCCGACCGCGACGCGCATCTGGTCTCGGGTGACTTCCTGCAGATCGACTCCTACCCGACGGTCACCTACCGCAGCACGGGCGTCGTCGGGGTCAAGGGGGACGTCTTCACCGTCGCGGGCGAGCTGACCATCAAGGGCGTCACCAAGCCGGTCGAGCTGGCCGTCGAGATCGACGGTGTCGCCACCGACCCGTGGGGTGGTGAGCGCCTCTCGCTGACCGCCCGCGGTGAGATCGACCGCGAGCAGTTCGGACTGACCTGGAACGTCGCACTCGAAGGCGGCGGGGTACTCGTCAGCAAGAAGGTCGTGCTCGAAATCGAGGCCCAAGCTGTTCGCCAGAGCTGACACGATTCGCTACGCTCAGGACAACGAGCCCCCGGCGCTGACCTCCCCCCGACAGTGCCGGGGGCTCGCTCACGTCCACGGCCGGCGACACACCCTCGTGGTCTAGCCTCGTCGCTCGTGATCGGTGCCCTGCGCGTGCGTCCCATCAGCGACGCCGAGCACCTCGACTACATCGCGACCCGCCCGTCGGTGAGCTTCTTGCAGACCCCCGCGTGGGGGCGCGTGAAGCAGGACTGGGCGGCCGAGAGCCTGGGGTGGTTCGACCCGGCTGGTGGACTGCTGGGGGCGGGGCTGGTGCTCTACCGCCAGGTGCCGCGGCTGCGGCGCTACCTCGCCTACCTGCCCGAGGGCCCCGACCTGCCGTGGGCGCAGGCTGCCTCGACGGGACGGCTCGACGACTGGCTGTCGCCACTGCGCGAGTACCTGGCGGGTAGGGGTGCGTTCGCCATCAGGCTCGGCCCTGCCGTCGCGGTGCGCTCGTGGACCTCCACGACGCTCAAGTCGGCCCTGGCCTCCGGTGACGCCGCGCGGCTGGCAGACCTGCCCCCATCGATGGTGGACGAGCAGGCCGCCTCGATCGCGCCGGCGCTGGCCGAGCTCGGCTGGCTGCCGCCCGCCCGCGCTGAGGGGTTCGCCACCGGCCAGCCCCAGCACGTGTTCTGGCTGCCGCTGTCCGGGCGCACGAGCGACGACGTGTTCGCCGGCTTCAACCAGCTGTGGCGGCGCAACGTCCGCAAGTCGGCCAAGCTGGGAGTACAGGTCGACCTCGGCGACCGGGACGACCTGGCTGCCTTCCACCGGCTCTACGTCGAGACGGCGCAGCGCGACGGATTCACCCCCCGTCCGTTGCGGTACTTCGAGGGCATGTGGGACGCGATGACCAGCGAGCATCCGTCCCGGCTTCGCCTGTACCTGGCCCGGCACGACGACGACCTGGTGGCGGCGACCACGATGGTGCAGGTAGGCACCCATGCCTGGTACTCCTACGGCGCGTCCTCGACATCCAAGCGCGAGGTGCGCGGCTCCAACGCGGTGCAGTGGCGCATGGTCACCGACGCGATCGAGGCCGGCGCCGACGTCTACGACCTGCGCGGGATCACCGACACGCTCGACGCAGACGATCCCCACGTCGGGCTCATCCAGTTCAAGCTGGGCACCGGCGGACAGGCCGTCGAGTACCCCGGCGAGTGGACGCTGCCGCTCAACCGAGTGCTGTACCGGGCCTTCGAGCTCTACCTGAGCCGGCGGTCCTGATGTCGGTGCGACTGCTCGTCGAGGCCGACCGATGGCGTCGCCACCTGCACGAGCTGCGGGACGGCACCCCCGGCCTCGTGCCTGTCGCCAAGGGCAACGGCTACGGGTTCGGTATCGATCGACTGGCCGTGGAGACCGCGTCGTTGGGCCTGGGCACGATCGCCGTCGGCACGTACGACGAGCTGCCCGACGTCGCAGGGTTCCCCGGGACGCGACTGGTTCTCAGCCCGTGGCGACCGTTCGTGGACGCTCCCCTCGACGACCCCCAGGTGGTGCACACCGTCTCCCGGCTGGCCGACCTCGCCGCGCTGGCCGCTCGCCCCCACCGCCCGCGGGTGGTGGTCGAGGTGCTCACGTCGATGCGTCGACACGGCATCGGCGCGGACGAGCTGGGTGCGGTTGCTCCCCTGCTCGACGGGGTGCGCTTCGAAGGGTGGACGGTGCATCTTCCGCTGGCCGGCGACACGGTCGCCGAGGCCGTCGCACTGTCGCGCCGCGCCCGTGCCGTCGCGGCGGGACCAGTCTGGGTCAGCCACGTGCCGGCCGACCGGCTCGCCGACATCGGTGGACAGGTGCGCTCGAGGGTGGGGACCGCCCTGTGGCTCGGCGACCCCGACGCGCTCCGCGTGACCGCCCACGTTCTCGACGTCCACCACCTGCACCCCGGGGACTCCTACGGCTATCGCCAACGAAGGCTGCGGCGAGGCGGCACCCTGCTCGTCGTCTCCGGCGGAACCGCCCATGGCATCGCGCTCACCGCGCCCACGCCGGCCACCACGCTGCGCCAGCGAGGCATCGCTGCCATGGATGGTGGTCTGGAGGCCCTCGGACGGGCCCGCTCACCGTTCATCGTCGCCGGCCGGTCCACGTGGTTCGCCGAGCCGCCTCACATGCAGTGCTCGATGATCCTCGCGCCCGCCGGGGCACCGGTGCCGAGCATCGGCGACGAGGTCACCGCCCGGGTGCGACACACGACGACGCTGGTGGACGAGGTCGTGCTGCGCTAGCGATCAGCCGGCCTCCACCGGGTCAGACCCCGCTGTCGGCTCGTCCTCACCCGGTGGCCCAGGTTCTGCCGGTGGTCCGGGCGGCGTGGGGGCCGCGACTGGTGTCGGTGTCGGAGTCGCGGTCGGCGTCGGAGTCGGCGTCGGAGTCGGCGTCGGCGTGGGAGTCGGGGTCGGCGTCGGCGTGGGAGTGGGCGTCGGCGTCGGCGTCGGAGTGGGCGTGGGAGTCGGCGTCGGCGTCGGCGTCGGCGTCGCGGTCGGCGTCGGGCGGATGGCGGTGCCGATGTTGGCCGCGGGTGGGAACTGCTCGACCGGCTCCCCTTCCAGCGCCCCGATCATGAACGTCGTCCACGTGCGAGCCGGATAGCTGCCGCCGAAGAAGGTCGACAGGCCACCGGCCCCGTCCAGGTTGTCCTCGACCCCACCCTCGCCACGGAAGTACCCCACCGCGGCCGCCAGCTGCGGGGTGTAGCCGACGAACCAGGACGACTGCGTCGAGCCGTCGGGGCCGGCAGTACCGGTCTTGCCGGCGGCCGGACGCCCCAGGGCGAGCGCAGCCCGGCCCGTGCCATCGGTCACGACGCGCTGCAGAGCAGCGGTCACGTCCGCCGTGACGTCGGAGTCGAGCACCTGGTCGGTCGCCACGTCGCTCTCGTAGCGCAGGTCGCCGTCACGCCCACGCACCTGCTGCACCGTGAACGGCGTCGCGTGGACGCCGGAGGCGGCGTAGGTCGCGTACGACTCGGCCATCTGCAGCGGGCTCACCGCGGCAGTGCCGAGGGTGACTCGTGCGTTGGGCAGCAGGCCGTTGGACTCGCCGTTGGGGTAGGTGTCCGGGATACCGGCGCGCATCGCGACGTCCATCACCGCGTCGGGGCCCACCGTCATGGTCAGGTCGACGAAGGCGGTGTTGATCGACTGCTCGGTGGCGTAGCGCAGGTCGACCAGCTCGCCATAGCTCTGCCCGAACTCGTTGCGCACCGTGTTCGTCTCGGGGTTGTCGTCACCGGGAATCCTGAACGGGGAGTTGCCGGCGAAGCGGCTGTCCAGAGAGATCCCGTCCTCGAGCCCGGCGCCGAGGGTGAAGGCCTTGAAGGTCGAGCCACCGGGGATGTAGGCCTGGGTCGCGTTGTTCAGGGAGCGGTCGACGTAGTCCTCACCGCCGTAGATCGCGCGAACGGCACCGGTTCCCGGCTCCACGGCAGCGATACCCACCCGCACGTCCTCGGCGCCTGTGGTCGGGAACTCCGCCTCGACCGCCGCCACGACGGCCTGCTGGGCCTGCTGGCTGAACGTCGTCACCACGCGCAGCCCCGCGCTGTCCACCTCCTGCTCGCTGAATCCCTCGCCGAGCAGCTCAGACCGCACCATCGACAGCAGGTAGCCGTCGGTGCCTCCCAGCGCGTTGCCGGACGGGGGCGGCGCGATCTCCGGCAGCTGCTGCTGGGATGCCTCTTGCTCGCTCAGCCACTCCATCTCGACCATGCCGTCGATCACGTAGTCGAACCGAGCCGACAGGGCGGCCTGTGCGTCGGCACCGTTGGCCGGGTCGTACCCCGAGGGAGACTGCAGCACGGCCGCGAGCGTCGCGCCCTGGCTCACGTCGAGGTTCTCGACGTCGGTGCGGAACCACGCCTGCGCCCCGGTCTGGATGCCGTAGCCCCCACGCCCGAAGTACACCGTGTTCAGGTAGTCCTCGAGAATCTGGTCCTTGGACAGGGTCGCGTCGATCTTCAGAGCGATGATGATCTCTTCGACCTTGCGCCAGTAGGTCTGGTCGAGTGTCAGGTAGTAGTTCTTGACGTACTGCTGAGTGATCGTGGACCCGCCCTGGGTCGAGCCCGTCGTCAGGTTGTTCCAGAGTGCGCGCACGATGCCGGTGATCGAGATGCCGCGGTTCTCGTAGAAGCCCCGGTCCTCGGCGGCGAGCACGGCCTTCTGCACGTGGTCCGGCACCTGCTCCAACGGCACCGACACGCGGTTCTCCGTGCTGAACCGGCCGAGCTCGGCCTCTCCGTCGGCGTAGTAGACGATCGTCGTCTCGCTGGTCGCGAAGTCGTTCGGCTCAGGGATCTGCACGGTGAACCAGAGCACGGCGAAGGCCGCAAGCCCCAGCCCGACGAGCGCGGCGCCGATGCCGGCCATCCAGAGGAGTACGCGCTTCCATACCGGCCGCTTGGCGGGTGCCGCGGCGCGCGACGAGTGTCTCGACTTCGTAGCCATGGTCTCTCTCGGTGAGCGTAGGTGAGCGTAGGTGAGCACAGTGCCCAGCAGGACGGAGCCGGCGAGGCAGGGTTGGACCATCGTATCCGAGTGATGTATCGTTCTGATACATCGAGGGAGTACGTCCCGCCGATACGTCGGCTCCGTCCTCCCAGTGTGACACCGGACACGAAGGAACCACGTTGACCAGACGCACCGAGGTGCTGGAGCTCGCCGTTCTCGGCCTGCTCCACGACTCGCCGATGCACGGCTACGAGCTGCGCAAGCAGCTGACGGCCCTGCTCGGCTGGGGCCGGTCGCTGTCGTACGGGTCGCTCTACCCGTGCCTGAAGACCATGGTCGCGCGCGGGCTCATCACCGAGAGCGATCCCGACCCTGCGGTCGGCCGCTCACGACGGGCAAAGATCGTCTACGAGCTCACCGCTGACGGCAAGGACCACTTCGCCGAGCTGATCGCCGACGCCGGCCCCGCCGCCTGGGAGGACGAGCCGTTCGGCGTTCACTTCGCCTTCTTCGCCCGGACGGACGCCGCGACGCGCATGCGCATCCTCGAGGGACGTCGCTCCCGCCTGGAGGAGCGGCTGGACACCTTCCGCGGATCGCTGCACAAGACGCGCGAGAGGCTCGACGCCTACACGCTCGAGCTGCAGCGCCACGGGCTGGAGTCGGTCGAGCGCGAGGTCCGTTGGCTCGACGAGCTCATCGACCAGGAACGCCACGCGGCAGACACCACCCGTCGGTCGCCCAACGCCGGTACCACCGGCACCAAGTAACAGGAGGAAGAAGTCGTCATGACCAAGACCACTAACCCGGTCCGGGTGGCGATCGCTGGTGTCGGCAACTGCGCGGCCTCGCTCGTGCAGGGCGTGCACTACTACCGCGACGCAAGCCCCGAGGCATCCGTCCCCGGCCTCATGCACGTCCAGTTCGGCGACTACCACGTCAGCGACATCGAGTTCGTCGCCGCCTTCGACGTGGACGCCAAGAAGGTCGGCCAGGACCTCTCCGACGCCATCGTCGCGTCCGAGAACAACACGATCACGATCTGCGACGTGCCGCCGACCAACGTCACCGTGCAGCGGGGTCCGACCCTCGACGGGCTCGGCAAGTACTACCGCGAGATGATCGTGGAGTCCGACGAGCAGCCGGTCGACGTCGTCGCCGCCCTGAAGGCCGCCGCGGTGGACGTGCTCGTCTGCTACCTGCCGGTCGGCTCGGAGCAGGCTGCGAAGTACTACGCCCAGTGCGCGATCGACGCGGGCGTGGCGTTCGTCAACGCCCTGCCGGTGTTCATCGCCGGCACCCCCGAGTGGGCGAAGAAGTTCGCCGACGCCGGCGTCCCGATCGTCGGCGACGACATCAAGTCGCAGGTCGGCGCCACCATCACGCACCGCGTGCTGGCGAAGCTGTTCGAAGACCGGGGCGTCACCGTCGACCGCACCTACCAGCTCAACGTCGGCGGCAACATGGACTTCATGAACATGCTCGAGCGCGAGCGCCTGGAGTCGAAGAAGATCTCCAAGACCCAGTCGGTCACCTCGCAGCTTGCCAACGACATCGGTGCCCGCAACGTGCACATCGGCCCCAGCGACTACGTCGCCTGGCTGGACGACCGCAAGTGGGCGTTCGTGCGTCTCGAGGGCCGCGCGTTCGGCGACGTGCCGCTGAGCCTGGAGTACAAGCTCGAGGTCTGGGACTCCCCGAACTCGGCCGGCGTCATCATCGACGCGCTGCGCGCGGCGAAGATCGCCAAGGACCGGGGCATCGGCGGACCGATCCTGTCGGCCTCGTCCTACTTCATGAAGTCCCCGCCGGTGCAGTACACCGACAGCCAGGCCAAGCAGGCGGTGGCCGACTTCATCGACGGCACCGTGGAGCGCTGACCACCCGCCACCCGGCGGAAATGATCACGTTCGGTACGGCTGCACCCCCCTTGCACGGCGAATTCGCCGCGCAAGGGGGGTGTATGCGTGGCCTAGCTACTGCTCCTTGGGGTGTCCGGGGGCGGGACGGGAGAGTCCGGCGCACCGGCATCGACCGATCCAGACGCGGACGACTCGGCGTCGCCCCTGCGTCGTCCGACGACGTATGACAGCGTGCCAGCACCGAGCAGCGCCGCCAGCCCCACGAGGATGCGGGGCCCCGTGTTCGGCTGGTTCGTGTCGGCGGCGTCCACGCGGAACTCGAACGCCCCGGCCAGCACCGTTCCTTCGGGAGCCTCGGCCGGGTCGCCCCCGTAGGGCAGCGGAGAGGTGCTGGCCATCTGTACCAGCCCAGCGACCTCGGCCTTGAGATCCACGACGGCGGCATCCAGGTCTGCAGCCGTGTCCCCGGCCCGCTCCCCGACGCCCTGCAGGGTCACGACGACCTGGGCGAGGTAGTCCCCGAGGATCGACCTGGCGTCGGCGACTCCGGCTCCCACCTGGGTCAAGCCCCCGGTGATCTGCTGACCGGGTGGGGAGTTGAGAACCGTCTCGACGACACCGCTGATCACCGCGTCCAGCGACGGAAGGTCGACGTCAGCCTCCGTCAGCCCGGTGGCGATCACCTGCACCTGCGCCTGGAGCTCTACCAGAGACCCGACCAGCGCGTCGAGCACGCTGGAGAACTCCGCTGTCAGTGGGATCAACGTGGTGACGATGCCAGCCAGGTTGGTGCTCAGGAACTGCAGCGCACCCTGCACCTGGTCAGCACTCTGCTCCGAGAACACCGGGTTCGCCACCAGCTCGGCGATGATCGGCTGGGCGGTCTGGAGCTGACGGAGCAGCTCTTCGGTCTCGGGCAGGCCGGGGATGAGTCCCTGGGCCACCAGCAGCGTCGCCTCGCAGGCCGTTCGCGAGCTGGGCAGACCACCGTCGACCCACACGTTCTCGCTCTCCCCCTCCGGGGTCTTCCAGATGGCGCCACCGGCGGTGATCCCTCCGGAGTAGGTGTAGGAGTCGTTGACACCACCTGCATCGGGTAGATCGCGACGGGATCCCAGGTGCCCCTGGTACGTGCCCCCCAGAATCAGCCGGTTGAGCTCTCCCACCCCGATCGTGCCCTCCGCCGGAGTACCGGCGGGGTCGGGGACGGCACAGTCGATCGGCAGCACCCCGGTCTGCAGCACCTCGATCAAGAACGGGATCTGCTCGTCGAGGACGTTCAGGACGCGAACGAGCTCGGGCCAGTTGGTGGCGAGGAAGTCGAGCTGGCTCAACCGCTCGTCGGTCAGAAACTCGTCCAGACGCACCAGCTCTGCGTTGACGTTCGTCAGCGACGCCTGTGTCGCCTGAAGCGCGGCGGTGACTCCGTCGGTGTTGTCCGGGTTCAGCAGGTCGGCGACGTTCTGGATGTTCTGCCCGAACCGGGTGAAGAAGTCGTTGAGGCCGGCTTCGACCGAGTCCAGCGGGTCCTCTCCCCCACCGGACGTCAGCTCCTCGAGTCCCTCGACGAGCTGCGCTACGCCCGCCTGGATCTGCGCGACCGCCGGGTCGAGGTTGGGCGGCGGGACGCCGAGTCCGCCACGACCGTCGGCCGCACCCTGCTCGTCGCCACCGCCATGAGTTGGCAGGTAGACCGGCGCCACCTGGACCACGAGGCTGGGCAGGGTGGCGTTCTCGACGCGAGCGGCCCACCCGAAGGTGGCGGTGCCGTCCGGGGAGATCGGCCGGAAGGGCAGCGAGATGAACTGAACCTGGTTGTTGCCTCGGCCGTCGGCGCCGAACGTCCCGCCTCGCAGCCGCAGGCCCGTGTAGCCCTGCGGGATCAGCGCCTTGGTGATGCCCACCATCGGCACGTCGGCCTCGACGGTGCGCGTCACCGTCTCCCCGGCGAGGTTGTCCACCTCGACCTCGACCTGCTGCGTCGAGGTGTTGGTCAATGTGTAGGTCGCCGACACCTCACCGGACTTGCCGACGAGGTCCCACGCCTCGATCGGCTCGCCGTTGAGAGTGAAGGACGCCTCGAGCTCGATCGGCGGGTCCTCGTCCTGCGGCCACAGCGACACCGTTCGGGCGAGGCCGAAGCCGTTGGACATGTCGGCAGTGAGGGTCGCGACGCCGTCCTGCTGTGGTGGGTTGCTGAAGTCGAGCAGGCTCCGGATGAGCGATCCCCGATCCGGTACGGGCACCTGCTTCGGCCCCTCGTCGGGTCCCTGGACGGTGAGCTGGTTGACCGACCAGCGGAAGTTGGCCAGGCTCGAGTTCGGCTGCCCGTCCGGACCGACACGGATCTGCAGGCTCTGCCCCAGGGAGAACTCGTTGTTCTCCGGTGCGGGAAGCGGCTCGACGGGATCCTCGTCGGGAGTCGCCGAGATGGCCTCCGGGGTCGCCATCGGACTGGCCTCGGGGGTCTCGGTCGCCAACGCAGCCGACGGCGTGAGGGCCAGGGCCGCGGCTGCCGTCGCCGCCACCGCGGCGCGCGTGCGACGGGCCATGGTTCGACTCATCGTGCCGCCTCCGTCTCGTCCGCAACCGAGACCTCGTCGACGGTCGCGCCCCCCGTGCCCTGCGGGTCCCCCGCCGCGAGCATGTCGGCCTCCCACTCGGCGTCGGTCGCGACGAAGAGGATGACGAGCATGCCGGCGAGGTATCCGAACCCCAGCGGAAGCAGTGTCTGACCGATCGCGATGGGTGCGCTGACGTTGATGCTCTGCGGGTCGAGGTTGAAGACGTTGGCGTACACGCCGGCCAGCGCGCCGACGCCGATCACGCCGGCCAAGAAGTTGGACTGACGCTTGGTGAACATCGTCAGCAGGGCCAGCAGCAGCACCGGGACGATCGCGCCGAGGAACAGCCCGACGTTGGTGTCCGGGAATGCGCTGGCGCCGAGCACGAAACCCAGCGTGCCGACCAGCACTCCGGCGAAGAGCCAGAGGCCACGCGACAGGTATGCCCTGCCTGGCAGGTAGGCGGCAGCCGCGCCCGCTCCGATGCACAGGCCCATCGTCAGCAGGGTTCCCGCGCCGACGAAGCCCGCCAGCGCGAACACACCCACCGTCGCCGCAACGATGGCGCCCGCGAGCGCCCAGATCCGTCCCATGAGCAACCTCCCCAGTCGGACGCCCGTTGCGCCCGTGGGCCGAAAGGTAGTGATCTCTCGGGCTCGTCGCTGGCGAAGGCGCGCTACGACCTTGGCCGATGGCTGCGTAGCCTCCCCGTCGTGAGCAGTGCAACCGGCATGCCCGAGACCGCGGGTCGAGGGTTCGTGCACGACCTGCGGGTGGTGCTGCGCTCGCGCGACTACCGCAGGCTGCTCGCCACTCGGCTGTCGAGCCAGCTCGGGGACGGCGCGCTGCTGGTGACCGCCGGCTCGTACGTGCTCTTCGACCCGAACCGGCAGGCCACGGCCGCCGGCTATGCGCTCACCTTCACCGTGCTCTACCTGCCGTACTCGATCATCGGACCGTTCGCCGGCATCGTCCTCGACCGTTGGCAGCGGCGTCAGGTGCTGCTGGTGGTGAGCTCCGTGCGTGCGCTGCTCGCCCTGTGCCTGGCCGTGCTGCTGCTCAACGGCACCTCGGACGCGGTCTTCGCCGCGCTCGTGCTGACCATCGTGGGGCTCAACCGGTTCTTCCTGGCCGGGCAGGGCGCCTCGATCCCTCGCGTCGTGGCAGCGGACGAGCTCGTCATGGCCAACGCCGTGACCCCGACGCTGGGCACCATCATGTTCGCGGCCGGCGGTGTGCTGGCCGTCTTCGCGTCCCAGCTCGCCGGTGGCGCCGACGGCGCGGGCAACACCGCGGTCGCCTCGCTGGCAGCGTTCTTCTTCCTGACCACGTCCGCGCTGATGACCAGGCTGGACCGCCGGCGGCTCGGACCCGACAGCACCGAGGACCTGCCGGAGGTCACCTCCGCCGTCGCGGCCGTCGTGCTCGGCCTCGTCGGTGCGGTACGACACCTCACCCAGCGCTACCCCGCCGGGGTGGCGCTGCTTGTGATGGCGGCCCACCGCTTCGCATTCGGGTTCGTCGTGGCCACCACGGTGGTGCTGTTCCGCAACTACTTCTACTCCCCCGACGAGGTCGACGCCGCCCTCGGCGCGATCGCCGTCGCGGGGGCCGGTGTTGCCGTGGGCGCAGGGCTGGCGGTGGTGCTCACCCCCATCGCGGCCAGGCGCATGCGCAAGGAACGCTGGATCGTCGCCATGCTCACGGCCGGCGCCGTCGTGCTCGCCCTGCCAGCCCTGGTGCTCGAACCGTGGGCAGTGGTGGTCACGAGTGTCGGGATGGGCATCTCGACCCAGTCGGTGAAGATCTGCGTCGACTCCTTGGTGCAGGAGTGGACGGCCGACGACGTGCGCGGTCGAGCGTTCTCCATCTACGACATGCTCTTCAACCTCGCCCTGGTGACGTCGGCGGTCGCCGCCGCGCTCGTGCTGCCGGCCGACGGCGCAGCACCGTCGGCCTTCGTCGGCATCGCGCTGCTCATGGTGCTGACCGCGCTCGTCTACCGCCGCGCCACCTCCGGCGGCGCCTACCGGGCGCTGCCCCTGCCCATCAGCCCTGCTGCTCCCACCAGGTGAGCAACGCCTCGCGGGCCTTCTGCTCCCCCAGCGGGCCGTGCTCCATGCGCAGCTCGAGAAGGTGGCGGTAGGCCCGGCCCACCACCGGACCTGGCGGGATGCCGAGCACAGCCATGATCGCGTTGCCGTCGAGGTCGGGCCTGATGCTCTCGAGCTCCTCCTGCTCGGCAAGCACGTCGATGCGGCGCTCCAGGTCGTCGTAGGAGCGTTGCAGTGCAGCCGCCTTGCGTCGGTTGCGGGTCGTGGAGTCGGCTCGGGTGAGCACGTGCAGGCGCGACAGCAAGGCACCGGCGTCGCGGACGTAGCGCCGGACGGCCGAGTCGGTCCACTCCCCGTCGGCGTACCCGTGGAATCGCAGGTGCAGCTCGGTCAGCCGGGCCACGTCCTCGACCACGTGCTTGGGGTAGCGCAGCTCGGTCAGACGGCGGCGCACCATTCGCGCGCCCACCACCTCGTGGTGGTGGAACGACACCCCCCCACCGGGCTCGAACCGCCGCGTCCGGGGCTTGCCGATGTCGTGCAGCAGTGCCGCCAGCCGCACCACGAGGTCGGGACCTCCCCCGTCGATGCGGTGCTCCATCTCGATGGCCTGCTCCAGGACGGTGAGCGAGTGCTGGTAGACGTCCTTGTGGCGGTGGTGCTCGTCGATCTCGAGCTGCAGCGCGGGCAGCTCGGGAAGCACGTGGTCGGCGACCCCCGTGCTCACCAGAAGCTCGAGCCCCAGCCGTGGGGACGGTGCGAGCAGAAGACGGGTGAGCTCCTCCCGTACTCGCTCGGCCGAGACGATCGTGATGCGCCCGGCCATCTGCGTCATCGCGTCGACCACCTCGGGCGCCACGGTGAAGCCGAGCTGGGCGGCGAACCTGGCCGCCCGCATCATGCGCAGGGGGTCGTCGCTGAACGCCTCCTGCGGTGTGCCCGGGGTGCGAAGAACGCCCGCGGCCAGGTCGTGCAGACCCCCGAACGGGTCCACGAACTCCGGCTGCGGCAACCGCACCGCCATGGCATTGACGGTGAAGTCCCGCCGCCGAAGATCGCCCTCCAGAGTGCTGCCGTACTGCACCTGCGGCTTGCGCGACTCCGGGTCGTACCGCTCGGTGCGGTACGTCGTGATCTCGAGAGTGTGCGAGCCGCTGCGGGCTGCGATCGTCCCGAAGGCCTGACCCACCGTCCACACGGCATCAGCCCAGCCCTGAAGCAGCGCCAAGGTCTGCTCGGGGCGCGCCGAGGTGGCGAGGTCGAGGTCGTCGTCCCCTCGTCCCAGCAGGGCATCGCGCACCCACCCGCCGACCAGAGCCACCTCGTGGCCCGACCCGTGGAACAGAGCGCCCAGCTCGGAGGGCAGAGTGCCCAGGCCGAGCAGCCGACGCAGCGAACGCGCCTGTGCGACCGCGAGACTCTCCGGCGCGGTCAGCGGGGGCGTGGTCACAGGACACCAGGGTAGGGCGGCCCGCGCACTACCCTGCCCACCATGCCCGCTGCTCGACGGAGACTCCCCGTCGTGCGTGAGGTCTCCGCCGGCGGACTCGTGCTCGACGACCCCCGCTCGCCGACTCGCGGGCTGCTCATCGCCCATCGCCTTCGGGGCGGCAGGCTGGCGTGGACGCTCCCCAAGGGCCACGTCGAGCAGGGCGAGAGCAACCAGCAGGCCGCCGTGCGCGAGGTGCGCGAGGAGACCGGCCTCACGGCTCGGGTGCTCGCCCCCCTGGGCGTCACCGACTACTGGTTCGTCGCCGACTCCCGGCGCATCCACAAGTGGGTGCACCACTACGTGCTCGTGGAGCCGACCGGCGACCTGTCCAGCGAGGACGCGGAGGTCGAGCAGGTCAGCTGGTTCGACCTGGACGAGGTGTCGACGAGGCTGCACCACCGCGACGAGCGAGACCTGGTGGCGCGCCTGCCGGACGTGCTGCGCGAGGTCGAGGTCTGATGTCGACCTCCCGGACGCGGGCCCGGCTACCACCACGGTCCCTCGCCGGCGTCGTCGCCCTGCTCGTGACCCTCGCGACCGTGGCTGCGATGGCCCCGCCGTCGCTGGCGGGCGTACCGGTGCGGCCCACCCAGCAGGTACCGGGTGGTGTCGAGGTGGCATCTGCGAGCCTCACCTCGGTGCGACCCGGCGTCGCCACCCGCGACGACGTGCTGGTCATGACAGGCGTGCTCACGAACACGAGTGAGGCCGACCTGGTCGACCCACTGCCGGCGCTGCGCTGGAGCAGCGACCCGCTGCAGACGGTCGGCGAGGTCGACCTGGTGACCACCAACCCCCTGTTCCGCTACGGCCGGGTCGACTACCGCTACTCCGAGCCCCTGGACACCCTCGGGCCCGGCGAGCAGTCCACCTTCCGGGTCGAGGTGCCCCTCGACCAGCTGGGCCTGAGCGACGGCGTGTACGTGATCGGTGTGGACGTGCTGGCCACGCTGCCCGACGGGCTGCGGGTGTTCGTCGCCTCGGCACGAACAACGGTTCCGGTGGAGGTCGACGTGGCCGACCCCCTGCCGGTAGCCCTGCTGTGGCCTCTCGCGGCGGCGCCCTCGCTGCTGCCGGACGGCAGCCTCACCGACGACCTGCTCGCCGAGCAGATCGCTGCCGGCGGTCGTCTCGACGTGCTGGTCGACGCCGCAGCCGCGGCCCCGGTCACGTGGGTCGTCGACCCCGACCTCCTCTCCACCGCGGCAGAGATGGTCGGCGGGTACACCACGGCGGCGTCCGGAGCGCCCGGCTCGGGCTCAGCCGACGCTGCTCGGTTCTTGGCCGAGATGTCGTCGGTGCTGGCCCAGGGCCGCGACGTCACCCAGGTGGTCGCTGCCGACCCGGACGTCGGCGGGGCCCAGGCCGCCGGCGTCGACCAGGACTCCCTGGCGGCCTCGCTGCGTGCCGGGCGCGTCCAGCCAGCGGTGTCACAGGTGGTCGGGCGCCCCGTGCCCACCCTCGCACTGCTGGTGGGGCGCCCGGTGACCGACGACATGGTGCGCAGCTACCTGGATGCCGAGGTACCCACGGTGGTTCTCGACGCGGCTGCGCTCACCTCACCCGACTCGGACGGACGCGCCACGCTCGGCCTGACACCCCCACCACTCGCCGACACGGTCATCGCCCGTGTGCCTCCGACGACGCTGCCCGACGCGTCCGGCTCGGCGGTGGCCACGGCCCAGTGGCTCGTCGCCGTGACGGCGGTGCAGGCAAGCAGCGCTGCACCACCGGCGGCCATGGTGATCGCTCCCTCGATGCGCTGGGACCCCGACCCCGCAGCGGCCCGTGCCCTGGTGGACTCGTGGCAGGGCTCGTCGTGGATCGAGGCCGTCGGTCTGGCGGACGTCCAGCCGACCGACCAGGTCGTCGAGCTGCGGTCGGACCAGCAGCCGATGGCCGTGCCCAGTGAGACGGTCACCGACCTCGAGGCTCTCGCCGCCGACGTCGAGCGTCTGCAGCCGCTGGTCCCCGAGCCCTTGCTCGCACCCGCTGACCTTCCCCTCGCCAGCGCACGCGCCACCTCGTTCGCCTGGCAGGAGCAGCCGGCGCGTGGCGCCGACTACGTCGCCTCCCTGACCTCCGTGGTGACCGCCGCCGAACGGCAGATCAGCCTGGTGCTGTCCCCGTCGATCACTCTGTCGAGCCGGTCCGGACGCTTTCCGATCACGCTCGTCAACGACGCCCCCGTCGACGTCGTCGTGGGTGTGCAGTTCGTGAGCCAGAACAGCACCCGCCTGCGCGTCGAGGACGTCGAGCCGACGGTGCTGCGCGCCGGGGAGAAGCGCACGGTCACCGCCACTGCCCTCGCCACGGCCAACGGACGCCTGCCGGTGACGGCCACGCTGGTGACGACACAGGGCGAGCGGGTCGGCGCGTCGGTGCAGACGATCGTCGACGTGACGAACGTCGGCGCCCTGGGCTGGACCGTCATCGCCCTGGGCGGCGCGCTGATGGGGGTGGCCGTGGTGCGTACCAGGCGTCGAGCATCTCGTGAGCCCGGGGACACCCCGTGACCGATCTGCCACCGCCTCGCGACGGGTCCGACGAGCACGACCCTGACGAGCCGACCCGCGCCGATCCGATCGGCCGCGCCACCGTCACCATGGCCGTCGGCACCGTGCTGTCGCGGGCGACCGGCTTCGTGCGTGCGGCAACGATCGCCGCCACGCTCGGTCTGGCGCTCACCGCCGACATGTTCGCCGTCGCCGACGCGCTGCCGGCGGCGATGTACACGATCGTGGCCGGTGGCGTGCTGAACGCGGTACTCGTGCCGCAGCTGGTGCGGGCGATGAGGCGCGACGCCGACGGCGGGGAGGCCTACGCTCAGCGCCTGGCCTCCGCCGTCCTGCTCGTGCTCGCAGCCGCGACGGTCGTGCTGGTGCTGGCCGCCCCCTGGGTGATCAGGCTCTACACCGGGGCCGAGCTCGACACGCCGCAGCTGCGGCCCCAGCTCGATACGACCATCGCGCTGGCCCGCTTCACGCTGGTGCAGGTCTTCTTCTACGGGTTGTACACCTTGCTGGGTCAGATGCTGAACGCGCGCGGACGCTTCGGTCCGATGATGTTCGCGCCGATCCTCAACAACCTGATCGCCATCGCGGTGTTCGGCGGGTTCCTGCTGGCGATGGGACCACTGGACCCGGCGGCCGGTGAGTACACCGCGGCTCAGGTGGCCTGGTTCGGACTCGGCTCCACCCTGGGCATCGCAGCCCAGGCCCTTGTTCTGCTGCCGGTGCTGTGGCGGACGGGGCTGCGCCTGCGGCTGCGCACCGACCTTCGCGGCGTCGGCCTCGGAAGGGCGTTCCGCCTCGGCGCGTGGACGGTGATGCTGATCGGCCTCATGCAGGCCACGCAGATCGTGGTCGTGCGGCTGGCGACCTCGGCCACGGCCATCGCGGCGGGGTCGGACGCAGTGGACCGCGGCGCCGGCATCGCCGTGTACAACAGCGCCTTCCTGATCATCATGGTTCCGCACTCGATCATCACGGTGAGCCTCGCCACGGCGATGCTCCCGGACCTGAGCCGACTCGCTGCTGCGTCCCGGCTGGACGTGCTGCGGGCACGAGTGATGGGCGCCCTGCGCGCCGGCCTGGCCGTGATCATCCCGTTCGCCGGGCTGCTGGTCGCCCTCGCCGCCCCGGTGTCACGACTTCTGTTCGGCTACGGGGCCGCCAGTGAGGACGTCGACCTGGTCGCGCTCACGCTGGCCGCCTTCGTGCCCGGCCTCATCGGCTTCACGACGACCTTTCTCGTGCAGCGAGCGTTCTATGCCCAGGAGGACACCCGCACACCCGTGCTCGTGCAGCTGATCGTGTCGGCCGTCCAGATCTCGTTGTCGGTGACCATCGTGCCGACCCTCGACCCGGTCTACGTGGCCACGGGACTCGCCGCGTCGTGGTCGATCGCGACTCTGTGCGGCGCGATCGGCAGCCTCGTGCTGCTGCGCCGTCGCGTGGGTCGACTCGGGGGCGCATCGCTGGCAGGTTCTCTGCTCGTCGTGGCCGTCGCCGCGGTCCCCGGGACGCTCGTGGTCCTCGTGCTCACGCGCACCCCCGAGGTCAGCGAGGTCGAGTCGGTGCTGGGCACCCTGGTCGTTCTCGCCGGCGGCACCGTCGTCGCCGCGCTGAGCTACCTGGCGCTGGCGCTGGCTCTGCGGGTCGCACCGGTGCGCGACGGCGTCGGTTGGGTTCGAGCCCGCATCGGACACGGCGGCTGAGCGACCTCGTCCGACACCGGCGGGCCTACGATGGACGGCGACGTCACCCCGCCTCGAGGAGGCTGTGTCCGTGCGAGTGCACCCGGGCGACCGTATCGACGGTCGGTACCTCGTGTACGAGCAGACGGACGAGAACTGGGGTGTCTCGGGGTGGCGTGCCCGCGACCAGGTGCTGGGCCGGGATGTTCTGCTCACGACCTTCCACCCGGAGGATCCGCGAGCAGAGTCGCTCGTCAAGGCTGCCCGGCGGGCAGCGACGGTGGACGACCATCGGTTCGTGCGGGTTCTCGACGCCCATATCGAGCACCCGACCGGGTTTCTGGTGCGGGAGTGGACGGGCGGTCAGAGCCTGGCGGACCTGCTGGCAGGCGGACCGCTGCCGGAGGATGCCGCTCTCGCCATCGCGCGGGACGTCGCAGAGGCCCTGCAGAAGGCCCACGACGCGGGGCAGCAGCACCTGTGTGTCGATGCCAGCAGCGTCACCATCGACGACGACGGCGGCGTGCGACTGCGAGGGCTCGGTACGGCCGCAGTGCTGCGCGGTGTGCAGCCGAGCGAGGACGGGGCGGCTCGTGACGACGCCATCGGTGTCGGACGCGTGCTCTACGCGGCGCTGACAGCCAAGAGCCCCTCGCCGACACCGTCAGCACTGCCGGTCGTTCGGCAGACCGACGACGGGGTACCAGCGCCGCGCCAGGTCAGGGCCGGTGTCTCACCGATGCTCGATGCCATCACGGTGCGTGCACTCGGGTCGGGCCGCTCCCACCGCGTCGAGCCGTACGAGACGCCCGGCCACGTCGCCGACGCCCTGCGACGAGTGCAGGCCAGCACCGACGCCCGTCGGCTGCCCGCGATGGCAGCCAGCCGGGCGGCAGGCTCGGACGTCGTGGACCCACCACCGGTTCCCCCGGAGGAGCCGAACAGGCCGGCGCTCGACCCCGCGTCCGGCCCGCTGCCGCCCAACCTGCCCCTGGAGGTGGTGCCGGCGGCGCACAGCGACGACGCCCGGCCCCGCCGCCGATGGATCCCCGCGTCCATCATCGCTGTGGCCGCGGTGCTCGTCGTCGCTGCCTTTCTGCTGGCCCTCGAGCTGGTGGCCACCAACCGGGTGCCCGAGCTCGACCCGGCCGACTCGCCCAGCGCGACCGCCACCGCGTCGGCGCCTGGCCCCGTGCAGACCGAGCAGCCGGCCGCCCCCGCCACGCCGACGGTGCGGCCCGTCGTGAGCACTCGCGACTACGACCCCTTGGGCAACGGGTCGGAGAACGCGGATCGCACCGGGCTCGCGGTCGATGGCGATCTGGCCACGGCCTGGCCGACCCAGACCTACTTCGACCCGCTGGAGCTGCAGAAGGCGGGCGTCGGGCTGCTGCTGGACCTCGGCAGCCCGGTCAGCGTGACCGATGTCGACCTCACCCTGCTCGGCCAGAGCTCTGACGTGGAGGTGCGGGTCGCTCCCGAGGACGCCACCGAGGCCCCTGCAACGCCGGAGGGCTTCATCCAGGTCGACCGGGTCGAGCGGGCCGGTACATCGCTCACGCTGTCGGGTGACGAGCGCACGACACGCTACGTGCTCGTGTGGTTCACGCGGCTTCCCACCGTCGACGACGGTTGGCGTGGGGGCGTCGCTGAAGCCGTGGTTCGGGGATGACAGCGGGCAGCGTCGGGCCGGACAGGTCCGACGCTGAGCTGCTCAGCGCGCACGTCGCAGGATCAACCACGGCCTTCGGGCAGCTGGTGCGGCGCCACGAGAACGCTCTGTGGGGCGTCGCGCTGCGCATGATGCGTGACCCGGACGACGCAGCCGACGTCGTGCAGGACGCTCTTGTCAAGGCCTTCCGCCGGGCCGACACCTTTCGAGGTGAGGCGCGCGTGTCGACATGGCTGCACCGCATCGTCGTGACCACCGCACTGGATGCCCTGCGCGCCGCCCGCCACGCCGACGTGCTGCCCTTTCGACCGGTCGACGTCGCCGACCACCGCGACGGCATCGCAGCGCGGCAGATGCAGATCGACGTGGCCGACGCGCTGAGCCAGCTGCCCGACGACCAACGAGCGGCGGTGGTGCTGGTCGACCTCGCAGGCTTCTCGGTGCAGGATGCCGCGTGGGCGCTGCAGTGCCCGGTCGGCACCGTCAAGAGCCGCTGCTACCGGGCGCGCGCCCGCCTCGCACCGCTGCTCTCGGCGTACCGCGACGACACCGCCGTCAGTGGGAACCTCGCCACGTCGGCCGACGTCCAACCATCGGACGCCAGCACGACGCCGCCGACGGCGGGGTCAGCGCCGCGGGGCGACGAGCGGACGGAGGGTCAGGCGTGAGCGAGCCTGGGCACCCGTCCCCCGAGGCGCTGTGGACCGGCGCGGACGAGCAGACGCGCGAGCACCGGGGCCGCTGCCGGCTCTGCCAGTCGGAGTACGACCGGGTGCAGACCGAGCAGCAGGCGGTCGCCGCCTGGCTCGCGGCCCAGGCAGCGCCCCAACCCATGCCGGTCGAGGTCGTGGAACGGGTGCACGGGGCGCTGGGCGCGCAGGTCGAGGCCCGTGGCGTCGACCGGCCGGGGCCAGGCCCGGCGCCGGCCCGGCATCCGGGCCGATGGTTGCTGGTGGCAGCGGGCGTCGCCGCCACCGCTGTCGTGGGGTCGGCCGTGCTGCTGCCGATGCAGGGCTCCGACGACTCCCTCGCCGGAGCCGATGTGGCCGCGGAGTCCGTGCAACGGGACGAGCCCGAGTCGGCCGACCAGTCCGCCGCAGCTCCTGCATCGTTGCCGCAGGTGCCGGCCGACCTCGTCGCGCTCGTGGCGACGAGCGGTGCGACGTCGTCACCGACCGAGTGCGGCACCGTCCTGGCCGAGCAGGTAGGAGCCGTGCTGCGAGGATCGCAGACGGTCGACGACGACCGGGCCGGGGTGCTGGTGGTTCTGGACGAGGCCGAGGGTCGAGCGGTGTGGTGGGTGCCGACGTGCGGGGCCGGGGTCGACCAGGCCCTGGGCCGCAGCCCCCTCGGGGAATGACACACTCCTGCCATCGGTTCTGCTACCCGTGATCGTGCGGCCGACACGGTCGGCCCCTGGAGTCGAAGTGAGACATGCGTGAGTGACGACCTGCGAGACCTCATCATCGTCGGTTCCGGCCCCGCCGGATACACGGCCGCGGTGTACGCGGCCCGGGCCCGGCTGGCGCCGGTGGTGCTCGAGGGGTCGGTGACAGCCGGCGGCGCCCTGATGAACACCACCGAGGTCGAGAACTACCCCGGCTTCGCCGAGGGCATCATGGGGCCGCAGCTGATGGACCAGATGCGCCGCCAGGCCGAGCGGTTCGGTGCCGAGCTGGTCACCGACGACGCCGTCGAGATGTCGCTGGACGGGCCCGTGAAGACCGTGGTGGACGGCAGCGGACGCACCTACCGCGCCCGGACCGTCGTGCTCGCGATGGGGTCCGGCTACCGCGAGCTCGGTCTGCCCGACGAGAAGCGGCTGTCCGGTCACGGTGTGTCGTGGTGTGCCACCTGTGACGGCTTCTTCTTCCGTGACCAGCAGATAGCGGTGGTCGGTGGCGGCGACTCGGCCATCGAGGAGGCCACGTTCCTCACTCGGTTCGCCAGCCGCGTGCACATCATCCACCGACGCGACGCGCTGCGGGCCTCCAAGGTGATGCAGGAGCGGGCGTTCAACGACCCGAAGATCACCTTCGAGTGGAACTCCCACGTCGTCGGCATCCACGGCCAGGACAAGCTCTCGTCGGTGACCCTCGCCGACACCGTGACGGGGGAGCAGCGCGAGCTGGCCGTGACCGGGCTGTTCATCGCCATCGGTCACGACCCCCGCTCCGAGCTCGTACGCGACCAGGTCGCCGTCGACCCGTCGGGCTACGTGCTCGTCGACGCCCCGTCCACCCGGACGGACGTGGCCGGCGTGTTCGCCTGCGGTGACCTCGTCGACCACACCTACCGGCAGGCCATCACAGCGGCTGGAACCGGGTGCGCAGCTGCGCTGGACGCGGAGCGATACCTGGCCACCCTGTCCGACCACGCACCTGCCGAGCAGTCCGTCGCCGTCTGAGGAAAGGACCACCACCGTGAGCGTCAGCGTCGTCACCGACTCCACCTTCGACACCGAGGTGCTGATGTCGGACAAGCCCGTCGTCGTCGACTTCTGGGCGGAGTGGTGCGGCCCGTGCCGCATGGTCTCGCCGATTCTCGAGGAGCTCTCGACCGAGCACGCCGACAAGATCTCGTTCGTCAAGCTCAACGTCGACGAGAACCCGCAGATCGCCGCCAGCTACCGGATCACGTCGATCCCGACGCTCAACGTGTACTCGGGCGGTCAGGTCGTCAAGCAGATCATCGGGGCCAAGCCCAAGTCGGCCATCCTGAACGACCTGCGCGACTACCTCTGAGCGGCACGGGCACCGCGGGTCGGCGTCACCGGCCCACTACGATGGGCCGCGCCCTGCCGACTGAGAGCCCGTGATGCCGTCCGTCCCATCGTCCATCCGCCTCGGAGACCGCCATGCGGTCGTGCCCGAGGTGCGGCGCATGCTCACGCTGCTCGACCTTCTCGACGGTGGGCCCACACCCGACCCCGAGCTCTACGACGCGGACATGGACCACGCGGTGCGCCATTTCCAGCAGCGCCGCGGCCTGACCGTCGACGGGGTGATCGACGAGACCACCTACCGCGTTCTCGACGAGGCGCGTTGGCGACTCGGCGACCGGCTGCTCTACCCGCAGCCGACACGGCCGATGGCCGGCGACGACGTGCTCGCGTTGCAGGACAGGCTGGCCGAGCTCGGCTTCGACGTGGGACGGCGCGACGGCGAGTTCGGTGACCGCACCGTCGCGGCGCTGCGCGACTACCAGCGCAACATGGGCCTGCCGGCGGACGGGACGTGCGGTCCTGCCACGCTCAAGAGTCTGGCCCGGCTGGCGCCGCTGGTCACCGGGGGTCAGCCCGACGCTCTGCGAGCCCGCGAGCACCTGCGTCTGGCCGGCCCCCAGCTGTCCGGCAAGCGTGTGGTCATCGACCCCGGCCACGGCGGGGACGACCCCGGGGTCACGGCGTTCGGGCTCACCGAGGCCCGGATCACAGCCGACACCGCCGCACGCATCGAGGGGCGCCTGGCCGCGACAGGGGTGCAGGTGTGGCAGTCCCACGCCCCGACGCTCACCGGAACCCTCGACGAGCAGCAGCGGGCCGCGTTCGCCAACGCCACCGGCGCCGACGTCGTGCTCTCGCTGCACGTCGACCGCGCCCTGACGCCGGAGCCGAACGGGCTGGCGACGTTCTACTACGGTCGCGACGAGACCAGCGGAAGCGCGCTGGGGGCGCACCTTGCGTCGCTGATCCAGCGAGAGGTGATCGCCCGCACCGACCTGACCGACTGCCGCACGCACCCGCGGACGTGGGACCTGCTGCGTCGCACCCGCATGACCGCCGTGCGGGTCGAGATGGGCTACCTGACCAACCCGCACGACGCTGCCCGACTCGGCGACCCGGCCTTTCGTGACCTCGTCGCGGAGGCGATCGTCGTCGCGCTCCAGCGCCTGTATCTTCCGGCCGAGTCCGACCCCGAGACGGGCACCATGAGGGTGACCGACATCGCGGTCGGTCGGTGAGACGTTCAGGCCCGCAGCACCGACCGGTGCGGACCCACCGCGGTGGGGCCCGAGGCGGACTCCGGGGCGAGGTAGGTGGTCACCTCCGGCACCGGACGACGACGCACGAGACCGCCCACCCACCCCAGGGCGATGCCGAGCAGCAGAACCGCCACCGCCCACAGCACTTTCGCCAGCACGGCCCCATCGTAGGCTTGACCCGGTGAACGACGCCCGCCCGGTCCCGCGGCCCCCGGGCCAGGACTCCGCGCGTGCCCTGCGGCACGGGTCCCGGCTGGACGCCTACGTCGACCGCTACGCCGAGCGCACCCTCGGGATGACGGCCTCGCAGATCCGGTCGCTGTTCGCGGTGGCCTCCCGTCCCGAGGTCGTCTCGCTCGCCGGCGGTATGCCGACGATCTCGAGCCTGCCCCTCGACGTGATCGGCGACCAGATCGGTGCACTGGTACGACACAGCGGTCAGTCGGCTCTGCAGTACGGCTCCGGGCAAGGAGACCCGAGGCTGCGCGAGCAGATCACCGACGTCATGCGCACCGTCGGGATCGCAGGTCACCCCGACGACGTCGTCGTGACGGTCGGGTCGCAGCAGGCCCTCGACCTCGTGACGCGCATCTTCGTCGACCCCGGCGACACCGTGCTGGTCGAGGCGCCCAGCTACGTCGGCGCGCTCAGCACCTTCCGCTCCTACCAGGCTGCGATCCACCACGTCGAGATGGACGACGAGGGCTTGGTGCCCGCCGCTCTCAGCGAGGCGATCGCCTCGTGCCAGGCTCGTGGCACCCGCCCCACGTTCCTCTACACGGTGCCGAGCTTTCACAACCCGGCCGGAGTCACCCAGCCGGCTGCACGGCGCCAGCAGATCCTCGAGATCGCGCAGCGAGCCGATCTGCTCGTGATCGAGGACGACCCCTACGGCCTGCTCGGCTTCTCCGGGCCTCCTCCCCGAGCGATGCGCGCCGATGCCGAGGACGGAGTCATCTACCTCGGGTCGTTCTCCAAGACGTTCGCCCCCGGCCTGCGAGTCGGGTGGGCGCTGGCACCGCATGCCGTCCGAGAGAAGCTTGTTCTCGCCGCAGAGGCATCAGTGCTGTGCCCTCCGTCGCTGACCCAGCAGGTGGTGTCCACGTACCTCACCGAGAGTGACTGGATGGGCCAGGTCAGGGTCTTTCGGGAGCTCTACCGGGAGCGCCGCGACGCCATGCTGGGCGCGCTGGACGACCACTTCCCCGAGGGCAGCAGCTGGACTCGGCCCGACGGCGGCTTCTACGTGTGGCTCACGCTTCCCGAAGGCTTGGACTCCCAAGCAATGTTGCCTCGCGCAGTAACTGATCGAGTGGCTTATGTTCCCGGGACGGCCTTCTACGCCGACGGCTTCGGCAGTCGCGCGATGCGGCTGTCGTACTGCTACCCGACCCCGGAGCGGATCCGCGAGGGGGTTCGGCGGCTGGCCGGGGTGGTCGAGGCCGAGCTCGACCTCGTGCGAACGTTCGGCCCCGGTCATCTGTCCGGCAGAACCGGTCTGGGGCTGCCCGCCCCCGACCTGACGTGAGGAGTGCCGCGTGAGTGAGCTGGGACGTGTCGTGGTGCTGGCCGGGGGGTTGTCCCACGAACGGGACGTGTCCCTGCGCTCGGGTGGGCGTGTGGCCGAGGAGCTGCGTGACCAGGGCGTCGACGTGCAGGTGCACGACGCCGACGCCGCGTTCGTGCGGGCAGCGGCCGACCGTCCGCCCGACGTGGTGCTGCCGCTGCTGCACGGTGCCCAGGGCGAGGACGGGTCGTTGCGCACCGTGCTGGAGATGCTCGCCATCCCGTACGTCGGCACCCGCCCGCGCGCGAGCCGGACCGCGTTCGACAAGCCGATCGCGAACGGCGTGGCGGCCGCAGCCGGGCTGTCTGTGCCGCCCTCGCTCGTCCTGCCGCACGCGACGTTCCGTGACCTGGGAGCCGATGCGTTGCTCGCCGGCGTCGTGCGTTCGCTCGGCCTGCCCATCGCCGTCCAACCGGCCCGCGGCGGGTCGGCGCTCGGGGCCTCCATCGTCCACGACGCGCTCGACCTGCCCTCGGCCATGGTCGCCTGCTTCGCCTACGGTGAGGATGCGCTGCTGCAGTCGTACGTGGCGGGCACCGAGGTGGCCGTGTCGGTGATCGACACCGACGACGGCCCGGTTGCGCTCCCCCCCGTCGAGATCGTGCCGGACGGTCCGTTCTACGACTACCAGGCCCGCTACACGGCCGGGGCCACGGAGTTCTTCGTACCTGCCCGTCTCGACGACGCTGTGCTGACCCGGCTCACCGACGCGGCCGTCACTGCCCACACTGCTCTCGGTCTGCGTGACCTGTCCCGGTCGGACATGATCGTGGGCGCGGACGGATCGGTGACCTGGTTGGAGGCGAACGTCGCGCCGGGCATGACCGAGACGTCGCTCTTCCCGCTGGCGGTCACCGGGGCGGGGATGCGCCTGGGGGACGTGCTCGTGCGCCTGCTGGCTCGGGCGGCCGCTCGCTGACTCAGCCCGGCAGGAGCGCGGCGAGTATCCGGTCGAAGTCCTCGGTCGAGGCGAACTCGATGGTCAGGCGTCCCTTGGTGCGACCCATCCCGACACTGACCGTGGTGTCGAGACGGTCGGCCAGGTGGCGTGCAGCCTCCGACACGTGCGCCGGCACCTCCACCGTGGTGGCAGGCTTGCGCCGGCGAGGGCGATCCGTGGCTCCGGACACCATCTCCTCGACCGAGCGCACCGACAGGCCCTCGGCAACGATCCGTTGGGCCAGCGTCTCCTGCTCGAGCGGGTCGCCGAGCGACAGCAGGGCACGGGCGTGACCGGCCGACAGCACTCCGGCCGCCACGCGCCGCTGCACGAGCGCAGGTAGCTGCAGCAGGCGGATGGTGTTGGAGATCGTCGGGCGCGACCGCCCGATGCGCTCGGCGAGCTCGTCCTGCGTGCACCCGAACTCCTCGAGCAGCTGGGCGTAGGCGGCAGCCTCTTCGAGGGGGTTCAGCTGGGCGCGGTGCAGGTTCTCCAGCAGGGCGTCCCGCAGCATCTGCTCGTCCGACGTCTCGCGCACCAGCGCCGGGATGCTCGTCAGGCCGGCCTGGGCCGCCGCGCGCCAGCGTCGCTCACCCACCACGAGCTCGAAGGTGCCGCCCTCGGCAGGACGCACCACCACCGGCTGCAGCACGCCGACCTCGCGCAGCGAGAAGGCCAGCTCGGCGAGGTCGTCGGGGTCGAAGACCTGCCGCGGCTGCCGCGCATTGGGTCGGATGACGTCCAGGGAGAGCTCGCGCAGCGTGAGCCCGGCGACCTGCGCCAGGACCGGGTCGTCGACGTCGTCGGCCGCAGAGGGTGACGGCATGAAGTACAGGTCGTGCGGCCCGGCACGCCGTTCGCCGGCCTCCGGTGGGATCAGGGCTCCGAGCCCGCGTCCCAGGCCGCGCCGCCGCTGCATCGCGCTCTCTCCGACGGTCATGCCGACTCCCTCGCAGTCTCGTTCTGCCGTGCGATGTCTCGGGCTGCCTCCAGGTACGACAGGGCACCTGGCGATCCGGGGGCGTAGGTGAGCACGGTCTGCCCGTACCCCGGAGCCTCGCTCAGTCGCACCGAGCGGGGGACGGCGGTGGGGAGCACCCGGTCGGCGAAGTGGGCCCGCACCTCGGCGGCGACTTCGCCGGACAGCCGGGTACGCCCGTCGTACATGGTGAGCAGCACGTGAGAGACCCGAAGGGCGGGGTTGAGGCTGGAGCGCACCAGGTCGATGGTCGTGAGCAGCTGGGAGAGCCCCTCGAGGGCGTAGTACTCGCACTGGATCGGGATGAGCACCTCGAGGCCGGCAGCCAGGGCGTTGACGGTCAGCAGCCCGAGCGTCGGGGGGCAGTCGATGATCACGTAGTCGACGTCGTTGGCCTGCAGGTACCCCGCGAGGGCCTCCCGCAGCAGCAGCTCGCGACCGGCACGGGCGAACAGCTCGGCGTCGGCACCGGCCAGGTCGATCGTGGATGGCACGCCGGCCAGCCCGGGGACGTCCGGCGACTGCTGCACGGCGTCGGCCAGCGGCACGGCGTCGACGAGGACGTCGTAGGTGCTCAGAGCGTCGCCGTGGTGGTGCAGACCGAGCGCCGTCGAGGCGTTGCCCTGCGGGTCCATGTCGACCACCAGGACGCTGGCTCCGTGCAGTGCCAGCGCAGCCGCGACGTTGACCGCGGACGTGGTCTTGCCGACCCCGCCCTTCTGGTTGGCCACGACGATCACCCGCGTCCGCTCCGGACGGGGCAGGCGCTGGCGCAGCAGGCGCTCCGAGCGCACGGCCGCGGCGGCCTGGCGGCCGATCGGCAACGACTCGTCGACCGCGACGTCGAGGTCGGTGTCGTCCACGAGGGAGGCCGCCGACGGCGTCGAGCTCAGCTCGCCAAGTCGCGTCCACAGCGAGGCCGATGTTTCACGTGAAACGTCGTCGTCCGGATCACTCGACTCCGACGTGGGCCATCCGAGCCCCGAGTGCTCCGAGCTCTCCGGTGCCTGGTCGTCGTCGGGCTTGGCGGGCCATCCAAGGCCCGTCGGGCGTTCGTGCTGGTCGTTCACTGCCACCTCCGCGTCGCGCAGGCACCATTGTCACCGCGTGGAGGCCGGGTTTCCGGCAACCACCACGACCGCGCGCGTCGCCTCGAGGCCGCCGGGCAGCACGAGGTCGCGCACCTCCCAGCACCGTGCGCCCAGACGACGAAACACCGACACGGCACCGGCGACCTCGTCGTCGGCCGCTCGTCCCTTCATCGCGACGAGGCGTCCGCCCGGCCGCAGCAGGGGAAGGGTCCAGGACGCCAGCCGGTCGAGCGGAGCGACGGCCCGTGCGACCACGACGTCGGCCTCTCGACGCGGCAGCTGCTCGGCGCGTGCTCGGACGACGTCGAGGCGGGTCAGCCCGAGCCTCTCGCGCACCTCACCGAGAAACGTCGCCCGTCGCAGCAGAGGCTCGACCAGCGTGATGTGCAGCTCCGGACGGACCAGAGCCAGCGGTACTCCGGGCAGGCCCGCACCGGAGCCGACGTCGAGCACTCGGCCGTCGGGCACGGCGGCGGACACTGCCGCGCAGTTGAGCAGATGCCGTTCCCACAGCCGGTCGACCTCACGGGGCCCGATGAGCCCTCGTGCCACGCCCTCGGTGGCCAGCAGGTCGGCGTAGGCCTGCGCCGCGGCCAGCGCCGCGCCGAACACCTCGGCGGCAACGGCAGGAGCCGGCGGTAGCGACGGTTCGTGTTTCACGTGAAACATCGCCGGGGCGGACGGTGCGGGGTCACCCCTGCCGCACGACGACGTGCCGGTTCGGCTCCTCGCCGTCGGACTCGCTGTGCAGCCCAGCCGCTGCCACCGTGTCGTGCACCACCTTGCGCTCGAACGGTGTCATCGGCTCCATGTGCACGGGCTGCCCGGTGGCGAGCACCTGCTCGACGACCGTCGTGGCCAGTGCGGCGAGGTCGTCGCGGCGCCGGGCCCGAAACTGGGCGATGTCGAGCATGAGCCTGCTGCGCTCGCCCGTGCGGGCCGCGACCGCGAGCCGCGCCAGGTCCTGCAGGGCGTCGAGCACGCGGCCGTCCTCCCCGACGAGCGAGTCCAGCGCCGTCGGGTCCTCGGGATCGGGGACGACAGACACGGTCGCCCGCACGCCCTCGATGTCCATGTCGATGTCACCCGCGATGTCCAGGACGTCGAGCAGGCCCTCGATGTAGTCCGCAGCGATGTCGGACTCCCGCTCGAGGGCGCCCGGGTCGACACGCGACTCGCGTGGGCCGGCGGGTGAGTCGGGCGGAGCCGTGATCGCCGAGGAGGTCTCGACGTCGGGCTCGGTCACGGAGTCGGTCACGACACTCTCCTGGTGGTCGTCGGCGCTACTTCTTGCCGCTCTTCTTGCGCTGGCTACGGCTCTGCTTCTTCGGCTGCTGCCGCTTGGGTTCGGCGCTCACCGGGCTGGGCTCAGCGATCACGACGTTGCTGCCGGCGTCGGCGGCCGGCGGGGGCAGGCCCTTGCGCACCGCCTTGGCCTCCTTGCGCCGCCGCATCGCCTCTTCGGCCGGCGTACCCGGGGCGGGCATGCGTCGGATCACGTAGAACTGCTGTCCCATCGTCCAGATGTTGCTGGTGAGCCAGTAGAGCACCACACCGAGCGGGAAGTAGTACCCGGAGAACAGGAACATCAGCGGAAGCACGTAGAGCAGGATCTTCTGCTGCTGGGCGAACGGCCCCTCCAGCGCCGACTTCGGCATGTTCTGCCGCATCAGCTGGCGCTGCGTGAAGAACGTGGTCGCCGTCATGAGCACGACCATGACGGCGGCGATCACTCGGGTGGTCGCGCCGTTGGGGTACGTCTCGGCGGTCGCGAAGCTCGCCGCCAACGGGGCACCGAACACCGTCGAGTTCGACAGCGACTCGAACAGGTCGGGGTACTGGCCGAATGCGCCACGCGGCACGTCCTCGGCGATCCCGTTGAGCACGCGGAAGAGCGCGAAGAAGAACGGAGCCTGAGCCAGGACGGGAAGGCACGAGGAGAACGGGTTGCTGCCCGTGTCCTTGTACAGCTTCATCATCTCTTGGCTGAGCTTCTCCTTGTCGTGGCCGTACTTGGCCTGGAGCTCGCGCATCTGCGGCTGGATGAGCTGCATGTTGCGCATCGACTTGATCTGCCGCACGAACAGCGGGATCAGCAGGATGCGCATGACGATGACGAGACCGATGATCGACAGCGCCCACGTTCCGCCGGAGTCGGCGTCCAAGAACAGGCTGAACAGCTCGTGCCAGCCGATCATGATCCACGACACGACCCAGTAGAGCGGGGCCAGCAGGGTGTCCACGGGGTCAGGCTCCTTCGGCGGCAGACGCGGAGGTGGTCTGCGAGGTGACGGGACGAGCGGAGTCGGGGTCGCTACCGGGGCAGCGGCCCCACCAACGGTAGTCGCCGCGCTGGGGGACCAGATCCACCCCGCCGTCGGACCAGGGGTGGCATCGCCCGACACGTCGTGCTGCCAGCCACGACCCACGAAGGGCTCCGTGACGATGGACCGACGTCATCGCGTACCCCGAGCAGGACGGGTAGTACCGGCACGTGGGCCCGAGCAGCGGGCTGACGAACCGCTGGTAGAGGCGCAGCAACGACAGCAGAAGCCACCTCATACCGACACCCGGCCCTGTGCCCGCCGGCGGCGCAGGTGCGCCAGGCAGGCATCCAGGTCGGCACCGAGTCGTGCCGAGGACACCGTCGCCGCGCGCGGGGTGGCCCGAACCACCACCGTGCTGCCCGGTTGCAGGTCATCGAGGCGATCGCGCATCAGGTGCCGCAGCCGACGCGCGACGGCGTTGCGGGTGACGGCGTTGCCGACCGAGGAGCTGACCACGAAGCCGACCTTGGGCCCGGCGTCGTCCGTGTCAGATGCACCGGGGCTGTGCAGCTCGTGCACGACGACGCACGCTTGCGACGACCGTGCCCCGCGCCTGACCGTGCGACGAAAGTCGTCGGAGCGACGCAACCGGTGGCGAGCCGCCAGCACCGCGGTCAGGCCGTGAGCCGGACGCGGCCCTTGGAGCGACGGGACTTGACGATGGATCGTCCGGCGCGGGTGCGCATACGCGTGCGGAAGCCGTGGGTCTTGGCCCGCTTGCGGTTGTTCGGCTGAAAGGTGCGCTTCACGTCAGGACTCCCGGTGGTCAGCAGTCGATCGTCTGCCAGGGCGCTGAAGACCGTCGCCACGTCGGGACGGACGTCTGTCAGGATCGGAAAGGCGTCGGAAAGACAGGGGTGCGGCATCAGGGTAGGTCACCCCAGTTCACAGGGTCAAACCGAGCATTCGCCGCCACCGGGGCCGGCGCCCGGCAGCCGCGTCCACCAGTGTGGAAGGACCATTGCGATGTCCCGCCACGAGCGGTAGCGTCTCGCGCCTGTCCCGTTCGAACCCGGATGGAACAGCTCAGTAGCAGACGATGACATCGAACACGCCGGATGACGGCAGACGTGGCGACGTAGACCCGGGTCCCCCTCGCCCACTCTCGTCCCCAGGCTGTGGACAAAGGTGTGGACGGGGGATGTGTGACCGACCAGCCGCAGGCCAGGGATGAATCATCCCACGATGATCACGCCGTCGATCTCGCCGAGCGGCCCTCCGCGGACCCGTCTCCGCCCCCTCTGACGAGTGCGGAGCTGAACCACGTCTGGGACGACGCGGTCTCCGCGATCGGCTCCGAGGTGGGCCCAGCCGTCCAGGCGTTCATCGCTCAGGCGAGGCCCGTGGCCATGGTGCAGGACACCGTCGTCGCCGTCGCCCCCAGCGAGTACGCCAAGAACCAGCTCGAGCGCCGGGCACTCGGTGCCCTGGTCACCGAGCTCTCGACCCGGCTGAACCGGACGATCGGCATCATGATCGAGGTCGTTGCCGCCAGCGGCGCGGACAGCCCCAACGGCTCGTCGGCCACTGCCCCCGCACACGCTGCGGCTGCCGACGGCTCCGGCCACGCCGGCCCGCCCTCGACAGCCGCCACCGCCGAGCGGGCCCCCACCGCCGAGCAGGCCCCCGCTCCCAGCGCCCCGGTCACCCGCCGCGACATCGCGGCGCTGAACCCCCGGTACACGTTCGAGCGGTTCGTCATCGGGTCGAGCAACCGCTTCGCGCACGCCGCTGCGGTAGCGGTCGCCGAGGCTCCCGGAAAGGCCTACAACCCTCTGCTGGTCTACGGCGACTCGGGGCTGGGCAAGACGCACCTGCTGCACGCGATCGGCCACTACGCGGCGGAGGTCTACCCGGGGACGCGCGTGCGCTACGTCTCCAGCGAGGAGTTCACGAACGACTTCATCAACTCCATCCGAGACGACCGCGCGTCGACGTTCCATCGGCGCTACCGCGACGTGGACGTGCTGCTCATCGACGACATCCAGTTTCTCGAGGGCAAGATCCAGACGCAGGAGGAGTTCTTCCACACCTTCAACGCCCTGCACAACGCCAACAAGCAGATCGTCATCACGTCCGACCGTCCCCCGAAGGAGTTCGCCGAGCTCGAGGACCGGCTGCGCAACCGGTTCACGTGGGGCCTCATCACCGACGTGCAGCCACCCGACCTCGAGACGCGCATCGCGATCCTGTCGAAGAAGGCCGCTGCCGATCGGTTGGCGGTGCCGGCAGACGTGCTGGAGTTCATCGCGAGCCGCATCGACACCAACATCAGGGAGCTCGAAGGCGCCCTGGTGCGTGTGACGGCCTTCGCAAGCCTCAACCGCCAGCCAGTCGACCTGGCCTTGGCCGAGGTGGTGCTCAAGGACCTGATGCCGACCGACACGGCGCCCGACATCAGCGCCGCGACGATCATCGCCGCGACGGCCACGTACTTCGACCTGGCCATCGACGACCTGCTCGGAGCCAGTCGCAGCCGCACCCTGGTGACAGCGCGACAGATCGCGATGTATCTGTGCCGTGAGCTGACCGAGCTGTCGCTGCCGAAGATCGGTCAGGAGTTCGGCGGCCGCGACCACACGACCGTCATGCACGCTGATCGCAAGATCAGGACGTTGATGGCCGAGCGTCGATCTGTGTTCAACCAGGTCACCGAGCTCACCAACCGAATCCGGCAGAGCTCCCGGTCGACCTGACACCGGCTGTGAGCTGTTGTGGACGCACGTGCCGTCGTGGCGCAGGACTCGGTGGACAGCCTGTGGACAGGCGCGCAGCCCAGCGCGGCCCGCAACGATCGTCCCCCGATCCCGCGTGTGGTCCCCAGCCCTCCTGGCGTCCGTCCCCATGTTGTGCACCGCTCGGTCTGTGCCACGAGCAGCACGGAGCGGGGTCTGTCCACAGTGTCCACACGACCTACGACGACGACGGGACATGTCTACGACGACGACATGTGACTCGTGGCTCGCGCCCTGGTCTGTGGAAGTATCGCCATCGACGCCGAGCACGGACGGCGCCAGGTCAGAAAGGGACCAGCAGTGAAATTCCGAATCGAACGCGACGTCCTCGCTGACGGGGTCGCGTGGGCGGCTCGCACGTTGCCCAGCAGACCCACGCTTCCCGTCCTCGCCGCGCTGCGCATCGAGGCCGACGCCGACGGCGTCCGGGTCGCGGGGTACGACCACGAGGTCTTCGGTGAGGTCTCCTTCGCTGCCGACGTCGTCGACCCGGGGGTCTCTCTGGTCTCCGGACGGCTGCTGGCCGACATCACGCGGTCGCTGCCGGGACGGCCCATCGATCTGGTGGCCGAGGCCGGCAAGGTGTCGCTGACCTGTGGGTCGTCCCGGTTCACGCTGCAGTCGCTGCCGGTCGAGGACTACCCCGCGCTGCCCGAGCTGCCCGAGGTGGTGGGTCGGGTGCCGGGTCCCGCGCTGGCGGAGGCAGTGGCGCAGGTCGCGGTTGCCTCGGGCCGCGACGACATGCTCCCTGTGCTCACCGGTATCCGCATGGAGATCGACGGCGCGCTGCTGACGCTCGCTGCGACCGACCGGTACCGACTCGCGGTGCGCGAGCTGGCCTGGGACCCGGTTCGACCGGGAGCCTCGGCTGTCGCACTCGTGCCGGCGCGGTCGCTGGCCGAGACCGCCAAGTCGCTCGGGGCCGGAGACGTCGAGATCGGCCTGGGAGCCGGCGGCCTGCTCGGGCTGTCGACCGTCGACCGGCGCAGCAGTGCGCGGCTCATCGACGGCGAGTTCCCCAAGTACCGGACGTTGTTCCCGAGCGAGTCGGTCACGGTCGCACGCATCGACACCGCAGTCCTCGTCGAGTCGGTGAAGCGCGTCGCGCTCGTCGCCGACCGCAACTCGCCGGTGCGTCTGACCTTCGGGGAGGCCGACGTCACGCTGGAGGCCTCCAGCGGTGAGGACGCGCAGGCGGTGGAGTCGTTGCCTGCTCAGGTGACGGGCGAGGGTCTGACGATCGGCTTCAACCCCGGGTACCTGCTCGACGGGCTGGGCGCCATCGACGCCCCCGTGGCCGTGCTGAGCTTCACCCAACCGGCGCGTCCGGCTGTGCTGCAGGGGGCCGACGGCATGGACGAGGCGACCCACCCCGACTACCGCTACCTGCTCATGCCGGTGCGCCTGGCCGGCTGAGCCGCCGATCGGTGCACGTCTCGTCGCTGTCCCTGCGCGACTTCCGCAGCTACACCGCGCTCGACCTGGCATGGGACCCCGGCGTCACGGTTCTGCTCGGTGCCAACGGTCAGGGCAAGACCAACCTGGTCGAGGCGGTGCACTACCTGGCGACGGCGTCGAGCCACCGAGTGGCCACGGACGCGCCGCTCATCCGATCGGGCAGCAGCAGAGCGCTGCTGGCGGCCCGGGTACGTTCGCACGAGCGGTCGCTCACCGTCGAGATCGACCTCAACGCGGGCGCCGCCAACGCCGCCCGGGTCAACCGCTCGGCCGTACGCAGCACGCGCGAGGTGCTCGGGCTGCTGCAGGTGGTGCTGTTCGCGCCGGAGGACCTCAGCATCGTCAAGGGCGACCCCTCGGAGCGCCGGCGCTTCGTCGACCAGCTGCTGGTGCAGCGCCGACCGAGGCTCGCCGGCGTGCGCGCGGACTACGAGCGGGTGCTCAAGCAACGAACGGCGCTGCTTCGCTCAGCCTCTGCCCTGCGACGCCAGCGTGGAGGGACCCCGCTCGATCTCGGCACCCTCGAGGTCTGGGACCGTCACCTGGCCACGACGGGGGGCGAGCTCGTCGCCGGCAGGGTGTCGCTGCTCAGCGATCTGAGTGACCACCTCGCCCAGGTCTACGCCGCGCTGGCACCTGACAGCGCACCGGCGAGGGCCGAGTATCGGTCGAGTGTGAGCGCGTACGGGGTGGCCGAGGGCAGGGTGGCGTCGGTGGGCGCCGATGCTGTGGCGTGGACCGACCTGCTCACCGAGGCTCTCGCGCAGGCCCGGTCGGCCGAGATCGAGCGAGGCCTGTGCCTGGTCGGGCCGCACCGCGACGACGTGGCGCTCTGGCTCGGTGACCTGCCGGCGCGGGGGTACGCCAGCCAGGGCGAGTCGTGGTCCCTGGCTCTGGCACTGCGGTTGTCGAGCTTCGAGGTGCTGCTCGGGGAGTCCGACAGCCCACCGGTGCTGATGCTCGACGACGTGTTCGCCGAGCTCGACAGCCGGCGCCGCGACCACCTTGTCGAGCGCATGGGGGATGCTGACCAGGTGATCGTCACAGCCGCCGTCGCTGCCGACGTACCGACACAGCTGGGTGGCGCGCGCTTCTCGGTGGCCTCGGGCCAGGTGAGCCGTGTCGAGTGACTGGCAGCCCGACGGGGACGAGCTCGCGTGCGCGTTCGTGCACGCCCGAACCGGTGTCGCCGGCGAGGTGCCGCTGAGACGAGCCCGGGCGAGGCGTCGGCGGTCGGCTCGGCCCGACGAGGACGGGTGGAGCGGACCGGGTGCCGGACCCCGGGACCCCGTCCCGGCCGGCGCCGTGCTGGACAGCCTCGTCAGCACGGGCGGCTGGAGCGAGAGGTTGGCCGGGCACGCCGTGACCGGGCGGTGGGACGAGATCGTGGGGGCGACGCTGGCCGAGCACGCCACGGTCGAGTCCTTCTCCGACGGGGTGCTCACCGTGCGGTGCGACTCCACGGCGTGGGCCACTCAGCTGCGGATGCTCGTGCCGGCGCTGCTCGCGCGCCTGGCACAGGAGGCCGGGGACGGCATCGTCCGATCGGTGCAGGTGAACGGTCCGACGGCCCCGTCGTGGGTGCACGGGCCCCGCCGCGTCAAGGGTCGTGGCCCCCGGGACACGTACGGCTGAACAGCAGGTCGTGACGTAGACTGAGAGCCTCTCGTCTGTCCCCCCAGGAGGTCTCTCGCCCGTGACGCACGCCCCGGTCGAGGCCGCTACGAAGCAGGGCTACGACGCCAGCGACATCACCGTCCTCGAGGGCCTGGAGGCAGTGCGCAAGCGGCCCGGCATGTACATCGGGTCGACCGGCGAGAGAGGGCTGCACCACCTCGTCTACGAGGTGGTCGACAACGCCGTCGACGAGGCGCTCGCCGGGTACTGCACGCACATCGAGATCGACCTGCTGGCCGACGGCGGCGTGCGGGTGACCGACGACGGCCGTGGGATCCCGGTCGACATGCATCCGGTCGAGAACCGCCCGGCTGTCGAGGTGGTGCTCACCGTGCTGCACGCCGGGGGCAAGTTCGGGGGCAGCGGCTACAAGGTGTCCGGCGGGCTGCACGGCGTCGGGGTGTCGGTCGTGAACGCCCTGTCGGAGAGGCTCGAGGTCGAGATTCGTCGCGACGGATACGTCTGGCGTCAGGCGTACCACCTGGGGGACCCCATTGGTCCCCTCGAACGAGGTGAGCCTTCGGACGAGAACGGCACGATCGTCACATTCTGGGCGAGTCCCGACATCTTCGAGACCACGAACTACTCGTTCGAGACCCTGCAGACCCGGCTTCGCGAGATGGCGTTTCTCAACCGGGGCCTGGCGATCACGCTGCGCGACTGGCGTCCGGTCGCCGCCGAGGCAGCCGAGGCGGTCGACGAGGTCACCGGGGTGCTGCCGGCGATCACCGACGAGCAGGTGGCTGCCGCGCAGGCAGCGACCGACGACGACCGCGTAGCAGGGGAGGCCTCGGCCGACGCCGACGACGGGCTGCCCCGGGTGGCGCGCTATCGCTACGACGGTGGACTGGTCGACTTCGTCAACCACCTCAACCGTGGTCGTGACGTCGCTCACCGCAGCGTGATCTCGCTGGAGGCCGAGGAGACCTCGGCACACGGGGGGATGAGTCTCGACGTCGCGATGCAGTGGAACACCGGCTTCTCCGAGCGGGTGCACACGTTCGCCAACACCATCAACACCCACGAGGGTGGAACCCACGAGGAGGGCTTTCGAGCCGCGTTGACCACGCTGGTCAACCGGTTCGCCCGCGAGTGGGGGGTGCTGCGCGAGAAGGACCCCAAGCTCACCGGCGACGACGTCCGAGAAGGCCTGACCGCAATCGTGAGCCTGAAGATCTCCGAGCCTCAGTTCGAAGGCCAGACCAAGACCAAGCTCGGCAACACCGACGCCAAGTCGTTCGTGCAGACCATCGTCAACGAGCAGCTCGGCGGCTGGTTCGAGCAGAACCCGAGCGAGGGCAAGGACATCGCTCGCAAGGCCCAGCAGGCCGCGTCGGCCCGGATCGCGGCTCGCAAGGCACGTGACATCGCTCGCTCACGCAAGGGACTGCTGGGAGGTGCCGGCTTCGGAAAGCTGGCCGACTGCCAGTCGACCGACCCGGCGGCCAGTGAGGTCTTCATCGTCGAGGGCGACTCGGCCGGCGGCTCCGCCAAGGGCGGACGCGACCCCAAGATCCAGGCGATCCTGCCGATCCGCGGCAAGATCCTCAACGTCGAGAAGGCCCGCATCGACCGGATCCTGCAGAACACCGAGGTGCAGTCGATCATCACGACTCTCGGCACCGGCATCCACGACGACTTCGACGTGGCGCGGTTGCGCTACCACACGATCGTCCTGATGGCCGACGCTGACGTGGACGGCCAGCACATCCGCACACTGCTGCTCACGCTGCTGTTCCGCTTCATGCGCCCGATCATCGAGGCCGGTCACGTGTACCTCGCGCAGCCGCCCCTGTACAAGATCAAGTGGAGCCAGGGGGGGCACGAGCTGGCGTACACCGACACCGAGCGGGACGCGTTGCTCGCCGCAGGTCGTGAGGCCGGCCGCAAGCTTCCCGCCACCGCCCCGATCCAGCGGTACAAGGGCCTCGGCGAGATGAACGCCGACGAGCTCTGGGAGACCACGATGGACCCGCAGCGCCGCATCCTGCTGCAGGTGACCATGGACGACGCGGCCGCGGCCGACGACGCCTTCTCCGTCCTCATGGGCGAGGACGTCGAGAGCCGTCGGGCATTCATCCAGCGCAACGCCCGCGACGTGCGCTTCCTGGACATCTAGAGGGGCGAGGCACCAGTGACGGAGTCCACCACCCCACCCGGGGGTCCCCTCGCCGACGAGTTCGGCCAGGGACCCCGCGTGCGCGGCATCGACCTGCAGACCGAGATGGAGCGCTCCTACCTCGACTACGCGATGAGCGTGATCGTCGGCCGGGCACTTCCGGAGGTGCGAGACGGGCTCAAGCCGGTGCATCGGCGCGTGCTGTACGCGATGTACGACGGGGGGTACCGACCCGACCGCGGCTACTCCAAGTGCTCGCGTGTCGTGGGCGACGTCATGGGTCAGTACCACCCGCACGGGGACTCGGCGATCTACGACACCCTCGTCCGGCTGGCTCAGCCGTGGTCGCTGCGCTACCCGCTGGTGGACGGCCAGGGCAACTTCGGCTCACCCGGCAACGACCCGCCGGCTGCGATGCGCTACACCGAGAGCCGCATGGCACCGCTGGCGATGGAGATGGTGCGTGACATCGACCAGCAGACGGTCGACTTCGCACCCAACTACGACGGGCGGGCCGAGGAGCCGACGATCCTGCCCAGCCGGTTCCCGAACCTGCTCGTCAACGGCAGCGCCGGCATCGCGGTGGGCATGGCGACCAACATCCCGCCGCACAACCTGCGCGAGGTGGCATCCGGTGTCGCCTGGGCGCTGGACCACCCGGAGGCGAGCCGTCCCGAGCTGCTGGCCGCCCTGATGGAGCGCATCAGCGGCCCGGACTTTCCGACCGGCGCGCTGATCGTGGGTCGCACCGGCATCGAGGAGGCCTACCGCACCGGTCGCGGCTCGGTCACGATGCGCGCGGTCGTGGAGGTCGAGGAGGACAGCAAGGGTCGCACCAGCCTGGTGGTCACCGAGCTGCCCTACCAGGTGAACCCCGACAACCTCGCGGTCAAGATCGCCGAGCTGGTCAACGCCGGCAAGGTCGCCGGCATCGCCGACATCCGCGACGACACCTCGACGCGCACCGGCCAGCGGCTGGTGATCGTGCTCAAGCGCGACGCCGTGCCGATGGTGGTGCGCAACAACCTGTTCAAGCACACCCAGCTGCAGGACACCTTCGGCTGCAACATGGTCGCCCTGGTCGACGGGGTTCCCCGCACCCTGTCGCTGGACGGCTTCGTGCGGCACTGGATCACCCACCAGATCGAGGTGATCCGCCGGCGCACGGAGTTCAGGCTGCGCAAGCGCCGGGAACGGCTGCACATCGTGCGCGCCCTGCTCAAGGCCATCGACGTCATCGACGAGGTCATCGCCCTGATCCGCGGCAGCGCGTCCGCGGCGGTGGCGCAGGTGGCCCTGCAGCAGTTCCTCGAGATCGACGAGGTGCAGGCCCGCGCCATCCTCGACCTGCAGCTGCGCAAGCTCGCCGCGCTCGAGCGTCAGGAGCTCACCGACGAGCACGACCAGCTCGTCGCAGAGATCACCGACCTGCAGGACATCCTCGACCGCGACGAGCGCAAGCGTGAGATCGTGCGCAGCGAGCTCGACGAGATCGTCGAGCACTACGGCGACGAGCGGCGCACGACCATCATCCCCGGCGAGGGAGGACTGACCGACGAGGACCTGATCCCCGTCGAGGACGTCGTGGTCACCCTCACCCGGGGTGGCTACGTCAAGCGCACCCGGTGCGACCTGTACCGGTCGCAGCGGCGCGGCGGCAAGGGTGTGCGCGGAGCGCAGCTGCGCGGGGACGACGTCGTCGCCCACCTGCTGAGCACGTCCACCCACCACACGCTGCTGTTCTTCACCGATCGCGGGCGAGTGTTCCGGGTCAAGGCCTACGAGGCCCCCGAGGCGGCGCGGGACGGCCGTGGCATGCACGTGGCCAACATGCTGTCTCTGCCGAGCGACGAGTCGGTGGCGCAGGTTCTGGCCATCGAGCACTTCACGCAGACCCCCTACCTGGTGCTGGCCACCCGGTCGGGCCTGGTGAAGAAGACACGGCTGACCGCCTACGACACCCGGCTGTCCGGAGGCATCAAGGCCATCGCCCTCACCGACGACGACGCGGTGATCGGCGCCCACCTCGTCACGCCCGACGACGACCTGCTGCTCGTGTCGCGCAGGGGCATGGCGATCCGCTTCCGTGCCGACGACGAGGCTCTGCGCCCGATGGGCCGTGACACCCGCGGTGTGCGGGGCATGCGCTTTCGGGGCGACGACGACCTGCTGTCGATGACGGTCATCCCGTCCGGCCTCGACGAGGACGACACGTTCGTGTTCACCGTCACCGACGGTGGGTACGCCAAGCGCACCCCGCTGTCGGACTACCGGCCGCAGGGCCGGGGCGGGCTCGGCCTGAAGGCGGCTCGGCTGACGCAGCAGCGGGGTGGGCTGGTGGGCGCGCTCGCTGTCAGCACGACGAGGTACTGAGCATCCGTGCCGCCGGCGGGGTGACGCGAAGCCCGGTGTCCGACGTCCGGGCCACGGGACGTGACACCATGGGGGTCACCTTCGTCGACGTCGCACCCGACGACGCCGTGGTGGCCATCACCCGGGTCGTCGAGGACGACCTCGACGCGACCGACCTGAGCAGCGACGACGCGGGTGAAGTTGGCCAGACCGGCGGAGTCGGGGAGGATGCAGAGCTGTGACGACCAGTCGCCAGCCGGCCACCGGCCTCGAGCCCGACGAGGCGCTCGCCGGCGAGCCCGAGATGCAGACCGACCCGCACGGCATGCCGGCGGTCGAGGAGTCCCCGCAACCCCAGGACGCCGACGCGCCTGCCGGACCCCCCGTGCCTGCCGTGCCTGCCGAGCCACCCGCCCCCGCCGAGCCTCTGACGCAGCAGGTCTCGGCCCCCGTGGGCCGTCCGGTCAGCAGCGCCGCACGACGCACGGGCAAGGTGCGCAAGGCCCGGTTGCGCCTGCTGCGTGTCGAGCCCTGGTCGGTGATGAAGAGCGCGTTCGTGCTGTCGATCGCCATCGGCATCACCCTCGTCGTGGCTGTCGCCGCCCTGTGGTCGATCATCGACGCGGCCGGGGTGTTCCAGGTGGTCGGCGACCTGGTCGTCGACCTCACCGAGTCGGAGTCGAGTGCCGGTGTGGACGTCACCGACTACGTCGGTTTCTCCCGGGTGGTGGGGTTGGCCACGGTCATCGCTGTGGTCGATGTCGTGCTGCTCACAGCGCTGGCCACATTGTTCGCGTTCCTCTACAACCTGTCCGCTGCGCTGCTCGGCGGGTTCGAGGTGACCCTGGCCGAGGACGACTGAGCGATTCGTGGGCGCCGAGGTGCGTGAGGTACCGTGTGGCTCCTGCTCGGGCCTATAGCTCAGACGGTTAGAGCGCTTCCCTGATAAGGAAGAGGTCACTGGTTCAAGTCCAGTTAGGCCCACGTGAAGAAGCTTCTGGTTGTCGCGTCCATCGCCGGTGCCGCCTACTACGGCTACAAGAAGTGGTCGCAGCAGCAGGCAGAGAACGACGTCTGGTCGCAGGCCACCGACCCGGTGCCGCCACGCGACCTGCGCTGAGACCGCAAGCCTCGTCACGTCCGGGGACGTAGCTCAACTGGCAGAGCACCGCCTTTGCAAGGCGGGGGTTAGGGGTTCGAGTCCCCTCGTCTCCACCGCAACGGGTTACTCCTTCGTCGCAGCGTCCTCGGCGGCCTCGGCTGCGGCGTCGACCGCTGCTTCTGCTTGATCGGCCTTCTCCTGCACCGCCTCGCCTGCCTGGTCGGCTGCGTCGGTGACCGCCTCGGCGGCGGTGTCGGTCTTCTTCTTCGCGGTCCGCGCAGCAGACTCTGTGGCCTCGGTGACAGCGTCGCTGCCCTGCTCGGCCTTCTGCGACACGGTGCTCGCCGCGTCCGACGCCTTGCGGCTCCAGTCGGTCGAGGACGTGCTGTCCCACCCTCCGGCGCTCTCCCAGGCGTTCTCGTCCGACGAACCCATCAGCTTCTTGGCGATGACGGCGCCGGCGGCTGCCAACGCTCCGACGAACACAAGCTTCTTGATCGCACCCATGGTGTCCCTTTCGTCGTGACCGGTCGGTCTATCCGATCATGCTCCACCCCGCAGGTCCAGTGGCGGGGTGAGACACTGGTGGTCCCGCCCCGACCGGCGGGCTCGTCCATGATGGAAGGTAGTCCCTGTGCCCGAGCACCTCACCGCCACGTTGAGCACCAACCACGGCGACATCACCGTCACGCTCTTCCCTGACCACGCTCCGAAGACCGTCGCCAACTTCGTGGGGCTGGCCGAGGGTTCCAAGCAGTGGACCGACCCGAGAACTCGACAGGCCTCGACAGGCAGGTTCTACGACGGGCTGACCTTCCACCGAGTCATCCCGAACTTCATGATCCAGGGTGGGTGCCCGCTCGGCACCGGCACCGGCGGCCCGGGGTACACCTTCGCCGACGAGTTCCACCCCGAGCTCAGCTTCGACCGTCCCTACCTGCTGGCCATGGCCAACGCCGGGCCGAACACCAACGGCTCCCAGTTCTTCATCACCGTGGCGCCGACCGCGTGGCTCACCTTCAAGCACACGATCTTCGGCGAGGTCGCCGACGCGTCGGGTCGCGCGGTGGTCGACGCCATCGCCGGCGTCCGCACCGGTGCGCAGGACAGGCCTGCCGAGCCCGTGGTGATCGAGTCGGTCACGATCGAGCGGTCGTCGTCCTGACCGAGCCGCTCGACCCGGGGCTCGCGGGCCAGGCGAGAGCCTGCTACCGCCACCCCAACCGCCAGACCCGCGTCGCGTGCAGCCGCTGCGGTCGTCCCATCTGCCCCGAGTGCATGGTTCCCGCTCCCGTGGGGTTCCACTGCCCACTCTGCGTGGCTCAGGCCCAGCAACGGGTGCCACGCGTGCGCACCACGTTGGGTGGGGTGGCCCGAGCCGAGCCTCGTCGGGCCACCCAGGGGCTCGTCGTGCTCAACGTGGCCGCGTACGTGCTCACCCTGCTCAGTGGTGACCGGCTCATCGTCGAGTACGGGATGTTCCCGGCAGCGGTGGCCGCCGGGGAGTGGTGGCGACTGGCGACCGCACCGTTCCTGCATGCGGGGCTGTGGCACGTCGGGCTCAACATGCTCGCCCTGTGGGTGCTCGGTGGGCTGCTCGAGCCGCTGCTCGGGCGCGGACGGTTCGTCGCTGTCTACCTCGTCTCCGCCCTGGCCGGTGCGGTGGCCTCGTACGCGTTCAGCAGTCCCCTGACGATCTCGGTCGGCGCGTCGGGCGCGGTCTTCGGTCTGCTCGGGGCGACCGTGGTCGCGCTGCGCACCCTGAACCGGGACGTGTCGGGGGTGCTCGCCCTGCTGATGATCAACGTGGTCATCGGCTTCGTCGTCCCGAACATCGACTGGCGCGCCCACCTGGGGGGCCTGCTGGCGGGCATGCTTCTCACCGCCGCGTTCGTGGCCGCCCCTCGACGCGGACGCACCCCCCTGGCCTGGGCCGCCGCGGCGGCCGTCCTCGCAGCGCTGGCAGCCGTGACGGCCTGGCGTACCGACCAGCTGCTCGCCCTCGCCGCGGGGTGAGTCGAGCGTTGTCCACAGGCTCTGTCCACACTGGGGATGAATTACACGGCTGTAATCACAGCGGTGGATGACTGCTGTGGACGACCGCTACTTCCAGCGGGTGAACACCAGGAACCCGGCGACGATGAAGCCCATGCCCACGAACAGGTTGGCGTTGCCCAGCGCGTTCATGCCCGGGATGTCGCTTCCGGCGACGTAGAACACGACGATCCAGGCGAGGCCGAGCAGCAGCAGGGCGGAGCCGGTGATCGGCACCCAGCGCCCGCTGGGTGTGTCGTCGTGCACGGCCGGAGGCTTGGCGGGCCGGGACGAGGAGGCCTTCTTGCGGCGACGCGACTCTGGCACCCGTCTAGCCTAGATGCTTGGCTCGCAGGAGGTGAGAGATGGCGTCGCAGGACTCGTGGCACGGCGGCGCCGTGATCGTGCTCGGTGTTGCCGGTGTGATCATCGCGGCCGGCATCTCGCTGGCCGACACCGAGGACGTCGACGTCAGCCGCGGCACGGGCCTGGCCGACCTGGTGCAGGTGGAGACCGCACGCGTCGCTGAGCTCGAGCAGCAGGTGGAGCAGCTGGCGGCCGAGGTCGACACCCTCGCGGACCAGTCGGTCGACGACCCGGTCCGGCAGATCCAGCAGGTGGTCAGCGAGCAGTCCGGCGAGGCCGGTTTCACCGAGCTCGAGGGGCCCGGGGTGACCGTGACCCTGGACGACGCACCCGTGCCCGACGACCTCACCGGTCTGCCGGAGGGCACCTCACCGGACGACTACGTCGTGCACCAGCAGGACGTGGAGGCCGTCGTCAACGCGCTGTGGGAAGGTGGCGCCGAGGGCGTCAGCATCATGGACAGGCGGCTGACCAGCGTGAGCGCCGTGCGGTGCGTGGGCAACGTGATCATCTTGGACGGCCAGGTGTACTCCCCCCCGTTCGTCATCTCGGCGGTCGGGGACCCGCAGCGGCTGACTGCGGCGCTCGAGCGCTCGAGCGGCGTCTCGATCTACCGTCAGTGGGCCGACTTCATCGGCCTCGGGTGGAGCCTCACGGAGCGCGACAGCATCCTGCTGCCGGCGGCGACAGGTCCCAGCACGCTCTCCCACGCCAGCACCGCGGTGGAGCAGCCGTGAGCCCGACGTCGCCGCAGATGCGGATCCTCGTGGTCGACAACTACGACAGCTTCGTCTTCAACCTCGTGCAGTACCTCGGACAGCTGGGGGCGCACTGCGACGTCCGCCGCAACGATGCTGTGACGCCGCAGCAGGCGCGCGACTTCGACGGAGTGCTGCTCTCACCGGGGCCGGGCACACCGGAGGCGGCCGGTGTGTGCGTCGAGATGGTGCACGAGCTGGCCGGGCAGGTGCCGATCTTCGGTGTGTGCCTCGGTCTGCAGGCCATCGCCGTCGCCTACGGCGGGCAGGTCACACGTGCGCCGGAGCTGCTGCACGGCAAGACCAGCATCGTCCACCATGACGGCTCCGGTGTGCTGCGCGACGTCCCGGACCCCTTCACCGCCACCCGGTACCACTCCCTGGCGGTGCAGGAGCAGACGCTGCCCGACGAGCTCGTCGTCACCGCGCACAGCGCCAGCGGCGTCGTCATGGCGGCGCGGCACCGCGACGTCGCCGTCGAGGGCGTGCAGTTCCACCCCGAGTCGGTGCTCACACAGGCGGGCCACCGCATGTTGGCCAACTGGCTCGCCGACTGCGGGGACGACGAGGCGCCGCGCCGAGCGAACGGGCTCCAGCCCGTCCTGCAGCGCGGGCCGTCGTCGCTGCCCCTGCCCGACCCGGTCGGCTGACGCCGGGCCGCTACGGCGTCGGCGACGCGGTCGGGCTCGGGCTCGGGCTCGGCGGTGCCACCGTCGGAGGGGGCGTCGGTGTAGGTGTCGGTGCAGGCTCGACCGCGACCGTGATCGCGACGCGGCTGCCGAACGACACCTCCGTGCCCGCGGACGGCGCCTGGAAGACCACCGTGCCCGGGGCCTGCGCCGTCGTGGGCTCTTCGGTCACCAGCACCTCGAAGCCGGCCTGCCGCAGGATGGCCTGCGCCTCGGAGCTCGGCAGCCCCTCCACGGACGGCACCTCGACCTCGCCGCTGGAGGCGACGAGCACCACCGACGAGCCGACGTCCACCTCGCTGCCCTCGGCCGGCTCGACCTGCAGCACCGTCCCTTCCGGTTGGTCGCTGGCCTCCTCGCGCACGCTGGAGATCGTCAGGCCCGCCTCGGTGATCAGCGGCCGTGCGTCGGCCACGGAGAGCCCGACCACCTGCGGCACGAGGGTTCGTTCCAGTCCGGTGGACACGACGACGTCGACCGACGTCCCGGGGTCGACGAGCTCACCAGAGGTCGGTGACTGCTCGAGCACCGTGCCCGGCTCTGCGTCCGGGTCGGCCCGCTCGGTGGTCTGGCCCAGCTCCAGCTCACGGTCGGTGAGCGTGTTCTCGGCATCGGTGAGCGTGAGGCCGAACAGGTTCGGCACCCGCACCTGCTCGGCGCTGGGCTGGAACAGAGCCCAGCCGGCCAGTCCCGCGAGGCCGAGCACCACCAGCACACCGATCGTGATCAGTGCGTACCTGCCGGCTCGCGACTTCGGCTCCGGCTCGACGTCGCCGATGCCGGGCACCAGCGACGTGGCGGTGGGGTCGACACTCGCCGCCGGTGGCACGGCAGCCACCGGCATCCCCGTACGCGCACGCTCGACGTCGGCGCGCATCTCGGCGGCGCTCTGGTAGCGCTGCAGCCGGTCCTTGGCCAGCGAGGTGAGCACGACGCTGTCGACCGACGGCGTGATCGCCGGGTTCAGCGCGGACGGGGGACGCGGCGTCTCCTTCACGTGCGCCATCGCCACCGACACGAGGGAGTCCCCGACGAACGGTGGCCGGCCCGTCAGCAGCTCGTACAGCACGCACCCGGTGGCGTACAGGTCGCTGCGTGCGTCGGCGGTCTCGCCGCGGGCCTGCTCGGGTGAGAGGTACTGGGCCGTTCCCACGACCATGGAGGTCTGGGTCATCGACTGGTGGGCGTCGCCCATGGCGCGAGCGATGCCGAAGTCCATCACCTTGACCTGGCCGGCGGGCGTCACCATGACGTTGCCGGGCTTGATGTCGCGGTGCACGATGCCTGCCCGGTGGCTGTAGTCCAGCGCGCGCAGGATCTCCCCGGTGAACTCCAACGCCTCGGACGTGGTGACCCCGGGCTCCTCCCGCAGCAGCTCGCGCAGGGTCTTGCCCTCGACGTACTCCATCACGATGAAGGGCACGGCGACGCCGTTGATCTCGCTCTCGCCGGTGTCGTAGACCGCCACGATGTTCGGGTGGTTCAGCGAGGCCGACGACTGGGCCTCGCGGCGGAACCGGGCCTGGAAGGTCTCGTCGGTGACGAGGTCGACACGCAGGGCCTTGATGGCGACGATGCGTCCCAGGCGCAGGTCCTTGCCTCGGTGCACCTCGGCCATGCCTCCACGGCCGATCACCTCACCCAGCTCGTAGCGCCCGCCGAGCACCACCGGACCGTTGATCGACCGGAACACGTCGTCCTTCTCGGGTATCGGCGGCGGCCCCGCGGCGCCTGTCGTGGATCGCGTGCTGGGCTCCCGCGGCTCGTCGAGCGGGGGTGCGTGGTGGGGTCCGGTCGACTCCAGGTCGCCGGCCCGGGTCGCGTCGTCGTCCCGCGGTGGAGGATCCATCCCCTGGGGCGTGTCGGTCATGGCTATGTGCCTCCCCTCAGGAGAACCGCTTGCATCACGGCTCGTGCGATGGGTGCGGCGAGTCGCCCACCCGAGATGTCTACCTCGCCCCCGGAGTCCTCGATCACGACGGCGACCGCGACCTGGGGGCTGGTCGCCGGGGCGAACGAGGTGAACCAGGCCAGGGGCGGCTGCTGCGGCCCGCGCTCGGCGGTCCCGGTCTTGCCCGCCACGCTCACCCCGGAGATGGCGGCGTTGGTGCCCGTGCCGGTCTCGACGACCTCGACCATCATCGCCGTCAGCTCGCGAGCGGTCTGCCGGGACACCGCGTCGGACTGCACGACCGGCTCGGTCACCTGCAGGGGTGACAGGTCTGGGGCCAAGGCCTCGGCGATCAGGTAGGGAGCCATCAGCGTGCCGTCGTTGGCGATCGCGGCCGAGACCATGGCCGTCTGCAGCGCCGTCGCCCGCACGTCCACCTGGCCGATCGCCGCCTGGGCGGTGAGGGCCGGGTCGAGCTCGTCGGGAAAGACGCTCGTGGCCGCGTTGTAGTCCGGCAGGGGCTGGCTGTTGTACCCGAAGGCCTCGGCCTGGGCACGCAGGGCCTGGTCGCCGAGGTCGAGGCCGATCGTCGCGAAGGCCGTGTTGCACGACAGCCGCAGCGCGTCGGTGAGCGTCGTCGTGTCGTCGGCACCGCACGGGCCGCCCGACTGGTTGGTGAGCACCGCCGTGCTCCCGGGAAGGGGGAGCTCGGCCGGTCCCGGCACCTCGGTGCCGGGCTCGTACAGACCGCTCTCGAGGGCTGCCGCCGCGGTGACCAGCTTGAACACCGACCCGGGCGGGTACGTCCGGGCGATCGCCCGGTTGAGGCCGGGCTCTGCCGGGTCGGTCTCCAGGGCCGTCCACGCCTGCTCCTGCACCTCGGCGTCGGGATGAGCCAGCGGGTTCGGGTCGAAGCTCGGGGTCGAGGCCATGGCGAGGATCGCCCCGGTGCCCGGGTCGAGCGCCACGACCGCGCCCACCTTGCCCGCGAGGCCGTCGAAGGCGGCCTGCTGAGCCTCCGGGACGAGCGTCAGGCGCACGCTGCCACCCTCCCGTGGCCGTCCGGCGATCAGGTCGATGACGCGCCGGGCGAACAGTGAGTCGTCGGTGCCGGCCAGCACGTCGTTGGCCACCCGCTCGGTCGCCGAACGTCCGTACACCCAGGAGTAGAAGCCGGTGGCATGTGCGTAGAGCTCGGGCTCGGGGTACTCGCGGCGGTAGGCGAACGCTCCACCGGTCGCCTGGGAGCGCGCCACCGCCACGTCGTCCACCAGGATCGGACCGCGCTGGCTCGCGTACTCGTCGAGCAGCACACGCCGGTTGTCCGAGCGTGCGTTGAGCTCGTCGGCCCAGAAGGCCTGCACGACGGTGATGTTGACCAGCAGTGCACCGAACAGCAGCAGCATGATCACCGACAGTCGTCGCACGGCACTGTTCATGGCAGCCGCACCGCCTGGGTGGCCGCCTCGGACAGCGGCTGGGGCGCCGGGGGCGCCGGTCGCCGTCCGGCGTCGCTGACCCTCAGCAGCAACGCGACGATCACCCAGTTCATGATCAGCGACGACCCGCCGAGTGACAGGAAGGGAGTGGTCAGACCCGTCAGCGGGATGAGCTTGGTGACGCCGCCGATGACGACGAACACCTGCAAGCCGATGGTGGTGGCCAGGCCGGTGGCCAGCAGCGTGCCGAACGGGTCCCGTACCCCGATGGCAGTGCGCAGGCCACGGGCCACCAGGATGCCGAACAGCACGATCACGAGCATGAGTCCGGTGAGCCCCAGCTCCTCACCTAGCGCCGCTGCGATGAAGTCGGACTCCGCGAACGGGATGACGGTGGGCTGACCCCGACCTAGGCCCGTGCCCAGCAGGCCGCCGTAGGCCAGCCCGTACAGGCTCTGGATGATCTGGTAGCTCGTGTCGGGGTCGTCGAAGGGCTGCAGCCAGGTCGCCACCCTCACCTGCACGTGGTCGAACAGCAGGTAGCTCAGGTAGCCGCCGACGACGGCCAGGCCGGCACCGACCACGAGCCATCCGACTCGCTGCGTGGCCACGAACAGCAGCACCACGAAGACCCCGAAGAACATCACCGCTGCTCCGAGGTCACGCTCGAAGATGAGGATGGCCAGCGCCAGGCCCCAGACGACGAGGATGGGCCCGAGGTCGCGGGCCCGGGGCAGGTCGATGCCCAGCACTCGCCGACCTGCCAGCGCCAACGCCTCGCGGTGCACGACCAGGTACGACGAGAACGCCACCACCATGACGACCTTGGCGGCCTCCCCTGGCTGGAACGACTGCCCGAGCACGGAGATCCAGATGCGGGCTCCGTTGATCTCGACGCCGAGCCCTGGAACCAGCGGCAGCAGCAGCAGCAGCACTCCAACCACGAAGGTCAGGTAGGTGTAGCGGGAGAGCACCCGGTGGTCGCGCACCAGCCACAGGACGGCGACGAGCAGCGCGAGCCCGACGATGCTCCACACGAGCTGACCCGGGGCCTCCGGGCTCGGGACGGGCACGTCGTTGAGCTCCGCCTGGGTGGCATTGCCGACGTCGAGCCGATGGATCATGGCCAGCCCGACGCCGTTGAGGGCCAGCGCGCTCGGCAGCAGCACCGGGTCGGCGTAGGGAGCCCGCCACCGCACGACGAGGTGGACGGCGAGGGCGATCAGGACGAACCCCAGGGCGTACGGCCCGATGCGCTCGGGCAGCGCCCCGGTGGTGCCGAGCCCGACGGCGGCGAACGCGCCCACGGCGATCGCGCAGGCGATCAGCACGAGCAGCAGCTCGGTCCACCGCCCTGTGCCGGATCGCCGCGTCGGCGTGGCCGCGCTCATCCCGACCCCGCGTTGACGCTGGAGCAGTCCAGGCCCGGAAAACCGCTGATCGTCGGGCCGGCGTTGTTGGCCCGGCAGGCCTCCCGCCGCACCCGCTCGGCGATCTCGGTGGCGTCGGCGATGTCGGAGGCCCGGATGCCCTCGGCGATGTCCTCGCGAAAGATCTCCGGCAGCGACTCCACCGGCAGGTCGGGCACGGTGGAGACGACAGTGCTGCCCGGGATGCCGGGGATCCCCTGGCGGATGACGACGGAGTCACCGTCCACACCGACGTAGTACTGCTGGTCGTACCAGCCCATGAGCATGCGGACGCCGAGCACCGCTGCGGCGACGACGAGCAGCGCGACGAGGGCGGCGACCGTGACCCGCGCCCGGCTTGCACGCCTCGGGGCGTAGCGCTCGGCCTCGTCCGGGTCGACCTCGTCTGCCGAGGCCGGAGCGTGCGGGATCGCCGTGGGGCTGTCGTCGTCGTCGGCAGGCTCGTCCTCGTCGTAGCGCAGCGCGTCGGGGTGGGCGGCACCGACAGCGGCTGCACCCACGAGGTGCGCTTCGGTCGTGTCGTCCTGCTCGGCCGTGTGGGTGGTCGTCCGGATGTCAGCCACGACGCAGGTGATGTTGTCGGGTCCGCCGCCCTCGACGGCCATCTCGACGAGCTGGTCGGCGGCCGCCTGAGGGTCGGAGTTCTCGAGCAGCGCTCGGGCGATGCGCCCGGCGTCGACCACGCCGGACAGGCCGTCGCTGCACAGCAGCACCCGGTCGCCGTCCTCGGCCTCCACGCTGGCGATGTCGGGGGTGACGTCCTCGCCTCCGAGCGCCTGCAGCAGCAGCGACCGAGCGGGGTGGGTCTCCCGCTCGTGCTCGCTGATGCGTCCCTCGTCGATGAGGGCCTGCACGTAGGTGTGGTCTCGGGTCAGCTGGACGAGCTCGCCGTCGCGCAGCAGGTACGCCCGGGAGTCGCCGATGTGGGCCAGGCTGAACCCCGCGCCGGTCCAGAGCAGCGCCGTGACGGTCGTGCCCATGCCGCTTCGCCGCGGGTCGGCCTCGACGAGCTCTCGGATGCGGGTGTTGGCCCGCGCGATGGCCTCGCCGAGGGCCTCGTCGGTCGCGCTGTCGTCCGGGGCCGGCCCGGGCCCGTCCAGCACCGACAGGGCCTCGACCGCCACGGCGCTGGCGACCTCGCCGGCGGCGTGGCCGCCCATGCCGTCGGCGACGACGAGCAGACGCGGACCGGCGTACCCGGAGTCCTCGTTGCCCTGCCGCACGAGTCCCACGTGCGACTGGGCGACCGAACGTATAGCCAAGGCCATGACGTGCCCGCTACTTCCGCAGCTCGAGGACGGTGCGGCCGAGCCGGATGGTCGACTTGGCACCCACGGGCGTCGGTCGCGAGATGCGCGCCCCGGCCACGTAGCTGCCGTTGGTGGAGCCGAGGTCTTCGACGTACCACTGACCGTTGTGCGGGATGAGACGTGCGTGCCGGGTCGACACGTACTCGTCGGACAGGTCGATGTCGTTCGGCTCGCCTCGTCCCAGCGTCACGATGCCGGTCAATGCGGCCTGCTTGCCACTGTCGGCACCCTCGATCACGACGACCTTGGTGGGGGCTCCGCGGTGCAGCTTGGCCGGCTTGCCCGGTTTCGCCGCTGTGGATGCTGCGGCCGGCGCTGCTGCCGCACTGGGGCGAGCCTCGGGCTGCTGGCGCGGGCGCACGCCGAACATGTCGGCCCGGATCGCCGACGCGATCGCGAACGCGAAGACCCACAGCAGGGCGAGAAAGCCGATCTGGATGAGAGTGAGCGTGATCTCGGACATCGATCACCCCGTGCCCGTGCGCGGGTCGCGCGTGCGCACGAGGATCGTCGTCGAGCCCACGCGCACCTCGGTGCCGTCGCGCACGGGTGCCTGCGCAATGCTCGTGCCGTCCACGATCGTGCCGTTCGTCGAGTGCAGGTCGACCACCACGACGTCGGCCGTCGGACCCTCGCCGAGCACTCGGAACTCCGCGTGGCGCCGACTCACGCCGGGGTCGTCGATCCGGATGTCACAGTCCGAGCCGCGACCGACCATCACCCCGGCCGCGCTGACGGGCACGACCTGACCGTTGACCTGCAGGTACGCCGGTGCGGAGCGGGACGACGCCGAGCCAGGCGACGTCGCGACGCCGGCCTGCACCTGCGACGTCACCCGGAACTGGCCGGTGCGCAGGTCGTCGTCGCGCTCGAGGTCGACCTGCACCGGGCCGGGAAGCGAGTAGCGCTGCAGGTCGGCGTGCTCGATCACGAGCGACCGCAGCTCGGTGGCCAGGCTGGAGGCGTAGGGCGACAACCGGTCGTGGTCGCGCGGGGAGAGCCGCACGGTGAAGGTGTTCGGCGCGAGCGAGCGGTCGCGGGAGACGATCTGCGCGCTGTTGTCGAGCTCCCGCTGCAGGGCCGCCGCAAGCTCGACCGGCTGGACGTCGGAGCGGAACATGCGGGAGAAGGCATTGCTCACCCACGACTCCAGGCGCTGCTCGAGGCGTCGCAGCGTGCCCATCTCCCACCTCCGTCCCGGCCGTGACGTCGCCGATGTGCACCACCCACGGTCGGGCAGTGACCGATCGATCGTATCGGCGCCGCCGGGTGGTGGCGGTCACCGCGCTCATGAGCAGGGCGTCTTCGTGATAATCTCGTGCGCAGCGCGCGGGTGGCGGAATAGGCAGACGCGCACGGTTCAGGTCCGTGTGTCCGCAAGGACGTGGGGGTTCAACTCCCCCCTCGCGCACTCACCCCGTCACTGGGAGCCCCCACTGGGACGCCCTCACTGGGACGACAGCACGATCCGTTGGATCTCGTCCTGGGTCAGCTCGATCGGATGCCCCTTCATGCTCGACGAGCGCGCCGATGCCGCCACGACGTGCTCGACGTCTGACGACCGCAGCCCGTACGCGCTCAACCCCGGGATCGACAGCATCTGGCTGGTCTCCCGCACCCACTGGACGAGGTCCTCCACGCGGGACGCGGGGTCGCCGGTGACGATGTCGGCGACGCGGCCGTAGCGCGACAGCGCGGCCGAGGTCGGGTCCCGGTCACGCAGGGCCCCCACCGTGACCGTGACCACCGAGGGCAGCAGCGCCGCGCAGATGGCACCGTGCGGGCCCCCGGTGACGCCACCGACGACGCCAGCGATGCCGTGCACCGCCCCGAGCTTCGCGTTCGCCAGAGCCAGCCCCCCGAGAAGCGAGCACAGGGCCATGTCGGTGCGTGCGGAGACGTCGGTGCCGTCGCGGTAGGCCGCGCGCAACGACCGACCCGCTGCCGCGAGGCCGCTGCGGGCGAACCCGTCCGTCAGGGGGTTCGCCATCGGCGAGACGAACGGCTCCAGGCACTGCGTGAAGGCGTCCAGCCCGGCAGACGCCGTGACCGGCCGCGGGCAGTCGAGCGTGAGAAGCGGGTCGATGATCGCGACGCTGGGCAGTACGGTCGGCCCGCGCACGCTCACCTTGACGCCGTGCTCCGGTGAGGACAGCACGGCGTTCGCGGTGACCTCCGACCCGGTACCGGCGGTGGTCGGAACCGCCACCACGGGCAGGCCGGTCGCGGGCAGGGGTCTGCCGGCGCCGACGACCTCCAGGTGGTCCATCGGGTCGTCCGCGTGCACCAGGGCACCGGCGGCCTTGGCCAGGTCGAGGACGCTGCCGCCGCCCAGCCCGAGAACCACGTCGCACCCGCGTGCGGCCTCGATCGCCTCGCGGGCGTCGTCGACGGTCGGCTCGTGGTCCAGCGGCTGGGTCGTCACCGCGACCCCGCCCTCGACCAGGGCCTCCAGCACGTCGTAGCGCTCGGGACGGGACCCGGTGACCACGAGCGCCCGCTTGCCGTGGGCCACCACGGCACCCGGTATCCCCGTGGCCGAGCCGGCGCCGAAGCTGATGCGGCCGGCGGTGGCGAACGTGAAGCTGGGGCGGCTCATGGCGTCGGCGAGATCCAGCCCCCGGCGTCGTCGGGGTCGACCGGATCGAAGACGACTGAGGCGCGCTGGCGAGCCATCCAGGGTGCGACGGCATCACGCCAGGTGGCGTAGTGCTCGGTCTGCTTGTGGGCCTGCGCCGCCGCGTCGTCGACGTACACCTCGACCAGCACCACGTGCCCGGGGTCGGCCCTGTCGGCCACGACGTCGAAGCGCAGCACCCCCGGCTCCCGCCGCGACGCGTGCGCGTTCGCGCGCGTCGCCTCGAGGAACGACTCGAGGTGCTCGGCCAGAACGGATACGTCCACATGCACCACTCGCATCGGTCCATCCTGCCGTCGTCGGCCCGTTCGAGGGGCAGATTTCGCGTCGGGGTCTGGCGCAGCAACGCCAGAGCGTTCACCATCGGGGGTATGAGGCAGGTGCTGGCGCGGCTGCGCCCCGCCTGGGTGCGGTCATCCGGTGGCGGCGCCGACCCCTTCGTGACCCTTGCCGTGCAGCAGCGCCTCTCGCGCCTGGCGCGGGAGCTGGCCGAGCTCGACGGGCAGACCGGCCGCCGTTTCGGGGTCTGGCACCACGTCCGGGCTGCTCAGGAGGCCTACGAGCGAACCCTGGACGACGCGTGTCGGTTGGCGGGGCTGCCCGTCGAGCCCGGACGCGGTGCTGCGCACCGGCTGATCGCCGAGTCGGCCCTGGAGTCGGCGGGATGGCGCTGGTAGGGGCACCGCCGCTGCCGGCGAGGTTGCGCCTCGGCAGGTCAGAAGATGCGGTCGACGGTATGGCCCTCGGCGACCGAGCGCTGCAGGTGCATGCGTAGCGGGTCGACCCGGATGAGGGCCGGCGGTGCGGCGAGCACGCCCGGCATCGCGGCCATCATCGCGTGGAACGCCGGGCTCGCGCGGTGCGCGTCGAGCGCGGGCTCGTCGGTGAACCACTCGTAGAACCACAGGATGTCGGCCTCGGTCGGGTCGACGGCGACGATGAATGCCTCGGTGCCCGGCTCGCTCGCCAGGTCGTCCATGTAGCGGTTGGTGATGTCGAGGGCCGCCGTCCGGGCACCGGGACGGCAGACGAGGCGCACGAACAGACCCACGCGGCCTGGCAGCAACGCGCCGAGCGGCTCGTCGGTCGGGGTGTCGTTCGGCTCGGTCACGCCGACAGTGAACACCCGCCCGGCTGCCGGCGCTCGTCGATGCTGCCAGGTGGGTCGTGGTGGGCAGGCCGACCGCGTCCGAGTTTCGTCAGCAGCGGGCCACCAGCGACACTGGTGCCATGCCGGCGCACGACACGATGTCCACCGACGTCCTGGTGGTGGGGGCGGGGCCTGCCGGGTCCGCGGCCGCGACCTGGGCAGCCCGATCCGGGCGAGAGGTGCTGCTGGCCGACGCGGCGCAGTTCCCGCGCGACAAGCCGTGCGGGGACGGCCTGACCCCACGGGCGATCTACGAGCTGCGCCGCCTGGGGCTGGCGGACTGGCTCGGCGGCAGGGCGGTCAACCGCGGCCTGCGTGCGGCCGGCTTCGGCCAGACGCTGTACCTGCCCTGGCCGGGAGGATCGCTGCCCGCGCACGGTGGAGCGGTTCCGCGGGTCGAGCTCGACGCACGCATCCGTGACGTCGCGATCGCGGCAGGTGCCAAGACGGTGGACGGGGTGCGTGCCGTCGACGTCGAGCGTGACCCTGCCGGAGTGTCCGCGGTGCACATGCGCCGCGGCACCGACAGGGTGACCGTGCGGTGCCGCCAGCTCGTCGTGGCCGACGGCGCCCGATCCCAGCTCGGCCGGGCCCTGGGCCGGGAGTGGCACCGCGACACCGCCTACGGCGTCGCTGCCCGCGGGTACATCGCGTCGCAGCGCAGCACCGACCCGTGGATCTCGTCCCACCTCGAGCTGCGCGGCACCGAGGGCGAGCTCCTGTCGGGGTACGGCTGGGTGTTCCCGCTGGCCGACGGTGAGGTCAACATCGGGGTCGGGACGCTCGCGACGGCCTCGCGTCCGGCCGAGGTCAACCTGCGGCAGCTGCTCCTGCACTACGCGCATATGCGCCGGGACGACTGGCAGCTCTCCGGCGAGGTGCGCGCGCCGTGGTCGGCACTGCTGCCGATGGGCGGCGCCGTCTCCGGGGTCGCCGGACCGAACTGGGTGCTCGTGGGTGACGCGGCCGGCTGTGTGAACCCGCTCAACGGCGAGGGCATCGACTACGGCCTCGAGACAGGTCGCCTGGCCGCCGACCTGCTGGCTTCGGGCGACGACCTCACCAGGGCGTGGCCGGCGACGCTGTTCGAGCACTACGGCGAGGCGTTCTCGATCGCACGGCGCCTGGCCGGGCTGCTCACCGTCCCCGGTCTGCTGCCCGCGGCAGGCCCTGTCGGAATGCGGTCGCGGTCACTGATGACTCTGGCCCTGCGCGTGATGGGCAACCTCATCACGCCCGAGGATCGCGACGTGCTCGCCCGGGTGTGGCGCGGCGCGGGGCGGCTGTCGCTGCAGCTCGACGAGCGCCGGCCCTTCGCCGCGTAGCGCGAGCGGGGCTCGAGCGATCGAGGCTTGGCCAGAAGGCGGGACCCCAGCCTGATGGTGGGGCCCCAGCTTGAACGTGGGACCCCCGCCTGCTGGCGAGACCCTGGCTTGATCATCGCCTGTCTACTGGGCCTATAGCCCCAGTAGACGTCCTGAGATGGGCGAATCCGCCACAGTTCACGGCCGGTGATCAAGCCTCAGCCCCAGCGATCGGCCGGTGATCAAGGCTCAGCCCCAGTGATCGTCCGGTGATCGATCATCCGAACGACGCCGTCGCGACCGGTCTCCTCGGCGCGGGCCTCTCAGACGGTGTCGGGCAGCGCGTCTGTGCGTTGGATGCTCAGGGCGGGGGTGAACTCCTGCGCCGCGTACCGGCCGATGCGCCAGGTGTAGACCGCGTCCATGCCGGCACCCACGGTGCCGCCGATGAGCGGGACGCCGCGGGCCACCGTCAGCGCGGCGCTCTTGGTGGTCACGCGCATGAGCAGCTGCTGGCCCACTGCTGCGGTCAGGTGCGTTCGCAGCTGGTCGTCCACCAGCGGCGGCCCGAAGGCCAGGTCACGGGGCGTGCGGTGCAGGGCGCCGCTGGCGATGGCCTCGGCGACTCCCTCCTCGCCCAGCAGGGTCGCCATCGCGGCGATGCGCACCCGCGGCGCGGCCAGGTCGTGCCCCCGCAGATGCGCGATGGCGGCAGCCATGCGCAGCTGGATGGCCCCCAGCCCTGCCACGTTCGCCGGCAGCGTGACCGGCAGCGCCATGACCCCCCCGACCTGGGTGACGAAGCCTCCGATCCCCGCCAGACGCACGTGCTGCTCGATGACGGCCTTCACCGCCTGCTCGGTGTCGCCGGACGCGAGCAGGTGCTTGCGGGCTGTCTCCCGGGCGCCCGGAAAGCCCTGCACGCCGTCGATCGCCCGGTTGAGGAACGCCTTGGACGCACCGGAGGCGGCCACAGGGGCCGCCCGCCTGCCCGCCTCGCCGGCGGCCAGCACGGCCAACGTGCGGCGCAGGTTCATGCGTCCACGGTACGCACGCCCCGGACGCGTACGACAGGGTCGTCCGGACGCAGCACAATCACGTCCGTGCACGGTCCGGTCGAGCCACCGCCGACGCAGTGGGACTTCGGCGACCCCGCGACCTGGCCTGCCGACGACCTGGTCGGCGCAGGTGCCGACCTGCAGCCGGGGACCATCCTGGCCGCCTACCGGGCCGGCCTGTTCCCCATGCCGGTCGGAGTGCGCCGACGCACCCTGCTCGGCTGGTGGTCGCCCGATCCCCGTGGAGTGCTGCCGCTGGACGGGCTGCGGGTCACCCGCGCGACACGGGCCGCGACGAGACGCTTCGACCTCACCGTCGACACCTGCTTCGACGAGGTCGTGGCCCGCTGCGGCGACCCGAGCCGGCCCCACGGCTGGATCAACCCGGACATGACAGCGGCCTACGCACGCCTGCACCGGCTCGGCTGGGCCCACTCGGTCGAGGTGTGGACCCACGACGGGCGTCTGGCCGGGGGGCTGTACGGGCTCGCCGTCGGCGGACTCTTCGCTGGTGAGTCCATGTGGCACGAGCCGGAGCCCTTCGGTCGCGACGCCTCGAAGGTCGCGCTCGTGGCGCTGGTCTCGCTGCTGCGCCGGGCCGGCGCCGAGCAGCACCGGCTGCTCGACGTCCAGTGGCAGACCCCGCACCTGGCCAGCCTGGGAGCTGTCGCGGTGCCCCGGACGCTCTACCTGTCGAGGCTGCGCCAGGCCCTGGAGATGCCGGACGTCGAGTGGCCTGACGGCGTCGTCCCCGACGTGTGAGGATGACGCGGTGCCCGAGCTGCCCGAGGTCGAGGCGCTCTGCGCCTTTCTGCGCGAACGCATCACCGGCGACGTCGTGGCCGGGGTGGACGTGGCTGCGATCAGCGTGCTGAAGACGGTCGACCCTGCCGTCACGGCGCTGGCCGGCCTCGAGGTGACCGGCGTCAGCCGGCACGGCAAGTTTCTCGACGTCGACGTCGACGGCCTGCACCTGGTGATGCACCTGGCCCGGGCTGGGTGGCTGCGGTGGCGGGACGGCTCGGGGCCGCCGACGAAGCCGGCGCGGCCCGGTAAGGGACCCCTGGCCCTGCGAGTACGGCTGGCCAGCGGGGCCTCGATGGACCTCACCGAGGCCGGCACCCAGAAGCGTCTGGCCGTGTATGTCGTACGCGACCCCGCCGACGTGCCGGGGGTTGCCTCGCTGGGGCCCGACCCCCTCGGGGACGACTTCACGGTCGCCGCGCTTGCCGACGTGCTCGCGGCTGCCGGTCGCGCTCAGCTCAAGGGGGTGCTGCGTGACCAGCAGCGCATCGCCGGCATCGGCAACGCCTACTCCGACGACGTGCTGCACGCGGCCCGGCTCAGCCCCTTCGCGGCCGCGTCCGGGCTGGACGTGCAGCAGCGGGCGCGGCTGCACGCAGCGATCCGTGAGGTGCTCACGGACGCGGTGACCCGGTCTCGCGGGCTGCCCGCCGGGGAGCTCAAGGACAGCAAACGTGCCGGAATGCGCGTGCACGGACGCTCAGGGCAGCCCTGCCCGGTGTGCGGGGACACGGTGCGCGAGGTGTCGTTCGCCGACTCGTCGCTGCAGTACTGCCCCACCTGCCAGACGGGGGGCAAACCCCTGGCCGACCGGCGCATGTCGCGGCTGCTGCGCTGAGGGTGCTCAGACGCCGCCGGGAACCACGACGACCGGCACGAGCGAGTCCCACCGGGCGATCTCGCACCCGTTCACCCGTGACAGCTCGGTGCGAACCGGCTCGCCCTCGAGGGTTCCTTCGATGACGGCGGTCTGCTCCCCGCCGTAGATCTCCGTGCACGCCATGGTCGGTGGTACGGGGTCGAGCGGGTTGAGCGCCGCGGTGCGGGCCGCTTCGAGAGCCGCGCAGGCAGCGGCCGGGTCTGGGTGGTCCCCCCCGACGGGGTCACAGGTCAGCGTGTACGTCACGGGCTCGGCGGCGACGCTCTCGCGGACCGTGATCGTCAGCTCGGTGGCGGCGGCCGACCCGGTGGCGCCTGCGGTGGCGCCTGCGGTTGTGCCGGGGGTGGCGCCGGGCGTGGTGCCCGCCGTGGTGCCGTCGGTGGAGCAGGCGGCCATCAGCAAGGGCAGCGAGACCAGCAGCAGGGCAGCGCGCATGACTCTTGGACGCTCGAGCGTGCCGCGGGGTTCCCGACGTCGGATACGCACTTCTGCCGACGACGCCTGCCCCGCCTTACGCCCAGTCTGGAGGTGTGCGGCAATGACGCCGAACCTGAAGGTGAGGAGGCCCCCATGACACGCGCACTGAGGAGCATGGTCACCGCCGTGGCCATCACAGCGATGAGCGCCGGGCTCGCGGCGACAGCGATCGCGGACCCGTGCCCTGTTGGTCCGGACGGAGCGCCTGCACCGTGCGAGATCTCGGACGAGGAGCCCAGCATGATCATGACGATGGGGCACCTCTGCTGCTGGAGGATGGGCCTCGAGGAGCCCCTGGGCATCTAGGGGCGCGGCTCGTGGGTGCCGCCCACCAACCCCTGGGCGAAGGCGACAGCAGCCGCCTGGGTGCGGGACGAGACCCCCATCTTGCGCAGGATGTGCGAGACGTGGACCGCGGCAGTCTTGGTGCTGATCACCAGGTCGTGCGCGATCTCAGCATTGCTTCGTCCAGCAGCCACCAGTGCCAGCACCTCGAGTTCTCGTCCGGTGAGCCCGAGCGGCCCCTGTGCCCGCGTCGGTGTGCCGATGCCATGGGGGAGCGGCACATGTTCGCGGCGCGCACAGGCGATGGCTCGTGCGAGCAGGGGGTCGGCGCCCAGGTCGCGCAGCGTCTGCGCCGCTGACCCCAGCGGCCTTGCAGCGTCCCCCGGACGGCCCGCAGCGGCGAGCGATTCCGCCCACCGGAGCTGGGAGTAGGCCCGCAGGTAGACGGGTCCCTCCACTCCCGGTGCGGTCAGAGACGCAACCGCGCGCTGCCAGGAGCGGGGGTCGTCGTCGAGCTCGGCAGCCACGACCGTCGGCCACGGATCGACCTCGCCCTGGTGAGCTGGTCGCGGGGTGCGGGCGACCAGCTGCTCGAGGGGCGAGCGAAGCTCCGGTAGTGCAGGAACGGCGGCGGCGATGGACGCGAGCAACGGCCACAGCAGCTCTTGCGCTGACTCGCTGCTCACCTCACGCGTGCCCAGCTCTGCAAGGGCTGCCGCCACGTCGTCCAGGCGATCGTGCAGCGTGGCCCATTCGGCGCGAAGGGCGAGCGCGGGGATCCACTGCTGAGGCTCGCGGTCGAACTCGTCGACGAGGCCGCGCACCGTGGCCACCTCGGTGTCGGCAGCGGGGGTGCCGCGACGAGTCAGGACGGTGGCGCGCAGCACCCGCAGGCTGGCTGCTGTCGGCGCGGGAGGGCGCTTGGCCAGCGTCCGCTCGAGCAACGCGAGTGCCTCGTCCCACCGGCCGAGGCCGAGGAGCGCCTCGGCTTCGTTCGCCACGATGAACGCCCCGAGCTGGCGCTCGTCGCCCAGAGATCGGGCCAGCTCGCGACCCGCACGGCCGGCCTCGACGGCTGCTTCGAGCCGACCGCTCGCCAGCAGGATCCCGCTCCTGCGGATGAATGCCATCACCTGACCGGCGCCGAAGCCGAGGCGGGCCGAGATGCACCGCGACCGCTCGACCATTGCCAGCCCCTGCTCCACGTCCCCCTGCTCGGCACGGGCTGCGCCGAGTACCCCGAGGGCCAGCGCGGTGGAGCGCTCATCCCCGCAGCGTTCCCCTTCGGCAACAGCCTGGGCTCCGAGGTCCGCTGCCTGGGCGACGTGGCCACGCATGTTGTGCCACACGGCCACGTCGGCCAAGATCTCGGCCCGCAACGCCGAGGGTCGTCCCGCGGGGCACTGGCTCAGTGCCTCGTCGAGCAGGGGCAGCACGTCGGTTCCTGCGTAGTCGCGCGAGTAGGTCGCCTGGCGCACCAGCAGCCGGGCGTAGCGATCACGCTCGCCGCGTTGTCGTACCTCGTCCACGGCCTCGGCCAGCAGGCCGCCGGCTCGATCCGGCTCCCCAGCTCGCCACGCTGCGTCGGCCGCTCCCTCGAGCAGGGCGACCCGGTCGGCGCCGCAGCGGTCGGTCGGCTCGACCTGGTCCCAGAGGCGAAGAACTCGCTCCAGCAGGAGTAGCTGCTCCCCGAACGCGTACATCGTTCGCGCGGTGTCGGCCGCCTGCACGCTGCTGCGGAACGCCTGCTGCAGCGCTCCAGCCGCGAACCAGTGGTGGGCAGCCTCGACGACGGCCTCGCCGCCGAGGGTGGACGCCTCCAGGCATCGCGCCCACCGCTCGTGCAGTCGCTGCGACTCCGCCGGAAGCAGGTCGGACGCGACCGCCTCGCGCAGCAGGGCATGGCGAAACCGGTATCCGGCGCGCTGCGACCCCACGACCAGCACGTGCCGGTCGACGAGCTCACGAACAGCTGCGTCGAGATCGCATCCGGCGGGCATCGAGACGACCTCGGCGAGCTGATCGGGCGGGATGCGTGAGCCCGCCACGGAGGCCGCGCGCAGCACAGGGGTGCAGCACGCGGACAGGGGCGGCAGGGCCACGAGCAGCTGGTCGCGCAGAGAGGGCGCAAGATCGCTGGTGGTGTCGCCCATCTGGGCGATGACCTCGACGAAGAAGGGCACGCCGCCGCTGCGGGCCACGGCAGCCTCGAGCTGGTGCGGCTCGGGCGGGGTGCCGCCCAGCCCCGTCAGCATCGCGGCGACGTCGTCCCGACCGAGTCGGGGCAGCTCGATCCGCTGCACACGTGGGTGACGCAGCAGGTCAGCCACCAGACCTTGGAGGGGATGCCCTGGGTGCAGGTCGTCGTCGCGGAAGGTCAACAGCATCAGCAGCCGGCACTCCTGCAGGTTGCGGATGAGAAAGGTGAGCAGGTCACGAGTCGACGCGTGGGCCCAGTGCAGGTCCTCCAGCACGAGCACGGTGGGGCGCTCGGCTGCGCAGTGCTCCAGCAGGGTCGCCATCGCCTCGAACAGCCGGCCGCGCCCGAGGTCGGACTCCGGCGGAACCGGGCCCAGCTGCGGTACGAGCCTCGCCAGCTCGCGACTCCCCGGGCCGGCTGCCCGGGCTACCCATGGCACCCCGGCGTCGGCAGCGAGGTGGTGCAGCGCGGCGACGAAGGCGACGTAGGGAATCCCCTGACCCGCCAGGTCGCAGCACTGACCACGCACCACCCGGACGGAGGACCCGAGCGACGCCGTGAACTCCGACAGCAGGCGGCTCTTGCCGATCCCCGCCTCCCCACCCACCAGAACCACGGTGGTACGCCCCGAGGCGGCGGCGGCGAAGGCATCGCTGAGAACGGCCGTCTGTGACGCTCGTCCGACGAGTGCAGAGTGCACCTGCGCCGTCCCCACACCTTGATGATCGACTCTCGGGTCGAGGGCACCCGGGGCCGAACGGCCCACTCTCGCACCCTCTACATCAATGTATGTCGTGCGCTAGAGAACGCTAGACAACCTCATACAGTTCTAGCGTGGACCCGATCCGCAACCCCTACGCCCCTGGCGCCGGCCAGCGTCCGCCCGAGCTCGCCGGTCGCGACCATGAGCTCGCCGCCGTCGAGGTTGCTCTCGAGAGGGCAGCCCGTGGCCGTCCCGAACGCAGCGTCGTCCTCGTCGGACTGCGCGGAGTGGGCAAGACGGTGCTGCTCAACGCGCTGCGCTCACGTGCCATCGACCGCCTGTGGGGCACGGCCAAGCTCGAGGCCCGCCCGGGGCACAGCATCCGTCGGCCCGTGGCCTCCGCCCTGCACCTGGCTGTGCGCGAGATCGCAGCGCGCCATCGTGACCAGGCCCGGGTCGAGCAGTTCCTCGGTGTGCTCAAGGCGTTCGCCCTGCGCTCGAACGCCGACGGCGCGAGGCTGCGCGAACGCTGGCAGCCGGGCATCGACGTGCCCGCAGCGGCAGGACGGGCCGACACCGGCGACATCGAGATCGACCTGCTCGAGGTGCTCGTGGACGCAGCAGAGCTGGCGCGAGACGTCGGTACCGGCGTGGCGCTGTTCATCGACGAGATGCAGGACCTGTCGGTCGAGGACGCCTCGGCCGTGTGCGCGGCCTTCCACGAGATCTCGCAGCAGGGCCTGCCCTTCGTGCTGGTCGGAGCGGGGCTGCCGCACGTGCCGGCCACGCTGTCGGCATCGAAGTCGTACTCGGAGCGGCTGTTTCGCTACGTGCGGGTCGACCGGCTCGAGCGGCAGGCCGCCGAGCAGGCCTGGGTCAGCCCGGCACGCGAGGAGGGCGTCGCGTTCACCCCGCAGGCGCTCGACGCGCTCTACGCCGCGACCGACGGGTACCCGTACTTCGTGCAGGCGTACGGCAAGGCAGTGTGGGACGTGGCGCCGTCCTCGCCGATCACGCTCGACGATGTGCAGGTCGCGGCGCCGATGGCCCGAGCCGACCTGGGCGTCGGCTTCTTCGGGTCGCGCTACGAGCGGGCGACTCCCGCCGAGCGCGACTACCTGCAGGCCATGGCCGCCCTGGCACGAGGGCTGCCGGCAGGGGACGGGGCGGTGGCCACCGCCGAGGTCGCGGCCCATCTCGGGCGCAAGCCGTCCTCGTTGTCGCCGGCCCGCGACGCCCTGCTCAAGAAGGGTCTGGTCTACTCCGCGGAGCGCGGCAGCATCGCGTTCACCGTCCCGCACTTCGCCGCGTACCTGCGCGACCAGCCGGCCGGGAGTGATGGCTGAGCGACTGGTGTCGCTGCGCGGCGCGTGGCTGAGCGATCGGTGTCGCCCCCACAGCACCATTCGTTCAGCCATCGCTCGACGAGCAGCACCGATCGCTCAACCACGGCCGGAGCAGAGCCCAGGTGCGGACGCAGGGCCGTCAGACGTGCCGCGACAGCCAGTCCACCACTGCGGCGGTGACCTCGTCCCGGTTGGTCTCGTTGAAGATCTCGTGGCGGGCACCGGGGTACACCAGCAGCGTCACGTCGGTCAGGCCGGCGTCGCGGTAGCGCTGGGCGAGCAGCTCGACCAGCGCTCCACCGCCTGACAGCGGGTCGTCCTGACCGGAGGCGACCAGCAGGGCGAGGTCGGGGCGGATCCGGGCCAGCACGTCAGGATCGGCCAGGCGTGCGGCCTGCCCGAACAGCATCGGCACGGTCTCAGGCGGGGCGTCGAACCCACACCAGGGGTCGGCGACGTAGGCGTCGACCTCGGACTCGTCGCGCGAGAGCCACTCGTAGCCGGTGCGGTGCTCGAAGCCTTCGTTGAACGCCTCGAGCCCGACCGGCCCCTCGGCCTGCGCGAGGTTGGCGGCGAGCACGTCGAGGGCGGTCGATCCCGACAGCACGACACCGCGGTACTGCTCGGGGTGGTCGACGATCACGGCCTGAGCCGCGAACGACCCCATCGAGTGGGCGACGAGAAAGGCAGGCAGGTCGGGGTGCTCCGACCGCATGCGCGAGCCGAGCTCGGCCACGTCGGAGATCAGCGCATCGAACCCGCCCTCGCCGAAGTCACCGAGGGCGTGCCGTCCGGTGTGGCCATGCCCTCGGTGGTCGCTGGCGTACACGACGAACCCGGCGGCGTTCAGCGACCGGGCGAGGCGCTCGTAGCGCATCGCGTGCTCGGCGAGACCGTGGGCGACCTGCACGGCTCCGATCGGTGCACCGGCGGTGTCGGCCCAGGTGTACGTCGTGATCGGCGTTCCGTCGGACGAGGAGGCGAACGATGACTGGGTGGCGACCATGACCGCAGTCTGACACTGCCACGTGCAGCCAGGCAGGCTGTACCCGTGCCGCCCCGCAACCTGGTCAACCTCGAACGCGTGTCGAAGGCCTACGGACGAGAGCCCGTGCTCGACGCGGTCTCGCTCGGTGTGGCCGAGGGCGAGCGTGTCGGGGTCGTCGGACGCAACGGCGGTGGCAAGAGCACGCTGCTGCGCATGGTGTCCGGCGTCGAGCCTGCCGACTCCGGGCGGGTCTCGCGCACCGCGGGCACCCGCGTCGCGCTGCTGGCCCAGCGTGACGACCACCCGCCGCAGGCCACCGTCCGCGAGGTGGTGCTGGGGTCGGCGGCGGCTCACGAGTGGGCCTCGCGCCCGCTGGTGCGCCGCGTGCTCACCGAGCTGCTCGGGGGCTACGACGACGCGCGGCTCGACCGTGTCGTCGGCTCGCTGTCGGGAGGAGAGCGCCGGCGCATGGCCCTGGCGGCACTGCTGCTGCACGAGGTCGACCTGCTCGTGCTCGACGAGCCCACCAACCACCTCGACGTGGAGGCCGTTGCCTGGCTGGCCGAGCACCTGCGCTCGAGGCGCGACCTGGCGCTCGTCGTGGTCACGCACGACCGGTGGTTTCTGGACGCGGTCAGCGAGCGCACGTGGGAGGTGGTCCAGGGCGGCGTCGAGGAGTACGACGGCGGGTACTCCGCCTACGTGCTCGCCAAGGCCGAGCGCCAGCGGCAGGCCGGCGCCGCCGAGGCCCGGCGGCAGAACCTGCTGCGCAAGGAGCTGGCCTGGCTACGGCGCGGCCCACCCGCCCGCACCAGCAAGCCGCGGTTTCGCATCGACGCGGCCAACGCCCTGATCGCCGACGAGCCACCGCCGCGCGACGGAGTCGAGCTGCTGCGCTTCGCCGGCGCTCGCCTCGGTCGCACCGTGCTCGAGCTGCACGACGTGTCGCTGCGGCGCGGTGGTCGACTGCTGCTCGACCGGGTCAGCGTCGCTGTCGGCCCGGGGGCACGCATCGGCATCGTCGGTGCCAACGGCGCCGGCAAGACGTCGTTGCTGCAGGTACTGACTGCCGCGCTGCCTGCCGACTCCGGGCGCGTCGTGGTCGGCACGACGGTCGTCGCGGCCGTCCTGTCGCAGCACCTGGACGAGATCGACCCGGCCCGGCGGGTGCTGGAGTCGGTGGAGGACGTCGCAGCCCGCGTCGCCCTGGCCGGTGGGCGCGAGCTCACCGCGTCCCAGCTGTGCGAGCGCCTGGGCTTCGGCCCCGACCGGCAGTGGACCGCGGTGGGCGACCTCTCCGGGGGCGAACGTCGACGACTGCAGCTGACCCGCCTGCTGATGGGCAGCCCGAACGTGCTCGTGCTTGACGAGCCGACGAACGACTTCGACGTCGAGACGCTCACGGCGCTGGAAGACCTGCTCGACTCCTTCGCCGGCACGCTGCTGGTGGTCTCGCACGACCGGTACTTCATGGAGCGGGTCTGCGACGTCACGTGGGCGCTGCTGGGTGACGGGTCGGTGCGTGAGCTGCCGGGTGGCCTGGACGAGTACCTGGCCCTGCGGCGAGCAGCCGTCGAGAGCGCCGCCGACGCGGCTCGGCTCGAGGCGGGACGACCTGGCCGGGACGACGCGGGCAGCGAGCGGGCCGGCTCGGCAGCCGGCGTCCGCGCAGCATCGGCGGCGGACGTACGGGCGGCCCGCAAGACGATGGCACGACTCGAGCGCGAGATGGCGGCCCTGCAGCGGCAGGAGGCCGAGCTGCACGACCAGATGGCGACGCACGCCACCGACCACGTACGGGTCGGTGAGCTGGCGGACAGGCTGCGCGAGGTCACCACAAGGCGAGAGCAGGCCGAGACCGCGTGGCTCGACGCCGGCGAGGTCGCCGAGGGGTGAACCCAGCGGGTGCGAGCGTCAGCCGAAGCCGCCTCCGCCTCCGCCTCCGCCACCACCCCCACCGCCGGAGAAGCCGCCTCCGCCACCACCGGAGCCCGAGGACGGCGGCGCCAGAGCCGACGAGAAGCCGGCGGTGAGGTCGCCGATCGCCAGCGACGAGGCCCCCGAGCCGAGGTCACCGCTGGGGGAGATCCAGTAGATCGTCGACGCACTCGCCATCTGCTCCGACATGGCGACGTGGGCGGCCTGCAGCACCCGCTCGGCGATGCCGAAGGCGATGCCGTACACCAGCAGGCGCTCCCACAGCGCCAGCGTGGCCGGCGGTGCCTCCTGCAGACGCGGGAAGTCGGTGAGGTAGCGCCGAAAGGCCTCCCAGCGCTCGGCCTCGGCCTGAGCCGCCGGCGCTCGGCGACGCCACAGCCGCCGCTGGGTCAGCGCCCCGACCAGCACGGCACCGTTGAGCAGCGCCGCCACCCCGGCCAGCACCAGCAGGACGTCCGACCAGCGGGGGAAGGCCGTCCGCCAGTCGTTGGCAGCCGACCACAGAAGCCCGACAGCGAGCCCGGTGAGCACGAGCAGCCCGATCACGAGGGGCACCACGCCGGTGGAGACGAACCATCGGCGAGCGGCGACCTCGCTGCTGACGTTGTTCTTGAACGAGGTGAACCGCTTGCTCATGCGGGTGCGGTCGGCGGCGATGGAGTCGCGGAAGCGCGACAGGGGCACGGGCCCGCTGCTCAGCACGTCGTCCACGATGTCGCAGACGTCGGACTCCCACGGGGTCTCGGCCTGCCCTCGGCCGCGGGAGAGCAGCAGGTCGGAGACCTGCTCGACGCGCAGACCTCCCCAGACGGCCCGCTCGGTGAGCGTCGGCCGTGACTCGTACACGCCCCGGCGGATCAGGTCGAACAGGGTGGCGGTGAACTCGGTCGCACCGGCCGTTCCTCCCTGGCCCAGCAGCAGCGGCACCAGCGCGGGGGGCAGGTCGGACGGGGGCTCCTGCTCGTACTCCCGGTCGTACCCGGTGGCGCGCTCCCGGCCGTGGCGGTGGAACACGATCGCCACCAGCAACCCGGCGGGTGCCAGGCCCAGGGCGAGCAGCCCGACGACCCAGGGCAGCGGGTTGGCGAGCAGAGCATCGATGCGGTCGGCGTCGGCCTCGAACGCCGCGGCGTCGGCGGTCTCCTCGGCCACGATGGCCGCCCGTCCGTCGCCCTCGGCCACCCGAGCACCCTCGGTGGACGTCAGGGCCGAGCGCGGCACCACGGCGCGCAGCTCGACGAACTGCTGCGCCGGCACCCGCTCGGCCCGCAGGCTCACGCGCGGACCCTCGAGGGTCACATCCCCCCGCACGTAGACCGGGTGGCCCCAGGCGAGGTCGATGTCGGCAGGAGCCGTGAGCGACGCGGTGAGGCGGTTGAGTCCCTGCTCCCACTCGTCCCCCCAGACCTGCAGGTTCACGTCGACCACGTCGTCGTAGGCGACGGCCAGCCCGGTGAACTGGTACTGCAGGGTGAACGAGCGCACCTGGTTGGTGGCCTGGAACCGCCAGACCACGCGCACACGGTCGTCCGACCTCTCGATGCCGAACGTGCCGGGTGGCCCGCCGGGCTCCAGGGCGGTGGGGGCTCCGGGAACGTAGGGCTGGCCGCTCTCGAGCACGCCGACGTTCGCGATGGCCTCGCCCTCGCGCAGCGGGATGTCGCGGAACCCGAAGGTGTACGAGCCGGAGAAGGCGACCGTGATGGTCTCCTGCACCTGCAGGGACCCGTCGGGGGCGAGCGTCACCGCGACGTCGGACTCCACGAGCTGGTACGACCGTCCGCTGCTGGCCCCGGTGAGGACGAGCAGCGCGAGCAGCGATGCCAGCAACGCCACCGTCAGCCCGCGCACGCGGCGGGCGGCGGCGGTGCTGTGCTCAGGCATCGCTGGACGGGGGCCGGTCGAAGCGCACCTGCGGTACCGAGCGCTCGGCCTCGTCCGCCAGCTCGAAGTACTCGCGGCTGGTGAACCCCATGACGCCCGCGACCAGCACCGCGGGGAAGGTCTGGATCGAGTTCTGGTACGTCAGCACCGTGTCGTTGTAGACCTGGCGCGAGACGGTGATGCGGTTCTCGGTCTCGGCCAGCTGGGCCTGCAGGTCACGAAAGCCCGCGTCGGCCTTCAGCTCCGGGTAGGCCTCGGCCACGGCCAGCAGCCGGCCCAGCGCCTGCCCCAGCAGCCCCTCGGCCGCAGCCGCCTGCGCCGGGGTGGTCGCCGCCGCGGCTGCCGTGCGCGCCTGGGTCACGGCCTCGAACGTGGACGCCTCGTGGGCGGCGTATCCCTTGACGGTCTCGACCAGGTTCGGCACCAGGTCGCGGCGGCGCTTGAGCTGCACGTCGATCTGGGCCCAGGAGTTGTCGACCCTGTTGCGGCGCTGCACGAGCCGGTTGTACGTAGCCACCAGCCAGGCCCCGACTGCCAGGACGACGACTGCGACGACGATGAGCGCGATGCCGGTGCCGTTCATGGCTCCATCATGGTGCCCCTCCCATGATCCACGGAAGAATGCGACACGTCTGCGTGCAGGGATCCTCCGTGGATCATGGGCAGGAGGGAGGCGGGTGTGACCGCGACGTCTGCTCTGCTCCGCGACCTCACCGATGCCCTCGGCGCGGACGCGTCGGGGCACCTGCTCACCGACCCTGCGCTCACGCAGGCGTTCGGTACGGACTGGACCCGGCGTTGGTCGGCACGACCGCTCGCGGTCGTGCGTCCTCCGGATGCGGCAGCGGTCGCCCACGTGGTGCAGGCGTGCGGACGGCACGGGGTGCCCGTCGTCGCGCAGGGAGGCAACACGGGCCTGGTCGGCGGCTGCGTGCCGGGACGTGACGACGAGGCCGTGGTGCTCTCGCTGACGCGGCTCACCGGCATGAGCGCCTCGGCTGACGCCGTGGGAGCAGGACGCGTCGCAGGTGCTGCTCGGCAGGTGACCGTCCGGGCCGGGACGACGCTGGCCGACGTGCAAGCGATGGCCCGGTCGGCGGGCCTGGTCTACGGGGTCGACCTGGCTGCGCGCGACACGGCGACGATCGGGGGCACGGTCGCCACCAACGCCGGCGGCCTGCGCGTGTGCCGTTTCGGCGACACGAGGGCCCAGGTGACCGGGCTGCGCGCGGTGCTGGCCGACGGGTCGGTGATCAGTCGGCTGGACGGTCTGCCGAAGGACGGCGCGGGCTACGACCTGGTGCAGCTGCTGGTGGGCAGCGAGGGCACGCTGGGGGTGGTCACCGACGTGCGGGTGCGGCTGCACGAGCCCGACCCGCCGGGGGTGACGACGTTGGTGGGGTGTCGCAGCGTTGCCGAGGCAGTCGACCTGCTGCCCGCGCGCGGGCTGCGCCTGGCCGAGCTGATGACCCACGACGGGCTCGCACTGACCTGCGAGGTGATGTCGCTGCCCCTGCCGATCGGCCAGCCGTGGCCGGCCTACCTGCTGCTCGAGACCGCCGACCTGCCCGACCTGCCCGACCACGTGGACGCGGTCGTCGACGACCGGCTGGTCGAGTACCGGGAGCGTCATCCCGATGCCATCGCGACTCTCGGCGTGGTGCACAAGTACGACGTGTCGATTCCCCTCGACCGGCTCGACACCACGCTCGAGGCGGTGGCCGGTGCGGCTGCCCCGCACCGGCTGTACGTCTACGGGCACCTGGCGGAGGGCAACATGCACCTGGCGGTGGTCGGGCCGCAGCCCGACGACGATGCCATCGACGCAGCCGTGCTCGGCGTCGTGGCAGGCGCCGGCGGCTCGATCGCGTCCGAGCACGGCGTGGGACGCGCCAAGGCGGGCCTGCTCTCGCTCAACCGAGACCCCGCCGACCTGGCGGCGATGCGGGCGGTCAAGGCAGCACTCGACCCGTCCCACCTGCTCAACCCTGGGGTCGTGCTGGTCTGACACGATGACGGGCATGGCGAAGAAGCACCGTGGCCCCCGCCCCACCCTCGAGCAGGACGTCCCCGTCGTGGGCCCCCGCGAGCCCTGCCCGTGCGGGTCGGGCAAGCGCTACAAGGTGTGCCACGGCAAGGCAGCCGCTCGAGCGCGCACCCCGGTCGTCGAGCGCCCGTTCGCCGACCTGCCGGCAGAGACCGACTGGGTGGCCCTGCGCGAGTTCGTCCCCGCCGCAACCGCGACGGTGACCCTGACAGGGCAGGCCGCCGGCGAGCATGCCGGAACCGAGGTGACCGTCGTCAGCGTGCTGCCGGGGGCGGTGCCGGCGCTGCGCAGGGACGACGGCTCGGTGCTCGTGGCGCTTCAGACCACCACCTCGTCGGGCGACCCGTCCCGCGACATCGCCGCTGCGCTGCTCGCCGCACTCGACCTCGAGATCGGCGCGGCGGTGACGATGCCGGGGTTGCCCGGCCCCGGTCCGCGCATGCAGCAGCTCGTCGACCCCGACGCCGGCTTCGCGGTCACCTTGCACGACTCCTTCGACTTCTGGGTCAGCGGCGCTGGGGACGACCCGTCGGTGGCCGCCCTGCTCGAGCAGGCGAATGCCTCGATCATCCCGACCGACAGGCTGGCGTCGGTGCCGTCGGCGTACGTGGCGACGATGGGGGAGAGGCGCTACCTGCGGTGGGTGCAGCCCTATCGCGAGGAGCCATTGTTCGACGCACTCGCCCGGCTGCGTGCGGCGGGCCAGGACGCGCTCGGTGAGCACACCACCCTGCTGGGCACGTTCCGGGCGCACGGCCTGCTGATCCCGGTGTGGGAGCTCGATGACGAGGCGCTGCTGGACGACCTCGAGGACCCTGCCCTCGAGATGGCAGGACGCCTGGCCGAAGGTGTGGACGACCGGACAAGCCTCGACGGCGACCAGCGTCGGGCACGGGCGGCGTTGGCGAACCGGCAGATCACGATTCGCTGAGCGTCTCCTACGCTGCGCCCGTGCGCTACGCCTACCTGGGACCTCCCGGAACCTTCACCGAGGCAGCCCTGCGCTCGATGGGCCTGGCCGACGGCGACGAGACCACGCCGTTCCCGACGGTGGCGGCGGCGCTGGACTCCGTGCGCGAGGGCATCACCGACGGGGCTCTCGTGCCGATGGAGAACTCCATCGAGGGGTCGGTCAACGCGACGCTGGACGAGCTCGCCGTCGGTGTGCGCCTGGTGATCGCGGCCGAGGTCGTCATCCCGGTGGCCTTCGACCTCGTGGCGAGAGCGGGTACGACCCTGGACACCGTGACCCGGGTCGCCACCCATCCCCACGCCGAGGCGCAGTGCCGGGAGTGGCTGGCCCGTCATCTGCCGCAGGCGATGGTCGTGCCGGCCGCCTCCACGGCCGCGGCTGCCGAGGCGGTGGCCGCCGGCGTCGCCGACTACGACGCCGCGATCGCCGGCCCGCTGGCCGCGTCCACCTACGGGCTCGACGTGCTGGCCGGGGCGATCCAGGACGCCGACGCCCACACCCGGTTCGTGCTGCTCACCCCACCGGGGCACCCACCCGAGCCGACCGGGCACGACAAGACCTCGCTGGTGGCGTTCATGAAGCAGGACCGCACCGGGGCCCTGCTGGAGATCTTGGAGCAGTTCGCGACCAGGGGCGTGAACCTGACCAGGATCGAGTCGCGTCCCGTCGGGGCCCGGCTGGGCAACTACTGCTTCTCGATCGACTGCGAGGGCCACGTGGCCGATGCCCGGGTCGGTGAGGCCCTCATGGGCCTGCACCGGGTGTGTGCCGACGTGCGCTACCTGGGGTCGTACTCGCGCGCGGACGGGCTCGCGCCGATCCTGGCCGAGTCGACCAGCGACGCCGACTTCGCGGAGGCCGAGCAGTGGCTGCGCGGTCTGCGCGGGTCGCACTGACCCGGCGGGTGCCTCTCAGCCCCGGCTGGGCCGGTCCGGGATGGTGCGGACGTAGCGCTGCGCCACGGTGAGAAACCCCTGCGCGGGCCAGAACCGCGAGGCCTCGAGGTTGGTGGTGCGCCAGTCGGCGATCACTGCGTTGTGCCCGAAGCTCGCCATGTCGCGCATCGCTGTCGACACGAGCGCCCGTCCGACCTGCCGTCCTCGTGACTCGGGGTGCACCGCCAGCAGGATCATCTCGGCGCTGCGCTCGTGGTAGACCGGGAACGGCGCCCCCGGGCGCCACAGCAGCAGCCCGACGAACGTGCCGCCGCTGGAGGCGAGCAGCACCCGCGCGTCCTGCTCCGTCACCGACCTGCGGTACGACTCGGGCAACCCGCTGTAGAACTCGTTGGAGTGTCGGTCGAACACCGGCGACCCCTCGTGGTGACGGGCCACCAGGTCGCCGAGGCGGATCACCTCGTCGAGGTGCTCCAGCCCGACCCGCTCCACCTCGACGTCGCCGGCCACCCGAGGCCCCCCGCGGTCGCCGAGCGGACGGATGGCGTACGCCTCCTCGCGGCCGAACGACAGGTCGACCAGTCGATCGGCCAGCGCCCGGTCGACGGTCGGCACCACGATCTCGTGCGTCGCCAGGCCCTGGCCGAGCCAGTGCTCGCCGGCGACCGTGTACAGGGCGGCCATCGCCTCAGGTGACCCGACCGCGCCGGTGACGCCGGCGATCGCCCGGCTCTCGCTCGGCTCCCAGAGCAGAGCCGCGCTCACCACGCCCTCGCGATCGTCGACCCAGCCGTGAGGCTCGTCGGGCAGGGCGCGACGCACGACGGACGGGTCGGCGAACGCGGGGCTCATCTCGCGTGACGCGCCGAGCACTCGGGCATGACGACGTGCCACCAGCGTTGCGATGGCGTCCAGGTCGTCTCGGGCTGCCTCACGGATCACGCCCACGACCGTAGTCGGCGGCTGGGTACGCTCGCAGGGTGATCGATCTGCGTCGGCTGCGCGACGACCCGGATGCCCTGCGGGCGTCGCAGCGTGCCCGGGGGGAGGACCCCGGGCTCGTCGACGCGGTTCTGGCTGCCGACGAGCGACGCCGCACCGCCCTGGGGGAGTTCGAGTCGCTGCGGGCCGAGCAGAAGGGACTGGGCCGAGCCGTGGCGGCTGCCCAGGCAGACGAGCGCGATGCCCTGCTCGCCCGGGCCAAGCAGCTCGCGGACGCGGTCAAGGATGCGGAGCGCCGGGCGAGCGAGGCCGAGCACGAGGCGGCGAGCCTGGCGCTCGACCTGGCGAACCTGATCGACCCCGACGCCCCCGTGGGCGACGAGGACGCCTTCGTCACCGTGGCGACCGCCGGCCGACCGCGCGACTTCGCCGCCGAGGGCTTCGAGCCGCGCGACCATGTCGAGCTCGGACGCCTGCTCGGCGCCATCGACATCGAGCGGGCGGCCAAGGTGTCGGGGTCGCGCTTCTACTACCTCACCGGTGTCGGCGCCCTGCTCGAGCTGGCCCTGGTGAACCTCGCGATGAGCCAGGCCGAGGCGGCCGGGTTCGTCCCGATGCTCACTCCCGTCCTGGTGCGTCCGGAGGCGATGGAGGGCACCGGCTTTCTCGGCCAGGCCGCCGAGAACGTGTTCCACCTGCCCGACGACGACTACTACCTCGTCGGTACCTCGGAGGTGCCGCTGGCGGCCTACCACTCCGGGGAGATCCTCGACGCGGCCGCCCTGCCGCTGCGCTACGCCGGGTTCTCGACGTGCTTCCGGCGCGAGGCCGGCTCGCACGGCCGTGACACCCGGGGCATCATCCGCGTGCACCAGTTCGACAAGGTCGAGATGTTCAGCTTCTGCGCGCCCGGCGACGCCGCCGACGAGCACCGGCGGCTGCTGGCCTGGGAGCGCGCGTTCTTCGACCAGCTCGAGCTGCCGTACCGCGTGATCGACGTCGCGTCCGGCGACCTGGGCGCCTCCGCGGCGCGAAAGTACGACATCGAGGCATGGATCCCGACGCAGGGCACCTACCGCGAGGTCACCTCGACCTCGAACTGCACCCAGTTTCAGGCCCGCCGCCTCAACGTGCGCATGCGCGACGGGCAGGCAGGGCCGACGCAGCCGGTCGCGACGCTCAACGGAACCCTGGTCGCCGTTCCCCGCACGATCGTCGCCCTGCTGGAGAACCACCAGCGCCCGGACGGCTCCGTCCACGTGCCCCTCGCTCTTCGCCCGTACCTGGGTGGACGGGAGACTCTGCAGCCGGTGCGGGCGGCAGCCGGGTGAGCGTCGCTCCCGGCGCGCAGGGGTGGCGTCCGAGGCTGGTCGCCCTGGACGTCGACGGCACCCTGATCCCGTACGCCGACTTCCACGCCCCGCCGTCGGCGCCCGTCACGCGGGCGGTGCGGTCGGTGCTCGACGCGGGGGCGTACCCCGTCGTGTCCACCGGGCGCTCGCTGCACTCGACCTTCCCGGTGTTCGACGCGCTCGGGCTCGACAGCGGGTTCGCCGTCTGCTCGAACGGCGCCGTGGTCGTCGACGTCGCCACCCGTGAGCCGCTCGACGTCGTCACGTTCGACGCGCTCGAGCCCGTCCGCTACTTCGCCGAGCAGATCCCCGACGCGATCCTCGCCGTCGAGGAGCTCGGCCAGGGCTTTCGCATCAGCGGGGACAACATCAACTTCGAGTTCGACGGCCAGGTCGAGGTGGTGCCGCACTCCGAGCTCGTCCAGGGGCCCGTGACCCGCCTCGTGGTGCGCTGGCACGAGGGCGACCGCGACCGGTTGCGCGCCATCGCCGCCGAGATGGGCCTGCCCGCGGTCGACTACGCGATCGGGTACACCGCGTGGCTCGACATCATGCCGTCGGGCGTGTCGAAGGCCGAGGGGCTCGACAAGATCTGCTTTCGCCTCGGCATCGGCCCCCAGGACGTGCTCGCCCTCGGCGACGGCCACAACGACACCGAGATGCTGCAGTGGGCGGGGCTGGGTGTGGCCATGGGCAATGCCCCCGACGACGTCAAGGCGGTCGCCGACGAGGTGGGTCCGCACGTGGACGACGACGGCGTCGCCCTCGTGCTCGCCCGCTACTTCGGCTAGGTCCGCCCGCCCATCCAGCGTCACTGAGGCCTTGGCTGAGCGATAGGTGTCGTGGAGCCAGGGGTGAGTGAGTGATCGGTGCTGCTGGGGCGACAGCGATCGCTCAGCGACGACACTGGCAGCAGCACCGGATCCACAACCATCGTGGCGGATCCGCTCCGATCGTTCAGCCAGGGCAGTGAGCGCGCGGTGCGGCTACGGCAGCGTGGCCAGCCCTGCGGCGAGGCGCTCCTCGGTCACGTCCTCGTCGACCATCCGCCCCGACAGGTAGCTGTCGTAGGCCGGCAGGTCGAGCAGCCCGTGCCCGCACAGCGCGGTGACGATCACCTTCTGCTCGCCCGACTCCTTGCACGCCTGCGCCTCACGGATCGCCTCGGCCAACGCGTGCGTGGGCTCCGGCGCCGGCACGATGCCCTCGGTGCGGGCGAACAGCACGCCTGCGTCGAAGCACTCGGTCTGCGGCACCGCCTTCGCCGTCATCAGCCCCTGCTCGTAGATGTGCGAGATCAGGGGGCTCATGCCGTGGTAGCGCAGCCCTCCGGCGTGGATCGGGTCGGGCACGAAGTCGTGCCCCAGCGTGTGCATCTTCAGCAGCGGCGTCATGCCGGCGGTGTCGCCGAAGTCGTAGGCATAGGTGCCCCGCGTCAGCGACGGGCAGGAGGCCGGCTCGACGGCACGGATCTCGGGGTCCCAGCGTCCGGCCATCTTCTCCCGCAGGATCGGGAAGGCCAGCCCAGCGAAGTTCGACCCACCACCGGTGCAGCCCACCACGAGGTCGAGGGAGTCCTCCCCGGCCATCTCGAGCTGCAGCAGCGCCTCCTCACCGATGATCGTCTGGTGCAGCAGCACGTGGTTGAGAACCGACCCCAGGGCGTACCGGGCGTCGGGGTCACCCGCGGCCACCTCGACGGCCTCGCTGATGGCCATGCCGAGCGACCCCGACAGGTTGGCCTCGTTCTCGAGCATGGCGCGCCCCGCTGCGGTCAGCTGCGACGGCGAGCGGTGCACGGTTCCACCGAACGTCTCGATCATCATGCGTCGGTAGGGCTTCTGGTCGTAGGACGCCCCGACCTGCCAGATCTCGCACTCCAGCCCGAACAGCGTGCAGGCGAACGCCAGCGCGGTGCCCCACTGGCCGGCGCCGGTCTCGGTCGTGATCTTGCGGACTCCCTCGGCGGCGCTGTAGTACGCCTGCGGTACGGCGGTGTTGGGCTTGTGCGAGCCCGCCGGTGAGACCCCCTCGTACTTGTAGTAGATGCGGGCCGGGGTGTCGAGCGCCTTCTCCAGCCGGCGCGCCCGGTACAGCGGGGACGGCCGCCACAGGCGGTACACGTCCTGCACTGCGGGCGGGATGTCGACGTACCGCTCGGACGTGACCTCCTGCTCGATGAGCGCCATCGGGAACAGCGGCGCGAGGTCGCTCGGGCCGACCGGCTCCCGCGTGCCCGGGTGCAGCGGCGGGGGCGGTGGAACCGGCAGGTCAGGGATGATGTTGTACCAGCGGGTCGGCATGGCCGACTCGTCCAGGACGTACTTGTGCTGCTGCGGCTGATCGGCGGCGAGGTGTGCAGGCGACATGCCTGCGCAGGCTAGTCGCTACAGGGTGGCGCGCAGCCAGGAGGCCAGGGCGGCCGATGCCTCGTGCACCGACTCCAGCCACGACGCCCGCGCCCCCTCGTCGGCCGTGTCGCTGACGTGCTTGACCAGCCGCACCGGCACTCCCGCCATGCGGCAGGCGGCCGCCACCGCGTACCCCTCCATGTCGACGAGGTCGGCCGACTCGGCGAGCCGGTCGCGCGTCTGCGCGTCGGAGACGAAGACGTCACCCGTGGCCAGGGTCGGTCCCTCGCCGAGCAGGATGGGTCGTCCGTAGCGGTGACCCGTCAGCTCCTCGAGCACCGTGCTGTTCAGGTCGTGCTGCACCACGCGACCGATCATGTGGGTGCCGGACATGCCGCCGTGCAGCGCGCCCGCCGTGCCGAGGTTGATCACCATGTCGGGACGGTCGGCGGGGTTGGCCAGGGCGCGACTGACCTGCAGCGCAGCGTTCACCTTGCCGACCCCGGTGATCAGCACCGGCAGATGGGCCGGCAGGGCCACCGCCTCGTGCTCCACGGCCACGACCAGCAGGACCGACGTCACGGATCCCCCTCTCATCGGTGTGCTGCGTCCAGTCCGAGCACGTGCAGGGCGAAGCGGGCGCCTGACCCACCTGCCTCGAGCGCGCTCGCCACGGCGGTCGGCACGTCGAGGTCGTGGCGCAGGGCCTGCGCCACGGCGTCGCGTCCGGATGCCGAGCCCGGCTGCCCGGCCGCCGCGTAGAGCCGTTCGACCAGGTCGGCGGCCACGTCGAGCCCGTCGGCCACGAACGTCCAGGGCTCGTCCCACGGACGGTTCAGCAGCAGCAGCCGCACGGCGGCCGCGTCGTAGTCGCGCAGCAGGTCGGGCACCAGCACGAGGTTGCCGGTCGACTTCGCCATCTTCGACCCCTCGTGGTGCACGAGCCCGACGCGCATCCAGGCTCGGGCGAAGGGCCGCACCCCGGTGACCGCCTCGGCGATCGCCCGCTCGTAGGCATGGTGCGGGAACGTCAGGTCGGCTCCGCCTCCGTGCAGGTCGACCGACGCGCCGAGCACCGACACGGCCATGGCTGCGCACTCGGCGTGCCAGCCCGGACGCCCCGGTCCCCAGGGGGAGGGCCAGCTCGGCTCGTCAGCCGTCGATGCGCGCCAGACGCCGACGTCGGCCGGATGCTCCTTCGCCGGGTCGTCGGGGTTCTCTCCGCCCTCGACCAGTGCCGTGTGCAGCGCGTCACCGTCGAGTCCGTGGGACGCTGCCACGTCGGCACCGCGGAAGTACACGGTGCCGGCGCGTTCGTAGGCCGCTCCCGTGCGCAGCAGCGTCGCCGCCAGCCTGATGGCGGGGTCGATGAAGGCGTGGGCACGCGGCTCGTGGGTCGGACGCATCACGCCGAGCGACGCCATGGCGCGGTCGAACGAGAACTGCTCCATCGCAGCGAGCTCGTCGTACGGGGTCTCGGCCCGGCGAGCCGCCTCGGTGAGCACGTCGTCGATGTCGGTGACGTTGCGACACACCTCGACGTCGATGCCGTCGTGGCGCAGCACCCGGGCGGCCGTGTCGAGCCACACGAACGTCGCCGCATGCCCGAGGTGGGTCACCGAGTACGGGGTGATGCCGCAGACGTAGACACGGGCGTGCGACAGCAGCGGCAGCTCGGCCCCGTCGATGACGACCGGGGGGGTCAGCGCGGCAGGCACGAGCACAGCCTAGGGACGCGCGCCGGCGAGCGGGATGCCACCATCGACACCATGAACCTCACTGTGGTGGACAACCCAGAGATGCGCCGCTTCGAGGCGCGTACCGACGACGGCGAGGTGGCCGGCGTCGTCGAGTACGAGCGCACGGACGGCACCGTGACCCTCGTGCACACCGAAGTGGTCGAGACGTTCCACGGGCAGGGCGTCGGGTCGCGCCTGGTGCGCGGGACGCTGCACACTCTCACCGGCGAGGCCGCTCGGGTGGTCAACGACTGCCCGTTCATCGAGCGGTTCCTGCTGCGCCACGAGGGTGAGTTTCCCTCGGTGGAGCGTGTCAGCGGTCCGTGAGCAGCGATCGCGCCCTCTGCAGGGCCTCGTCCCCCAGACGTCTCTGGGTGTCGGTGCGCTCGGACACCGCGGCCAGCCGCGAGCGGTAGGCCACCTCGCGGAACGACTGGTCGATCTCGCGCAGCACGGCGTAGTGCGCGCGGCCGGCCGAGTCGGCGGGCACGTCGAGGCC
>CAYNWB010000002.1:92948-124492 GCA_964400785.1 uncultured Actinomycetes bacterium | reverse complement strand
GGCTGCGCTCGACAACGCACTGGAGTCGGGCAGCGCCGCCCTGACCGGTCCGGTGGCCCGGGGCGACGCGGGCACGGTGGCGGCTCACCTGCGCACCATCGGGGCGAACGCCCCGGACAGCGTCGAGCTGTACGCGGCTCTGGCCCGCCAGACCGCGGCGCGCGCCGTCGCCGATGGACGGCTGCGCCCGAGCGACGCCGCCGGGCTGCTCGACACGCTGGCCGACGTGGACACCGTGCAGCCCGCCGACGCGTGATCTGATTCGGCGCATGCGGTTGGTGCACACGCGGGACGACCTGCTCGAGGCACGTCTGGACGTCCCGGCCGACGCGCAGGTGGCCGCGGTGCTCACCATGGGCGCGCTGCACGAGGGGCACCTCGCGCTGGCCCGCGAGGCCCGGCGCATCGTCGGGCAGCACGGGGCCGTGCTGCTGACGGTGTTCGTCAACCCGCTGCAGTTCGGGCCAGCGGAGGACCTCGCCCGCTACCCCCGCACTCTCGACGCCGACGTCGCCGCAGCAGAGCAGGCCGGGGTCGACGTCGTGTTCGCACCCGACGTCGACGAGGTGTACCCGGACGGCCCCGCGACGGTGACCGTCGACCCCGGACGGCTGGGGACGGTGCTCGAGGGCGCCGCCCGGCCGTCGCACTTCGTCGGCGTGCTCACCGTCGTCGCGAAGCTTCTCAACCTGGTCGTGCCGTCGGTGACGGTGTTCGGCGAGAAGGACTACCAGCAGCTCGTGCTCGTCCGGCGGATGTGCCGCGAGCTCGAGATGGGCGTCGAGGTGGTCGGTGTGCCGACGGTGCGCGAGCCGGACGGGCTCGCCCGCTCCAGCCGCAACGCCTATCTGACCCCCCGGCAGCGACGCGAGGCCCTGGTGCTGTTCCGGGCACTGGTCGCGGGGCAGCAGGCGGCGGCGCAGGGTGGCGGCGCGGCGCTGTCCGCGGCACGGGCCGTGCTGGACGAGCAGCCGGAGGTCGACGTCGACTACCTGGTGCTCACCGATCCCGAGCTGGGCGCGGCCCCCGACCGCGGGCCGGCGCGCCTGCTCGTCGCAGCGCGGGTGGGGTCGACCCGGCTGCTCGACAACCTTCCGGTCACCGTGGGCGCGGCGTGACAGCGCCCACTCCTCGCAGCTACCCCACGAGCCACCGGGTGCCGGCGGCGCTGGCCGGGCCTGCCCCGGGCTGGACGGTCGAGGCCGACGTCCTCGTCGTCGGCAGCGGCATCGCCGGGCTCACCGCGGCGCTGGCAGCCCGTGAGCTGGGCCGCGTGCTGCTCGTGACCAAGACCCACCTCGACGCGGGCGCCACCGCCTGGGCGCAAGGCGGCATCGCTGCGGCTCTCGACCCGGACGACTCCCCGGCCGAGCACCTGGCCGACACCCTCGTCGCCGGAGGGGGCCTGTGCGACCAGGAGGCGGTACGGGTGCTGGTCACGGAGGGTCCTCGGCGAATCAGGCAGCTGGTCGCGCTCGGCACCGAGTTCGAGCGCACGCCCACCGGTGAGTTCGCGCTCACGCGCGAGGGAGGGCACCTGCGCGACCGCATCGCGCACGCCGGCGGCGACGCCACGGGCCGAGAGATCTCGCGCGCCCTCATCGCGCAGCTGACCGCGGTGCAGTACGACCCGCGTATCGAGGTGATCGAGAACGCTCTCGTGATCGATCTGCTCACCGACGCCGCCGGGGCGGCGTGCGGGGCGACCCTGCACGTGATCGGCGAGGGCACCCGTGACGGCGTCGGAGCCGCGTTCGCCCGCGTCGTGATCCTGGCCACCGGAGGGCTCGGGCAGGTCTACAGCGCGACGACCAACCCCCCGGTGGCAACAGGTGACGGGGTCGCGGCGGCCCTGCGCGCCGGCGCCGAGGTCGCCGACCTCGAGTTCGTCCAGTTCCACCCCACCGTGCTGTGGCTCGGAGCCGAGTCGACCGGTCAGCAGCCCCTGATCTCCGAGGCCGTCCGTGGTGAGGGTGCCGTTCTTCTCGACCGCGAGGGTCGACGGTTCATGCTCGATCGGCACCCGTTGGCCGAGCTGGCCCCCCGCGACGTCGTAGCCGCGGCCGCCGTCGACGTCATGCGGGCCGAGGGCACCGACCACGTGCTGCTCGACGCGCGCCACCTGGGCGTCGACCTGCTCGAGCACCGCTTCCCGTCGATCCTCGCCAGCGCTCGAGCCCACGGGGTCGACCCGGTCACCGACCTCGTGCCGGTCGCTCCGGCTCAGCACTACGCCTCCGGCGGCGTCCTGGTCGACACCTGGGGTCGCAGCAGCCTGCCGGGCCTGCTGGCCTGCGGAGAGGTCTCGGCGACAGGCGTGCACGGGGCCAACCGACTGGCGTCGAACTCGCTGCTCGAAGGCCTGGTCTGGGGGTTTCGCATCGTCGACTACCTGCGCGTGCACGGGCTGCCCCGCCCCGGCACCCCGGTAGCCCGGCCGGTGGCCCCGCTCGTCGCACCCGATGCTCGCCCTGCCCTGCAGCGAGCGATGACACATGGCGTCGGCGTCACGCGGGACGCAGCGGGCCTCGCGGCCACGGAGCAGTCGCTGCAGTCGCTGGCCGCCCTTGCCCCGGCCGACGAGGCCTCCACCGAGGCCTGGGAGACGAGCAACCTGCACGCGGTCGCGTCAGCGCTGGCGGCGGCGGCCGCCGTGCGCACGGAGTCCCGCGGCGGTCACCGGCGCACCGACCACCCCGACCGGGACGACACACTCTGGCGCGGGCGGCTCGTCGCGGCTCGCAGCCCGCAGGGCTCCCTCACCCTGACCTACCGACCCCTGGAGGACGAGTGAGCGACGGTCGGCCACCGATCCCCGACGACCTCGCGGCCCGGGTGCACGCTGCCGGGCTGGACGCCGACGCCCTGGTCGCGCTCGTCGACGCCGCGCTCGCCGAGGACCTGGCTGGCGGGGGCGATGTCACCAGCACTGCCACGGTCGCCGCGGACGCCGCCGCGGTGGCCACCATGTCCAGCCGCGCCGACGGTGTGGTGGCCGGCCTCGACGTCGCCGCAGTGGTGCTGCACCGAGCCGCATCGGCGGCGATCCAGACCGACGCGCTTGTCGCCGATGGCGAGCGCGTCACGGCGGGCCAGCCGTTGCTCGTCGTCCGTGGCCGGGCGCGCGACCTGCTGCTCGGGGAGCGCACCGCACTGAACCTGCTCGGTCACCTGTCCGGCGTCGCCACCCTCACCCGAGCCTGGGTCGACGCGATCGCCGGGACCGGCGCTGCGGTACGCGACACCCGCAAGACCACTCCGTTGCTGCGTGCGTTGGAGAAGTACGCGGTGCGGTGCGGAGGTGGCCTGAACCACCGCATGTCGTTGTCGGACGCAGCCCTGGTCAAGGACAACCACGCCCACGCCGCCGGCGGCGTCGTCGCGGCGTACCGGCGGGTGAGGCAGGCCTACCCCGAGCTGTCGATCGAGGTCGAGGTCGACACCCTCGCCGACGCGCTCGCCGTCGTCGACGCTGGTGCGGACGTCGTGCTGCTCGACAACTTCGACGTGCCCGCGCTCGCCGAGGCGGCGACACTGCTCTGCGGACGTGCCCGGCTCGAGGCCAGCGGCGGGCTCAGCCTCGACAACGCGGCGAGTGTGGCGGCCACGGGCGTGGACTACCTGGCCGTGGGTGCCCTGACCCACTCGGCTCCGGTGCTCGACATCGGGCTGGACTTCACCGATACCGAACAGTGGGGGTGAGACCGTGCTGCTGGCCATCGACGTCGGGAACACCCAGACCGTTCTCGGGCTGATCGAGCACGACGAGGACGTGGAGGTCGTCGAGCACTGGCGGGTCTCCACCGACGCCGAGCGCACGGCCGACGAGTGGGCGGTGCTGCTCGACGGCCTGCTCACGCGCCGCCGGGGGCTGTCGCTGGAGGCCGTGGACGGAGTCGCGATGTGCTCGACGGTGCCGGCTGTGCTGCGAGAGATGCGGGACATGTCCGACCACGTGTTCTCCCACCAGCGCACCGTGGTTGTCGAGCCCGGGGTGCGCACCGGCATCCCCGTGCTGGTCGACAACCCCCGCGAGGTCGGTACCGACCGCATCGTCAACTCGCTGGCAGCCGTGCACCTCTACGGCGGACCGGCGATCGTCGTCGACTTTGGGACGGCGACCACGTTCGACGCGGTCTCTGCCGAGGGCGCCTACGTCGGGGGCGCGATCGCCCCGGGCATCGGCATCTCCCTGGATGCCCTGGGCGTGCGGGGGGCGCAGCTACGCAAGGTCGAGCTCACCGCGCCGCGCTCGGTCATCGGCAAGAACACGGTCGAGGCACTGCAGTCCGGAGCCCTCTACGGATTCGCGGCGCAGGTGGACGGCATGGTCGCGCGCATGGCCGCCGAGCTCGCCGACGACCCGGACGACGTCGCGGTGATCGCCACGGGCGGGCTGGCACCACTGATGGTCGGGGAGGCGCGGTCGCTGGTGCACGACGAGCCGTGGCTGACGTTGATCGGCCTGCAACTCGTGTGGGATCGCAACCAACGGGCCTCGTGATACCCCTGGGGGTATACTGGCGGGACACCACCAGGAGGACCGTCATGCGAGCTCGTGCAGCAGCCGTCGTCGTCAGCGTCGTCGCCCTCGTCGGGCTGGCGGGCTGCTCCTCGGACACCGTCGCGGTGACCGACATCGGAGCCCAGCAGCTCATCGAGGTCGCCGAGAGCGGCGAGGTCGTCGTGCTCGACGTCCGTACGCCCCAGGAGTATGCCGAGGGCCATGTACCGGGTGCGCTCAACATCGACATCGCCAGCCCCACGTTCGCCGAGCAGATCGCCGCCCTGCCCACCGACGAGACCTACGTGGTCTACTGCCGCAGCGGCAACCGCAGCGCGCAGGCGGCCGAGCAGATGGTGCAGGCGGGGTTCACCGACGTCTACAACGTCGACGCCGGGCTGGCGACGCTGGCCTCGGCCGGGGTGCAACTCACGCAGTAGTCTGCTGCGCCTTGTGACGACCGAGACGATCACCGTCCGTCGGGCCCGTACGGGCGACGTCGGCCAGATTCGCGCGATCATCGAGTGCTACGCCGCTGACCGCATTCTTCTGGCCAAGGACGTGGTCACCTTGTACGAGGACGTCCCGGATTTTCGCGTCGCGGTGAGTCGGTCAGGTCAGGTCGTCGGGTGCGGGGCCGTTCATGTGATGTGGGAGGACCTGGCCGAGGTGAGAACTCTGGCCGTGCTCCCGCAGTTTCGAGGACGCGGAATCGGTCGGCGCATTCTCGACGAATTGCTGGCCACCGCCCACGCCCTCGGGGTGCAGCGCGTCGTGTGCCTGACCTTCGAGGTCGACTTCTTCTCCCACCACGGATTCGCGGTCGCCGACTCGGTCGACGTCGACCCAGAGGTTTTCGTGCAGATGGTTCGGTCGCCGGACGAGGGAATTGCTGAATACCTCGACCTTGAGCGGGTGCGACCCAACACCCTGGGAAACACACGAATGGTTCGCTTTCTGCACGCGAAATGACTAACGTCTGAGGAGTCCTTTCGTCGGGGGATTGTCGTGAAGGAGCTCGAAGTGGCGCAGCGTGTCGAAGTCGTGCTGGTCGACGACCTGGACGGAGGCCCGGCCGACGAGACCGTCCAGTTCGGCCTCGACGGGGTCGGCTACGAGATCGATCTGACTGCCGACAACGCGGCGGCCCTGCGCGAGGCCTTCGCCGTCTATGTCGGTCACGCACGCAAGACATCCGGTCGGCGCTCGGCTGCGCGTGGCGGCGGCCGTGGCGCAGCGGCGTCCGGACGTTCGTCGCAGACCGCTGCCATCCGCGCCTGGGCCAAGCAGCAGGGCCTGCCCGTGAACGAGCGCGGCCGCATCCCCGCCACGATCGTGGCGCAGTACGAGGCTGCCCACGCCTGAGGCGGGGCGAGGTTACGTTTCTGTTGCTTCTGCGCACCGCTCGGGCGTTCGCCGGTGGCATAACGTCGTCGCCGGCGGAACACGGTTGACCTGCGTATCCGTTGGTACGACGAACGCGCGGCATCCCGTCCTGACCCGCCAGTGGGTCACGGTCGGACGACTGTCGAGGAGTGCGGTCCCCCCGCCGGGGATAGCATGCCCGAACCAGTCGTCCAGACGCCCGGGCGGCTGCGCACTGCGGCACCGAGGAGCGCTCCATGTTCGAGAGGTTCACCGACCGAGCACGTCGGGTTGTGGTCCTTGCCCAAGAAGAGGCGAGGATGCTCAACCACAACTACATCGGCACCGAGCACATCCTGCTCGGTCTCATCCACGAGGGCGAGGGCGTGGCGGCCAAGGCCTTGGAGAGCCTCGGCATCTCGCTGGAGGCGGTGCGCTCCCAGGTCGAGGAGATCATCGGCCAGGGCCAGCAGGCTCCCAGCGGCCACATCCCCTTCACGCCCCGCGCCAAGAAGGTGCTCGAGCTGTCCCTGCGTGAGGCGCTGCAGCTCGGCCACAACTACATCGGCACCGAGCACATCCTGCTCGGGCTCATCCGGGAGGGTGAGGGCGTCGCGGCCCAGGTGCTGGTCAAGCTCGGCGCCGACCTGAACCGGGTGCGCCAGCAGGTCATCCAGCTGCTCTCGGGCTACCAGGGTGGCAAGGAGACGGTGTCGGCCGGCGGTCCGCAGGCCGAGGCCCCCTCCACGTCGCTCGTGCTCGACCAGTTCGGCCGCAACCTGACCCAGGCCGCCCGCGAGGCCAAGCTCGACCCGGTGATCGGCCGGGAGAAGGAGATCGAGCGGGTCATGCAGGTGCTCTCGCGCCGCACCAAGAACAACCCGGTGCTGATCGGGGAGCCCGGCGTCGGCAAGACCGCCGTCGTGGAGGGGCTGGCCCAGGCCATCGTCAAGGGCGAGGTGCCCGAGACGCTCAAGGACAAGCAGCTCTACACACTCGACCTCGGCGCCTTGGTCGCCGGCAGCCGGTACCGCGGTGACTTCGAGGAGCGCCTGAAGAAGGTGCTCAAAGAGATCCGCACCCGTGGCGACATCATCCTGTTCATCGACGAGATCCACACGCTGGTCGGTGCCGGTGCTGCCGAGGGCGCGATCGACGCGGCCAGCATCCTCAAGCCGATGCTGGCGCGGGGCGAGCTGCAGACCATCGGGGCGACCACCCTGGACGAGTACCGCAAGCACGTCGAGAAGGACGCCGCACTCGAGCGCCGGTTCCAGCCCATCCAGGTCAACGAGCCGACGCTGGCTCACACCATCGAGATCCTCAAGGGGCTGCGCGACCGCTACGAGTCGCACCACCGCGTGACCATCACCGACCCGGCGCTGGTTGCTGCCGCGCAGATGTCGGACCGCTACATCTCCGACCGCTTCCTGCCCGACAAGGCCATCGACCTGATCGATGAGGCCGGGTCGCGGCTGCGTATCCGGCGCATGACCGCACCGCCGGACCTGCGTGAGTTCGACGAGAAGATCGCGGCCGTGCGCCGCGACAAGGAGTCGGCGATCGACGCGCAGGACTTCGAGCTCGCCGCCGGGCTGCGCGACAAGGAGAAGACGCTGCTCGGGCAGAAGTCGGAGCGGGAGAAGCAGTGGAAGGCCGGTGACCTCGACGTGGTCGCCGAGGTCGACGAGGAGCTCATCGCCGAGGTGCTGGCCACCGCGACGGGCATCCCGGTGTTCAAGCTGACCGAGGAGGAGACCTCGCGCCTGCTGCACATGGAGGACGAGCTGCACAAGCGCGTGATCGGCCAGGAGGACGCCATCCGGGGCCTGTCCAAGTCGATCCGCCGCACGCGGGCCGGCTTGAAGGACCCGAAGCGCCCGGGAGGCTCGTTCATCTTCGCCGGCCCCTCCGGCGTGGGCAAGACCGAGCTGTCCAAGGCGCTGGCCGAGTTCCTGTTCGGCGACGAGGACTCGCTGATCGCCCTCGACATGAGCGAGTACTCCGAGAAGCACACCGTCTCGCGCCTCTTCGGCTCCCCGCCCGGGTACGTCGGGTACGAGGAGGGTGGGCAGCTCACCGAGAAGGTGCGGCGCAAGCCGTTCTCGGTCGTCCTCTTCGACGAGGTGGAGAAGGCCCACCCCGACATCTTCAACTCGCTGCTGCAGGTGCTGGAGGAGGGCAAGCTCACCGACGCCCAGGGCCGAGCGGTCGACTTCAAGAACACCGTCATCATCATGACGACCAACCTGGGCACCCGTGACATCGCCAAGAGCGTGAGCCTGGGCTTCGCGCAGGCCAGCGACGTCCAGGGCAGCTACGACCGCATGAAGGCCAAGGTCTCCGACGAGCTCAAGCAGCACTTCCGCCCGGAGTTCCTCAACCGTGTCGACGACATCGTCGTGTTCCACCAGCTGACGCCGGAGGAGATCGTCCGCATCGTCGACCTGATGATCGACAAGGTCGACGAGCGGCTGCGCGACAAGGACATGGGCATCGAGCTGACCACGGCGGCCAAGGAGCTGCTCGGCAAGCGCGGCTTCGACCCGGTGCTGGGGGCGCGTCCCCTGCGTCGCACGATCCAGCGCGAGATCGAGGACGCGTTGAGCGAGCGGATCCTCTTCGGCGACCTCAAGGCTGGCGAGATCGTGCTCGTCGACGTGGAGGGGGAGGGCTCGACCGCCGAGTTCACCTTCTCCGGCACCGGCAAGGCCGAGCTGCCGGACGCCCCTCCGGTCGAGGAGGCCGCTGGGCAGCAGGAGGGCTGAGCCCTGACCGGGGTACATCCAGCAGACCTGCTTCGTCGGTCGGAGCAGCTGATGTCGCAGGGCAAGCCTGCGGAGGCGCTGGCGACCATGGCCCCGCTGCTGTCCGACGAACCCGACTCGAGGTCTGTTCTCGAGCTGGCCGGGCGCGCCTACTTCGCCCGGGCGCAGCTCGACCGGGCCGAGCGGGCGTTCTCCCGCCTGGTGGAGCTCGACCCCACCGACGCCTACGCCCGGTTCGCCCTCGGCCGCGTCTGCGAGCGCCGGTCTCGGCATGACGAGGCCGCGGGGCACTACCGGGTCGCGGTGGCCCTCGACCCGCGCCCGGAGTACCGGGAGCGCCTCGGCGACCTCGACGCCGAGTCAGTCGGGTAGCCGATAGCCCCGCTGGGTCCGCACGACCAGCCCGTCGGCGAGCAGCGACTCCAGCGCTCGCCGACGTTGGGCGTCGTCGGGCCATGCCGAGGCGATCCCGCGCGTCGACACCGCGGCCTGCGACTCGCGCAGCACGGCCATGATCCGACCTCGGGCCTGTCGATCGGTGCCGTCGAACGGCTGGCTGCGCCGAGCCACCGTCGGGCCCGGGCGGCCAGCGGTCAGCCACCGACAGCTCCCGGCGAGGGGGCACGCGCCGCACACCGGAGCGGTCGACGAGCACACGAGCGCTCCGAGCTCCATGACGGCGACCGACCAGCGCGCCGCCGTCGGCGCGTCCGCAGGCAGCAGCGACTCGGCCAGGGAGCGCTCCAGGTTCGTCAGGTGGGCCCGGGGCTGGGCCTGCCCGTCCACGACGCGGCTGAGCACGCGTCGCACGTTGGTGTCGAGCACGGCGACGCGGCGGCCGAACGCGAAGGCGGCGACGGCGGCAGCGGTGTACTCGCCCACTCCCGGGAGTGCGCGCAGAGACGCGACCGAGTCGGGCACCACCCCGCCGTGCTCGTCCCGGATGGCACGCGCTGCGGCATGCAGCCGCACCGCTCGACGGGGGTAGCCCAGGCGTCCCCACTGCCGGATGGCCGCCGAGACCGGCTCGGCAGCGAGGTCGGCCGGCTCGGGCCAGCGCGCCAGCCACGTCGGGTACACCGGCGCCACCCGCGCCACGGGGGTCTGCTGCAGCATGATCTCGCTGACCAGCACCCCCCACGCCGTCGTGCCGACGGTGCGCCACGGCAGGTCGCGTGCGTTCGCGTCGTACCAGGTCAGCAGCTGGTCGTGCATCTGCGCGGACGACGATATGGGTGCGGGGCTCAGACGTACCGGTCCATGATGCTCGCCTCGGCCAGCCGCGACAGCGCCTCGCGGATCGTGCGCGCTCGAGCTCCGCCGATGCCCTCGATGGCGAGCAGGTCGTCGACGTGAGCACCCAGCAGCCGCTGCAGGCCGCCGAAGTGCGCGACGACGCGCTCCACGACGCTGCCCGGCAGCCGCGGGACGCGGGCGAGCAGCCGGTACCCACGAGGACTGATCGACCGGTCGAGCACGGCCTCCCCGCCGCCGTACCCCAGTGCCGCGGCGACCTCGCCGACGTCGAGCAGGGCCGACGGGTCGAGCGCCTCCATCTCGCTCAGGTGCCCCCGGTGGTCGGTCTCGGGATCGGCGACGTAGTCCTGCACCAGCAGGGCCCGGTCGGGGTCCAGGCCAGACACGAGCTCGGTGAGCTGCAGCGACAGCAGCCTGCCGTCTGCGCCGAGCTCGACGACGTAGCCCTCGATCTCGGTGTGGATGCGGCGCACCATCTCCTGGCGCTGGGCCACGACGGCGACGTCGCGCAGCGTGACGAGATCCTCGATCTCCAGGGCCGAGAGGGTTCCGGCCACCTCGTCCAGGCGTTGCTTGTAGCGCTCGAGGGTGGCCAACGCCTGGTTGGCCCGCGACAGGATCTCCGCGGAGTCCTCGAGCACGTGGCGGTGCTCGTCGAGGTAGAGCGCGACGAGGTTCATCGACTGGCTGACCGAGATCACCGGGTGACCGGTCTGGCGCGCCGTGCGCTCGGCCGTGCGGTGTCGTGTGCCGGACTCGGAGGTGTGGATCGTCGGGTCGGGCACCAGCTGGGTGGCGGCACGGACGATGCGGTTCGCCTTCGTGTCGACCACGATCGCCCCGTCCATCTTGGCCAGCTCTCGCAGGCGGGTCGCGGAGAACTCCACGTCGAGGGTGAACCCCCCGGTGCACAGCGCCTCGACCTGCCGGTCGTAGCCGAGCACGACGAGCGCGCCGGTGCGTCCCCGAAGAATGCGCTCGAGGCCCTCGCGCAGGGGGGTGCCCGGTGCCACGGAGGCGAGCGTGCGGCGAAGCGTGGTGTCGATGGGCGCGAGTGTAGTGCCGCTCAGCGGCCGTTCCGGGTGCCCGTAGTGGCGCTGAGCAGGGGGCGTTGAGCCCGCAGCACCGCCTCGACGAGGGACGCCACCGGCACGACCTCGCAGCCGTCGACGACCGGCACCGCCTCGTCGGAGCTCGATCGTGCTGCTGGGACGAGAACCCGGCGGGCGCCGACGCGCACCAGCTCGTTCACGCGGTGCCGCACCCCGCTCACCGCACGGATCTCACCGTCCAGGCCGACCTCGCCGATCGCGCCGACGCCGGGGGGCAGTGGGACGTCCGCGGCGGCGCTGCCGATCGCCAGAGCAGCGGCGAGGTCACCGGCGGGCTCGTTCACGGTGAGCCCACCGACGGTGGAGACGTAGACGTCGTGCCCGCCGAGCCGGGCGCCGGTGCGCCTGTCGAGTACCGCCAGCAGCAGCGACACTCGGCTCGCCGGCAGACCCGTGGTGACTCGCCGGGGGTTGCCGGAGGTCTCGGGACCGACCAGTGCCTGAACCTCCACCGGCAGGGCGCGACGACCCTCCAGAGTCACCGTCCAGCAGCGACCGGGCACCGGCTGCGGGTTCGCCGACAGGAAGAGTCGCCCGGGATCGGCCACCGAGCGGATGCCGGTCTCGTCGAGGTCGAGGCACCCCACCTCGTCGCTGGGACCGAACCGGTTCTTCACACCGCGCAGCAGACGCAGCCGCGAGTGGCGGTCGCCCTCGAACATGACGACGACGTCGACGAGGTGCTCGAGCACCCGAGGCCCGGCCACGGCCCCGTCCTTGGTCACGTGGCCCACCAGCAGCACCGAGGTGCCGACCTGCTTGGCCAGGCTCACCAGGGCCGCTGCCACCCCGCGCACCTGGCTGGGGCTACCTGCCGATCCCTCGACGCCGCTGGCGGTGACCGTCTGCACCGAGTCGAGGACGAGCAGGTCGGGCCGCACCTGCTCGGCGTGCCCCAGCACCTCGTCGAGGTCGCGCACAGCCGCGAGGTAGAGGCGCTCGTGCACCGAGCCCGTCCGGTCCGCGCGCTGCCTGACCTGTGCCGTGGTCTCCTCGCCGGTGGCGTAGAGAGCTGTGCCGCGCGCCCCCGCCGCGACCTCGAGCGCGAGCGTGGACTTGCCGACCCCCGGCTCGCCGGCGAGCAGCACCACCCCGCCGGGGACGAGGCCGCCCCCGAGCACACGGTCGAGCTCGTCGATGCCGCTCGGTGTCGCCCGTCCGCCCTGGGCGTCGACCTGCGTGATCGGGCGCGCCCGCAGCTCGGCAGCGCCGGCCGCGGTGAGCTGCCGGTCACCGACCGTGCCCCAGGCCTGGCACTGCCCGCACCGGCCGACCCACCGCGGGCTGGTCCACCCGCACTCGCTGCAGCCGAAGCCGGCTCGCCCGGACTTGGTGGATGCGGCGCCTCGTGCTGTCGGCATGAGCGCGACCCTAGGGCTCGGGTCCGACAGATCCCGGCAGCGCCGCGGAGCCGGCCGCGCGGCGCCAGCGCAGCACGGTGGGCACTGCGATCGTGGTGCCCACCGTCTCGCGAATGGCCTGTGCCGCCACGGCCGCCGGGAACTCGATGTGCAGCACGGCGGCCAGGTCGTCCCGGCTCGCGAACGACCACACCACGGGCAGCCGGCGCTCCTGCCAGCCTCGAGCGGTGAAGAACGACAGGCTCGGCCGCGCCCGCACCTCGCCGCCGCTCGCGGCGAACCAGTGCGCATATCCGTGCGCGGCGGCCACGTCGAGGTCGACGGCCACCTGCATGCCCCCGCTGACCAGCACGCGGTCGGCCTCGACCAGTCCGGGCTCGCAGCCGGGACCGAAGAAGTACGCCCAGTGCGAGAACAGCAGGTCGACGCTGCCCGAGGCCACGGGCAGGGCCGCAGCGACGCCGGGCCGCACGTCGACCTTCGTCGTCAACCGGGCGCGAGCCACGCGGCGCCGTGCCAGCTCGACCAGTCCCGGGTGAGGCTCCACGCCCACCACGGTGCGCGCCCGGAGGGCCAGGGCCGGCAGGTGGAACCCCGACCCGCACCCCACGTCGACCGCGAGCGGCACCGGCGCGTTCGGGGCCAGCAGCTCGTCCAGCGCGGCCATGACCAGACCGTCGGGGTCGGCGGCCCGGTTCAGCCGCTCGTAGACGTCGGGCCACCGCCAGATGTTCGGGCTGGGAGTGGCGGTGGTCACCGTGAGGCGGGATGCGCCGCGGGCTGCGCCTCGCACAGGCTCACCAGCTCGCCGTAGGCAGCCTCGCCGATGAGGGCGACGATCTCGGCGCGTGAGCCGTGCAGCACGGTCTGGGTGCCCACGTGAGCGATCGGGTCACCACTGCAGTACCAGTCGAGCTCGTGTCCCCCGGCACCCCAGCCTCGCCGGTCGAACTCGCCCAGGCTCACCTCGTGGTAGGTGCTGCCGTCAGGGCGGGTGACGTCGCGAAAGCCACGCCGGAGCGGCAGCTGCCAGCACACGTCCGGCTTCGTGGTGAGCGGGTGGGTTCCCTCCGCCAGTGCCAGCGCATGCAGCGCACAGCCGGGCGGCCCGTCGAACCCGGCTCGGTTGTGGAAGATGCAGGCACCGTCGACGACACGGGTGCGGCGGCCCCCCTCGGGGTCGACGCTGACCACCCCACCCCGTCGCCCCCTGCGGCGCATCTGCCAGTCGGCCGCGCCCAGACGGTCGGCCGCTGCCACGACCCGGGCCTCGTCGTCGGCGTCGGTGAAGTGGGCGCCGTGCACGCAACAGCCGTCGTCGGGCCGGGTCGCGTCGATGCCGCGGCAGCCGCGCCCGAAGATGCACGTCCAGCGCGAGGTGAGCCACGTGACGTCCGCTCGCACCACCACGTCGGGGTCAGCGGGGTCGGTGAACTCCACCCAGGTGCGCGGAAAGTCCAGTGCCACTTCACCCACCCGGCGAAGGGTACGCAGCCCGGGCGGCTACCGTCTCACGCGTGCGCCTGGGAGTTCTGGATGTGGGGTCGAACACCGTCCACCTGCTGCTGGTCGACGCCCACCCCGGGGCGCGGCCCCTGCCCGCGCACAAGCACAAGGCGCAGCTACGGCTGAGCGAGCTGATCGAGCCGGACGGCAGGGTCGGGGACGCCGGAGCCGACCGGCTGGTCGAGTTCTGCCAGGAGGCCGTCGCGCTCGCCGAGGACAAGGGCGCCGAGCGCATCCTCGCCTTCGCCACCTCCGCCCTGCGGGAGGCGACGAACGGCGAGAAGGTGCTCGCCCGGGTGCGCGACGAGGCGGGTGTGGACCTGGCGGTGCTCAGCGGGGACGAGGAGTCGCGGCTGACGTTCCTGGCGGTGCGCCGGTGGTACGGCTGGTCGTCGCGGCGGGTGCTGATGCTCGACATCGGGGGTGGCTCGCTCGAGATCGCGACCGGCATCGACGAGGACCCCGACGCGGCTCTCTCGCTGCCCCTCGGTGCCGGGCGGCTGACCCGCGAGCTGCTCCCCGACGACCCCCCGGACGCCGAGCAGCTGCGCACCATGCGTCGCCACGTCCGGGCCCGGATCGCCGAGGTGGCCGGCCTGGTGCTGCGCCACGGACGTCCCGACCTGGCAGTCGGCACGTCGAAGACCTTTCGCTCGCTGGCCCGTATCGCGGGGGCGTCCGCCTCGTCGGAGGGCATCTACGTGCCGCGCGCGCTGCACCTGGACGACCTGTCCGAGATGGTGCCGCGACTGGCGAGCATGACGACGAAGCAGCGGGCCGACCTGCCCGGCGTCTCGGCGGGCCGCGCCGCCCAGCTGCTCGCCGGCGCGGTCGTGGCCGAGGGCGCCATGGACCTGCTCGAGGTCGGCACCGTGCAGATCTGCCCCTGGGCGCTGCGCGAGGGCATCATCCTGCGCCAGCTCGACGTGCTGGCCGAGCCGAGCCGCTCGACGACACCGGGCTCCCATGGCATCTGAGCCCGGTGGGGTGCCCGTGCGGCTGGCCAAGGCCGCCGTGGCGCTGTCGACGGCGTCGGTCTACCCGGAGTCGACCGCAGCGTGCTTCGAGATCGCGGACATGCTCGGCTACGACGGCATCGAGCTCATGGTGTGGACCGACCCGGTCAGCCAGGACCCGGACGCCGTGGAGTCCCTGGTGCAGGCGCACCAGGTTCCTGTCGTCGCGGTGCACGCCCCCTGCCTGCTCGTGACGCAGCGGGTCTGGTCGCCGGACCCCTGGGAGCGGCTCACCCGCTCGGTGCAGGCCGCCCAGCAGCTCGGGGCGTCCGTCGTCGTCGTCCATCCGCCGTTCCGCTGGCAGCGCGAGTACGCCCGCGACTTCGCGGCCAAGGTGAACGCGCTCTCCGAGGAGTCGGGGATCCTGGTGGCGGTCGAGAACATGTACCCGTGGCGCGCCGGAGGGCGCGAGCTCAAGGCCTACCTACCCGACTGGGACCCGACCGACGAGGGCTACCACCACTGCACCCTGGACCTGTCGCACACGGCGGTCTCCGGCTCGGACGCGCTGAAGCTGGCGGCCGACCTCGGTGACCGGTTGGCCCACGTCCACCTCGCTGACGGCAGCGGATCGGCCCGTGACGAGCACCTCGTGCCCGGACGCGGCACCCAGCCCTGCGACGTGCTGCTCGAGCGGCTCGCCCGCGACGCCTGGGAGGGCTCGATCGTGCTCGAGGTGTCGACGCGCCGGGCCAAGAACCGTGAGGAGCGGGAGAACGACCTGGCCGAGGCGCTGGCCTACACGCGGCTGTACATGGCGGCGGCGCTCAGCGACGACCCGTGGTGACCGCGCCCTCCTGCTCGCCGATGCTCGCAACCTGCTCGGCCGTGGGCGCGCCGCTGACCAGCACGCACGACCCGTCGACGAGCAGAGGCAGCAGCAGTGCGTCGCGCACCACGGCGGTGGTCAGCGACCGACCCACGACCAGCCCTCGGCGCGGTGCCCAATCGGCTGATCGGCTCGCCTGAGCCAGCAGGTCGTCCAGCAACGGGTCGTCGGACTCATCTGGCGTGCCGAGCACGTCCGGGAACCCGAGCACCAGGCGCCCGAAGTCGAGGGCACCGGTCGGGGTGCGGGCACCGGCCGGCCCGCCCAGGGCAGCGGTACTGACCACCACGAGCTGCCCGGCCGCCGTCGAGCCGGCCTGCGCATCGTCGGCCGCACGCACGGCGACCTGCGCCGCATCGGTGGTGAGCAGCAGGCGGGCCCCGACGGTCCAGACCGCCTGGGCCCACACCAGTGCCAGCCAGTGCGCAGGCAGCACGACCGAGACGGCGTCACCCGGCTCGACGTCCAGCTCGTCGCGCACCAGCCCGGCCGTCTTGCTGACCCAGTTGTCGAACGTCGCCACCGACAGCTCCACCCGTCCGCCGGACGAGACGTCGTAGTAGGTGAGGAACGGGCGTGCGGGGTCCGCGCGCAGGGCGCGCGACAGCAGGGCTGGCGGGGTCGCAGGTTCGGCCACGTCGATCACCGTAGGGTGAGGGGCGTGGTCGAGGCGATCCTGCTGGTCGGTGGGCTGGGCACGCGGCTGCGGCCGCTCACCGAGCATGTTCCCAAGCCGATGCTCCCGGTGGCCGGCGTGCCGTTCGTGGCCCACCAGGTGGCTCGGGCTGCTGCCGCCGGCGTGAGCAGGGTGGTGCTCGCCACGGCCTACCGGGCCGAGGCGTTCGAGCGGTACGTGCCCGAGCTGAACCGGTACGGCGCCGAGGTCGAGCTGATGCTGGAGACGTCCCCGCTGGGGACGGCCGGTGCCATCCGCAACGCTGCCGAGCGGTTGTCCGGGACCGCGGACGATCCGGTCGTGGTGCTCAACGGCGACGTCCTCGACGGGCACGACCTGCGAGCCCAGCTCGCGCGGCACCTGGAGTTCGACGCCGACGTGACGCTGTACCTCACCGAGGTCGACGACCCGCGAGCCTTCGGCAGCGTCGTCGTCGGGCCGGAGGGCCGGGTGACGGAGTTTCTGGAGAAGTCACCCGAGCCGGTCACCAACCGGGTCAACGCCGGGTGCTACGTCTTTCGCCGCTCTCTGATCGAGCAGATCCCACCGGGGCGGGCGGTGTCGGTCGAGCGCGAGACGTTTCCCGCGCTGCTGGAGCAGGGCAGCCGCGTGCTCGGCCACGTCGACCGTGCGTACTGGACCGACCTGGGCACGCCCGAGCTGTACGTGCAGGGCTCGGCCGACCTGGTCCGCGGGGTGATCGTCCCCTCGGCCCGCCCCGGTCCGCCGGGGGAGTCGCTCGTGCTGCCCGGCGCGACCGTGCACCCCACTGCCCGCGTGTACGGGGGCAGCTCGGTGCTGGCCGGCGCGGTGGTCGGCCCCGACTGTGTGATCGAGGGCTCGGTGGTGATGGCCGACGCCGTCGTCGGGGCCGCCAGCCGCGTGCGGCGCTCAGCCGTGGGCCAGGGTGCGCAGATCGCCGACCAGGTGCTCGTCGACCACTCCGTCGTGGGTGCGCAGGCGCAGATCGGCTCCGACAACGAGCTGCGGCACGGCAGCCGTGTGTCGTCGCACGTGGTGCTGCCGGCCGGCTCGCTGCGCTTCTGACGCCGATGGTCGCGGTGTGCGAGCGGCGCTGGCGGGCGTCCGCTCCGGTTCCGCTCACCCTGCTGCTGGGACCCCACCGGCGCGGTGCCGGCGACCCCACCTACGCCCTCGACCGCGCCGGGGCGGTGTGGCGAACGGCGCGAACCCCCCAGGGGCCGGGCACCGCGCGGTTCGAGGTGTCCGGTGGCGAGGTGTCGGTCACCGCGTGGGGGCCGGGCGCGGCCTGGCTGGTCGAGATGGCCCCGCTGTGGCTCGGGGCGCACGACGACCTCACCGGCTGGGCTCCCGACGTGCGGGTGCTCACCGACGGCGCGCGTCGCACCGGCGGCCCCCGCGTCGGGCGCACCGGCCTGGTCATGGAGGCGCTGCTGCCGGCGATCCTGGAGCAGAAGGTGACGGGTGCAGAGGCCCGGCGGGCGTGGAGCTGGCTCGTGCGCCGGTACGGGGAACCCGCGCCGGGACCGGCCGCCGGCATGGCCGTCGTCCCCGAACCGTCGGCGTGGCGTGCCATCCCGTCCTGGGACTGGCACCGTGCCGGGGTGGGTCCCCAGCGTGCTGCCACGGCCGTGCGCGCCGCCGGGCTGGCGTCGCGACTGGAGCAGGTCGCTGGCATGTCCGGCGCGCAGGCGGACGAGAGGCTGCGCGCGGTGCCGGGGGTCGGGGCCTGGACGTCGGCCGAGGTACGCCAGCGGGCCCTCGGCGACGCCGACGCCGTCTCGGTCGGTGACGCGCACGTGCCTCGTCTGGTGACGTTCGCGCTCACCGGCGAGGTCAGCGACACCGACGACGACATGCTGCGGGCCCTCGAGCCCTATCGGGGCCACCGGTTTCGGGTGCAGCGCCTGCTCGAGCTCTCCGGCGTCCGGGCGCCAAGGTTCGGCCCCCGCTACGCACCGCACGACTTCCGCTCCCACTAGCGTCGGACCCATGAGAACTGTGCTGCTCGGGTGCGGAGTGATGGGGGAGAGCCTGCTGGCGGGCATGCTCGACTCGGGGACGCAGGCCGACGACGTCACCGTCGTCGAGCAGCGCCCGGAGCGCGCCGCCCAGCTCGCGCAGCAGTACGGCGTGCAGGTGGCTGCCGATGGCGGGGTGTCGCCGCAGACGCAGCTGCTGCTCGTCGCGGTGAAGCCCCACGACGTCGCGACCGCGCTCGAGAGCGTGGCAGCCCACCTGCCGGCACACACCGTCGTGGTGTCGGTCGCAGCCGGGCTCACGACCGCCCGGCTCGAGTCGCTGCTGCCCGACGGTCAGCCCGTGGTGCGCGCGATGCCGAACACCCCGGCCCTGGTGCGGGCAGGCATCTCAGCCATCTGCGCAGGTCGGCACGCCGGGCCCGACCACCTCGAGACCGCACGGGCGCTGCTGGCGTCGGTCGGAGCCGTGGTGGTCGTTCCGGAGGCACAGATGGACGCCGTGGCCGCCGTCAGCGGCTCGGGCCCGGCCTACCTCTTTCTCGTCGTCGAGGCCCTGGTCGAGGCCGGCGTCCGCGTCGGCCTGCCACGCGACCTCGCCACGACGCTCGCAGCCGCGACCCTGTCGGGCTCGTCCCGCCTGCTGGACACGACCGGTGAGCACCCCGCCGTGCTGCGCGAGCGCGTCACCTCGCCCGGAGGCACGACCGCGGCGGCCCTGCACCAGCTGGAGAGGCACGGGCTGCGCGCGGCCTTCCTCGACGCGGTCGTGGCGAACCGCGACCGCTCGGTCGAGATGTCCGCCGACTGATCACCGCCCGCCGCGCGCGGCCTCGGCGATGGCGGAGAACTGCTCGCACACGCGCGTCTCTCCCGCGATGATCAGAGTGTCGTCGGGCTTCACGACGGTCTCGCGCTGGGCGAACTGGAACGGCTTGCCGGGCTGCTTGGTGCCGACGACGGTGATGCCGTAGAGCTCGCGCAGGCGGCTCTCCCCGAGCGTGACCCCGACCGACTCGGGCAACGGCAGCACCTTGACCAGCGCCCAGCCCTCGTCCACCTCGATGAAGTCGAGCATGGTGCCACCGATGAGGTGACCGACCCGGCGACCCTGCTCCCGCTCGGGATTGATCACGTGGTGCACCCCGAGTCGCTCGAGTATCTGGCCGTGCCGGTCCGACAGCGCCCGCGCCCACACCTGGGGCACACCGATGTCGATGAGGTTCGACGCGGCGAGCACGCTGGCTTCGAGGTCACCGACAGCGACCAGGCCGCGGGAGAAGTCGCTGGCCCCGAGCTGGCGCAGCGCCTGCTCGCTCGAGCCGTCCGCCTCGGCCGTGAACGTCAGTCGTGGTGCGAGGTCGGCCACGACGTCGGGGTCCTCGTCGACCCCGAGAACCTCGTGGCCCAGGGACACCAGGGTCTCGGCGACGGCTGTGCCGAAGATGCCCAGACCGATGACCAGAACGTTCTGGCGAGCGACCTCGCCCGAGGGGCGGCGACGTGGCATGAGGACTCCTCTGCTCACCCGACCAGCGGTCGGGTCTCGGGGTATCGGTAGCGCACCTGGGTCGTGCGCAGGGCGAAGAAGCTGAACGCGGCGACCGGGCCCACCCGGCCCATGAACATGAGCACGACCAGCACGAGCTTGCCGCTGATCGGCAGCTCGGCGTCGAAGCCCAGCGACAGCCCGACCGTGCCGAACGCCGAGGCGGCCTCGAACACCGCGGGACCGAACGGGATCTGGGTCGTGGCCATGATCACGATGGCGCCCAGGCCGATGCCGGCCGCTCCCACCACGGTGATGCCGACCGCCTGCCGCTGGGTCTGCGTGGAGATGCGGCGTCTGCTCACCCGGACGTCCTCGTCGCCCCGGACCTCGGCCCACACGATGAACAGCAGCACAGCGGCGGTGGTCACCTTGATGCCGCCGGCCGTGCCGGCACTGCCACCGCCGACGAACATCAGAGCGACCGTCGACAGCAGCGACTCCTGGCGCATGTCGGCCACGTCGACCACGTTGAACCCGGCCGTGCGGGGCTGGACGGCGTGGAAGACGGTGGCGAGAACGCGCTCACCGGTTGTCAGCGCGCCGAGCGTCTCGGGGTTGCCCCACTCGAACAGCACCATCATGCCGACACCCACCAGCAGCAGCACTCCGGTGGCCCACAGTGTCAGCCGGGTGTGCACGCTCCACGTGCGCGGTGCCCGCCACGAGCGGTAGAGCTCGAGCAGCACCGGGAAGCCGATGCCCCCGACGATGATCGCCAGGCAGACCACCAGCATCACCACGGGGTCGCCCACGAAGCGGGTGAGGTTGTCGGGGTACAGGGAGAAGCCGGCGTTGTTGCTCGCCGACACCGCGTGGAAGAAACCGGAGTGGACGGCGTCGGCGAGCGTGAGGTCGTAGGCGACCAGCAACCGCACGGTGAGCACGACGGCGACGGCGGCCTGCAGCGTCAGCATGGTGCCGACCACCCGCACGAGCACGCGGCGCACGTCCCCCAGGTCGTCGGTGCGCGCCTCGCGGGCGGCCGCCAGCCGGCTGCGCAGGCCCAGGCGTCCGGCGACCGAGAGCACGATGAGCGTGGCCAGCACGGTGATGCCGAGACCACCGACGAGCATCAGCGCCATGATCACGAGCTCGCCGAACAGGGTCCAGTACGTGCCCGTGTCGACCACGGTCAGCCCCGTGACGCACACGGCCGAGGTGGCCGTGAACAGGGCGGTGATCGCCTCGGCCCCACCGGGGCCGGTTCGGGCCACCGGCAGCATGAGCAGGGCTGTGCCGACGGCGATGGCCGCGACGAAGGCGGCCGGGAGCGCTCGAGCCGGGCTGGAGAGCACGAATGCCAGAGGCCCGCGCACGGCTGCCTCCTCGTGTCACGCCTGCGTGCTGCCCGCGAAACCTAGCGCGCGCAGCAGCCGCTCGCGCAGATCCGCGTGGGTGTGCGGGTCGGCCAGGTTCAGCGCAGGCAGCCCGGACAGGCGCGAGACCAGCTCGGCGCCCGTCGTGGTGTTCGCGGCGCCTCCGGCGACCACGTCGGGCTTCGAGCCGAAGGCGTCCACGAGCCCGACCACCGCGTAGGGGTCGGACGCGCACAGCACCGTGAACGCCACCTGCGCGCCGACCAGGTCGGCCAGCACGGCGCCGTTGTACTCCTCCAGCGGGCTGGCACCTGCCTCGACCACGGCGACGTCCGCCCCGCACGAGGCCATGCGGGCCAGCACCGGGCGGATCGCCTGCCGGTAGTGCTCGGCCGGCACGGCAGTGGACGGCAGACCCGCGTCGACGAAGTCGAACACCGCGGTCGCGCCCGCGTCCCACATCGCCAGGGGGTCGCGGTAGCGCGCGGCTCCGGTGAGCTTCGCACCCACGACGACCCGGCCGAGGTCGCGCAGCAGGGCGACCACCACCTTCGCCGACTCGGTCTTGCCGGCCGACATCGACGTGCCGATAACCAGCACGACCGGCAGGTCGAACGTGGCGTCCGGCGGCGCTGGCACCACCCAGTCGCTCATGTGGGCGGGCCGACCGGCCAGGTGCAGGTGACCGACGTAGTCCAGCGACACCAGGGCGGGCAGGAACGGCGACACCGAGGTGGCCCGTCCCATCAACCCGGCCGAGGTGAGCAGGTGCATCCGGTTGTCCGTGCCGATGTCGCGCCAGTCGCCGACAGCCTCGAGCGTGGCCGCACGCCGGCCGAAGGCGCCCAGCACGAGCTCGCCGCGTCCGATCTCGGCCATCCGGCCGTTGGGCAGCTCGACCCGGCCGAGGGTCCGCGAGAAGTCGCGGACACGACCGACCACGTAGTCCCCGGTCGACCACCGGTCCCGGCCGATCGGCAGCACGCTGGTGGCGCGGGAGTCGATGTCGGCGATCCTCGTGACGGTCGTCGGGACGATCCGCGCCGCCGTGCCGAGGCTCACGCCTCGCCGATCAACGACAAGGGGTCGCCGCCGACGGCCACCTCGGGCCGCACGGCGGGCAGCAGCAGCAGCCCGGCGAGCAGCGCGGTGCGCTCGACCCACCCCGGCACGTGCACCTGCTCGTGCTCGGCGTGCGCGCCGTCGCCCACGGCTCCCAGACCGTCCAGCGTGGGAGCGAGCTGACTCGCCGTGTTGCCGTCCGAGCCGCCACCTGCGGTCGCCTCGGTCAGCGGCAGGCCCATCGCCGCGGCGACCTCGCTCGCGTGCTCGTAGAGCGCGGCGTTGCGTGCGGTGCGCTCCAGCGGCGGCCTGCCCATGCCTCCCTCGATCGTCAGCGACGTACCCGGGGTGCTCGCCTGAAGCGCGTGGATCGCGGCGTCCACGTGCTCGGCGTCCTGCGTCGTCAACGCCCGCACGTCGACGACAGCGCTGCTGTGCGGTGCGACGACGTTGGGCTGGATGCCCCCCGACACCATGCCGACGTTGACGGTGAGGCCTCGGTCGAGGTCGTTGAGTGCGAAGAGGGCCTGGATGACCCGGGAGAGCTCGAGGATCGCGCTCGCTCCGGCCGCCGGGTCGAGCCCGGCGTGCGCGGCCTTGCCGTGCACGGTCACCGTGTAGCGGCCCAGGCCCTTGCGCGCGGTCTTCAGCGCCCCGCGCGCGCCCAGCGAGGGCTCGAGCACCATCACGCGGTCGGCCCCCCGGGCCAGCGCACGGATCGCGGGGGTCGACTCCCGGCTACCGATCTCCTCGTCGCTGTTGACCAGCAGAACAGGGGTCACCGAGGGCTCCAAGCCGGCCTCCTCGAGCAGGTCGAGCGCGGTGAGCGCCTGCACCAGGCCGGCCTTCATGTCGTAGGCGCCCGGTGCGTGCAGCACGTCCCCGTCGCGGACGACGGGCCGCTGCTGCAGCGTCCCGTGCGGCCAGACGGTGTCGACGTGGCCGACGAGCAGCTGGAAGGGACCGGTGCGGTCGGGACGTGCGGCCACGACGAACCCGCCCGTGTGCACACCCGGTCGGCGCAGCACGGCGAACCCACGTGACTCGAGCTCGGCCTGCAGGTGGTCCAGCAGCGGCTGCTGCGCAGCCGGGTCGGTCGACGGCGACTCCCTCTGCACCAGGGTCACCAGGTGGTCGACCATCGTCTGCTCGCGGCGACGGGCAGCGGCGAGCAGAGCGGCGGCCCGGTCGGGGTCGAGCGCCATCGTGTCGCTGGGCGCCATGGCGTGTCCCCGTCCCCTAGCGCGAGAATCCCTGGTGGTACGGGAACGAGACGGTGTCGGCGACCGTGGCCACCCGTCCGGGGTGCACGTAGGCCAGCAGCGGGGAGGCGTGCAGCAGGTCGGCGTCGTCGACGTCGAAGGCGCGAAGCGCCTGCTCGCTGACGTGGGCGGCCACCACCCGGCCGATGATGAGCACGTTCTCGTCCAGGCCGTCCACGATGCGGTCGAGCTCGCACTCCAGGTGCACCCGACATCCCTCGACGAGCACGCCCTCGACGGTGCGGGCCGACGTGAGCGGCAGCGCCTGCACCGTCGGCTTCGACCCGTCCGAGGCCCGCGGAGCTGCGGCCAGGCTCGCGTGCAGCAGCATCTGCGGTGTCGGGTACCCGACGGTGAAGGTGCCTGTCGCGATGAGGTTCTTGTACGTGCCGTGGTCGGGGTGGCACACGAAACCGAAGTAGTTGCCCCAGCTCACCGGCATCGCGAGGTGCTTGGGCGCGATGTCGGGCTCGCCGTCCGGCTCGATCGTGCCCACGAGCACCAGCGGTGCCACCGTGGGGAAGCGCTCCCAGACGGGTGAGTCGGTCGGGACGCTCACGTATCGCGTCCGGGTGTCGGCAGCCATGTCTCCTCCTGGCCAGACGCTAGCCAGCGCTCAGGTCTCTCGGACGGGGTCCAAGGTCCTGCCCGCAGACGTCGCCGGAGGAGTCACGAGGCCGGGCAGGGGTCGATGTCGTAGCGCTGGCACTCCACCGGCGTGAACGTGCGCGAGACCCGCGACGCAGCCAGGTCCAGCAGCTCGTCGGCATCGAGGGTCCACATCTGCGTCTGTCCGGCTGCGCTGGTGACGAGGTACCGGCCGTCGGGCGTCACTGCCACGAACGGTGCGGTGGAACCGGTGTCGATCTCTGCGAGCAGCTGGCTTGAGTCCGCCTCCCACACCGCGACCGTGCCGTCGGCGTGGCTCACCGCCACTCGTTCGTCCGTGACCCACAGTGCCGTCTCGGCCGAGCCGCGGTCGCTGGCCAGCACGGCCAGCTGCTCGCCGGTCGCCGTGTCCCAGATGCGGGCGGCGCCGTCGGCACCCGCCGTCAGCAGCATGCTGTCGTCGTCGCTGAAGCGCACGGAGCCGCGCTCGCCCGGCTCGTGGGCGACGTCGGTGACGGCTTGTCCGGACGCCATGTCGACGACCGTTGCCCCAGCCGGCGAGGTCGAGCCGGACGACGCCGACGTCAGCACGGCGAAGCCTGCCCCGTCGTGCGAGAGCGCGACCCCGCGCCCACAGCCGTCGAAGCGTGCAACCTGGACGAGGCCCGTGGTGCCGACGGCCATCTGCGGTGCGTCCATGTCCATCACCCATGCTGGGGAGGCGCCCCGGCAGACAGCCAGGGCCAGCAGCCGACCGGAGGCATCGATGTCGCCGATCAGGGCGACGGCGCCCGACTCGCGCCGCAGAACGTCCCCGGTCGTCGGGTCGACCACGTCGACACCGGATGTCGTGAAGCCGCGGTCGTCGTCGATGTCGTAGGTGATCACGAGGCAGCTGGTGTCGTCGCAGAAGTCCATACCCCCCACGAGCCGTGCCCCGTCCGGTGGCGGCACCCTGGAGACCTCGTCGCCCTCGGGCAGGGAACGAACAATCACCGTGGGCGCCCCGTCGGGCGGCGACGCGAGCGCAGAGGCCAGCATCGCCCCGTCCTCGCTGATGGCGACCGGGCCCCCGCCGGTCCAGCGGCCCAGCTCGTAGGGCTGCTCCAGGCTCCACACCCGGACGCGGCGTTGCTGGTCGACCGCTGACACCAGGCCGTCGCGCACGCAGACGTCGATGATCCGAGTCGTACCGGCCGTCAGGGTGACGACGTGTGCGAGGCCGCCGTCGCCGGGCTGCCACACGTGCACCCGGCCCGACCGGTCGCCCACCACCACCGTGTCGCTCGTGGGGTCGACAGCCAGGGTGGAGAGCGAGGCGTCGGAGACACGAGCCGCGTCGAGAGCATCGCCGTCCCGGGTCCAGCGGCGCACCCACCCGTCGTCGTGAGCCGTCAGCAACGACCCGTCGCTCATTTCGCCGGCCTCCACGATGACGGTCTCGGCGTCGACGACAACCGTCTCCCAGGCCTGCGTCGCGACGTCGAGCGACATCAGGTGCGACTCGTTCGGCCGCCAGACCACCGACCCGGCCCGGTCGAAGCGCAACCCCGTGTGCGCGTCGAGGTAGGCGCCCGTGATCACCCGGCGGGCGACGGTGGCACCATCCGTGGAGTCGAGCACGGTCAGCCCGCCCGACTCCGTGTCAGCCTGAGCGGCGGTCAGGTCTCCCTCGTCCGTCACCGCCAGATCCCAGAGGTAATCGCCGGCGTCCCTCGACAGCGTCCGACTCGCCAGCTGCGTGGGACCCGTGAGGTCCCACGTGACGACCGTGCCCCCCGTGGCCGTCGCCGCCGTCGTGCCGTCGTCCGACGCGGCGACGTGCAGGGCAGGCCGTGCTCCAGGCAGTGCTGCCTGCACCTGTCCGGTCGCGGTGTCGATCACTCGCGGCTGATCTCCGCCGACCAGCACGCGACCCTCCGGCAGCAGCGCTGCGTCCACGCCCTCGTCGACCGTCAGCAGCAGTCGGTCCGCCGAGACGGCGGTGTGCAGGGCGGTGACGGCCTCGGGCACTCGGCCACCGCCGAGTCGGGTTGCCTCCAGCGCCAGCAGCAGCGCGAGGTCGGAGTCGCGGTCCACGACCGTCGCGGATGCGGCGGCCAGGTCGCGCGCCCGTGCCCGGTCGGCAGCCGCTTGGGCCTCGTTGCCGCGCTCGACCGCGACCACTGCCAGCATCGAGGCCAGCACCGCGACGATGGTGGTGGCTGCGACCAGCCCTCGAAGGCGACGGCTTGCTCGACGTTCTGCCGCGGCGCGCCGCTCCCGCTCCTGGCGACCGGCCGACAGGAACGTGCGCTCGGCCTCGGTCGTGGACACTGCCGGTGTGCGCGGCCAGTCGTCGTAGGCGGCCAGCCGCGAGCCCGCGAGCAGGTAGCCCGCGTGTCGGCCGGCGGCCTCCCACTCGGCGACCTCGTCGGCGAGCAGCTGCCGCAGGCGCAGGTCGTCCCGCGACTCCTGAACCCAGGAGGCCAGGCGCGGCCACCCGGAGATGAGGGCCTCGTGTGCCACGTCCACCGTCGCTGCACCCGTGCGGGGATCCTGGTCGAACGTGAGAAGGCGGGCGCGGTCGAACGCATCGATCGCGGTCTCGGCGTGGGCATCCAGCGACGCGAGGCTGGCTCGCGTCGCGCGCTGGCGCACGGCCGTGCCCGACGCGGTCACCGTCACCAGCCGCAGCAGCGCCGTCCTGGCTGCGGCTTGCTCAGCAGGCTCCAGGGCCTGGAACGTCTGCTCCGCACGCCGAGCCAGTGCCCCGCGCAGCCCACCGAGCTGCCGGTACCCCGCCCGGGTGAGCACGGGGCCCGCGCAGCCGCTGCACAACTCGGTCAGGGCGTACTCGAACAAGGGCAGTGCACCGGGTTGGTCGGTCATGTCGGCGACGAGCTCGGCCACGAGCTCTGGCTCCACGGCCAGTCCGACGCGATGCGCCGGTCCGGCGGCGGCCTCGGTGATCTCGGACGGGTCCGGTGGCACCACGGTGACGAGGGCCTCGGACAGGTGGGGGGCCAGCACCGGGTGCGCGAGAAGGTCGTCGGTGAAGTCGGCCCGCACCGTCGCCAGCACGCTGCACCCTGCCGCCGGGTCGTCGGCCACCGCCACCAGGTTCTCGATGAACCTCGCCGCGGCCGTCGGGGCGGCCTGGGTGACCAGCTCCTCGAGCTGGTCGACGACGAGCACCACGCGCTCTGCTCCGCCGTCGAGCAGGTTCTGCATGGTGCGGAGCACGTCGAGGTCGTCGGTGTGCCAGGTGACCTCCGAGCCCCCAGCGGCGGCTGCCGCCTCCCGCAGGCTCTCGAAGGGGTGCGCACCCGGCGACATGGTGACCACGACTGCCGGCGGCGACCGACCTCGCAACCGCGGCACCAGCCCGGCGCGAACGGCCGATGACTTGCCGCTGCCGCTCGCGCCGACCACGACCACGAGCGAGCGCGTGTCGACGGCCGCTTCGAGGGTGTCGACGAGAGCGTCGCGGCCGAAGAAGTCATCGGCGTCCCCCGCCTCGAAGGTGTGCAGACCCTTGTACGGGTTGCGTCTCGGGTGCTGACGGCCCGGTTCCGAGGGGGAGTGAGCGGGGGCGGCCAGCGTCGCGTCGCGCCGCAGGATGCGCGCGTGCAGATCGGCCAGCACCGGGTCGGGGTCGGCACCGAGGCCGTCGGCCATGCTGCGGCGGGCCTCGTCGAACAGCGCCAGCGCCTCGGCCTCGCGGCCGGACCGGTAGAGGCCCAGCATGAGCGCTGCCCGCAGCCGAGCCCGCTCGGGGTACTCGGCCACCAGCGGCTCGAGATCGGCCACGGTCGCGGGGGAGTGCGCAAGGGCCTGCTCGGCATCGATACGGTCCTCGACCGCGACCAAGCGGCGCTCGCGCAGCCTCTGCACCTCGGCGACCAGCGACGGCTCGTCGGCCATCTCGCCGAAGGGAGGGCCGCGCCAGAGCCCGAGTGCGCCGGTCAGCTCGTCGAGCGCCCGGTCGGGAGCCGATGCGAGCAGCCTGTGCCCACGTTCGGCGGCGGCCTCGAACTCCGCCGCGTCCAGCTCGGCCCCGTCGAGCACCAGGCGGTAGGTACCAGGGGCGGTGACGATCACGTTCTCACCGACGACCCCCCGCAGCCTCGCCACGTAGACCTGCAAGGTCTTGCGCGCTGTGCGTGGCGGGTGCTCCCCCCACACGGCATCGACGAGCCAGTCGGTCGTCAGCGCGTGCCCGCCGCGGCTGAGCAGCAGGGCGAGGACGAGCCGCTGCCGGTACCCCCCGAGCGGAAGGCTCCGCGAGCCGTCCACCACCTCGATCGGACCGAGAACCCGGTACCTCACGTCTTCGAGTGTCCCGACCCGGGACGAGCGGGGCAAGAGTCATTGGTCGGTCAGCACCGCGAACCCCTGCCGGAGAAGCGTCTCGTCGACCGATGCGAGGGAGCGCGGCGTGTTCGCGCCATCGGTCAGCACCCAGACGAAGGTCTCGGCGGCGATCTCGGTTCCGCGGGTGTGCCACCGGTCGCCCAGGTCGTTCCAGCGCTCCACCCCGTGCACCCCCATGAACTGCTCTCGCTGGTCTGTGCCGGTGTGGGTCTCGGTCCAGGCGTGGGCCAGCTCGTGCAGCAGCACCCGCTGCTCGCGACGGTGGAGCGTCTCGTCGGAGCCGAGGATCATCGTGTCGGCGTCGAAGCACAGCAGCACCGAGCGCGAGGTGCCGTCGTAGAGGCCGTACCGACCCTCGCAGCGCGGGTCCGTCGAGTCGAACCGAACCTCCGCGAGATCCGGCTGGGGCAGGCCATGCTCGTCGAACAGGGCCAGAGCAGCAGCGAGGTGCCCCTGCAGTGCCGCGGAGCCGGTGACGGCCGGCACCTCGCTCGCCTCACGGCCGAGACCGCCGACGAGGGCGGTGACGACCAGGGTGAGCTCGATGATCCAGGTGACTGCTCGACGGGTGCTCCTCACACCTCGACCGTCTGGCGCAACGGCAGCAGGTCGGCTGCGTCAGGCTGCAGACCGGCTGCACCCCGCCGCCGGGCGGGCCCTCACAGCCGGGCTCCGTTCTCGATAGGGTCGGGTCATGAGCGAGCGGGTCGCGGTCGTCTGGGACGACGACCTGACCCGGTACAACTTCGGACGGGGCCACCCGATGGCACCGATCCGGGTCGAGCTCACGATGCGGCTGGCTCGGGCCTTCGGCACCCTCGCGGCGGCCAACGTCGAGGTCGTGGCTCCCGGGTACGGCAGCGACGACCTGCTCACCGCGGTGCACACGCCCGAGCTGCTGCAGGCCGTGCGCCGCTGCGGCGACGACCCGTCGCGGCTCGAGCTCGACTACGGCCTCGGGTCGGACGACAACCCCTGCTTCGCCGGCATGCACGACGCCAGCGCCCGGGTGGCGGCCGGCACCGTCGAGATGGCCGACGCGGTGGTGACGGGTCGTGTCGACCACGGCGTCAACATCATCGGTGGGCTGCACCACGCCATGCCCGAGCGGGCCAGCGGCTTCTGCATCTACAACGACATCGCTCTCGGCATCCGCCACCTTCTCGAGGCGGGGGTGCAGCGTGTGGCCTACGTCGACGTGGACGTGCACCACGGCGACGGCGTCCAGCACATCTTCTACGACGACCCCCGGGTGCTGACGATCTCGATGCACGAGACGCCGCGCACGCTGTTCCCGGGAACCGGCTACCCGGAGGAGACCGGCGGGCCGAACGCACCGGGGTCCGCGGTCAACATCGCGCTGCCGCCCGGCACCAACGACGCCGGCTGGCTGCGGGCCTTCGACGCGGTCGTGCCCCACGTGCTGCGGGAGTTCGGTCCCGAGGTGCTCGTCACCCAGCACGGTTGCGACAGCCACGCCGAGGACCCGCTGGCGCACATGGCCCTCACCGTGGACGGCCAGCGCATGGCCTACCAGCAGCTGCACGACCTCGCGCACGAGCTCTGCGAGGGCAGGTGGGTGGTCACCGGCGGTGGGGGGTACGCCGTCGTCGACGTCGTACCCCGGGCCTGGACGCACCTGCTCGCCATCGTCGCCGGCGCACCGATCGACCCGCAGGCACCCCTGCCGGAGTCGTGGCGGTCCTACGTCAACGAACGGCTCGGTCGCGCTGCTCCCTACCGCATGACCGATGGCGCGACACCGTCGTTCCCGCCCTGGGAGAACGGGTACGACCCCGGCGACTGGCTCGACCGCGCGGTGCTGGCGACGCGAAAGGCGATCTTTCCCCTCTACGGCCTCGACCCGCACTGGTAGTTGGCCCTAGGCTGCGCGCGTGCCCGCCGAGCTGTCGTCGCTGTCGTTCCTGACGGTGGCCGAAGTTGCCCGCATCATGCGGGTGTCCCGTATGACCGTCTACCGCCTCGTGCACGACGGCAAGCTGCCCGCCGTGCAGGTCGGTCGGTCCATGCGCATCCCGGAGGAGGCCGTGCGGGACTACCTGCGCGACGCCATGGTTCGGGCGGGCTGAGCGCGGCGGTAGCCTAGGTCTTTCTCGTCCGCACTCACTGAAGAAGGGCTGGCCACCTCTTGGGCTCGGTCATCAAGAAGCGTCGCAAGCGCATGGCGAAGAAGAAGCACCGCAAGCTGCTGCGCAAGACGCGCGTCCAGCGCCGCCGTCGCGGCAAGTAGGCACTGTGGGACGGGTCGTTCTCGTCACCGGCGTCGGTCGCTACCTCGGGGCCCGGACCGCCGCGATCCTCGCGGACGAGCCCGATGTCGACCGGGTCGTCGCCGTCGACATCGTCCCGTCCCCGTACCCGCTCGGCAGCGCCGAGTTCCTGCGGGCCGACATCCGCAGCCCGGTCATCGCCAAGATTCTCGAGCGCGAAGAGATCGACACTGTCGTGCACATGAACGTGCTGGCCACCCCGACCGCCGTCGGGGGCCGTGCGCCGCAGAAAGAGATCAACGTGCTCGGCACCATGCAGCTTCTCGGTGCGTGTCAGCGGGCTCAGACCCTGCGGTCGCTGGTCGTCAAGTCGTCGACCACCGTGTACGGGGCGTCGCCGAAGGACCCCGCGCTGTTCACGGAGGACATGGCGCCCAAGGCCCCGCCCCGATCGGGCTACGCCAAGGACTCCGTCGAGGTCGAGGGCTACGTGCGGGGGTTCGGTCGCCGGCGCCCCGACGTCGATGTGACGACGCTGCGGTTCGCCAACTTCATCGGCCCGACCGTTCGCACCCCGTTCACGGAGTACTTCACGCTGCCGGTCGTGCCGACGGTGATGGGCTTCGACGCACGGCTGCAGTTCGTCCACGAGGACGACGGGCTCGAGGCGATCCGCATCGCCACCGTCGCCGGCACACCCGGCATCTACAACATCGCCGGGGACGGCGTGCTCGCACTCAGCCAGGCCGTGCGTCGCGCCGGCGGTGTCTCCGCACCCTTGCCGTCCATCGCGGCCGGCCC
>CAYNWB010000002.1:71941-92848 GCA_964400785.1 uncultured Actinomycetes bacterium | reverse complement strand
GCCACCATCACCCGGGGGAGGGTCAATGTCGCAGGCTGACGTCGTCCCGATCGGCACCCGGGGCAAACCGGGACGCGGGTCCGGGACGAGCCGCACCCCCTCGTCGGCGTCGCGCTCGCTCGCCGGGGGACAGGCAGCCGCGAAGGCGGCACGCCAGGCGCCGGCGGAGGAGCCGGCCACACCGGCAAGCCCCGCGAAGCCCCGCACCACCACGCGGCCGCGCCCCGCCGGCGCGCCACGGCCTACGACGACACCACGGGCCAGGCCCATCCCGGCTCCCGACCCCGAGCCGTCGTCCGCAGAGACGGGCTTCGAGCTGCCCTCCAGCCTCGCGGAGGTGCTGGCACTGCTCGGGGACACCGCCCACGCGGTTCTGGGTCCCGACGCCGACACCCTGGTCGCCGAGGCGCTGGGGTTCGCCCGCCGTCGGTTGACCGGTGACTACGACATCGACCCGTTCGGCATGGACACCGACCTCACCGAGACCCTCATCCTGCCTCTGCTGCGGCCCCTGTACGAGAAGTGGTTCCGGGTCGAGGTCAAGGGTGCCGAGAACATCCCCGCCGACGGTGGGGCACTGATCGTGGCCAACCATGCGGGCACGATCGCCGTCGATGCCGTGATGACCGCGTTCGCGGTGCACGACGAGACGCCCGGCCATCGCATCCTGCGCATGCTGGGCGCCGACTTCGTCTTCTCCCTGCCCTTCGTGGGCGAGATGTCACGCAAGACCGGGACCACGCTGGCCTGCGCCGAGGACGGGCACCGTCTGCTGACCGCTGGCGAGCTGGTCGGAGTGTGGCCGGAGGGGTTCAAGGGCATCGGCAAGCCTTACAAGGAGCGCTACCGCCTGCAGCGGTTCGGTCGCGGTGGCTACGTGTCGTCGGCGATCACCGCAGGCGTGCCGATCATCCCGACGGCCATCGTCGGCTCGGAGGAGATCTACCCGATCATCGGCGACCTGCCCCTGGTGGCGCGCCTGCTGGGTGCGCCGTACTTCCCCGTCACCCCGCTGTTCCCCTGGCTCGGCCCGCTGGGCATGATCCCGCTGCCGTCGAAGTGGATCATCGAGTTCGGCGAGCCCATCGCCACCGACCAGCTCTCTGCGGACGCCGCCGAGGACCCCATGGTGGTCTTCAACCTCGGCGACCAGGTGCGCGAGTCGATCCAGCACAACCTGTACCAGCTGCTGCAGGAGCGTCGCAGCGTCTTCTTCTAGGCCGCTCGTCGGCTGCGCGCGGTGGCGAGACCGGCAGCGACACCGCCGACTGCTGCGCCGGCGGCGGCCGCAGTGGCCAGCTGAGTGAGGCGACGGCGCCGTCGGTAGTCCCTCACCCGCCAGCCGTTGCGCCGCGCGACGGCGCGCAGCGCCCGGTCGGGGTTGATCGCACACGGGTCCCCGACCAGCTCGAGCATCGGGATGTCGTTGCTCGAGTCGCTGTAGGCCGCGCACCGGTCGAGGTCGAGGCCCTCCCGGACGGCGAGGGCGGCGACTGCCTCGGCCTTCGCGTGCCCGTGCAGCGTCTCACCGACCAGCCGTCCGGTGTAGAGGCCGTCGATGTGCTCGGCGACGGTGCCCATCGCTCCGGTGACGCCGAGCTTCTGGGCGATCACCGTGGCGATCTCCACGGGTGCCGCAGTGACCAGCCACACCCGCTGGCCCTGCTCGAGATGGGTTCGTGTCAGGGCTCGGGTGCCCGGCCAGACCTTGTCGTCCAGCACCTGGTCGAAGATCTCCTCCGTCAGGGCCGACAGCTCCGCCACCGAGCGGCCCTGGATGAAGGTCAGGGCGAACGACCGTGCCTCGTCGATGTGCTCGAGGTTCTCCGCGCCGAGCACGAACTGGGCCTGCGCCCAGGCCATGCGCGCGATCTCGCTGGTGCGGAAGTAGCCGCGACGGTAGAGCCCGCGCCCCAGGTGGTACACCGAAGCTCCGCGCATGATGGTGTTGTCGATGTCGAAGAACGCGGCAGCGGTCGGGTCAGCCGGCTTCTCGGGTGCGAACTGGGCCGCCTCGGCAGCGGCTTGGCCGGCGACGACGCTGCGTCGGCGAGGCCGAAGACGAGGGGCCGGGGTCACCCCTCCCACCCTAGACTCGCACGCATGACGGGACCGTCCGCTCGCAACATCGCCGACCTGCTGACCCGCACAGCCACGCGTTTCGGCACACGTCCGGCGCTCGTCACCGACGACCGCACCATCACCTGGGCCGAGCTCGAGCAGATCGTGGACGCAGTTGCCGCCGGGCTGCAGGGGCACGGGCTGTCGGCGGGCGACCGCGTCGTCATCGTGCTGCCGACCTCGGTGGAGTTCGTCACCGCCTACCTCGGTGTGCTGCGCGCCGGGGGCGTCGCGGTTCCGCTCAACACCTCCTACACCGCCGGGGAGCTCGCCCGTCTCGTCGGACGAACCGGAGCGTCGATGGTGGTGGCCGGTCACCCGTCGACCGCTACCGTCCGCCAGGCCGTCGCCGGCATCGCCGACGCCCTCACCGACGCCCCGGACGACCTGGCCGACCGGCAGGTTCCGATCGTCGTGGTCACCGGCCCGCCGCTACCAGGAGAGGTCGGCTACGCCTCTCTCACCGAGGGTGCGCAGACCCCGCGGCCCCAGGAGCGCGGGGGCGAGGACGTCGCGGTGATGCTGTTCACGTCGGGCTCCAGCTCCGACCCACGAGCCGCCATGCTCAGCCATCGGGCCCTGGTCAGCAACCTCGACCAGCTCATGGCGCTGGACCCGCCCCCCCTGTCGGAGCAGGACGTGCTGCTCGGCGTGCTGCCCCTGTTCCACGTCTACGGCCTGAACACCGTGCTGGGGCAGGCGCTCGCCACCGGCGCCTCCGTCGTCGTGGTCGACCGCTTCGACCCCGTGGCGACGCTCGAGACGATCGTCCGTCACGGCGTCACCATCGTGCCGGTCGCCCCGCCGATGCTGGTGGCCTGGACCGAGGTCGAGGGCCTCGCCGAGGCCGTGGCGGGCGTGCGGTACTTCGTCAGCGGAGCCGCTCCGCTGGCCCTGTCGGTGATCGAGCAGGTCACCGAGGCCACCGGTGTCACGATCCATCAGGGGTACGGGCTGACCGAGGCAGCGCCGGTCGTGACGACCACGTTCGCCTCGGCCGACCCGAAGCCCGGCTCGGTCGGTCGGCCCTTGCCCGGCACCGAGGTGATGCTCGTGGACGAGGGCGGAGCGCCGGTCGACGAGGGTGACCCCGGCGAGGTCGTCGTGCGTGGCCCCAACCTCTTCTCCGGGTACTGGCCCGGCGACGTCGACGGCCCGGACGACCAAGGCTGGTGGCGAACGGGGGACGTCGCCTACGCCGATGTGGACGGCGACCTGCACCTGGTCGACCGCATCAAGGACATCGTCATCGTCAACGGCTTCAACGTCTACCCGCGCGAGGTCGAGGAGGTGCTGCTCGAGCACCCGGCCATCGCAGCGGCGGCGGTCGTCGGCGTGGCCGATCGACGCACCGGCGAGGCCGTCAAGGCCGTCGTGGTGGCGGCCGAGGGCCACTCGCTCACCCCCGACGTCGTCGCTGAGCACTGCGCGGCGAACCTCGCCAGGTTCAAGCGGCCCGAGATCATCGAGGTGGTCGACGAGATCCCGCGCACGGCGACGGGCAAGATCGCCAAGGGCCGCCTGCGCGACGCCGCGAGCCGGGAGGCCGACAAGAAGCTGGCCGGGCTGCGGTGAGCGCGCCCCGCGTGGTCCTGCTGGGTCGGGCGGGTTGCCACCTGTGTGACGAGGCTCGCGCCGTGGTCTCCGACGTGTGCTCCGCCCAGGGCGTCAGCTGGGCAGAGACGGACGTCGACAGCGACCCCGACCTGCGGGTGCGCTACTCCGACCTGGTGCCGGTCGTGCTCGTCGACGGTCACGACGTGGCGCACTTTCGGGTGGCTCCGGCGGTGCTGCGGCGGGCCCTGGGCTGAGCGAGCACGCCGCGAACTTTGTTCCACCCTTCACAAGCGCCTACCCTGACCCCGCGAGCACCTGGCTCGTGCCTTCCTGGTAAGAACCGGAGCGTCGAGTGGCCCCAGCAGCCCGACGGCGCATCGCGGTGCCGGGCCTGCGGGGCGCCGATCGGGCGGTTCCCGCCGCCACCGTGGCGCGCCTCCCCCTGTACCTGCGAGCGCTTCGCGCGCTCGAGGACAGTGGTGTGTCCATGGTCTCCAGCGACCAGCTGGCGGCCTGCTCCGGGGTCACCTCGACGAAGCTGCGCAAGGACCTGTCGTACCTGGGCTCCTACGGTCGACGCGGCGTGGGGTACGACGTGTCGGGTCTGCGCGCCCACATCGAGGACGAGATGGGCCTCACCCACGAGCTCCCCGTGGTGATCGTCGGTGTCGGCAACCTCGGCCTCGCTCTGGCCAACTACTCCGGGCTGTCGGGCCGCGGGTTCTGCGTCGTCGGGCTGGTCGACGTCGACGACTCGGTGGTCGGGCAGTCGGTGGCCGGGGTCGTCGTGCGCCCGCCGGCCGACCTCGAGCGCATCGTGTCGGCGTACCCGGGGTGCATCGGCGTGGTCGCCGTCCCCGCGTCGGCGGCTCAGCAGGTGACCGACCGTCTGGTCGCCGCCGGTGTGCGCAGCCTGCTGACCTTCGCCCCGCTGTCGCTGGACGTCCCCGACGGGGTCCACGTCCGCAAGGTCGACCTGGCCGTCGAGCTGCAGATCCTGGCCTACCACGAGCGCACCAGGACGGGGTCGGCGGTGGCGGCCGGATGAGCGTGCTGGTCATGGGTGTGTCGCACCACTCGGCCCCGATCGCCCTGCTCGACGAGGTCTCTCGGGCGGGCACGTCGGCGCCGGCGCTGATCGACCAGATCGCGAAGGCCGCCACCGTCACCGAGGTGATGGTGCTGGCCACCTGCAACCGTCTCGAGGTCTACGCCACCGTTCCGCAGTTCCACCCCGCCGTCGAGACGATCACCGGCGCGCTGGTGGCCTCCAGCGGGGTGAGCGAGGATCGGCTTCGCCCGCACCTGTTCGTCCACCACTCCGAACGTGCGGCCGACCACCTGTTCCTCACCGCCGCGGGGCTCGACAGCATGGTCACCGGCGAGAGCCAGATCCGTTTCCAGGTGCGTGCAGCGCTGCAGGCCGCACGTGACGCCGGCACCGTGGGGCCGACGCTGAGCGGCATGGTGGAGGCCGCGCTGCGCGTCGGCAAGCGGGTGCAGACCGAGACGCGCATCGACCAGGCGGGTCGCAGCCTCGCCGACGAGGGCTACGAGGCCTTGGCCGAGCGCGACCTGCCGGTGGACGGCGCGACGGTGCTGGTTCTCGGCGCCGGCTCCATGGCCTCGGTCGCCGCGGTGGCCGCGAGGCGCCGCGGGGCTGCCGAGATCGTCGTGGTCAACCGGGACGCCGATCGCGGGGCCAGGCTCGCCGACACCGTCGGTGGCGTCGGTGCCTGCTGGGACGACCTGCCGGGCTTTCTGGCGAAGGCGGACGTCCTGGTCGCCTGCACCGGGGCTGCCGGCACCATCGTCGACGAGGGGACGGTGCTGCAGGCCCGTGCCGGTGCCACAGGCCGGCTGGGAGTGCTCGACCTGGCCATGCCGCACGACGTCGACCCAGGCGTGCGCGACCTGCCGGGTGTGTCCCTGGTGACGCTGGGCGACCTCGCCGACCGGCTCGGGCACGAGCAGGTGCCCATGTCCGACACGCTGGCCCGGGCGCGCGCCATCGTCACCGCAGAGGTGGACGAGTACGTCGCGGCGCAGTCGGCAGCAGCGGTCGCGCCGACCGTGGTCGCGCTGCGGCGCCGAGCGGACGACGTGGTGGCCGACGAGCTCGACCGGCTGCGCAACCGTCTGGGTGACGGCATCGACCCCCGAGTCGACGCCGAGGTCGCGGCCACCGTCCGGCGCGTGGTCGGCAAGCTGCTGCACACCCCCACGGTGCGGGTGAAGCAGGCGGCTGCCTCGGCCTCGGGAACCGACTACGAGGCAGCGCTGCGGCACCTGTTCGCGCTGGACCCCGGCACGGGGTCGGCGATCTCGCGCTCCGACCGGGACGGGGAGAGCGGCACATGACCCACCCCGTGCTCGTCGGGACGCGGCGCAGCCCCCTCGCGATGCGACAGACGCGCGAGGTCGCCGAGGCTCTCGCCCGCGCGCTCGACCGGCCAGTGGCCGTGGTGGAGGTGACCACCCAGGGCGATGTCGACCGCGCGCCCCTGGCCACGATCGGCGGGTCGGGTGTGTTCGTGAGCGCGCTGCGCGACCGCCTGCTGGCAGGAGAGATCGACCTGGCCGTGCACTCGCTCAAGGACCTGCCGACCGCGCCGGTGCCCGGGCTCGTGCTGGCGGCGGTTCCCGAGCGGGAGGACCCCCGAGACGCTCTGGTCGGGTCTGCGCTGGCCGACCTCACCCCGGGAGCCAGGATCGGCACGGGGTCGCCGCGTCGGGCCGCCGCTCTGCGCGCGCTGAACCGTGGACTCGTGCCCGTCGACGTGCGCGGCAACATCGACACCCGTCTGGCGATGGTGGCCGACGGCGAGGTCGACGCCGTCGTGCTCGCCGCTGCCGGCCTGCGACGACTCGGCCGTACCGACGTCGTCGTCGACCCGCTCGACGCCTCGGTGATGGTGCCCGCACCCGGGCAGGGAGCCCTCGCCGTCGAGGCGCGCGCCGACGTCGCCGACGACCTCGCCGCGGCCCTGGCCGACCTGGACGACCAGTCGAGCCGGACGGCGGTGCTGGCCGAGCGGGCCGCTCTGGCCGGCCTGGAGGCAGGCTGCAGCGCCCCGGTCGGTGCGCTGGCCGGCCTCGTCGACGACCAGGTCGTGCTGCATGCCCGTGTCTGGTCGATCGACGGCAGCCACGCCGTGTCGGGCCACGTGCGTGGTGCCGCCGACGCCCCCGTCGCCCTGGGCCACGCACTTGCTCGCGACCTGCTGGCGCGCGGCGCGTCCGACCTGATCCCGACCACGTCCCCGTACCTCGAGGAGACCACGCTGTGAGCAAGCGATCTGCGACCGAGCCCGGCACCGTCGTCTTCATCGGCGCCGGACCTGGCGACCCAGGTCTGCTGACCCGGGCCGCGCTGCGGTCGCTGGGTGAGGCCGACGTCGTGCTGCTGCAGCGCGCCGGCCTTGTGCCGCCCGAGCTGCTGCCGACCGGGGTCGAGGTCGTCGAGCAGCACGGACCGACGGCGGCTGCCGCCGTCGTCGCCGCGGCCCGCTCGGGACAACGAGTTGCGCGGGTGCTGGTCGGAGACCCGCTCGTGGACTCCTACGGTGTCGAGGAGGCAGCCGCGTGCCGCCGCGCCGGTGTGCCGTTCGAGGTCGTGCCGGGCGTGCCTCTGGCCACGGCGGTGCCGGCCTACGCGGGCATCCCGGTCGGCACGGCCGACTCGCCGGTGACCGTGGTCGTCGACGGCACGACCGTCGTGCACGGGGCGCGTGCCGAGATCGCGTCGCTGGCCAAGTCCCACCTGGCCGACGGTGCCGACCCGGCTGCGGTCGTGCTGCTCGTGACGAACGGAACGACGGCTGCCCAGACCACCGAGCGCACGACCCTGGGGCGGCTGGCCGAGTCCAGCGACGGGGACGACCCCGTGGTGGCGGTGTTCGTCAGCGATGCCCAGTCGGCCGCGACGCCCCTGGGGTGGTTCGAGACGCGGCCCCTGTTCGGCTGGCGGGTGCTCGTACCCCGCACCAAGGACCAGGCGGCGCCCCTCGTGGACCGCCTGTGCCGCCATGGCGCGCTGGCCGACGAGGTGCCCACCATCTCCGTGGAGCCGCCACGCAACCCCAACCAGATCGAGCGAGCGCTGCGCGGCCTGGTGGAGGGCCGCTACGCCTGGATCGTGTTCACCTCGGTCAACGCCCTCAAGGCCGTCCGCACCAGGCTGGAGGCCTATGGCCTGGACGCCCGAGCCATGTCCGGCGTCAGGATCGCGGCGGTGGGGGACAAGACCGCGCAGAGCCTTCAGGCGTGGGGCATCACCCCCGACCTGGTGCCCAGCGGTGAGCAGTCGTCGAGGGGGCTGCTGGCCGACTGGCCCGTCTACGACGACGAGACCGACCCGATGAACCGGGTGTTCCTGCCTCGCGCCGACATCGCCACGGAGACCCTGGCCGCGGGGCTCACTGAGCTCGGCTGGGAGCCCGAGGACGTCACGGCCTACCGCACCGTGCGTGCGGCCCCGCCGCCGGCTGCCATCCGCGAGGCCATCAAGGGCGGCGCGTTCGACGCAGTGGTCTTCACGTCGTCGTCGACGGTGCGCAACCTGGTCGGCATCGCCGGCAAGCCGCATCCCAGCACGGTGGTGGCCTGCATCGGACCGCAGACCGCCCGCACCGTCGAGGAGCACGGCATGCGGGTCGACGTGCTGGCGCCCAGCCCGTCGGTCGAGGTGCTTGCCGATGCGCTGGCCGCGTACGCCGAGCGGCGCCGGGACGAGATGGCCGCCGCGGGCGAACCCGTCACGCGGCCCTCTCAGCGTCGGCGCGGCGCGGCACGGCGTCCGGCGTCCTCGCGCCGCCGGGCGACGTGACGGGCTTTCCCGCCGTCCGCCCGCGACGCTGGCGGACCAGTGCCGCCCACCGCAGGCTCGTCAGCGAGACGACCGTGACGCCGGCCCACCTCGTGCTGCCGATGTTCGTCGGCGAGGGGCTGCAGGCCGCCGCGCCGATCGAGTCCATGCCCGGCGTCGTGCGCCACAGCATGGACTCGATGCGCGCCGAGGTCGTGCGGGCGGCCGAGGCGGCACTGGGAGGCGTGATGCTGTTCGGCGTCCCGCAGCACAAGGACGCCTACGGCAGCGGCGCCGTGGACCCCGACGGGGTGCTCAACCAGGCCCTTGCGACGGTGCGGGCCGAGGTCGGCGACGACCTCGTCGTCATGGCCGACCTCTGCCTGGACGAGTTCACCGACCATGGCCACTGCGGCGTGGTCGGGCGCGACGGTGCGTCCCGGGTGGTCGTCGACAACGACGCGACCCTGCAGCGGTACGCCGAGATGGCGCAGGCACTGGCGGCTGCCGGAGCCCACGTGGTCGGCACCAGCGGCATGATGGACGGCCAGGTCGGCGCCGTGCGTTCTGCCCTGGACGAGGTGGGGCGCAGCGACGTGGCGATCCTGGCCTACTCGGCGAAGTACGCCTCGGCCCTCTACGGACCTTTCCGTGAGGCGGTCGACTCCAGCCTCGGCAGCGACGTCGACGTGCCGGCCGACCGCTCCGGCTACCAGCAGAACCCTGCCAACGCGAGGGAGGCCCTGCGTGAGGTGCGCCTGGACGTAGCGGAGGGCGCCGACGCGGTGATGGTGAAGCCGGCCGGGGGGTACCTGGACGTCGTGGCCGCGGTGCGTGCTGCCGTCGAGGTGCCGGTGGCTGCCTACCAGGTCTCCGGCGAGATGGCGATGGTCGAGGCCGCCGCGGCCCGAGGCTGGGTCGACCGCGACCGGGCCGTGCTGGAGTCGCTGCTGGGCATCCGCCGCGCGGGTGCGGACGTGGTGCTCACCTACTGGGCACTCGACGCGCTGCGCCTGCTGGGTCGGGAGAGACTGGACCCGTGAGCGGCACGGCGCAGTCCTCGGCGTGGATGCAGCGCGCCCGCGCCGTCACCCCCGGTGGGGTCAGCTCGCCGGTACGTGCCTTTCGCGCGGTGGGAGGTTCGCCGCGGGTGATGGTGCGCGGCTCGGGCCCCTACGTCTGGGACGCCGACGGCACGCGCTACGTCGACCTGGTCTGCTCCTGGGGGCCGCTGCTGCTCGGTCACGCCCATCCCGAGGTGGTGCGGGCGGTGGCCGAGGCCGCTGCGGCGGGGACGTCGTTCGGCGCCCCGTCCACCCCCGAGATCGAGCTGGCCGAGCAGATCGTGACTCGCGTCGCTCCGGTGCAGAAGGTGCGCCTGGTCTCCAGCGGCACCGAGGCCACGATGAGCGCCGTCCGGCTCGCCCGCGGGTTCACGGGCCGCAGCCTCGTCGTCAAGTTCGCCGGCCACTACCACGGGCACGTGGACGCACTGCTGGCAGCCGCGGGCTCCGGCGTCGCCACACTCGGTCTGCCCGACTCCCCGGGTGTGCCGGCGGCCGTCACCGCCGACACCGTCGTTCTGCCCTACAACGACGTGGGGGCCGTCGAGACACTGTTCGCCGAGCGGGGCCACGAGGTGGCTGCGGTGCTGGCCGAGGCGGCAGCGGGGAACATGGGTGTCGTTCCCCCGGCGCCGGGGTTCAACGCCACCCTGCGCCGGCTGACCAGCCAGCACGGTGCCCTGCTCGTGCTCGACGAGGTGATGACCGGCTTTCGCGTGTCGCCTGCGGGCTGGTACGGGCTCGAGGGGGTCGCGGCCGACCTGGTCACCTTCGGCAAGGTCATGGGTGGGGGTTTTCCGGCGGCCGCATTCGGGGGCCGCGCGGACGTGATGGACCGCCTGGCCCCGGACGGTCCGGTCTACCAAGCCGGCACCCTGTCGGGCAACCCCGTGGCCACCACGGCCGGCCTGACGACGCTGCGCCTGGCCGACGGCGAGGTGTACGCGCGGGTCGACGCCGCAGCCGATGCCCTCGTCGGCAGCGTGACGGACGCGCTCACGGCAGCCGGCGTGCCCCACGTCGTGCAGCGGGCGGGCTCCATGTTCAGCGTCTTCTTCACCGACGAGGCGAGCGTGCCCGACTACGCGGCCGCGCGCCGTCAGAACACGGAGGCCTTCGCGGCCTTCTTCCACGCCATGCTGTCCCAGGGGGTGTCGTTGCCGCCGAGTGCCTTCGAGTCGTGGTTCGTCTCGGCAGCTCACGACGACGCCGCACTCGACCAGGTCGTGCAGGCGCTGCCCAGGGCCGCGTCCGCTGCAGCGAAGGTGGGTTCGTGAGATGACGACGATCGTGCACGTGGTACGCCACGGCGAGGTGCACAACCCCGACGGGGTGCTCTACGGGCGTCTGCCCGACTACCACCTGTCAGACCTGGGCCGGGCCATGGCCGAGCGGATCGCCCAGACGATGGTCGGTCGGGACGTCACCCACCTCGTGAGCTCTCCCCTCGAGCGGGCGCGCGAGACCATCGCGCCGACGGCCGCCGCCCTGGGCATCGCGCCGCAGGTCGACGACCGCCTCATCGAGGCCGCCAACGTCTTCGAGGGCCAGCGGTTCGGCGTCGGCGACGGGGCACTGCGGCAGCCGTCGGCCTGGTGGCACCTGCGCAACCCCTTCCGTCCGTCCTGGGGTGAGCCCTACGACATCGTCGCGGCCCGGATGCTGGCGGCGATCGAGGACGCCGCCGCGGCTGCCGAGGGTCACGAGGCGGTCGTCGTCTCCCACCAGCTACCGATCTGGACGGCGCGCAACGCCGCGCTCGGCAAGCGCCTGTGGCACGACCCTCGCGTGCGGGAGTGCTCGTTGGCGTCGATGACGAGCATGACCCTGCAGGGTCGTGACATCGTCTCGGTCCGCTACACCGAGCCGGCCGCCGACCTGCTCCCGGTCAAGCCCGCGCGGCGCTTCCAGGTGGGCGCCTGACGTGCGCGGTGCAGGTGTCGCAGTGGTGGCCGCCCTGGCACTGGCCGGTTGCGGCGGTGACGGACGGGTCGAGCCGGCAGCGCAGGCCGGTTTCGTCCAGGGCGGAGGTGTGGTCACCGTGATCGACCGTGCCGAACGCGAGCCGGCTCCAGCGTTCTCCGGGCCGACTCTCGACGGGGGCGCCTTCGACCTCGCCGACCAGGTCGGCGACGTCGTCGTGCTCAACGTGTGGGGGTCGTGGTGCGCGCCGTGCCGGGCCGAGGCGCCTGCGTTCGCTGCCGTGGCCGAGCAGACTGCGGACGACGGCGTGGTCTTCGTCGGGGTGAACACCCGCGACACCGAGACGGCGGCCAAGGCGTTCGAGGCCGAGTTCGGCGTGCCGTACCCCAGCGTCGTCGACTCCGACGGGCGGCGGCTGCTGGCCTTCCGCGACACCCTGCCCCCGGCTGCGATACCAAGCACCCTCGTGGTCGACCGCGACGGCAACATGGCCGCGCGGGTGATCGGCCCCATCACCGAGACGTCGCTGCGTGACCTGGTCACCGAGGTGGCCGAGGAGCCGGCGTGAACGGTGCCGCCGAGGCCGTGCTGACCGGGTCGCTGCTGGTCGCGCTGCCGCTCGCCGCGCTGGCCGGCCTGGTGTCGTTCGCCAGCCCGTGCGTGCTGCCCCTCGTGCCGGCCTATCTGTCCTACGTCAGCGGCCTGCCGGTCGCGACACCGTCGGGCACGACGCTCGTGCAGACCCGGCAGACCAGCCGCGTGATGCTCGGGACCGTGCTCTTCGTGGCCGGCTTCACGCTCGTGTTCGTCTCGTACGGAGCGCTGTTCGGAGGGCTGGGCAGCCTGCTGCTGGAGTACCAGCAGCCCATCACCCGGGTGCTCGGCGTCGTCACGATCGTCGTCGGCCTTGCCTTCGGTGGCTGGCTGCCGGGCCTGGACGCCGACCGCCGCTTCATCGACCGGTTCCCCGGGGTAGGCCTGGGCGCCGCACCCGTGCTCGGCGTGCTCTTCGCGATCGGCTGGACACCCTGCATCGGTCCGACGCTCGCCGCGGTGCAGGTGCTCGCCTTCGACCAGGGCACCGCAGCCCGGGGAGCGCTGCTCTCGGTCGCCTACTGCGTGGGGCTCGGCGTGCCCTTCCTGGTCTTCGCCGCCGTGTACGGCCGGGCCAGCGGGCTGTCGGCCTGGCTGCGCCGGCACATGCGCACGGTGCAGACGGTCGGCGCGGTCGTGCTCGTCGCCCTGGGGATCGCGCTGGTCACCGGGCTGTGGAGCCAGGCGATGGCCGCCCTGCAGGGTTGGGTGTCGGGGTTCGAGGTGGTGCTGTGACCACCACCGCGGAGCCGACGCACGACCAGGTGCCGCCGCCGGCGGGCCCGCCCGCGCTGCGCCCGAGCGAGCTCGGCCGCTGGGCCTGGCGTCAGCTCACCTCGATGCGCGTGGCGCTGTTCCTGTTGTTCCTGCTCGCCGTGGCGGCCGTTCCGGGATCGATCGTGCCGCAGCGCGAGGCGAACCCGCTCGCTGCGGCCGACTGGGCCGAGCGCAACCCCGACCTCGCGGTGTGGGCCGAGCGCCTCGGCCTGTTCGACCTGTACTCCACCCCGTGGTTCTCGGCGGTCTACCTGCTGCTGATGATCTCGCTCATCGGCTGCATCATCCCGCGGATCGGGGTGCACTGGCGGGCGCTGCGGGCTCGGCCGCCGGCTCCGCCGAGCCGGCTGGCTCGGATGCCGGCTCACCGTGAGCTGGTCGTGGGTGGCACACCGGACGACGTGCTGGACGCTGCCGAACGCGTGCTGCGAGCGCGGCGCTTTCGGGTGGAGCGGGTGCAGGACAGCCGGGCACCGTCCGGCGACTCGTCCGGCACCGCGCTGGCGGCCGAGCGCGGGTACCTGAAGGAGACCGGCAACCTGCTGTTCCACCTCGCCCTGGTCGTCGTCCTGGTGTCGGTCGCCGCCGGCAGCCTGTTCGGCTACCGCGGCAGCGTTCTCGTCGTGGAGGGGGAGGGCTTCGCCAACTCCCCGATCCAGTACGACGGGCTCACCGCCGGAGCCCGGTTCGACGCGGGCGACCTGCCCCCGTTCGCCCTCACGGTGGAGGAGTTCGTCGTCGAGTTCACCGACGACGGCCCGGCGATGGGTAGCCCGTCGAACTTCGAGGCCCGGGTGACTCTCGAGCCGAGTCCCGGAGCGCCTGTCGAGCAGCGAACGATCCTGGTCAACAAGCCGCTGGCCGTCGACGGGACGCTGGTACACCTGCTCAACCCCGGGTACGCACCACAGATCACGGTGCGCTCCGCCGACGGTGAGGTGCTGTTCTCGCAGCCGGTCCCCTTCCTGCCGCAGGACGCCTCGTTCACCTCCACGGGCGTGGTCAAGGTGCCCCAGGGCGACGCGCCGGACCTGGGACTGCAAGGTGTCTTCCTGCCCACCGGCATCATCGGCCCGGAAGGTCCGCAGTCGATCTTCCCGGGGCTGGGCAACCCCGTCCTGGTGCTGACGGCGTGGCAGGGCGACCTCGGGCTGGACGACGGCGTGACCCAGTCGGTGTACCGCCTCGACACCACCGACATGCAGCAGCTCACGTCGGGCGACGAGCCGTTTCGGGCAGCGCTGAGCCTCGGTGACTCCGTCGACCTGCCCGACGGGGCCGGCACGGTGGCCTTCGAGGGGGTGTCGACGTGGGTCAACCTGCAGGTCAGCCGCAACGCCGGCAAGGAGCTGGCGCTGCTCGGCGCGGCACTGGCGATCGCCGGGCTGCTGCCCACCCTGTTCGTACGACGCCGACGAATGTGGGTGCGGGTTCGCAACGGTTCGGACGTGACCGCGGCCACACCCGCACAGCCCTCGCCGGCCACAGCGGCTACCGTTCTGCACGTCGCCGGGCTCGACCGGGTCGCCTCGGGTGACGCCGGAGAGCTGGACGAGGAGCTGTCCGCCGTGGTGGCGGCGGTCGAGAAGGAGCTGACGTGAACGCCGACACCGCCGCGTACCTGAGCAACGTCCTGGTCGACGCGGCCATGATCGTGTGGGCCGTCTCGCTGGCCGCCTTCGCCGCCGACCTCGCCTTCGCCTCACCGGTGCGCCACCAGGCTGAGCAGCGGGTCGCCGTCGGCGCCGCAGGGACGAGCGACGTGGCACAGGCGCCGACCCCCGGCCCGGCCACGACGTCTCGCTGGTGGGGCGCGGGTCGGGCGACCCTCGTGCTGGGCACCGCCATCCTGGGGGCGGGCGTGCTGCTGCGCGGCCTGGCCGCCGGACGGGTGCCCTGGGGCAACATGTACGAGTTCGCGATCACCGGCTCGTTCCTCGTGGCGGTCGCCTTCTTGCTGTTCATGCGCCGCTACGACCTGCGCGCGTTCGCCGTGTGGGTCACCGGGGTGCTGCTGCTCACCGTCGGGCTGGCAGTGACCGTGCTCTACATCCCGGCTGCCCCGCTCGTGCCCGCGCTGCGCTCGCCCTGGCTGGTCATCCATGTGGCAGCGGCCACCCTGGCGGCTGCCTTCTTCACGCTGAGCATGGTCGCGACCGCGCTGTACCTGGTGCGCGACGTCGCCGAGAAGCGCGGCCGCACGTCCGGGCGGATGGTGTCGCGCCTGCCCGACGCGGCCACGCTCGACCGGATCGCCTACCGGGTGACCGCGTTCGGCTTTCCCATCTGGACCTTCGCGGTCGTCGCCGGTGCCATCTGGGCCGAGTACGCGTGGGGCCGCTACTGGGGCTGGGACCCCAAGGAGACGTGGTCACTCATCACGTGGATCCTCTACGCGGCCTACCTGCACGCCCGCACGACGGCGGGATGGCGCGGCCGGCGTGCCGCGGTGATCTCGTTGGTCGCCTACTCGACGCTGCTGTTCAACTTCTTCGGCGTCAACATCGTCTTCGTGGGTCTGCACTCCTACGGCGGCGTCTGATCCTCGGGTAGCTCGGCGGCGTAGCTCACCGGGTCGGTCGTGAGGGTGCGGCCGGTCGGTGTCGTCCACACCGCGGTGCCGTCGTCGGCCATGCGCAGCGACCACCCCGGGGCGTGGGTCTTGAGTCGGTGGTGGCGCCGGCACAGGCAACAGGTGTTGTCGATGCTCGTCGGCCCCTCGGGGTAGGGCACGACGTGGTCGCAGTCGCACCGGGCGGCGCGACGCGAGCACCCCGGCGCGCGGCACGTCCCGTCCCGCATGACGGCGATGCGCTCCAGTACCGGTGGGTGCTCGTAGCCGCTGCCGGGCATCAAGTCGTCGAGCCAGGTCACGCGAGAGCCACCGACGCCCGTCCCTGCACCCAGCAGCCGGCCCGTGCCGGGGTCGTAGACCAACGGTCGCGCGGTGACGTGCCCGTCGGCCTGGCCGGCGAGCGTGAGGGCGGTGGCGGCGGGTACGGCCCCGTACCCGGGCACCTCGGCCGGCCCTGCGGCGCCGCACAGGCGGTCGGCCGGGATGGTGACATCGAGGTGGACGCTCAGCGACCCCTCGCTGCGAACGATGAGCTCGAGGTCGCCCGGACGTCCGTGGGCGGGGAGCAGCCCCGTCACGCAGGCGGTGAGCACGTCTGCCCCGCGTTGCTCGTGTGTGCGGGTGTCGTCCCCGTCGACCGGGTCGCATGCCAGGGCGTTCACCGTGGCGGCGATCGCGACCGCGTCGGGCTCGGGCAGGCGAGCAACGAGCGTGGCGAGCCCGCAGGCATCGGCCGGGGTGACGCGCACGAAGCGGCGCGCGGCAGCATTCGAGTCGGCGTCCGGGCCACGCACCTGGATCAGCAGACGGCGCATCCTCGCATTGAGCTGTCCCACGGTGCGAGGTCGGTCGAGCAGCCACGCCACGGTGGCGCGCTCGATGCGCTCGAGCCTGGCCTGCGACACGTGTGGAGCCAGCTCGTCGAGGTGCTCGAGCAGCTTGGTCGCGGTCCACGCCTGCAGCAGCCCGTCGACCGCGGCATCATGCACCGCGGCATACCGCAGCAGCCGGTCGGCGGTATCGATGCGGTGCTCGACCTGCCGCTCGGTCACGCCGAGGGTCTGAGCTACCTCGAGCGTCACCCAGCCGTCGGGGTCGCAGCAACCGCGCGTGCACTCCTGCGGCGAGTGGTCGCTGCGGTGCGCTGCCTGCTCCGTCACACGCCGGTCGCGCAGCGCGCGCAGGTGGCGCGACTGCAGCGCCATCAGCTGCGTGGTGAGAGCCTCGACGTCGGCCAACGCTCGCAGCAGGTCGTCGTCGCTCAGCGGAGCCCCAGGCGCCGGATCAGCCTCGTCGCCGTACAGGCGCATGAACCGCGCCCAGTGGTCGCGGGCGGCGGCAGCCTGGCTGTCGTCCAGGTGTGCGGCCCACTCGTCGTCGGTCCACGAGTCGTACGTGGGGGCAGCGATCCCGACCGCAGAGTTCGTACTCATGTTCGAATCATGCCCGCGGGGTCCGACAGAAACGGACCGGCCACCCGCGCCCGCCGGGGTCAGAGCCCCCGCAAGAAGTCGGGGTCGTCGTCCGGGGCGACCGGTGGCCGTGAGGCCCCGCCGGAGCCGCCGGAGCCGCGCCGGGCACGCCGACCGACGAGCAGCCACGCCAGCGGGCCGACCACGGGCAGCAGCAGGATGCCGAGCACCCACCACACCTTGGCGGGCAGCTGCTCGCGCGGTGTCATGATGGCGTCGATGACGGCGAACACGGTCAGCGCGACGAGCACGATCAGCGGCAGCGCGCGACTCATGTGTCCCTTCCTCTCCCGGCAGCAGCACCAGGGTATGTCGATCAGTGTCGACCTGCAGGCTGTGCCGTGCTGACCAGGGACGACGTGCGTGCAGCGGCGGTGCGCATCGCACCCTTCGTGCAGCGCACCCGCCTCGTGCCCACGCCCGACCCGACGCTGTGGCTGAAGCTGGAGAACGAGCAGCGCAGCGGGGCGTTCAAGGCGCGAGGGGCCTTCAGCGCGCTGACCTCGTTGCCCGCCGAGCGACGGGCCCACGGCGTGGTCACCCACTCGTCGGGCAACCACGGTCGGGCCCTCGCCGAGGCGGCTGCGGCGCTGGGCTGCCCGGCCACCATCGTCGTGCCCGACAACGCCCTGCCGCACAAGGTGGCAGCCATCCGGGCAGCGGGAGCCACGGTGGTCGTCGTGGCCGTGGCCGAGCGCGCCGAGCGGGCCGCCGCGCTGGTCGAGCAAGGACTCACGCTCGTGCCCCCTTTCGACCACCTCGACGTCATGGCCGGTCAGGGGACGGTCGCGCTGGAGCTGCTCGAGCAGACGCGGGCACTCGGCCTGCCCCTACGACGTGTCTGGGCGCCCATCGGGGGAGGAGGGCTGCTCAGTGGCATCGCCGTGGCCCTCGACGACACCGGGGTCACCCCGGTCGGGGTCGAGCCCGACCTGGCGGCCGACTACGTCGACAGTGTCCACCAGAAGCGCCTGGTGGCGTGGTCGGTGCGCGACACGTCCCGCACGGTCGCCGATGGGCTGCGCCTGCCCAGCGTCGGTCGGCTCCCGTGGGCGCACCTGGCCGCGCGGCACGTCCGCGCGGTGACGGTCAGCGAGGGCGAGATCATGGCCGCCCAGCAGTGGCTGGACGATCTGGGCATCAGCACCGAGCCCAGCGGCGCCGTCTCGGTGGCGGCGGCGCGGCGCGGTCGACGTGACCCGGTGGAGGGCGTCGAGGTGGCGGTGGTGTCCGGGGGTAACCGGGCGCCGACGGATCGGGGATGATGGTGAGCCGTGGCCCTGCTGAAGTACACCGCCCTGCGCCTGGCCCTGCTCGCTGTCGTCGCGGGAGTCGGCTACCTGCTCACCCTGCGCGGCTGGGTGCTGCTGTTCGTCTCGTTCCTGGTCTCTGGGGTCATCTCGATCTTCGTCCTCAACCGCGCTCGTGACGAGGTGTCAGCCTCGCTGGCGGCCCGCCAGCAGACGATCAACGCCCGGCTCGACGAGTCAGCCCACGACGAGCCGTCAGCCCGCGACGAGCCCGACGGTGAGCCCGACCGCTAGCCAGAGCTCGGCTCGTCCGGTGTCACCGAGCGGGCCGATCAGCGCGGTGCCCGTGGCCCCGTTCTGCACCGGTGCCGCGGCCCGCACGGCCCAGGGCAGCGAGAGCCAACCGAGCAGCGCCCGGGGGTAGCCGTCGAGCGCCACCGCGACGACGGCGGCATAGCCCACGGCGAGCAGCAGCACGAACAGCCGTCTGGTCCACATGTCGCCGAGCCGCACGGCCAGGGTTCGCTTGCCCGAGGCGCGGTCGCTCGGGATGTCGCGCAGGTTGTTGACCACGAGGATCGCGGTGGCCAGCGCCCCGACGGCCACCGCGCCCAGCACCGACGCCGTGGTGACGTAGGTCAGCTGCACGTACGTCGTGCCCAGCGTGGCGACCAGGCCGAAGAACACGAACACCGACACCTCGCCGAGGCCGCGGTACCCGTACGGGGAGCTGCCGCCGGTGTACCCCCAGGCGGCGACCACCGCGAGCGCTCCCACGGCGAGCAGCCACCACTGCCCAGTCAGGGCGACCAGTGCCAGCCCGAGGACGCCGGCGGTGCCGAAGGCAGCGAACGCTGCCCTGCGCACCATGGCGGCAGGAGCGGCGCCGGAGCCGACGAGACGCATCGGCCCGACGCGGTCGGTATCGGTGCCGCGCACGCCGTCGGAGTAGTCGTTGGCGTAGTTGACGCCCACCTGCAGGGCCAACGCCACTCCCATGGCGAGCAGGGCCCGCACCGCGACGAAGCCGTCTTCGGCCGCTGCAGCGCCGGAGCCCACCAGCACAGGCGCCACCGCCGCGGGCAACGTTCGCGGACGAGCGCCCTGCCACCACTGCACGGGTGTGGCCATCACGTGCCTCCGAGTCGTCGGGCCAGCGCGGCACGGTCGACCTTGCCCGGACCCGGGCGGTGCAGGTCGTCCACCAGCAGCAGGTCACGTGGCACGTAGCCCGGCTCGGCGCGCTCGGCCACGTACGAGCGCACGGACTGCCACGTGGGGTGGGCCCCGGGGGCAGGCACGGCCACCGCGACGACGCGGGTGCCCCACTCCTCGTCCGGCAGCCCGACAGCGACCACGTCCGCCAGGTCCGGGTGACCGGCCAGCAGGTCGTCCACCTGCGCCAACGACACCGACACCCCACCGGTGACCACCACGTCGTCGGTCCGGCCGAGCACGCGCAGCCGCCCTTCGTGCCACTGCGCCACGTCGTTGGTCGTGAACCACCCGTCCGCGGCGAGCGCGTCGTCGCCGTCAGCATGCCGGTAGGCCTCGCCCAGCATCGGACCGGCGATGGACACGTGCCCCGCACGTCCGAGCCGCACCGAGGCGCCCGGCAGGGGTACGCCGTCGTGCACGCAGCCGCCGCAGGTCTCGGTCATGCCGTAGGACTCGACGAGCCGCGCGCCCACCTGCTCGGCCTCGATGCGCAGGTGCGGGTCGAGGCCGGCGCCGCCCACCAGCACCGCGTCGAAGCGGGCGAGCACGGACGGGTCGTCGGCGAGCAGGCGCCGTACCTGGGTCGGCACCAGGGCCGTGTAGCGACGGCCGGGGGGCAGCTCGCTCAGGGCCCGGTGCCAGTCGTCGGCCAGCTGCACCACCGCCGTCCCCCCGGCCACGGCCCGCACCAGCACCATGATCCCGGCGACGTGGGTGACGGGCAGTGCCAGCACCCACGCACCGGGCCCACCCAGGCGCTCGTTCACGGCAGACGCCGACCACCGCAGCGCCGGTGCGCCGAGCACCACGCCGACCGGTGCGCCGGTCGACCCGGATGTCGGCACCACCAGCCCCGGGCCCCGTACCTCCCTGTCGGCGCGCACGGCGTCGCGGATGGTGCGCTGCCACGCCGGCGGTGCGTCGGGCAGCACGGTGAGCGCCGGACCGGACGACAGGGCGTCGGCGACCGCACCCACCAGCTGCTGCACAGGTTGCCCACTGTGGGCCGTGACGACCTGCACGTGGCTCAGTAGGCCCAGCCGAAGCGCTCGAACTCGGCCGGGCGCTTCTGCAGGAACGAGTCGCGCCCCTCGACGGCCTCGTCGGTCATGTAGGCCAGCCGAGTGGCCTCGCCGGCGAACACCTGCTGGCCGACCATGCCGTCGTCGACCAGGTTGAAGGCGAACTTCAGCATGCGCTGTGCGGTCGGGCTCTTGGCCGTGATGGTCTGCGCCCACTCGATGCCGACGGCCTCCAGCTCGGCGTGCGGCACCACCTCGTTCACCATGCCCATCTCGTGGGCCTGCGCGGCGGTGTAGGGGCGACCGAGAAAGAAGATCTCTCGGGCGAACTTCTGCCCCACCTGGCGAGCCAGGTAGGCCGAGCCGTAGCCGCCGTCGAACGAGCCGACGTCGGCGTCCGTCTGCTTGAACCGCGCGTGCTCGGCGCTGGCCAGGGTCAGGTCGCACACCACGTGCAGGCTGTGACCCCCGCCGGCCGCCCAGCCCGGAACCAGGCAGATCACCACCTTCGGCATGGTGCGGATCAG
>CAYNWB010000002.1:685-71841 GCA_964400785.1 uncultured Actinomycetes bacterium | reverse complement strand
CGAAAGGCGTTGCGCACCTCGGGCCGGTCGAAGGCGACGCGCACCACCGGTCGGTCGGTGCCCTCGACGTGCAGCCGGTGGTAGGTGATGTCGGTGAAGTCGAAGCCCTCCACCTCGCGCCACACCGATGGGTCGAACGGATGGGCCGACTGGGTGCTCACGCGGGCGAGAATAGGCCTCGTGCCCACCCTCCCCGTCAACGACGTGGCGGTTGTGCGCCTGCCCCTGCGTGCGCCGTTCCGGCGGCTGCGCGAGCGAGAGGTCGCGATCTGGCGGGGTGAGCAGGGATGGGTCGAGTTCGCCCCCTTCGTCGAGTACGACGACGCGGCAGCGGTGCCGTGGCTGCGGGCCGCCCTCGAGGCGGCCACGACACCCGCGCCTCGTCCGCTGCGCCACCTCGTCCCGGTCAACGCCACCGTGCCCGCCGTGCCTGCGGCGGACGTGCCCGCGGTTCTCGCGCTGTACCCGGGATGCACGACGGCGAAGGTCAAGGTCGCCGAGCACGGCCAGGACGAGCGCGACGACCTGGCCAGGCTCGAGGCGGTCAGGGACGTGCTCGGCCCGGCCGGACGGCTGCGCATCGACGTCAACGGTCGTTGGAGCCTCGACGCCGCGCTACGACTGCTGCCCGTCTACGCGCGGGCCGCGGGCGGGCTGGAGTACGTGGAGCAGCCGTGCGCCGGCCTCGACGACCTGGCGGCTCTACGCCGCCGCGTCGACGTCCCGGTGGCCGTCGACGAGTCGGTGCGCCTCGGCCGTGACCCCCGGCTGGCGGCTCGGGTCGCGGACGTGGTGGTTCTCAAGGTGGCACCGCTCGGGGGAGTGGCCCCCGCGCTGCGCCTGGCCGAGCAGCTCGACCGTCCGGTCGTGGTCTCCAGCGCGCTGGACAGCAGCGTCGGGCTCGCACGAGGGCTGGCTCTCGCTGCGGCGCTGCCCGACCTGCCCTACGCCTGCGGCCTGGGGACGGGCGCGCTGCTGGCCGAGGACGTCACCGACGACCCGCTGCTGCCCGTGGACGGGCAGGTCGCGGCTCGGCCCGTTACCGTCTCCCCGCAGCGGCTGGCTGCCCTGGCCGCACCGTCGGCGCGCGCTGCCTGGTGGCGCAGCCGGCTCGAGCGCGTCGGGGAGGTCGTGCGATGACAGGCAGCATGGAGCTCGCTCGCTCGCTGGTGGACGAGATGGTGCGCGGCGGTGTGCGCGAGGCCGTCCTCAGCCCGGGCTCGCGCAGCGGGCCGATGGCGATCGCCCTGTCCGAGGCCGACCGGTCGGGGCTGCTACGCCTGCACGTCCGCATCGACGAGCGGGGGGCAGGCTTTCTCGCACTGGGCCTGATCCGTGCCACCGGTGCACCGGTGCCCGTCGTGTGCACGTCAGGCACCGCTGTGGCGAACCTGCACCCGGCGGTGCTGGAGGCCCGGCACAGCGGTCTCGCACTGATCGTGCTCACCCCCGACCGACCGGCCGACCTGCACGGGGTCGGCGCCAACCAGACCACCGACCACACCGGCATCCTGCGTGGGTCGGTGCGATGGTCGGCCGGGCTGGCCGCCACGCTGCCGCCTCGTGGCCCCTACTGGCGCGCGACCCTCGCTCGCGCGCTGTCGGTGGCCACAGGGCCGAACCCCGGGCCGGTGCACCTCAACCTCGAGCTGACCGAGCCCTTGGTGCCGACTGCTGAGACCGGTCCCACACCGGCTGGCCGGCCGGACGGTGCTGCCTGGCTGACCACGTCGCTCACCGTGGAGCCGGTCGCCCCGCTCCAGCTCGACGCCGCCACGCCGACGGTCGTGGTCGCCGGCGACGGTGCCGGACCGGCTGCGGACGAGGCGGGTGCCCGCGGCGCCTGGCCGGTGCTCGCCGAGCCGAGCTCGGGCGTCTGGGGGGCGCCGTCGTCGATCCCCTCGGCACCAGCGGTGATCGGTGACGCCTCCTTCCTCCGCCGGCACCGCCCTTCCCGGGTCGTCGTGTACGGCCGCCCCACCTTGTCGCGCTCGGTGCTGCGACTGCTGACCGACGAGGACGTCGAGCTCGTCGTGGTGCCGGGCCGACACGCCCAGTGGCCCGACCCGGGTCACCGGGCGGCAGTGCTGGCCTCGGCCGTGCACCCGCGTGGCGAGCGCCGCCCGGAGTGGCAGGACGCCTGGCGCGCCGCCGGCGCCCGGGCCTGGCTCGGGATGCGAGACCTGCTGGCCGACCGCTCCTGGCCGGCCGAGCCCGCCGTGGTCGCCGACGTCGTGGCCGCAGTACCGAGTGGCAGCCTGCTGCTGCTGGGGTCGAGCCAGCCCGTACGCGACGTGTACCTGGTCGCAGCCCCCCGCGACGACCTCGCGATCGTCGCCAACCGTGGCCTGGCCGGCATCGACGGCACGTTGTCGACGGCCATCGGCGCGGCTCTCGGGCACCCCGGTCCCGGGTACGCGCTGATCGGCGACCTGGCCTTCTGGCACGACGCCACCGCCCTTCTGATCGGTCCGGGCGAGCCGCGGCCCGACCTCACCGTGGTGGTGGTGAACAACGACGGTGGAGGCATCTTCGGTCTTCTCGAGCCCGGCGAGCCGGGGCTCGCCGACGTCTTCGAGCGCGTGTTCGCGACCCCGACGGGCGCCGACGTCGCGGGGTGGTGTGCAGGTGCCGGTGTCGAGCACACGCAGGCGCGCAGCCGTCCTGAGCTGCTGGAGGCGCTGCGTCCGCGACCGGGTCTGCGCGTCGTGGAGGTGCGCACCGACCGCACTGCCAACCGGGCGCTGCACGCGGCCCTTCGGGTCGCAGCGAGCGCCGCCGTCGACGCCGGCCCCTGAGATGGGTTAGCGTTCGTCCCGCACGTTCATCACGAGCGGCTGAGGGATCTGGCCCTACGACGCCGCAGCAACCGGGCAACCGCCGTCAGGTGCTAACTCCAGCGGCGTACCTCTCGTCCCGGGGGGTGCGGCGAAAGATGAATGTGTCGTGCCACGGGCTCGCCGCCAGGCTCCCGGCGCACGTCGGACCCCCGGGACCCCGACGCCGCCGCGAGCGGCAGAGAGGAGCCACCCACCGTGGCCGACCACAGCACGTTCCGCCCTGAGACCCTGGCCGTGCACGCCGGGCAGGAGCCCGACCCGACGACCAACAGCCGGGCGGTGCCGATCTACCAGACGACGTCCTACGTCTTCGACGACACCGACCATGCCGCGGACCTGTTCGCGCTGAAGGTGCCCGGCAACATCTACACCCGCATCATGAACCCGACCCAGTCGGTGTTCGAGGCCCGAGTCGCTGCCCTCGAAGGCGGCGTCGGCGCCCTGGCCACGGCCTCGGGGTCGGCGGCCATCACCTACGCGGTGCTCAACCTCACCTACGCCGGCGACAACATCGTGGCGCTGTCGACGCTCTACGGCGGTACGTACGCCCTGTTCGCCCACACCCTGCCGCAGTTCGGTGTGCAGGTGCGCTTCGTCGACCCCGACCGCCCGGACGCGCTCGCCGACGCCGTCGACGAGCGCACCAAGCTCGTCTTCGCCGAGACGGTCGGCAACCCCAAGATCAACGTCGTGGACGTGGCAGCGTGGGCGCAGGCCGCGCACGCCCTCGGGCTGCCGCTGGTCGTCGACAACACCGCGCCGACCCCCTACCTGGCCCGTGTGCTCGACCACGGGGCCGACGTCGCCGTGCACTCGGCCACGAAGTACATCGGCGGGCACGGCACCTCGATCGGTGGGGTGATCGTCGACGCCGGCACGTTCGACTGGCAGGCCCACGCTGACCGCTTCCCCGGGCTTGCCTCTCCCGACCCCGCCTACCACGGGGTGGTCTGGACCGAGGCCGTCGGCAACCTCGCCTACATCATCCGGGCCCGCACCGTCCTGCTGCGCAACACCGGTGCGGCCGTGGCCCCGCTGAACTCGTGGCTGTTCCTGCAAGGGCTCGAGACGCTGCACCTGCGGATGGAGCGGCACAGCGAGAACGCCCTGGCCGTCGCCCACTTCCTGCAGTCCCACGACGCGGTGACCTGGGTCAGCTACCCCGGGCTCGACTCCAGCCCGTACAAGGCCGTCGCCGACCGTGTCTTCACCGGCCGCGGCTACGGAGGTCTGGTGTCGTTCGGGCTGCGCACCGGACGCGCCGGAGGGCGGGCGTTCATCGACAACGTCGAGCTGTTCAGCCACCTGGCCAACATCGGCGACGCCAAGTCGCTCGCGATCCACAACGCCACCACCACCCACAGCCAGCTCACTCCCGACGAGCTGCAGGCTGCCGGTGTGCCCGAGGACCTGGTGCGGCTCTCGGTCGGTATCGAGCACGTCGACGACCTGCTCACCGACCTCGACCGGGCGCTGGCGCGGGCCGCGAAGGCCGACTGAGTGTCGGTCGGGCTGGTGCAGACCCAGCGGGTCGTCCTGGCAGACCGGGACGACCCGCTGGTTCTCGCGTCCGGACGCACGCTGGACCACGTCGAGGTCGCCTACGAGACGTACGGCACCTTCACCGGCGACAACGCCGTCTTCGTGGCCCATGCGCTCACCGGGGACGCGCACGCCGCCGGCCACCACGGCAACCCTGCACGCCGCGGCTGGTGGGACAACATCATCGGTTCCGGGCGCCCGCTGGACACCGACCGGTTCTTCGTCGTGTGCGCGAACCTGCTGGGCGGGTGCCAGGGGACGACCGGTCCGTCCAGCATCAACCCGCACACCCAGCAGCCCTACGGCATGGACTTCCCGCTGCTCAGCGTCTCCGACCTGGTGGGGGTGCACCGGCGGCTCACCCGACACCTGGGCATCGAGCGCCTGCACGCCGTCGTGGGTGGGTCGCTGGGGGGCATGCAGGCGCTGTCGTGGGCCCTCGAGGCGCCCGACGAGGTCGACTCGGCGGTCGTGGTCGCGGCCTCCTCTCGGCTCTCGGCGCAGAACATCGCCTTCTCCGCCGTGGCGCGAGAGGCCATCATGCGTGACGAGAACTTTCAGGACGGGCGCTACTACGGCACCGGACGCAGCCCGGACGTCGGCCTCGCCGTGGCACGCATGATGGCGCACATCACGTACCTGTCGGAGGCGGCCATGACCGAGAAGTTCGGTCGGCGGTTCCAGGACTCCGACAGCCCCCGGTTCGGCTTCGGCGTCGACTTCCAGGTCGAGAGCTACCTGCGGCACCAGGGCGAGTCGTTCCTGTCGCGGTTCGACGCCCTGTCCTACCTCTACCTGTCGCGGGCGCTCGACTACTACGACCCGTTCTCCGAGCCGGCCTCCGGCGCCGCGCTGGCGGCGATGGCCGACACCGGCACCCGCATGCTGGTGCTGTCCTTCGACTCCGACTGGCGCTTCGACACCTCGCACTCGCTGCGCATCGTGCAGACGCTGGAGCACGCGGGCGTGCCGGTCACGTTCCGCGAGGTCGCCAGCCGCACCGGGCACGACTCGTTCCTGCTGCCCGTGGCCGAGTACCACGACATCGTCGCCGCCTTCCTGGGAGCCGGCCGTGCGTCCTGACCTGCAGCTGGTGGCCTCGCTCGTACCCCCGGGCGCTCGCGTGCTCGACCTGGGCTGCGGACCGGGAGACCTGCTGGAGCACCTGGCGGCCCGGGGCTGCCGGGGCACCGGCGTCGAGATCGACGGCAGCGCCTTTCTGGCCTCGGTGGCCCGCGGGGTGCCGGTGCTGAGCCTCGACATCGACTCCGACCTCGACGCCTTCGCCGACGACTCCTACGACGTGGTGGTGCTCTCCCAGACCCTGCAGGCCACGCGGCGCCCCGGCCACGTGCTCGCCCACATCGCCCGCATCGCCCCGCGCTGCGTGCTGTCGGTGCCCAACTTCGCCTACTGGCGGCATCGCAGCGACCTCGCCCTGCGGGGACGCATGCCTGTCTCGGCGGAGCTGCCCTACCCCTGGTACCGCACCCCGAACATCCACCTCTCGACGCTGCCCGACACCGAGGCGCTGGTCGCCGAGGTCGGGCTGCGCGTGCAGCGACGGGTGCTGCTCGACGAGCACCACACCCCGGTTCGGCTCCCGGGGCTGGCGAGCAACCTGCGCGCGGCCCGGGCCGTCTACGCGCTCAGCAGAGCGCCTCGCGCATCGGGGTGAGCTTGGCCTCGGACTCCGCGAGCTCGTCGGCCGGGTCGGACCCCGCGACGATGCCGCACCCGGCGAACAGCCGCAGCCGCCGGTCGTCCTCGACCTGGGCGCATCGCAGCGCGATCGCCCACTCGCCGTCGCCGCTGGCATCGATCCAGCCGACCGGGCCGGCGTAGCGGCCGCGGTCCATCCGTTCCAGCTCGGTGATGGCCGAGGCCGCCGCATGCGTCGGTGTGCCGCACACCGCAGCGCTCGGGTGCAGGTCGTTGACCAGCTGCAGCGCGGTGCGGCCGTCCCGCACCACCCCGGTGACGTCGGTGGCCAGGTGCATCACGTTGGGCAGGTGCAGCACGAACGGGGTCTCGGGGACGTTGAGCGTGCCGTGCCGCGACAGCGAGTCCGCGACCGACCGCACCGCGAACTCGTGCTCCTCCAGGTCTTTCGACGAGCGGGCCAGCGACGCGGCCAGCGCCAGGTCGTGCTCGTCGTCCCCGGTACGGCGGATCGTCCCGGCCAGCACGCGCGAGGTCGCCAGACCCCCCTCGAGGCGCACGAGCATCTCCGGCGTCGCGCCGAGCATTCCGTCGACATGGAACGTCCAGCAGCCGGGGTACTGCTCGGCCAGGCGGGCCAGCGGTCGGCGCACGTCGATCGGGTGCTGCGTGCGCGCGACTACGTCGCGGGCGAGCACCACCTTGTCCAGGCGGCCCTGCCCGATCCGTGCCACGGCCTCCGACACCGCAGCGGCCCAGTCCTGCTCCGACAGCGTGCCCTCGCCGAAGGTGACCCGTCCGGGTGCGCGGGCGGGGTGGGTCGGGCGAGCAGTGGCTCCACCCGGCACCCGGTCACCGCTGCTGATCGTGGTGAGCCAGCTCACCCCGCCGCGTCGACCGACCACCACCTGCGGTACGACGAGGACGGAGGTGCCGGCGTCGGCGAAGGTGAAGGAGCCGAAGGCGATCGGGCCGGAGCCGGCGACGTCGGCGTCGTCCCGCACGACCGCGCCCCGCAGCGCCTGTCGCCACGTGCGGTCGGCCACGTCGAACCGGTCGGGTCCGGACAGCTCCCAGCGCGCGACCTCGCCCCAGGCCACGAGTCCGTCGCCGCGTCGCAGCCACACGAGGCCGTCGTCGGGAACCAGGTCGAGCAGCCGTCCCGGGTCGTCGATGACGCGGCTGCGCACGACCAGCTGCGCGCCGGGTACCTGGGCGGGGACGGACACGAGGCAGAAGGTTACGACTCCGGTGCGTAGCCTGGCGCGGTGAGCCAGCGCGCTGACCTGTCCAAGAAGCCGCACGAGGTGGCCGCGATGTTCGACGCGGTCGCCGGGCGCTACGACCTGACCAACGGCGTGCTGTCGGTGGGGCAGGACCGCCGGTGGCGTCGCGCGGTGGTCTCGGCGATCGACCCGCGCGTCGGCGACCGCGTGCTCGACCTCGCCGCGGGCACCGGCACCTCCAGCGAGGCGCTGCATGCCCGCGGGGCGGACGTGGTCGCGGCCGACTTCTCCCTCGGCATGCTGGCCTCGGGGTACCCGCACCGCCGCCACCTGGCCTTCGCGGCGGCCGATGCCCTTCACCTGCCGTTCCGCGACTCCTGCTTCGACGCGGTGACCATCTCGTTCGGCCTGCGCAACCTTGTCGACCCGTCCGCCGGGCTCGCCGAGATGGCACGGGTCACCCGGCCGGGCGGCACGCTGGTGGTGTGCGAGTTCAGCCATCCCAGCAACCAGGCCTTCCGCACCGTCTACGAGAACTACCTGATGCGCGCGCTGCCGAGCATCGCCCGCGCGGTGTCCAGCGCCCCGGACGCCTACGTCTACCTGGCCGAGTCGATCCAGGACTGGCCGGACCAGCCGACGCTGGCCGCCACGATCGGTGGCTGCGGCTGGCAGGACGTGGCCTGGCGCAACCTGTCCGGGGGAATCGTCGCCCTTCATCGCGCCACCCGTTCGAACACGGCACCCTCGGCGACCTAGGATGCGCTCGGAAAGGTTTGTGAAGGCCTTCACGACCTGTTGGAGGACATGGTGAACCCGTTCGTGCCGGTGCTGGGCGTGGCCGGCTTGGCAGCCGCCTTCGCCCTGTTCTCGCTGGTCGCCGGCAAGCTCGCCGGACCGACCCGCTACAACCGCGCCAAGCTCGACGCCTACGAGTGCGGCATCGAGCCCACGCCTCAGGCGGCCGGTGGCGGACGCTTTCCGATCAAGTACTACCTGACGGCCATGATGTTCATCATCTTCGACATCGAGATCGTCTTCCTCTACCCGTGGGCGGTGCACTTCGACGCGCTCGGGCTGTTCGGGTTCTACGCCATGGCCCTGTTCCTCGTGCTCATCACCGTCGCCTACGCCTACGAGTGGCGCCGCGGCGGCCTGGACTGGGACTGACGGAAGGCACGCATGGGAATCGAAGAGAAGCTGCCGAGCGGGTTTCTGCTCACCACGGTCGAAGACGTCGTCGGGTACTTCCGCAAGGGCTCGATGTGGCCCGCGACCTTCGGCCTGGCGTGCTGCGCCATCGAGATGATGACCACCGGTGGGCCTCGCTACGACCTGTCGCGCTTCGGCATGGAGGTCTTTCGGGCCTCGCCGCGCCAGGCCGACCTGATGATCGTCGCCGGCCGGGTCAGCCAGAAGATGGCCCCGATCCTTCGCCAGGTCTACGACCAGATGCCCAACCCGAAGTGGGTGATCTCGATGGGGGTCTGCGCGTCGTCGGGTGGCATGTTCAACAACTACGCGATCGTCCAGGGCGTCGACCATGTCGTGCCCGTCGACGTCTACCTGCCCGGCTGCCCACCCCGGCCCGAGATGCTGCTCGATGCCATCCTCACGGTGCACGAGAAGGCGTCGAGCATGCCCCTCGGTCCGAACCGGCTGGCCGCCGAGGACGAGGCCGAGCTGCGTGCGCTGGCTGCCACCCCGACGATCGAGATGAAGGGGCTGCTGCGCTAGATGAGCGACGAGACGGGCCAGCTCGAGGAGTCCACCCCCCAACCTCTGCCGCCGCACCCGACCAGCCGTGGTGCGTTCGGTGCCCACGGCCCCGGCGACACGAGCGGTTTCGGGGGACTGGTGCGACGCGTGGCCAACCCGGCGAACCTGCCGGCCGGCACGCCGCGCCCGTACGGCTCGTACTTCGACGCCGTCGTCGACACGATCGTGTCGCACACCGACGAGGCGATCGAGAAGGTCGTCGTCGACCGCGACGAGCTCACCGTCTTCGTCCGGCGCGAGAAGCTGCTCGACGTCGTGCGCACCCTGCGTGACGACCCCGCGCTTCGGTTCGAGATGTGCCTGGGTGTCAGCGGGGTGCACTACCCGGACGAGACAGACCGTGAGCTGCACGCGGTGTACCCGTTCCTGTCGATCACGCACAAGCGACGGCTGCGCATCGAGGTGGCCGTGCCCGACGCCGACCCCCACCTGCCGTCGATCGTGTCGGTGTACCCGGCGAACAACTGGCACGAGCGCGAGACCTGGGACTTCTTCGGCCTCGTCTTCGACGGTCACCCGGCGCTCACCCGCATCGAGATGCCTGACGACTGGGACGGCCACCCGCAGCGCAAGGACTACCCCCTCGGCGGCATCGAGGTCGAGTACAAGGGCGCCACCATCCCCCCACCGGACGAGCGCAGGAAGTACAGCTGATGACCGACACGTATCAGCCCGGTGAGCCCGGTCAGCCCGACGACGTCACGGTGACCGCCGGCGTGCGCGAGACCACCGAGGGGCCGGTGTACACGGTCTCGGGCCAGGACTGGGACGCCATGACGGCCGAGATCGTCGGCAACGAGCGCGTCGTGGTCAACATGGGCCCCCAGCACCCGAGCACCCACGGCGTCCTGCGACTCATCCTCGAGCTCGACGGCGAGACCGTCACCGAGGCCCGGGCCGGTGTCGGCTACCTGCACACCGGCATCGAGAAGAACATGGAGTACCGCACCTGGACCCAGGGCGTGACCTTCTGCACCCGGATGGACTACCTCTCCCCGTTCTTCAACGAGACCGCGTACGTGCTCGGCGTGGAGAGGCTGCTTGGCATCACCGACCAGGTGCCCGAGCGGGCCTCGGTCATCCGCGTCATGATGATGGAGCTCAACCGCATCTCCTCGCACCTGGTGGCCATCGCCACCGGTGGCATGGAGATCGGTGCCCTGACCGTCATGACGATCGGGTTCCGTGAGCGGGAGGTGCTGCTGCACCTGTTCGAGGACCTCACCGGCCTGCGCATGAACCACGCCTACGTCCGTCCCGGCGGCGTGGCCCAGGACCTTCCGGACAACGCGCTGGACAAGGTGCGTGAGGCCGTTGCCTGGCTGTACAAGCATCTGCCTGAGTACGAGAAGTTCTGCAACGAGAACCCCATCTTCAAGCGTCGCACGGTCGGGGTCGGCTACCTCGACCTGACCGGCTGCATGGCGCTGGGCATGACCGGCCCGGTGCTGCGGGCCACAGGTCTGCCTCACGACCTGCGCAAGTTCGAGCCGTACTGCGGCTACGAGACCTATGACTTCGACGTCCCCACGCGCGACTCGATGGACTCCTACGGGCGATTCCGCATCCGCGTGGACGAGATGTACCAGTCGCTGCGGATCGTCGAGCAGTGCCTGGAGCGGCTCGAGCAGCCCGGGCCGGTGATGGTGGAGGACAAGAAGATCGCCTGGCCGGCGCAGCTGTCGATCGGTTCGGACGGCATGGGCAACTCGATGGAGCACATCCGCCACATCATGGGCGAGTCGATGGAGGCACTCATCCACCACTTCAAGCTGGTCACCGAGGGCTTCCGGGTTCCGGCGGGCCAGGTCTACCAGGCGGTCGAGTCCCCGCGCGGCGAGCTCGGTGTGCACCTGGTCTCCGACGGGGGCACGCGGCCGTGGCGGGCGCACTTTCGCGACCCGTCGTTCAACAACCTGCAGGCCGTGCCCGCGATGGCAGAGGGAGGCCAGGTGGCCGACATCATCGTCGCGGTGGCCGGTATCGACCCGGTGATGGGTGGTGTCGACCGATGAGCGAGCTGACGGAGCAGACCCGCCTGGAGATGCGTGAGCTCATGGCGCGCTACCCGCAAGCCCGGTCGGCGCTGCTGCCGATGCTGCACCTGGTGCAGTCGTACGAGGGGTACGTGACCCCGGCCGGCATCGAGATGTGCGCCGAGGAGCTGGGCATCACGACCGCCGAGGTCACCGCGGTCGCGACGTTCTACACGATGTACAAGCGGCACCCGATGGGCACCTACCACGTCGGGGTCTGCACGAACACGCTGTGCGCGGTGATGGGCGGCGACGCCATCTGGCAGCGGGTCAGCGAGCATCTGGGCATCGGGCACGACGAGGTCACCGAGGACGGGCAGATCAGCCTCGAGCGCGTGGAGTGCAACGCGGCATGCGACTACGCCCCCGTGGTGATGGTCAACTGGGAGTTCATGGACAACCAGACACCGTCCTCGACCGTCGAGCTCGTCGACGCGCTCGCCGCCGGTGAGCAGGTGCAGGCGACACGAGGCGCCCGGATCTGCACCTTCAAGCAGGCCGAGCGGGTGATCGCCGGCTTCGCCGACGAGCTGGCCGACGAGGGCCCGGCCGCCGGAGACCCGTCGCTGCGTGGCCTGCGGCTCGCCCAGGCGCACCAGGCCGACGCAGGCCAGGAGGGATCGCGATGAGCACGTCGCCCGGCAGGCTCGCTCCCGTGCTCTCGGCACACTGGGACGACCCCGACGCGTTCACCCTGGCGGGGTACGAACGCGTCGGCGGCTACCAGGCGCTGCGGACCGCCCTGGCGCAGGAGCCGCGTCAGATCGTGGAGCTGGTGCGTGAGGCGGGGCTGCGCGGACGGGGAGGCGCGGGGTTCCCCACAGGCATGAAGTGGGGCTTCATCCCGGCCGACAACCCGAACCCCACCTATCTCGTGGTGAACGCCGACGAGTCCGAGCCGGGCACGTGCAAGGACATCCCGCTGATGATGGCGACTCCCCACACGCTGGTGGAGGGCGTGATCATCTCGTCGTACGCGATCGGGGCGAACCGCGCCTTCATCTACGTGCGAGGCGAGGTGCTGCACGTGATCCGCCGCCTGCGCGCGGCTGTGGCGCAGGCCTACGAGGCCGGCTACCTCGGCCGCGACATCCTCGGCAGCGGCTACGACCTCGACGTGGTCGTGCACGCCGGGGCCGGTGCCTACATCTGCGGCGAGGAGACCGCGCTGCTGGACTCCCTGGAGGGGCGTCGCGGCCAGCCGCGGCTGCGTCCCCCGTTCCCGGCGGTCGCCGGGCTGTACGCGTCCCCGACGGTGATCAACAACGTCGAGTCGATCGCCAGCGTCCCGGCGATCGTGAGCCACGGCACCGACTGGTTCCGCTCCATGGGGTCGGACAAGTCGCCAGGGTTCACGCTCTACTCGTTGTCGGGCCACGTCGCCAACCCCGGCCAGTACGAGGCGCCGCTGGGCATCACGCTGCGCGAGCTGCTCGACCTGGCCGGTGGCGTCCGTGAGGGTCACGAGCTGAAGTTCTGGACCCCGGGGGGTTCCAGCACGCCGATCCTCACCGCCGAGCACCTCGACGTCCCGCTGGACTACGAGGGCATGGCCGGGGTGGGGTCGATGCTGGGCACGAAGGCGCTGCAGATCTTCGACGAGACGACGTCGGTCGTGCGTACCACCCTGCGCTGGGTCGAGTTCTACAAGCACGAGTCGTGCGGCAAGTGCACCCCCTGCCGCGAGGGCAACTGGTGGCTGGTGCAGATCCTTCGCCGGCTGGAAGCCGGCGAGGGCTCCCCGGACGACATCGACACGCTGCTCGACCTGTGCGACAACATCGCCGGTCGGTCGTTCTGCGCCCTCGCCGACGGCACCTCGGCGTGCGTGACGAGCGCCGTCCGGCACTTCCGGGACGAGTTCGAGGCCGGCACGCACACCCCCGCGTGGGAGATGTTCCCGTACGAGCGTTCGGCCCTGGAGGCAGTGTCGGTATGAGTGAGGTCGACGAGCTCGTCACCCTGACGATCGACGGGTACCAGGTCAGCGTGCCCAAGGGCACGCTGGTCATCCGGGCGGCCGAGCAGCTGGGGATCGCGATCCCCAGGTTCTGCGACCACCCGCTGCTCGACCCGGTCGGCGCCTGCCGCCAGTGCCTGGTCGAGATCGGCACTCCGGACCGTGAGGGCACCCTGCGCTGGATGCCGAAGCCGCAGGCCTCCTGCACCATCCCGGTCAGCCCCGGCATGCACGTCAAGACGCAGCTGACGAGCCCGGTCGCCGACAAGGCGCAGCAGGGGATCATGGAGTTCCTGCTGATGAACCACCCGTTGGACTGCCCCATCTGCGACAAGGGTGGCGAGTGCCCGCTGCAGAACCAGGCGATGAGCAACGGCCGGCCGGAGGCCCGCTTCGACGGCGCCAAGCGTACGTACCCGAAGCCGATCGCCATCAGCTCGCAGGTGCTGCTCGACCGGGAGCGCTGCGTGCTGTGCGCGCGCTGCACCCGGTTCTCCGACCAGGTCGCCGGCGACCCCTTCATCGAGCTACTCGAGCGGGGCGCGCTGCAGCAGGTGGGCATCTACGAAGACCAGCCGTTCGAGAGCTACTTCTCGGGCAACACCATCCAGATCTGCCCGGTCGGAGCGCTGACCAGCGCCACGTACCGGTTCCGGGCCCGGCCCTTCGACCTGATCTCGACGCCCAGCGCGTGCGAGCACTGCGCCTCGGGGTGTGCCCAGCGCACCGACCACCGCCGCAGCACCGTGCTGAGGCGCCTGGCGGGAGAGGACGCCGAGGTCAACCAGGAGTGGAGCTGCGACAAGGGCCGGTTCGCCTTCACGTACGCCACGCAGCCTGACCGGCTGACCCACCCGCTGGTGCGCAAGGCCGGCGCGCTGGTACCCGCGTCCTGGCCCGAGGCGTTGCGAGTCGCCGCCGACGGCCTGCGTGCCGCCGGTCCGGCCGGCGTGATCACCGGCGGGCGTGTCACGGCCGAGGACGCCTACGCCTACGCCAAGTTCGCACGGGTCGCCCTGGGCACGAACAACATCGACTTCAGGTTCCGCCAGCACACGGACGAGGAGGCCGCGTTCCTGGCCTCCCGCGTCGTGGGGACGACGCCCGAGGACGGGGTCTCCTACGCCGACCTGGCGGCGGCGCCGACGGTGCTGCTGGCCGGGTTCGAGCCCGAGGAGGAGTCCCCGATCGTCTTCGTCCGGCTGCGCCGGGCCGTGCGATCGGGTGGCACCCGCGTGGTCACGATCGCGCCCTACGCCAGCCGAGGCAGCCAGAAGCTGTCCGCGACCGTGCTGCCCGCCGTGCCGGGTACCGAGGCCGGGATGCTCGGGGCGCTGCCGTCCGACGTCGTGGACGGCCTGCGCGAGAGCGGTGCCGTCATCATGGTGGGGGAGCGCCTCGCCGGCACGGCCGGCGCCCTGTCGGCGGCCGTCCGGCTGGCCGACGACACGGGCGCGTCGCTGGCGTGGGTCCCCCGTCGCGCCGGCGAGCGGGGGGCGCTGGACGCCGGTGCCCTGCCCCTCCTGCTGCCGGGGGGCCGTCCGGTCGGCGAGGCGGCGGCACGTGTCGACGTCGCCGCGGCCTGGGGTGTGGCCGGCCTGCCCGCCGAGCCGGGTCTCGACACGGCCGGCATGCTGGCGGCCGCCGCCGAGGGGTCGTTGGGCGCCCTCGTGCTCGGGGGCATCGAGGCAGCTGACCTGCCCACCCCGTCGCTGGTCGCCGAGGCCGCCGAGCGCGCCTTCACGATCAGCCTCGAGCTGCGTGCCAGCGACGTCCACGACCATGCCGACGTGGTGTTCCCGGTGGCTGCCGTGGCCGAGAAGGCCGGGTCGTTCGTCGACTGGGAAGGCCGGCCTCGCCGCTTCGAGCAGGCCCTGTCGACCACGCACCGCCCCGATGGCTGGGTGCTGGACGCTCTGGCGGCCGAGCTCGGAGTGACGCTCGACGTCGCCGACCCCGATGCGCTCGCCCACGAGATGGCCGAGCTCGGGCCGTGGGACGGGAAGGCGCCCGCCGCTCCCGACGTCGCCCCGGCCGCGGCGCACACCACGACCGTGCTGGCGACGTGGCGAGTGCTGCTCGACCTGGGGCGCCTGCAGGACGGTGAGCCCAACCTGGCCGGCACCGCTCCGGCGCCGGTGGCGAGGGTCTCGCCCAGCACGGCCGAGTCGCTGGCGGTCAAGGACGGCGACCCGGTGACCGTGAGCACCGAGCGCGGGTCGGTCACGCTGCCCGCGATGCTGACCGACATGCCCGACCAGGTGGTCTGGCTGCCGCAGAACTCCCCGGGCAGCCGCGTGTACCTCGATCTGGGCGCCGCCGCCGGAGATCCCGTCTCGCTCGCCGCAGGAGGTGCCCGATGAGCCCCGACGCCATCCCCGGCTTCGGCGCGGACCCGTGGTGGATCATCGCCGTCAAGGTGCTCTTCATCTTCGTGGTGCTGGTGCTGTTCACGCTGTTCAACGTCTGGGCCGAACGTCGAGTGGTGGCCCGCATGCAGCACCGGGTCGGTCCCAACCGGGTCGGCCCCTTCGGTCTGCTGCAGAGCCTCGCCGACGGCGTGAAGCTGGCGCTGAAGGAGGACGTCGTCCCCCGCAACGCCGACAAGGTCGTGTTCTGGCTGGCTCCGGTGATCTCGACGGTCACGGCCTTCATGTCGTTCGCGGTCATCCCCATGGCCGGCGAGGTGAGCCTGTTCGGCGTCACCACCCGACTTCAGCTGACCGACATGTCGGTCGCGGTGCTCTACATCCTCGCGGTGACCGCGGTGGGCGTGTACGGGCTGGTGCTGGCCGGGTGGGCGTCGGGCTCCACGTACCCGCTGCTGGGCGGTCTGCGGTCGTCGGCGCAGGTCATCTCGTACGAGCTGGCGATGGGGCTGTCGTTGGTCGCGGTGTTCCTCTACTCGGGGTCGATGTCGACCAGCCGCATCGTGGAGGCCCAGGAGTCGCTGTGGTTCGCCGTGGCGCTCGTGCCGTCGTTCCTGGTCTTCCTCGTGGCGATGGTGGGCGAGACCAACCGCGCTCCCTTCGACCTGCCCGAGGCCGAGGGCGAGCTGGTGGGCGGGTTCCACACCGAGTACTCGTCGCTGAAGTTCGCGCTGTTCTTCCTGGCCGAGTACATCGCCATGGTGAACGTGTCGGCCCTGGCCGTCACGGTCTTCCTCGGCGGCTACCAGGCCCCGTTCGGGCTGCCGGACGGCGGCTGGCTCGGCTTCTTCTGGTTCCTCGCCAAGGTGCTCACGCTGCTGTTCGGCTTCGTGTGGCTGCGCGGCACCCTGCCGCGTCTGCGTTACGACCAGTTCATGGCACTGGGCTGGCGTGTGCTCATCCCGGTGTCGCTGGTGTGGATCCTGGCCGTCGCGGGGCTGCGCCTGGCGGGTTCCGAGCTCGGCCAGTCCCAGCTGATCGCGGTCGTCGTCGGCATCGCGGTGGCCATGGTCGTGCTGAGCTTGCTGCCCTGGGGTCGGCGCACGCGTGCGGCGGCGCCACCACCGCAGGACGGCGAGCCGGAGGACCGGGCGCCGGTGGCTCCCGGATACCCTGTGCCGCCGTTGCCGGGTGCACAGGAGGATGCGCATGCCTAGGTTCCTCGACCCCGTCGCTGGGTTCGGGGTCACCTTCGCGACGATGTTCCGCAAGGTCGTCACCGAGTCGTACCCCGAGCAGAAGGTGCCCACGGCGCCGCGCTTCCACGGTCGGCACCAGCTCAACCGATGGCCGGACGGGCTGGAGAAGTGCGTCGGGTGCGAGCTGTGCGCCTGGGCGTGCCCAGCCGACGCCATCTACGTCGAGGGCGCCGCGAACACGCCGGAGGAGCAGTTCTCCCCGGGGGAGCGCTACGGCCGCGTGTACCAGATCAACTACCTGCGCTGCATCTTCTGCGGGCTGTGCATCGAGGCGTGCCCGACGCGCGCCCTGACCATGACGAACGAGTACGAGCTCGCCGACACCAGCCGCGAGAGCCTCATCTACGAGAAGCAGGACCTGCTCGCGCCGCTGCTGCCCGGCATGGAGCAGCCGCCGCACCCACGCCGGCTCGGGGAGACCGAGAAGGACTACTTCTTGGGAGCAGGTGAGCCCCGATGACCGGTGAGGCCGTCGCGTTCTGGATCATCGCCCCGATCACGGTGCTGGGTGCCATCGGGCTCGTCGGCTCCCGCAAGGCCGTCCACTCGGCGCTGTGGCTGGCGGTGACGATGATCGGGCTGGCCGTGCTCTACATCGCGCAGGACGCGCCCTTCCTCGGCGTCGTCCAGGTGATCGTCTACACCGGCGCGGTGATGATGCTGTTCCTGTTCGTCATCATGCTCGTGGGCGTCGACGCCTCGGACTCCCTCGTCGAGACGCTGCGCGGGCAGCGCGTCGCCGGTGTGCTCGCCGGGCTGGGGCTCGCGCTGGTGCTGGTCAGCGCTGTGACCCGGGCGAGCATCGGTGACCCGGTGCCGGGCGAGCAGCTCAACGCCGGGGGCAACGTGGAGAGCCTGGCCGCCCTCATCTTCTCGGACTACCTGTTCGCGTTCGAGGCCACCAGCGCGCTGCTGATCACCGCGGCCGTGGGAGCGCTGGTGCTCGCCCTGCAGCCTCGGGTGTTCCCCAAGCGGTCGCAGCGGGACCAGTCGATCGCCCGGTTCCGTCCGCCCGACGGCGACCTGAGCCAGGCCGCCGGGCTGCCCACCCCGGGCGTGCTCGCGCGGCACAACGCTGTCGGGACGCCGGCGCTGCTGCCGGACGGCACCCCGAGCGAGGCGTCCTACTCCCGGGTGCTGCGCGCCCGAGAGGCGATCTCGGACGGGGAGGACGAGCAGTGAACCCCACCAACTACGTCGTGCTGTCGGCGTTGCTGTTCAGCGTGGGGGCTGTCGGGGTGCTGCTTCGCCGCAACGCCCTGGTCGTGTTCATGTGCGTGGAGCTGATGCTCAACGCCGCCAACCTGTCGTTCGTGACGTTCGCGCGCACGAGCGGCACGCTGGACGGGCAGGTCACCGCCTTCTTCGTGATGGTGGTGGCTGCTGCCGAGGTGGTCGTCGGCCTGGCGATCATCATGATGATCTACCGAAGCAGGCGGTCGGCCTCGGTCGACGACGCCAGCCTGCTCAAGCTGTAGCGCGTCGGACGTGAGGGTGACCACGTGACCGTGTTGAACGGCCTGCTCGCGAGCGAGCAGGTACCTGTCGCTGCTGAGGGGATCTTCTCCCTGATGTGGCTCCTGATCGCCTTCCCGCTGGCCGGGGCCGTGATCCTGCTGCTGGTGGGCAAGCGGGGGGACGCCTGGGGGCACATCCTCGGCACGCTGACCGTGCTGGCGTCGTTCCTGGTGGCGGCCGTCCTGTTCTTCGCCGAGGCCGGCCGAGACCCCGAGAGCCGTGCGATCGAGCAGACGCTCTACCAGTTCTTCGCCGTCGGGGGCTACGAGGTCGACGTCGGGCTGCTGCTCGACCCGCTGTCGATGGCGTTCGTGCTGCTCGTCACCGGCGTCGGCACGCTGATCCACGTCTACTCCATGGGGTACATGGAGCACGACCCTCGTCGCCGCCGGTTCTTCGGCTACCTCAACCTGTTCGTCGCGGCGATGCTGCTGCTCGTCCTGGCCAACGACTACCTGATCCTCTACGTCGGCTGGGAGGGCGTCGGGCTCGCCTCGTACCTGCTCATCGGCTTCTGGCAGCACAAGCCGTCGGCGGCGACCGCGTCGAAGAAGGCCTTCGTGGTCAACAGGGTCGGCGACCTCGGCATGTCGGTGGCGATCATGGCCATGGTCGCCGCCGTCGGCACGAGCGAGATCCTCGCGGTCACCGGTTCGGCCGACCGCATCTCGCAGGGCTGGCTGACGGCGCTGGGCCTTCTGCTGCTGCTCGCCGCCTGCGGCAAGTCGGCGCAGGTGCCCCTGCAGTCGTGGCTGCTCGACGCCATGGAGGGCCCGACCCCGGTCTCTGCGCTCATCCACGCCGCGACCATGGTCACCGCCGGTGTCTACCTGGTCGTGCGCTCCGGACCCATCTACGAGGGCGCACCGATCGCCCAGAACGCCGTCATCGCGGTGGGAGCGGTGACGCTGCTGTTCGGCGCCGTCATCGGCACGGCCAAGGACGACATCAAGAAGGCGCTCGCGGCGTCCACGATGAGCCAGATCGGCTACATGATGCTGGCGGCAGGGCTGGGCCCGGTCGGATACGTGTTCGCGATCTTCCACCTGCTGGCCCACGGCTTCTTCAAGGCCAACCTGTTCCTCGGCTCCGGCTCGGTCATGCACGCGATGAACGACGAGGTCGACATGCGGGTCTACGGGGCCCTGCGCAAGGTCATGCCCTGGACCTTCGTCACGTTCACCGCCGGCTACCTCGCGATCATCGGTGTGCCACCGTTCTCCGGCTTCTGGTCGAAGGACAAGATCATCGAGGTGGCGTTCGACACGTCGCTCGCGGCCGGGCTCGCGGCTCTGCTCGGTGCCGGGATCACGGCCTTCTACATGACCCGCGTCATGCTGATGACCTGGTTCGGCGACAAGCGCTGGCGCGACGACGCCCATCCGCACGAGTCGTCGCCGGTGATCGTCGGGCCCCTGGTCGTGCTCGGCCTGTTCTCGGTCGTCGGCGGCGTGATGGAGCTGTCGTTCGTGCCAGGCGGCGGCATCGAGCCGTGGCTGGAGGCCGCCGTCGGCTACGAGGAGTCCGAGCACGTGCTGCCCACGGTGGCCTACCCGTTGATCACGCTGGCGGTCGTCGCCGTCGGTGCCGTGTGGGGATGGCTGGTGTACGGGCGTGACCCGATCCCCGTCACGCCGCCGACCGGCTCGGTGCTCACCCGCGCGGCGCGCGCCGACCTGTACGGCGACACGTTCAACGAGGCCGTCTTCATGCGCCCCGGTCAGTACCTGACCCGCACGCTGGTGTGGATCGACAGCCGCGGCATCGACGGCGCGGTGAACTCGGTGGCGGCCGGCATCGGCGGGCTGTCGGCACGCACGCGCCGGATCCAGACCGGCTTCGTCCGGTCGTACGCGTTGTCCATGCTCGCAGGCGCGGTGGTCGTCATCGCCGCCTTGCTCCTCATGGGAGGAAGGCTGTGACGTTCCCCGTGCTCACTGCTCTGGTCGTGCTGCCCCTGCTCGGGGCCGTGGCCACCGTGCTCGTCCGCAGCGACCACGTCGCCAAGCTGACCGCCATCGCTGCGTCGCTGCTCACCCTGGTGGTGACCGTCGTCGCCGCGCTGCAGTTCGAGGTCGGTGGTCCGCTCTACCAGCTCACCGAGCAGGTGTCGTGGGTGGCGCCCTTCGGGCTCTACTGGTCGCTGGGGCTCTCGGGCATCTCGCTGGCCCTCGTGGCGCTGACGGCGGTCGCGACGCCGATCGTGCTGGGAGCGATGTGGCACGAGGCGGACGGCAGCGGACGCAGCGTCAAGGCCTTCTACGCCCTCGTGCTGGTGCTGCAGGCGATGACGATCGGGGCGTTCCTGTCCACCGACGTGCTGCTGTTCTACATCCTGTTCGAGGCGATGCTCATCCCGATGTACTTCCTCATCGGGGTGTACGGCGGCGACAAGCGCCAGTACGCGGCCATGAAGTTCTTGCTCTACAACCTGCTCGGTGGCCTGCTCATGCTGGCTGCCGTCATCGGTCTGTACCTGCAGGCGCCGGTGGGGCAGCGGTCGTTCCTGCTGGCCGACCTGGTGGCTCTCGACATCGACTCGACGACCCAGGCCTGGTTGTTCGTGGGCTTCATGGTCGCGTTCGCGATCAAGGCACCGCTCTGGCCGCTGCACACCTGGCTGCCGGACGCCGCGACCGAGGCCACGCCGTCCCAGGCCGCCTACCTCTCCGGCGTCGTCGACAAGGTCGGCACGTTCGGCATGGTCGCCCTCGTGCTGCCGCTGTTCCCCGAGGCGACACAGCGGTTCGCGCCGGTGGTCGTCACGCTCGCCGTCATCAGCATCCTCTACGGGGGCCTGCTGGCGATCGGGCAGACCGACATCAAGCGCATCATCGCCTTCAGCTCGATCAGCCACTTCGGTGTCATCGTGCTCGGCATCTTCGCCCTGACGAGCCTCGGCACTGCGGGCTCGACCTTCTACATGGTCAGCCACGGGCTGTCGACGACCGCCCTGTTCGTGGTCGCCGGGCTGCTCATCGCCCGGCGTGGTTCGCGCCAGCTCGCCGACTTCGGGGGCGTCCAGAAGCCGGCGCCGGTGCTCGCGGGCTTTCTGCTCGTCGCCGGCCTGAGCGGGCTGGCCATGCCGGGGCTGTCGACCTTCGTCAGCGAGTTCCTCGTGCTGGCCGGAACCTTCAGCCGCTACCAGGTGGCTGCCGCGCTGGCCACCGTCGGCATCATCCTGTCGGCTCTCTACATCCTCATCATGTACCAGCGCACGATGACCGGGCCCACGACGGCGCAGACCGAGAGCACACCGGACGTGCGCGGCCGTGAGGTGCTGGTCGTCGCGCCACTGTTCGCCCTGCTGATCGCGCTCGGCGTGGCGCCGGCCCCGCTGCTCGACCCGATCAACGACGGCACGGCACAGACGTTGGAGCAGGTGGGGGTCAGCGACCCGGAGCCCGTCTTCGCGGCTGAAGGAGGCGGACAGTGATCGTCGTCCAAGACTTCGTCGAGCCGACCCTGCAGATCGGTGCGGTGGTGCCGATCGTCGTGACCCTCGGCGCGGCCGTCGTGGCCGTGCTGGTCGATGCCTTCGCACCACCGCAGCGCCGTGCAGTGGTCAACCTGTCGCTGGCCGTGGTGGCCCTGGTCGTCGCCCTGGGCTGGACCATCGGGCAGATCGGCGCCCCTGCGCTCACGACGTTCAACGGGGCGATCGTCGTCGACGGCCCGGCGCTGTTCGCCCAGGGCGCCATCGCCCTGTTCACCCTGCTGTCGGTGCTGCTCTACAGCGAGCGCAGGCTCGACCCCTCCGGTGACCCGTTCACCCCGGCTGGCTCGTCCACGCCGGGCAGCGAGGTGGAGCGGGTGCTGACGCTGCAGAAGGTGCGCCAGACCGAGGTCTACGCGCTCACCCTGTTCGCCTCCAGCGGCATGATGATGTTCGTCGCGGCGAACGACCTGCTCACCATGTTCGTCGCTCTCGAGGTGCTCTCTCTGCCCCTCTACCTGCTGTCGTCGCTGGCCCGCCGCCGGCGCCTGCTGTCGCAGGAAGCCGGCATGAAGTACTTCTTGCTCGGCGCCTTCGCCTCCGGCTTCTTCCTCTACGGAGCCTCGCTCGTCTACGGGGCGACCGGGTCGCTCGACCTCGCCGGCATCGACGCCGGCGTCAGCGCCCGAGTCGGTGTGGACAGCCTGCTGCTGGTGGGCATGGGTCTGCTGGCCGTGGGCCTGCTGTTCAAGATCAGCGCGGTGCCGTTCCAGTTCTGGACGCCGGACGTCTACCAGGGTGCCCCCACCCCGGTCACCGGCTTCATGGCGGCTGCGACGAAGACGGCCGCCGTGGTCGCGCTGATGCGGCTGTTCTACGTCGGGCTCGGTGGACTCGTCGAGGACTGGACGATCCTGCTGGGTGTGCTGGCCGCGGTGACGATGCTGGCCGGCTCCGTGCTCGCGCTGACCCAGACCGACGTCAAGCGCATGCTCGCCTACTCCTCGATCGCCCACGCGGGCTTTCTGCTGGTCGGCCTCGTCGCGGCGGACGCGGCGGGTGCGGCGTCGGTGCTGTTCTACCTGCTCGCCTACGGAGTCGCCACCGTCGGCGCGTTCGCGGTCGTCACGCTGGTGCGCGACGCCGGTGGGGAGGCCACGCACCTGTCGCAGTGGGCCGGGCTCGGTCGCCGATCGCCCCTGGTCGCAGGTGTGTTCTCGCTCTTCCTGCTGTCGTTCGCCGGCATCCCGCTGACGAGCGGCTTCATCGGCAAGCTCGTCGTGTTCTCGGCGGCCTTCGACGCCGGGCTCGCCCTGCTGGTGGTGGTGGGCGTGCTCGCCAGCGCCATCGCCGCCTTCTTCTACGTGCGGGTCATCGTGCTGATGTTCTTCTCCGACCCGGTCGACGGCGGTGCCACGGTGGGAGTGCCCGGGGCCGGCACGACGGCGGTCATCACGGCCACGGCCCTGGTCACCGTGCTGCTCGGGGTGGTGCCCGGGCCCGTTCTCGAGCTCGCCCAGCTGGCCTCGGAGTTCGTCCGATAGCCGTGGAGGACACCCGCTCCATCGCCGTCCCCGACGTCGACCCCCAGCTCTCCGACTGGGTCGGCGACGCCCTCGTCACCGTCGAGACGGGGTTGGCCGCGGCGGTCTCGACCGACGACGGCCTGCTCGACGCGAGTGCCCGGCACCTTCTGGACGCGGGGGGCAAGCGCTTTCGACCGCTCATGGTGCTGCTGGCGGCTCAGCTCGGAGAGCGCGACGCACCCGGGGTGATCCCGTCGGCCCTCGTGGTGGAACTGACCCACCTCGCGACGCTGTACCACGACGACGTGATGGACGAGGCGGCCGTGCGCCGAGGAGTGCCCAGCGCGAACGCTGCCTGGGGCAACACGATCGCCATCCTCACCGGCGACTACCTGTTCGCCCGGGCCTCAGAGCTGGTGGCCGACCTCGGCCCCGAGGCCGTGCGCCTTCAGTCGTCCACGTTCGCCCGCCTCGTGCGGGGCCAGATCCGTGAGACCGTCGGGCCGGGCCCGGCCGACGACCCGGTCGAGCACTACCTGGACGTGCTCGCGGACAAGACCGGGTCGCTCATCGCCACCTCGGCGCGGTTCGGCGCGTGGCTGGCCGGTGCCCCGTCCGAGCACGTGGAGCTGGTGACGCGCTTCGGCGAGGCCATCGGCGTCGCCTTCCAGCTGGCCGACGACGTGATCGACATCGCCAGCGACGGCAGCCAGTCGGGCAAGACCCCGGGCACCGACCTGCGCGAGGGAGTACCCACGCTGCCCTCCCTGTACGCGCGACGCTCGGTCGCTGCTGCCGACGAGCGGCTGGTCGGGCTGCTGTCGGGCAAGGTGGCCGAGCAGGACGTGGCCGAGACGCTGAGCCTGCTGCGGGCCCACCCGGCCCTGGACGAGTCCCGTCGCGAGGTGCGGCTGTGGGCCGACCGGGCCAGGGGGGAGCTGCTGGGTCTGCCGGACTCCTCGGCGCGCGAGGCGCTGCTGCAGGTCTGCGACTCCGTCGTCACACGGACGACGTGAGCACGGCGACCTGACGGCGATGCCGCAGGCCCTCGGCGGTGAACAGCGCCAGGGCCACCCATACCAGCACGAACCCCACCAGCCGCGTGGGCGGCATGGGCTCGCCGTAGAGGAACACCCCGATAGCGAACTGAAGGGTGGGGCCGAGGTACTGCAGCAACCCCAGCGTCGCCAGCGGGATCCGTGTCGCCGCACCCGAGAAGGCCAGCAGTGGCAGCACGGTCACCACGCCGGCCCCGGCGAGCAGCAGGCTGTGCGTGGTGGACAGCCGCCCGAACGTGCCGGTGCCGGCTGCGTCGAGCAGCAGCAAGTAGCCCAGAGCAGGCACGATGAGCACGAGCGTCTCGACGGTCAGGCTCTCGGCGGCTCCGACGTCGGCCTTCTTCTTCAGCAGGCCGTAGGCCGCGAACGAGAAGGCCAGCGTGAGTGCGATCCACGGCAGCCGGGCGTAGTCGAGGGTCAGCACCACGACGGCGACTGCCGCGAGCGAGAGCGCGGCCCACTGCGCAGGACGCAGCCGCTCACCGAGAAAGGCGACGGCCACGAGCACTGTGACCAGCGGGCCGATGAAGTACCCGAGCGAGGTCTCGACGACCTGCTCGCTGGTGACCCCGTAGATGTAGGTGCCCCAGTTGACCGCGATCAGCACCCCGGCGACGCCGAGGTAGGCCAGGGACCGCCGGGGCAGTCGCACCAGCCCCGAGAGCCGGCCGCGCACGCGCAGGATCACGAGCAGCAGCAGCAGCGACCAGACGATGCGGTGCGCCAGGATCTCGAGCGGGCTGGCCGCGTCGACCAGCGGCCAGTACAGCGGGAACAGGCCCCACATGACGTAGGCCGCCGCCCCCAGCAGCAGACCCAGCCGGTGCTGGCTCACAGCCTGCGACCCATGATGACGTCGTCGGTGGGTGAGCCGTCGATGACGAACTCTCCGGCCAGCACTCCCTCGACGGCGAACCCGGCCGCCTCGTAGACGCGGCGCGCCCGTGGGTTCGAGCCGAGCACGCGCAGGGACAGCTTGGTGCCGCCACGCGCCCGCGCGTGCGCGGCGGCTGCGTCGAGCAGAGCACGCCCGATGCCGCGTCCTCGGTGCGCCGGCTCGACGGTGAAGCCCTCGACCGAGAACACGTGAGCGTTCTCGGGCAGCGGCGTCGGGTGCCGCAGCGACAGGTAGCCGACGACCGTGCCGTCCACCTCGGCGACGAGGGTCTGCGAGGGGTCGTTCGCCCCGAAGAACGACGACCGCTGCCGTGCCGCGACCGACGGGAACCCGGTGCCCGGCTCGATCACGTCCAGGCGCAGCAGGGCGTCGTCGTCGTGCAGGGTCGCCGGTCGAATGCTCAGTCGACCGTCCATGTGTCCCGCCCCCGCAGCAGGGCGGCGAGGTCACCCTCGTGCGAGAGCTGCGCGTTCATCGTCTCGTCGTAGACCGGCCGGGCCACGTCACGGAACACCCCGATGGGTGTCGTGGCCAGCGTCGTGGGGTCTGACAGACGCGACAGCGCGAACGGCACCGACACGTCGGCGGTGACGTCGTGCACCAGAACCTCGTCGTCGGCCACCTCGGCGGCAGGTCGCACCCGCAGGTCGGTGGTGACCACCCGGTCGCCGAAGCGAACCTGCTGCCCGTGCACCAGCTCGATGACTGCCGACTCGCGGGTCTCGCGGCCCTTGAGCAGGTCGAAGGCTCCGTCGTTGAAGATGTTGCAGTTCTGGTAGATCTCGACGAGCGAGGCTCCCCGGTGCTCGGCGGCCGCCCGCAGCACCGAGGTGAGGTGCGCCCGGTCGGAGTCGAGGGTGCGCGCCACGAACGTCGCCTCGGCCCCCAGGGCCAGCGACACGGGGTTGAAGGGATGGTCGAGCGATCCCATCGGCGTCGACTTGGTGATCTTGCCGAGCTCGGACGTGGGTGAGTACTGCCCCTTCGTGAGCCCGTAGATGCGGTTGTTGAACAGCAGGATCGTCAGGTTGACGTTGCGTCGCAGCGCGTGCACGAGGTGGTTGCCCCCGATGGACAGGGCGTCGCCGTCCCCGGTGACGACCCACACCGACAGGTCGGGTCGGGTGGTCGACAGCCCGGTGGCGATGGCTGGGGCGCGTCCGTGGATCGAGTGCATGCCGTAGGTGTTGAGGTAGTACGGGAACCGCGAGGAGCAGCCGATGCCGGAGATGAACACGATGTTCTCGCGCGGCAGCCTGAGGTCGGGCAGAAACCCTTGGACGGCCGCCAGGATCGCGTAGTCACCGCAGCCGGGGCACCAGCGAACCTCCTGGTCGCTGGCGAAGTCCTTGCGGGTCAGCGGCACGATCGTCTCAGTCACGGCACAGCTCCTCGATGGCCGACACGAGCTCGTCGGTGCGGAACGGCAGCCCCCGCACCTGGTTGACGGGACGGGCGTCCACGAGGTAGCGCGCCCGCACGAGCATGGCGAGCTGGCCGAGGTTCATCTCGGGCACGAGCACGTGCTGGTAGCGGCTCAGCACGTCGCCGAGGTCGTGGGGAAAGGGGTTGAGGTGGCGCAGGTGCACCTGCGCCACGGAACGCCCGGACAGCCGCACCTGCTCGACAGCGGCGCTGATGGGGCCGTAGGTCGACCCCCAGCCCAGCACGAGCACGCAGGCGTTGCCGTCGGGGTCGTCGACGTGCAGCGGCGGCAGCGAGTCGGCCACCCGGTCGACCTTGGCCTGGCGCAGCCGCACCATGCGGTCGTGGTTGTCGGGGTCGTAGCTGATCGTCCCGGTGCCGTCCGCCTTCTCCAGCCCGCCGATGCGGTGCTCGAGCCCGGGCGTGCCGGGCACGGCCCACGGGCGGGCGAGGGTCTGCGGGTCGCGGGCGTAGGGCGCGAACCCGTCGGGGTCTGTGGCGAACTGGACGCTGAGATCGGGCAGGTCGTCGACGTCGGGCACGAGCCAGGGCTCGGCCCCGTTGGCCAGGTAGCCGTCGGACAGCAGGAAGACGGGCGTGCGGTAGGTGGTGGCGATGCGTACGGCCTCCATCGCGGCGGCGAAGCAGTCGGACGGGGTCGAGGCGGCCACGATCGGCACCGGTGACTCGCCGTTGCGGCCGAACATTGCCTGCAGCAGGTCGGACTGCTCGGTCTTGGTGGGCAGCCCCGTGGACGGACCGCCGCGCTGCACGTCGATGATCACCAGTGGCAGCTCGAGTGCCACCGCCAGCCCGATGGTCTCGCTCTTGAGCGCCACACCCGGACCCGACGTGGTGGTCACGCCGAGCGCTCCGCCGAAAGCGGCGCCGAGGGCTGCACCGACCCCGGCGATCTCGTCCTCGGCCTGGAAGGTGCGCACGCCGAAGGCCTTGTGCCGGCTCAGCTCGTGCAGGATGTCGCTGGCCGGAGTGATCGGGTAGGAGCCGAGGAACAAGGGGAGCCCCGAGCGCTGGGAGGCTGCGACCAGTCCGTAGGACAGGGCGAGGTTGCCGGTGATCGTTCGGTACGTGCCCGGTGCGGGAGAGGCGGAGGCGACCTCGTAGCCCGACGCGAACTCCTCGGTGGTCTCCCCGTAGTTCCAGCCGGCGCGGAACGCGGCGATGTTGGCGTCGCGGATCGTCGGGTTGGCTGCGAACTTGGTCGACAAGAAGCGCTCGGTGCCGGTCACCGGCCGGTGGTAGAGCCACGAGACCAGACCCAGCGCGAACATGTTCTTCGCTCGCGACGACTCTTTGCGCGTCAGGCCGAAGCCGTCGAGAGCCTGCTGCGTCATGCCCGTGAGGTCGATGGCGTGCACCGCGTAGCTGTCGAGGGTGCCATCGGAGAGGGGGTCGGCGTCGTAGCCCACCTTCGCCAGGTTGCGCGTGGTGAACTCGGCGGTGTCGATGATCAGGGTGCCGCCCTTGGGTACCTCGGGCAGGTTCGACCTCAGCGCGGCCGGGTTCATGGCGACCAGCACCTGCGGGGCGTCCCCGGGGGTGCGGATGTCGTGGTCGGCGAACTGCAGCTGGAACGAGGAGACCCCGGGGAGCGTGCCCTGAGGGGCCCGGATCTCGGCGGGGAAGTCGGGCAGCGTCGCGACGTCGTTGCCGAGGGCGGCGCTCTCTGCGGTGAACCGGTCGCCGGTCAGCTGCATGCCGTCGCCGGAGTCTCCCGCGAAACGGATGACGACGCGGTCGACCTCAACGCGTGGCTTGACCACGTCCCTCCCTAGCGGTAGTTCACGAACTGTACGGCGAAGTCGAAGTCCTCGCCCTTCAGCAGCGCGATCACTGCCTGCAGGTCGTCCCGGCTCTTCGACGACACCCGCACCTCGTCGCCCTGCACCTGGGTCTTGACGGCCTTCGGCGCGTTGTCGCGGATGACCTTCGCCACCTTCTTCGCCTGCTCGGAGGTGAGGCCGTTCTGCAGCGTGGCGCCGATCTTGAAGACCTTGCCGGACGCCCGCGGCTCGCCGGCGTCGAGGGCCTTGAGCGAGACGCCGCGCTTGACCAGCTTGTCCTTGAGCACGTCGAGGGCGGCGAGCACGCGGTCCTCGGTCGAGGCCTCGAGCTCCATGCCGTACTCACCCTGCCACGACACGCGAGCGCCGGTGCCGCGGAAGTCGAAGCGCTGGCTCAGCTCCTTGCCCGCCTGGTTCAGCGCGTTGTCGACCTCCTGGCGGTCGACCTTGCTCACGACGTCGAAGGACGAGTCGCCTGCCATGTCCGTTATCCTTTCTCTTCGCGGCAGGTTGCCCGAGCGGCCAAAGGGAGCGGTCTGTAAAACCGTCGGCATTGCCTACGTTGGTTCGAATCCAACACCTGCCACGCAGCACGGTACGATAGTGCGTTGCGTCGCCCCACTAGCTCAGTCGGCAGAGCGTCTCCATGGTAAGGAGAAGGTCTACGGTTCGATTCCGTAGTGGGGCTCGAGGGTCCCAGTCCCCATCGCGGCGGTGTAGCTCAGACGGTAGAGCAAGCGGCTCATAATCGCTGTGTCGCCGGTTCGAGTCCGGCCACCGCTACGCACCACTAGAAGGAGAGAACGTGGCAGCCAAGAGCGCCGACATCCGGCCGAAGATCACGCTGGCCTGCACGGAGTGCAAGGAGCGCACGTACATCACCAAGAAGAACCGGCGCAACGACCCCGACCGCATGGAGCTCAGCAAGTACTGCCCGCGCTGCCGCAAGCACACCCCGCACCGCGAGACCCGCTGACCTGATGGACGACCTCGTCGGGCAGCAGCTCGCCGCTGCGGGCGTCTACGAGGTGAGCCGGGCCAAGATCCGCGAGTTCGCCTCGGCCGTCGGCGAGGCCTCGCCGCTGTGCTTCGACGTGGCTGCTGCACAGCAGGCGGGGTACCCCGACCTCGTCGCGCCCCCCACGTTCGCGGTCATCCCCGCCTTTCGCGGGCTTGCCGAGGTGATGGGACGTATCGGGGCGCCGCTTCAGCGTCAGGTGCACGGCGAGCAGGGGTTCACCCACCACCGGCCCATCGTCGCCGGGGACGTCCTGGAGACCACGGCGACGGCCGAGCGCATCCGCGACGTCGGGGGCAACCTGTTCGTGACGGTCTCCTGCGAGGTCCGCGACGCCGCCGGCGAGCCGGTCACCACCGCCCGTTCGGTGGTCGTCGTGCGGGGGGTGTCAACGTGAGCACCTTCTCGGCCACGTACCGCGTCCGGCGTGACGACCTCGTGCGCTACGCGGGCGCGTCGGGAGACTTCAACCCGATCCACTACAGCGACCGTGTCGCCACCGCCATGGGCCTGCCCGGGGTGATCGCGCACGGCATGCTCACGATGGCCCTGGCCGCCCGTGCCGTGGGGGAGTGGGCGGGGGGACCCGACAAGGTGGTCGGCTTGACCGTCCGCTTCACCTCGATGGTGGTCGTGCCCGACGACGACGAGGGTGTCGACGTCGAGGTGTCGGGTCAGGTGGGCGAGCCCGACGAGCACGGCGTGGTATCGGTCGAGGTCACGGCGACCTGTCGGGGTGAGGCGGTGCTCGGCAGGGCGACCGCCCGGGTTCGGGATGTCGAGCCTCGCTGACCTGACGACCCTGCGGGTCGGCGGTGCGGCCCGGCGGCTGGTGACGGCATCGGACGAGCGCGCGCTCGTCGACGCCGTCCGCGCCTGCGACGCCGACGGCGAGCCGATGCTGCTGCTCGGCGGTGGCAGCAACCTCGTCGTCGGTGACGAGGGCTTCGACGGCACGGTGGTGCGCGTCATGACCCGCGGCATCCGCGTGCTGGACGCCAACGCCTGCGGCGGCGTGCTGGTGACGGTGGCGGCCGGCGAGCCCTGGGACGCGTTCGTGGCGCACGCAGTCGCACAGGGCTGGGCCGGGGTGGAGACCCTGGCAGGCATCCCGGGACTGGCCGGTGCCACCCCCGTGCAGAACGTCGGCGCCTACGGGCAGGAGGTGGCCTCGACGATCGCCCGGGTTCGCACCTACGACCGCGAGTCGGGGCAGACACGCACGTTCGTCAACGAGCAGTGCCGGTTCGGCTACCGCACCAGCCGGTTCAAGGGCAGCGACCGAGCCGTCGTGCTCGACGTCACCTTTCAGCTGCGCCCGGGGCGCCTGAGCGAGCGCATCCGCTACGCCGAGCTGGCCGGAACCCTTGACGTGCCTGTAGGCGGCCGGGTGTCGCTGGCCGACGTGCCGGAGGCGGTGCTCGGCCTGCGCCGCGCCAAGGGCATGGTGCTCGACCCGGACGACCACGACACCTGGAGCGCAGGGTCGTTCTTCACCAACCCCGTCGTCGCCGAGGCCCCTCCCGGGGCGCCGACCTGGCCGGCCGACGGCGGCGTCAAGACCAGCGCGGCCTGGCTGATCGAGCAGGCCGGCTTCGCTCGCGGCTACCCCGGCCCGGATGCCCCCGTGCGCCTGTCGACGAAGCACACGCTGGCCCTCACCAACCGAGGCGCGGGCACGGCCGCCGACGTCACCGCGCTCGCCGGCGAGATCCGAGACGGCGTGCGCGAGCGCTTCGGCATCGTCCTCGAGGCGGAGCCCCGTCTGGTCGGGGTGTCGATCTAGCACCGGCGTCCGGACGTCTCGAGGGCCTGTGGACGGGGCTCTGCGCGAGCTGTCCTGTGCTCCTACCGTGAGACCTGCGTACCGATGCGCCGGCTATTGTCCTAATTCGTTCTGGTATGAGATGATCCCGGCGGGGCGTACTCCGTTGAGGGGACGGGGTGCGCCCCCTATGACCTTGCGGGGGGTTGTTGGTGAACGACGCGGTGGGCATCGTGGACGCCGAGGTGCGGGCCCAGGTACGTCAGCGCGGGATCGACCCTGCCGCACGGCCGGACGAGGTTCGCAGCATCGCCGAGGCCGTCGTGGCCGCCTACGAGCAGCGGGCGCTGGTTGCGGCGCTGCCTGCCCTGGGAGATGCGGACGCGGTGGTGCAGGGCGTCGTCGACGCCGTCGCCGGCTTCGGCCCCCTGCAGCGCTACCTCGACGACCCCGACGTCGAGGAGATATGGATCAACGAGCCGACCCGGGTCTTCGTCGCCCGGCGCGGCCGCACCGAGCTGACGTCCACGATGCTGACCGAGCCCGAGGTGCGCGACCTTGTCGAGCGGATGCTGCGCTGGTCCGGCAGACGGCTCGACGTCAGCTCCCCGTTCGTCGACGCGATGCTCCCCGACGGCAGCAGGTTGCACGTGGCCATCCCGGATGTGACCCGCCGGCACTGGGCGGTCAACGTGCGCAAGCACGTCGTCCGTGCCGTCGACCTGGACGACCTGGTCGAGCTCGGGACGCTGACTCGGCACGCGGCACGCTTCCTGCGCGAGAGCGTGGCGGCGGGCCTGAACATCCTCGTGTCAGGTGGCACGCAGGCAGGCAAGACCACGCTGCTCAACTGCCTGCTGGCCGCCGTCCCCGCACGTGAGCGGGTCATCACCGCCGAGGAGGTCTTCGAGCTCAAGGCCCCGCTGCCAGACCTGGTCGCGCTGCAGACGCGACAGGCGGGCCTGGAGGGCACGGGTCAGATCACGTTGCGCCACCTGGTGACCGAGGCGCTGCGGATGCGTCCGAACCGCATCGTCGTCGGCGAGGTCCGTCGCGAGGAGGCCCTGGACCTGCTCATCGCGCTGAACTCCGGGGTGCCGGGCATGGGCACGGTGCACGCCAACTCCGCGCGAGAGGCGGTGACCAAGATGTGCACGCTGCCTCTGCTGGCCGGGGAGAACATCGGGTCGAGCTTCGTCGTGCCCACCGTCGCCGGCTCGATCGACCTCGTGGTTCACGTCGCCACCGACCACCACGGTCGGCGTCAGGTCCGCGAGATCGCGGCGGTGCCGGGCCGCGTCGAGGGGCACGTCGTGGTCATGGAGCCCGTCTTCGTCCAGCGTCAGGGTGTGCTGGTGCGTGCGGACGGTTTCGCGCCGCATACCGAGCGGTTCGATGCCATCGGCGTCGACGTGCTGGCCCTGCTCGAGGCGGCCTGATGGGACTGGTGCTGGGCCTGGTGTTCGGGGTCGGGGCAGTTCTCGTGCTGCTGGCGCTCACCGACGAGAGCGACGCACGCCCCGACCGGGTCCGACGGCACCGCCTCGCCAACTCCATCGCCGAGGCTGGGTTGGCCGGGGTGAGTCCGCGCGGCCTGGTGCTGACGAGCCTGGCCCTCGGCCTGCTCGTCGGGGTGAGCTTCTACGTGCTGACGGCGACCTGGCCGGTGTCGACAGCCTTCGCCGTGATCGCCGCCGCCGTTCCGACCGTGCTGCTGCGCCAGCGGGTGCACCGGCGTCGAGCCGAGCTGCGCGAGGTATGGCCCGACGTCGTGGACAACCTGGCCTCGGCCGTGCGCGCCGGCATGTCCCTGCCTGACGCCTTGGCCCAGGTGGGCGTGCGCGGACCGGAGGCGCTTCGTGCGCCGTTCGCAGGGTTCGCCGACGACTACCGGACGTCCGGCCGGTTCTCCGAGAGCCTGGACACGCTCAAGCAGAGGCTGGCCGACCCCACCGGTGACCGCATCGTCGAGTCGCTTCGCATCGCCCGAGAGGTCGGTGGCACCGACCTGGGACGGCTGCTGCGCACGCTGTCGGCGTTCCTGCGCGACGAGATGCGGGTGAGGTCGGAGCTGGAGACGAGACAGGGCTGGGTCGCCAACGCAGCGAAGCTGGCCGTCGCCGGCCCGTGGATGCTGCTGGCCCTGCTCTCGTTCCGCTCGACGTCGATCCAGGCCTACCAGCAGCCCGCGGGCGTGCTGGTGCTCGTCGTCGGGGCCGGGGTCTCGGTCGTGGCATATCGCGTGATGGTGCGCATGGGCCGGCTGCCCGAGGACGAGCGGGTGCTGCGGTGAACCCCGGACTGCTGCTGGGACTGGCCATCGGGCTGGGCGTGTGGGTCGTGGCGGTTCGCGTCTCGGCGCTGGGACCCCCCACGCTCTCCGATCGGCTCGCGTGGCACCTGCGTCGCCCTGCGGCCGACGCCCCGCTGCTCGAGGGGTCGGTGTCGGCCACGGTCGAGGGCCTCGTCCGTCCCTACGCCACGCGGGTTGCTGCCCAGCTGGAGCGAGTGGTCGGTGGGGGAGCGTCGGTGCAGCGGCGCCTGCTGCGCGCGGGCGGACGGCTCGACCTGCAGGAGTTCCGGATCCAGCAGGTGCTGTGGGGTGCGGCGGCCTTCGCCGTCGCGGCGCTGATGAGCATGGCGATGCTGGCCGCGGGCTCGGCACGGTCGCCCGGGCTGCTGGTCGTCTTCGCCGCCGGCATGGCGGTCGGTGGCGTTCTCGCCCGCGACCAGGCGCTGACCCGCCAGATCCGCATCCGGGAGTCCCGCATCGTCGGCGAGCTGCCGACGGTCGCCGACCTGCTGGCCGTCAGCGTGGCCGCAGGGGAGTCGCCCGCGGCGGCCGTCGAGCGCACCGCTCGCGTCACCGGCGGAGAGCTCGGGCGCGAGCTCGCGCTGGTGCTGAACGAGGTGCGAGCCGGCGCCGGTCTGGTGCACGCGCTGGACGCGATGAGCCGGCGTGTCGCCGTGCCTGCCGTCACCCGGTTCACCGACGGGATCGCCGTCGCGGTCGAGCGTGGGACGCCGCTCGCCGACGTCCTGCGGTCGCAGGCGGCCGACGCACGCGAGGTGCGCAAGCGCACCCTGATGGAGATCGGCGGCCGCAAGGAGATCCTCATGCTGATCCCGGTCGTCTTCCTGGTGCTCCCCGTGACCGTGCTCTTCGCGCTCTACCCAGGTCTTGCCCACTTCGACGTCATCGCACCATGAAAGGACTCCTGCCATGACCCGTCTTCTCGTCCGTACCCAGGCTCACCTGAGCAGCCAGCGCGGCGACGTGCCCGGCTGGGTGCTCATCACCATCATGACGGCGGGCATCGTCGCGGTGCTCTGGCAGTTCGCCGAGCCGTACCTGCGCGACGTGCTGGCCGACTCGCTGAACGCCACCGTCGGACGGTGAGGCAGCGTGGCTCGGCGGTCGCCGAGTTCACGCTCGTCTCCGGGCTGCTGGTGCTGCTGGCGATGGCCATCGCCCAGCTCGGCATGGCGATCCACGTGCGCAACACCGTCGTGGCCTGCGCCGCCGAGGGTGCGCGACTGGCCGCCAACGCCGACCGTGACCTCGCCGACGGGGTGGCCCTCACGCGCACGCTGATCGCCCAGGCCCTCTCGGAGTCGATGGTCGGCGAGGTCAGCGCGACCCATGTGCCCAGCCCGGCCGGGACGGACGTGCGTGTGGAGGTGACCACGACCCTTCCGCTGGTCGGGCTCGCCGGTCCGAGCCGGTCGCTGACCGTCTCCGCGCACGCCGTGGAGGAGTCGTGAACCAGCGGGGCAGTGCCCTGGTGGAGTTCCAGATGCTGGCGATCCTGCTGCTCGTCCCCCTGGTGTACGTGCTGCTCGCAGGGCTGGACGTGCAGCGCACGGTCTTCGGTGCGACGCAGGCGGCGCGTGAGGCAGGGCGGGTCGCGGCCAGCACCGGCAGCGAGCCGGCGGCCCGGTACGCCGCGGCGGTCTCGCTGCGCGACCAGGGTGTGGACCCGAGCACGGTCGGTGTCGTCTTCACGTGCCCGTCCGGGTGCCAGACCCCGGGCGGGAGCATCACGGTGCAGGTGGCCACCCGCGTCGAGCTGCCGTTCCTGCCCCAGGTGCTGGCCGACGTCGCCGCGATACCGGTGAGCGCCACCCACACGGCCCCGATCGACCGGTACCGCGCATGAGACGGGCCGAGTGCGAACGGGGGCAGATCACGCTGCTGGTGATCGGCTTCGCGGTGATCCTCGTCGCCTTGGTGGCCGTCGTCGTGGACGCCTCGCAGGTCGTGCTGCTGCGCCGCACGCTGTCGTCGCTGGCCGACGGGGCGGCGCTGACCGCAGCACAGAGCCTGTCGGAGCCCTCGCTCTACGCCGGGCAGGCGACGGCGAGCCTGCCGCTGGACCGAGCGGCCGCGCACGCAGCCGTGGTCGGCTACCTGCAGGGCTCCGGCCTGGACGTCACGCTGCTGCGGGTCGAGGTCGTGGGCGACAGGGTCACCGTGGCGGTCGCCTCCCGGGCCGACCTGCCGCTGGTCGGCTCGGTCACCTCGGCGTTCCAGGGCACGACGGTCGTCGCGACGGCCTCGGCTCGCTCGCCGATCAGGTAGCCCCGAACTTCTCACCCCGCAGCACCTGGACGGGGTGGACGAAGGCCACGACGGCGTAGTGGGCGAAGTAGTCGGCCTCGAGCACGTGCAGCAGTCGGTCGGCGACGTCCGGGGGGCACAGAACCTCGAGCCTGATGTTGCCGCCCTCCCAGTCCGAGGCGCGCACGCCGCGTGAGCCCTGGCCTCGGGCAGGGCTCACCGTCCAGCCGGTGGCACCCGACCCGGCAACCTCGTGCAGCAGGCGGTTCTCGAGAAGGGACTCGGCGATCACCGTGAGCAGCATGAGCTCCGCACGCATGGGTCCTCCTTATCCGATGGCCGTGGACAGGGCCGTGAGCAGGGGTATGCCGGCGACGAGGTTGAACGGGAACGTGATGCCGAGCGAGGCGCCCAGGTACACCCCGGGGTTCGCCTCGGGGATGGCCAGGCGCACCGCCGCCGGAGCGGCGATGTAGGAGGCCGAGGCCACCAGCACCCCGAGGATGGCCGCGCCGCCGACCGACAGGCCGACCAGCGACCCGGTCACCACTCCGAGGCTGCCCGTCAGCACCGGCATCACGACACCGAACACCACCAGGCCGGCCCCGGCCTGACGGACGTCGGTCAGCCGGCGGCCGGCGAGCACGCCCATCTCGAGCAGGAAGAGCGTGAGCACCCCGGTGAAGATGCCACCGAAGAAGGGCTCGACGCCGGCGTAGCCGGAGGCTCCCGTCCCGACGCCGATGATGAGCCCGGCGACGAGCAGCACGATCGAACGGCCGGTCACGACCTCGCGCATCGCCTCGCCCCACCCGGCGGTCGCCCCCTGGTAGCGACGGGCGATGAGCAGGGCGACGATGATGCCCGGCACCTCCAGCAGCGCCAGCAGCGTGGCAGCGAACCCCTCGACGGTCTCGCCGGAGGCCTCGACGAACACCAGGGCGGCCGTGAACGTCACCAGGCTCGTCGACCCGTAGTGGGCGGCGACGGCGGCGCGGTCGATCGGCCCCAGCCGAGTGAGCGGACGCAGCAGCGCGAAGGCCATGACGGGTGTCACGACGCCCAGCACGATCGTTGCCAGGGCGGGCAGTGCGACGTCGCCCAGGTCGGCCTCGCGCAGCCCGACGCCACCCTTGATGCCGATGCCGAGCAGGAGGTAGATCGAGATGGCCTGGTAGATCGGGTCGGGCAGGCGAACGTCGGCGCGCAGCGCGGTCGCCAGCACGCCCACGGCGAACGCCAGCACCGGTGGCGACGTGAGGTTCGTCAGCGCGAGGTCGAGCACGTCCACGGGCGAGGACCGTACAGTAAACAAGAACCACACTTCATGCGAAGGGCCCCCGGTCGTGGCCCCGTACGCTGGTACCTCGTGGCTGATCGTGACGTCTCCGCCGAGATCGCCGAGCTCTCGGCGACCCTGTCGGGCATCGAGGGAGTTCTCGACATCGACCGCATGCGCTCCGACGCGGCCGAGCTCGAGCGGCACGCGTCCGACCCGGAGCTGTGGAACGACCCTGTCAACGCCCAGCGCGTGACGAGCAAGCTCTCGTCCACCCAGGCCGACATCCGCCGGATCGAGCAGATGCGCAGCAGGCTCGACGACCTGCCGGTGCTGCTCGAGATGGCGCAGGAGGCCGAGGGTGAGGAGCGCTCGGCGGCGTTCGCCGAGCTGGAGGCCGAGCTCGACCAGATGACGACGACCATCGCCGACCTCGAGGTGCGCACTTTGCTGTCGGGGGAGTACGACTCCCGGGACGCGCTGATCAACCTGCGCGCGGGTGCCGGTGGCGTGGACGCCGCGGACTTCACCGACATGCTGCTGCGCATGTACCTGCGGTGGGCCGAGCGGCACGGCTACCCCGTCGACGTCTACGACACCTCCTACGCGGAGGAGGCGGGCATCAAGTCGGCGACGTTCGTGGTGCACGCGCCCTACGCCTACGGGACGTTGAGCGTGGAGCAGGGCACCCACCGGCTGGTACGCATCAGCCCGTTCGACAACCAGGCCCGTCGGCAGACGTCGTTCGCCGAGGTCGAGGTGCTGCCCGTCGTCGAGCAGACCGACCACATCGACATCCCGGACGACGAGATCCGGGTGGACGTCTACCGGTCGTCCGGGCCCGGTGGCCAGGGGGTCAACACCACGGACTCCGCCGTTCGCATCACCCACGTGCCGACCGGCATCGTCGTCACGTGCCAGAACGAGCGCTCACAGCTGCAGAACCGAGCCCGGGCGATGGAGGTGCTGCAGGCCAAGCTGCTCGAGCGCACGCGGCTGCAGGAGCAGGCCAAGCTCGACGCGCTCAAGGGCGACTCGGGCGGCTCGTGGGGCAACCAGATGCGCTCCTACGTGCTGCACCCCTACCAGATGGTCAAGGACCTGCGCACCGAGTACGAGGTGGGCAACACCTCCGGGGTGTTCGACGGCGACATCGACGGCTTTCTCGAGTCGGCTATCCGGTGGCGCCGCGCGAGCTGAAGCGCGGATCAGCGGTGCATCGGCCTTACTCTTGACCGGTGATCCGATTCGACAACGTCAGCAAGGTCTACCCCAAGACCTCCCGCGCGGCGCTGTCCGACGTCACGGTCGAGCTGGACAAGGGCGAGTTCGTCTTTCTCGTCGGAGCGTCCGGGTCGGGCAAGTCGACCTTCCTTCGTCTCGTGCTGCGTGAGGAGCGACCCAGCTCCGGCGACATCCAGGTGGCGGGCAAAGACCTCGCGAAGCTCGCGCAGTGGAAGGTGCCGGCGCTGCGCCGCCAGATCGGCACGGTCTTCCAGGACTTTCGGCTGCTGCCGAACAAGACCGTCGCCGAGAACGTCGGGTTCGCCCTGCAGGTGATCGGCAAGTCGCGCAAGGAGATCCGCCACGACGTGCCCGAGGTGCTCGAGCTCGTCGGGCTGGACGGCAAGGAGGACCGCATGCCGCACCAGCTGTCCGGCGGAGAGCAGCAGCGCGTGGCGATCGCCCGCGCGTTCGTGAACAAGCCGCTGATCCTGCTGGCCGACGAGCCGACCGGAAACCTCGACCCGGCCACGAGCGTGGGCATCATGAAGCTGCTCGACCGCATCAACCGCACCGGCACCACCGTCGTGATGGCAACCCACGACCAGTCCATCGTCGACCAGATGCGCAAGCGTGTGGTCGAGCTGTCCGACGGAGAGCTGGTTCGCGACCAGTCCCGCGGCGTCTACGGGTACGCGAGGTAGTCCATGCACGTTCAGTACCTGGCCAGCGAGATCGGCACCGGTCTGCGCCGCAACCTCACCATGACGGTTGCGGTCATCATGACCGTGGCCATCTCTCTGGCCCTGTTCGGGGCGGCCCTGCTGATCCGCGCACAGGCCGAGACGATGAAGGACTTCTGGTACGACCGGATCGAGATCTCGGTCTTTCTCTGCAACGAGTTCGACAGCGGCGCCACGTGCGCCAGCGGTGCGGTGACCGACGACCAGAAGGACGTGATCCTCGACACCCTCGAGAGCAACCCCGAGGTCGAGACCGTCTTCTTCGAGTCGCAGGAGCAGGCCTACGACCTGTTCCGGGAGCGGTTCGAGGACTCCATCGCCGACAACATCACCCCGGACCAGCTGCAGCAGTCGTACCGGGTCAAGCTGGTGAACCCCGAGGAGTACGAGGGGGTCGTGTCGTCGGTCGCCGGTCTGCCGGGAGTGGCCCAGGTGGTCGACCAGCGAGCGCTGCTGGACCGCTTCTTCCGGCTGCTCAACGGCTTCCAGATCGCCGCGCTCGCCATCGCGGCGGTGCAGGTGGTGGCGGCGGTGCTGCTGATCTCCAACACCATTCGCGTGGCGGCCTTCTCCCGTCGCCGCGAGACCGGAATCATGCGTCTGGTCGGGGCGTCGAACTGGTCCATCCAGCTGCCGTTCATCCTCGAGGCCGCCATCGCGGGCCTGATCGGGGGCGTGCTGGCCTCAGGAGTGCTCATCGCCTTCCAGCGGTTCTTCGTCGAGGACATCCTCGTGCCGGCGTTCCGATTCACCGCCTGGGTGGACTGGCCGGACGTCTGGATGATCGTGCCGATCCTGCTGCTCACCGGCACCGGGATCGCTGCCGTCGCCTCGTTCATCACCTTGCGTCGCCACCTTCGCGTCTGAGACGAGCGTCACAGGCGGCTTTTCAGGGCGTGTCATTGCGTGTACGGTCTCGCCCGTTGTGTTACTGAGGTGACGGCAGGAGACTCCTGTGACATCCCAGGTCTGGCGCGAGCACCCCTCGCGGCCTTCCCCCCAGACCCCCGGGCCGAGGCGGCTGAGGACGCCCCGGCGGGTGGCTGCTGCCCTCGCCGGTGCGCTCGCACTGACGCTGGTGACCTCGCTCGCTGCCCCTGCCTCCACGCTCGAGCGCATCGAGCGCCAGCAGCGGCAGCTCGAGCAGGAGCTCGCCGGCACCCGAAGCCAGCTGTCGAGCACCGCGTCGGCCCTGACCCAGGCCCAGCAGTCGGTGTCGGAGTCGACCCAGGAGCTCGACGCGGCGACCCGGGCGTTCCAGGAGGCCTCGGCGAAGATCCCCGCCGCCGAGGCGGCGCTGGCCGAGGCCCAGCAGCAGCTCGGGGCGGCCCGGGCGGCGCTGGCCCAGGCCCAGGCCGAGTCGGCACGCGCCGCGGCTGAGCTCGCGGCGGCGCAGGCTGCCGAGGCGGCGGCGATCGAGGAGCTGCGGCTGGCCGAAGAGGCGGTCGTGCAGGCCAAGCAGCGGGTGGCGGCGCTGGGCGAGCGGATCTCGGGCAAGCAGGCCCAGATCGGCAAGGTGGCGGCGCAGGCCTACCAGAGGGGTGCGCTCGGAGACCTGGAGTCGCTCTCGTTGGTGCTCGGCGCCGACAGCGTCGAGGAGTTCAACGCCCGTGTCACCTACGTGCAGTCTGCGATCAACGCCGAGGGCGTGGTGATCGGCGGCCTGCAGGACGACCGCGCGGTCGAGGCGAATGCCCGCGTGGCGCTCGAGGAGGCCGAGGAACGTGCACGCCTGGCACGTGAGGCGGCGGCCGATGCTCGGGCCCGCGCGGCTGTAGCGCTGTCGCAGGCGCAGGCCTTCGAGGCGGCGGCCCAGGACGCTGCCGCCACCGCGGCGTCTCGGCAGGCCGACGCCGCTGCGGCCGCCGCGGCGGTGCAGGCTCTCGTCGGTCAGCGCGACACCGCACGTGCGGCGGCCGAGTCCGCGCGCGAGGCCGACGTCGCGGCCTACCAGTCGCTGGCCAGCGAGCGGAGCAGCATCGAGGCCGAGGTTGCCGCGCTGGCTGCCGAGGTGCGTGCCCAGCAGCAGGCCGCCGACGCCGAGCGTGCGCGCATCGAGGAGGAGCGTCGACGGGCCGAGGAGGAGCGGCGTCGCAAGGCCGAGGAGGAGCGTCGGGCGGCCGAGGCAGCCGCCTCGAGGTCGAGCAGTGGGTCGACGTCCAGCCAGCCGGCCCCAGCGCCTGCTCCCGCTCCCGCTCCGCCGCCACCACCGCCGCCGCCGCCGGCCCCGGTGTCGTCGGCCCCCCTCATCCGCCCGGTGTCGGGCCCGATCACGTCCACCTACGGCATGCGGCTGCACCCGGTGCTCGGGTACTGGAAGCTGCACGACGGCACCGACTACGGCGCACCCTGTGGCACGCCTATCTACGCCGCGCGGTCGGGCACCGTGAGCTGGGCCACCTACCGCGGTGGGTACGGCAACCAGGTGCTCATCAACCACGGCTGGGTCAACGGGGCCCCGCTGATGACCTCGTACAGCCACATGTCGGCGTTCTCGGTCTCGGCCGGCCAGCGGGTCTCGCAGGGCCAGCGCATCGGCTACGTCGGCACGACCGGCTACTCGACCGGGTGCCACCTGCACTTCATGGTCTACGTCGACGGCAAGACGGTGAACCCGCAGTTCTACTACTGACCGGTCGAGGGCTCAGACGTCGCGGGAGGCCTGGCGTCCGCGCACGAACCCCCACACGGCGAGGATCACGACCGCACCGAGCGTCGAGCCCAGGATGCCGCTCGCGGCGAGCGCGAGACCGTCGCCGGCGAGCAGGCTGAGCAGCAGGCCCCCCACGAACGACCCTGCGAGCCCGGCGACGAACGCCTCCGAGATGGCGAACTCGGCGTTCGTCAGGGCGCCGACGATCCAGCGGGCGAGGGCACCGGCGATGATGCCGAGCAGAATGATCGCGATAATGAGCACCCGAGCAGCCTAGGCGGGACGAGGGGAGAACCGTGTCCGCGCACACCGAGCGCCAGATGGTCGCTCGCAACAAGCGCGCGTGGCATGACTACGCGATCTCCGACACGTACGAGGCGGGACTCGTGCTGTCGGGCACCGAGGTCAAGTCGCTGCGCGCCGGACGGGCCAGCCTGGTCGAGGGCTACGTGAGCGTGCGCGACGGCGAGGCCTGGCTGCACAACGTCCACATCCCGGAGTACGAGTCGGGCACCTGGACCAACCACGCACCTCGGCAGGCCCGCAAGCTGCTGCTGCACCGCAAGCAGATCCGGGAGCTGGCCAAGGCCGGCCAGGTGAAGGGCTTCGCCCTCGTGCCGCTGGCCCTGTACTTCTCGGGGGGCTACGCCAAGGTCGAGATCGGAGTCGGTCGGGGCAAGAAGGAGTACGACAAGCGCCAGACCCTGGCCGAGCGGGACGCCCGCCGTGAGGCGGATCGGGCGACCCGGCGTCGCCGGTGACCCGGCGAGGGCTGCTCGCCGTGGCGGGCGCCCTGCTGCTGATCGTCGGCCTGCTCGTCGTCGTGCGCGCCGACGACGGGCTGCAGCGTGAGCGCGTGGTCGTGGACGGCGTGCCGGTGACCGCGCTGCGACCCACGGGTGCGGGGCCGTTCCCCGGAGTGGTGGTGGCCCACGGCTTCTCCGGCAGCGCTCGCCTCATGGACGGCATCGGTATCGCGTTCGCCCGGGCAGGATGGGTCGCGGCGCTGCCGGACCTGTCGGGGCATGGGGCCAGCGCCGCATCCTTGACCGATGCGCCGCTCGCCGACGAGGTTCTCGCCGTCGCCGACTGGCTCGAGGAGCGCGACGACGTCGACGACATCGGACTGCTCGGTCACTCCATGGGCGCCGGAGCGGTGACCGAGGCCGCCGCCACCCGTCCAGAGCTGCCCGTCGTGGCCCTGTCACTGCCGTCGGCCGAGCAGCTGGCGAGCGATCTGGACGCGGTGTTCCTGGTCGGCAGTGCCGAGCCGGCCAGGTTCGGGGAGACCGCCCGTGCCGCCGCCGAGCTCGGCTACGAGACCGTCACGATCGACGGTGCCGAGCACATCTCGATCCTGTTCCGCACGCAGACGCTGCAGACCGCGGTGTCGTGGCTCGATGATGCCGTCGGCCGACCCTCGGCGCCGGTGGCGCCGGACTGGCGGATGGCGGGTGTGGCCGCCACCTACCTCGGCTCCGCGCTGCTGTTCTGGCCGCTGTCGGCGTGGGTGGTGCGAGGTCGAGCGGACGGGCGTCTAGGCCGGGGGTCACGCGTCCCGGTGTGGGTCGGCGTGCCCGTCGCCGGCCTTGTCGCAGGTGGGGTGCTGGCCGTGCTGCCGGCTCTGGCCGACGTGGTGCCTCTGCTGGTCGGGGGGTACCTCGCGGCGTTCTTCGCGCTGAGCGGTGCCGTGACGTGGCTGCTCGCCAGGCGCTGGGAGCGCCCGTCGCCCTCGCCGGCCGTGTCCGGCGTTGTGCTCGGGCTGTACGCCGGGGTCTCGATCGGGGTCCCGGCACAGCTCGCCTGGGCCGAGGTGAGCCTGACCGGTGCCCGGGCCGCGGCGTTCGTGGGTCTGCTGGTGGCCGTGGGCGCGTTCGCGTGGGCCGAGGGGCTGCTGGCGGCTCGCGCCTCCTACGGGGCCGTTCTCGGCGGACGCCTGCTGCTGGCGGCGGTGCTCGCCGGGCTGGCGTTCGTCGGCTCCGCACCGGGCTTCCTGGTGCTGCTGGTGCCGCTGGTGGCGGTCATCCTGCCGTGGTTCGGGGCCTACGGCGTGCGGGTCACGCAGCTGTCCGGCTCGGCGCTGGCAGGGGCGTTGTCTCAGGCTCCGCCACTGGCGCTGCTCGTCGCGATCACGACACCCCTGGCATGAGGCAGACTGCTCGCGTGCGTCGCGCCCTGGTGATCGTCGGACTGTCCGCCCTGCTCGCAGCCTGCACCCAGGGGGACGTCGACGACGCGAGCCCGACCCCGACGCCGCCGCCGGTGGAGCAGCCCGCGCCGGTGTGGCCCCTGACGGGGCTGGAGGCCGACGAGGCAACGGTGGACGTGACCGGGCCGGCCCTGATGGTCAAGGTCGACAACGTGTCGGCCGCCTTCCCGCAGCTGGGTCTCGAGAGCGCCGACGTGGTCGTCGAGGAGCCCGTCGAGGGCGGTGTCACCCGCCTGGCCGTCTTCTTCCACTCGTCGGTCGGGCAGACCGTGGGTCCGGTCCGCTCGCTGCGCACCAGCGACATCGGCATCGCCAAGCCGGCCGGCGCGGTGCTGGTGGCCTCGGGTGGTGCGGGCCCGGCCCTGGCAGACGTCGAGTCGGCCGAGATCGTGACCTACCTCGAGGGAGAGGCGGGGTTCTTCAGGGACGCAACCCGATCCGCGCCGCACAACCTCTTCGTCGACGTCGGCCAGGTTCTCGCCGACGTGGTCACCCAGCCGGGGCCACCCGGGCCGCTGGTCGAGATCGACCCCGACGGCGACCTGCCCGAGGGTGACCCCGTCGACTCGCTGGCTCTGACGTTCTCGCCGGCGCAGCGCACGGTGCTCGATCTCGACGGCCAGACGTGGAGCCGCCGGCTGGCCACCCCGGACGGGTTCGCTGCCGACACGGTCGTCGTCCTGACCGTCGACCAGGGCACGGCCGGCTACCTCGACCCCGGCGGGTCGCCTGTGCCGATCAACGTCACCGAGGGGGCAGGCACTGGCTGGCTGGTGCACGGTGGCCAGGTGCTGGAGGTCGAGTGGACGAAGGAATCAGCCCAGAGCCCCTGGACGTTGTCCACGACGCAGGGACCGATCGGCGTGCCGCCAGGACGCACGTACGTGGCACTGCTGCCGCAGTCCACGGGGTCGCTGCAGGTTCTCTCGCCTGAGGCCACGCCGCAGGCCGGGTAGACTCGAGGACGTTGACAACTCAACAGAGGGGCCGAACGGTTTCGACCGCTGATGTCGAAGCCGGTGAAGCGTGCCGAGGATCCGTAGCTGACCTCGTTAACCATGCCACGGAACCAATATCTGCCAACAAGTCGCAGAACACGTTCGCCCTCGCCGCCTGAGCGAGCCTCGAACGTCGTCAGCCCGGGGAGTTCCCGACCCGGTGCCTGGCGTCATCCAGGGAACTGACCAACCGTCCCGGTCACGGGGACGGACGGGACATCGAACAGTGACTCAGGCTGTGTTCTCCGTTGTGTCACACGATGCGGAGTAGCCGAACCACACCAGCGTGACTGCGCACGGAGAAGACCGGTGACGGCTCAACGGGACCCGGGTTCGATTCCCGGCGGCTCCACCACGCTCGAGGCGACCAGCTCCAGCGCGCCCAGCGTCACGCTGGTGTCGACGGACAGCAGCGGTCGCTGCCCGTCCGACCCTGCCTGCGTCCAGTAGGAGTCCTCCCAGGTCGCGAAGCCGTCCCGGACGGTGAGCCCGGCCAGCACCGAGACGATGCCGACCCGCGCGGCGGTCGCCTCGGGCACCCGGAGGACGACGTTGGCGCCGGCCGTGGTCACCTTGGCCGTCACGTCGCGCAGCAGGCGCCCGTCGAACGACAGGTCGTACGAGGCCGCGCCGCCGACGACCGCCATCTGCTCCGGGCTCGCGTGCCCCAGGCCGGTCATCGCGACGCTCGCGGCTCCCGCCTCGCACTCGAAGCGCTCGAGCACTCCCGGGACGGGCTCGGCGAAGCCGATCGTGGCGCTGCCGGCCCCCAGCCGAACCGACACCCGCCGCAGCGCGAGGCCGCCCAGGTCGAGGTGCACGTCGGAGGCGCCCGTGGCCACGTGCAGCGAGAACCTGCGACCGCGGCCCAGCACGAGGTCGAGGGTGGGCACCGCGGCCTTGAAGCCCCGGACGTCGCTCAGGCGGGTCTGCTGCGAGACCCTGACGGTGCCGTACTCCTCGCTGACGGTCAGCGGCAGGGTGCCGGTCGGGTCGTCGTACGAGCCGGTGACGAACGCGTCGTCGGAGCCGGCGCGCACGCGCAGGCGGCAGGCGCCGACGTTGACGCGAACCGTGAGGTCGTCGTGGTCGGGCCAGGCGACCAGTACGGGCACCGGGCCTCGATCGGGCTGAAGGGTCTCGTCCACGACCTCATCGTGGCACGTCGACGCCCACAGTGGGGCGGGATTTGCATAGGTAAGCCTTACCTAATTACGGTACGCCCATGCTGAAGAATTGCCGACCCGTGGCGCCCGCGCTCGCGATTGCGGCTGTCCTGGTCGTGTCGGCCTGCGGCGGCGGCGCAGACGACAACGCCGACGAGCCCACGGCCGACGCCACCGCGGCGCCGGAGCAGACACTGACCCTCTACTCCGGGCGTTCCGAGGAGCTCGTGTCCCCCGTGATCGACCTGTTCACCGAGCAGACCGGCATCGACGTCGAGGTTCGCTACGCCGACAGTGCGCAGCTGGCCAGCCAGCTCATCGAGGAGGGGGAGCGATCCCCCGCCGACGTCTTCTTCGCCCAGGACGCCGGTGCGCTCGGGGCAGTCTCCAGAGCGGGGCTGGCCGGCTCGGTCGACCCTGCCGTGCTCGCCCTCGTGCCGGAGCAGTACCAGGCCGACGACGGGTCGTGGGTCGCCGTCTCCGGCCGCGCCCGTGTCGTCGTCTACGACCCGCGCGCGGTGGCCGAGGACGAGGTGCCGACGAGCGTGGCCGACCTGACCGACCCCCGTTGGGCCGGCGAGGTCGGCCTGGCCCCCACGAACGCGTCGTTCCAGTCGTTCGTCACCGGGTACCGCGTCTCCGAGGGCGACGACGCAGCCCGAGCCTGGCTGACGGGCATGGTCGACAACGACGCGCAGGTGTTCGAGGGCAACACCCCCATCCTCGACGCCGTGGACGATGGCGTGGTGTCCGCGGGGCTGATCAACCACTACTACTGGTTCCGCAAGGTCGCCGAGGTCGGCGAGGCCGACGTGCCCTCGCGACTGGCGTTCCTGGGTGGGGGCGACCCCGGCGCTCTGGTCAACGTCGCCGGCGTGCAGCCTCTGGCGGGCACCGACCAGCCGGAGCAGGCGGCGGCGCTGGTGGCGTTCCTTCTCTCCGACGACGCCCAGACCTACTTCGCCGAGCAGACCTTCGAGTACCCCATGGTCAGCACGGTGGAGCCGGCTGCGAACCTGCCTGCCCTGGAGTCGATCGAGGGCCCGGACATCGACCTCGGGGACCTCGACACCCTGGGCGAGACGATCGGCATGCTGGAGGAAGTGGGCCTGCTCTGAGCCTGCTGACCCGCTCGGTGCCTCGCGCCGCGACCTCGGCCCCTCGATGGCTGCAGGTCGCGGCGATGCCGGCTGCGCTGCTCGCGGCCCTGCCCCTGGTCTACCTGCTGGTGCGCACCGGCAGCGCCGGCGTGGAGCAGGTCGTGGACATCCTCTGGCGGCCGCGCACCCTCGAGCTGCTCGCACGGTCGCTCGGGCTGGCGGCGGTCGTCACCACGGCAAGCCTCGTCATCGGGGTCGCCTGGGCGTGGGTGGTCACGCAGACCTCCCTGCCGGGTCGACGCTGGTGGCTCGTGCTGGGCACCCTGCCGCTCGCCGTGCCGTCGTACCTGGCGGCCTACGCGTGGATCAGCCTCGTCCCGGGACTTCCCCCCTTTCTCGGGTCGGCCCTGGTACTCACCCTGGTCTGCTACCCCTACGTGCTGCTGCCGGTTGCCGCCGCACTGACGAGGGTCGACCCGGCCGCCGCCGACGTCGCCCGCTCCCTGGGCAAGGGACCCGCGGCTGTGCTGCTGACCGTCACCCTGCGCCAGGTGCGTCCCGCTGCCGTGGCAGGGGCGCTGCTGGTGGCGCTGTACGTGCTCTCGGACTTCGGCGCGGTCGCCCTGCTGCGCCTCGACACGTTCACGCGCGTCATCTACACGTCCTACCGGGCAGGGTTCGACCCCGTGCCGGCCGCCGTCCTGAGCCTGGTGCTGGTGGCTGTCACCGGGGTGATCGCTGCGGCCGAGCTGCGCAGCCGGGGCCGGGCGCGACAGGCGCGGCTGGGGTCGGGCGTGGCTCGCAGGGTGCGGCCGACGACTCTGGGCACGGCCGGCGCGGCCGCGGCCACCGGCACGATGCTCGTCGTGGCCGGGCTCGCCCTCGCGGTGCCGCTCGGCACGGTGGTCTGGTGGCTCGGCGGGTCGAGCAGGGCTCTGGCTCTGGACGAGGTCGCCTCCGCAGCGGCGACCACCGTGGGCCTGGCGCTGCTGGCCGCCGCCGTGACGACGGTGGTGGCAGCGCCGGTGGGCTTTCTCGTCGCGCGGTACCCGTCGCGGTCGGCGGGCTGGCTGGAGCGGCTCAGCTACGTCGGCTTCGCCCTGCCCGGCATCGTCGTGGCCCTGTCGCTGGTCTACCTGGGGATCAGGGTGGTCTACCCGCTCTACCAGACGACCACGATGCTGCTGGTCGCCTACCTGGTGCTCTTCCTGCCGATGGCGGTCGGCTCCATCCGCGGGGCCGTGTCGGCGACGCCGCCGGTGCTCGAGGAGATGGCCCGGTCGCTGGGGCGTCGACCCGTACGGGCCTTCGTCGACGTGACCCTGCCGGCGATCGCACCGGCGGTGCTGGCCGGATCGGCCCTGATGGCCGTGACGGTGATGAAGGAGCTGCCCGCGACGCTCATCCTGCGTCCCATCGGCACCGAGACGCTGGCCACCGAGCTGTGGTCGGCGACCGCTGCGGGAGCCTATGCAGCAGCAGCGCCGTACGCTGCGGGGCTGGTGCTGGTGGCGATCATCCCTGCCGCCCTGCTGGCCGTGCGGACGGAGGTCTGAGAACCCGTGACGACGACGCTGCGCGTGCGTGACGTCCGCAAGAGGTACCGGTCGCCGGCGGGGGACGTCGAGGTTCTCGCGGGTCTCGACCTGGACGTCGAGCGAGGCTCGCTGGTCGCAGTGCTGGGTCCGTCCGGCTGCGGCAAGACGACGCTGCTGCGTCTGGTCGCCGGGTTCGACCGTCCGGACAGCGGCACGATCGAGCTCGACGACGTGCTGATCAGCGGGCCGCGCGAGCACGTGCACCCGGAGCAGCGTCGGATCGGGGTGGTGCCTCAGGAGGGGGCGGTCTTTCCCCATCTCTCGGTCGCCGCGAACGTCGGGTTCGGCCTGCGTCGGCCCGAGCGGGCGCGTCGGGTGCCGCAGATGCTCGAGCTGGTGGGTCTGGCCGGGCTCGGGAGCCGGATGCCTCACGAGCTGTCCGGTGGTCAGCTGCAGCGAGTCGCGCTCGCCCGGGCCCTGGCCCCCGGTCCCGCCCTGGTCTTGCTGGACGAGCCCTTCGCGGCCTTGGACGCGGCGCTGCGAGCCTCGGTGCGCGAGCAGGTGCGCCAGGCCGTGCTCGCGGTGGGTGCGACAGCCGTGCTGGTCACGCACGACCAGGAGGAGGCGCTGTCGATGGCGGACGACGTCGCGATACTGCAGCGCGGGCGCGTGGTGCAGCATGGCCCGCCGATGTCGGTGTACTCGCGTCCCGCCTCGGCTGAGGTCGCGGCCTTTCTCGGGGAGTCGATGCTGTTCGCGGCCTCGTCCGATGGCACCCACGCGACCTCCGCCGTGGGCTCGGTGCGCGTCCCGGCGGCCTCCCCGGGCGACGGGCACCTCGTGCTGCGACCCGAGCAGCTGGTGATCCTGCCCCGCGGGGGCGGTGGAGTACCGGGCCAGGTGGTGAGCGCGCAGTTCTTCGGGCACGACGCGGTGGTGACCGTGGCCGTGGCCGACGGGGCCACGCTGGTGCGGTCCCGGGTGCTGGGGGCGCCGGTGCACCTGACGCCGGGCACCGAGGTGTCGGTGTTCGTGCGTGGGGAGGGCACCTACTTCCCCGATCAGGGCACCTGAGCCACGTGTGGCGTCCATGATGAGGGGATGAGCACGGCCGGTCGGATGCTGGTTGCCACGCCTGGGCTGGCCGACCCGAACTTCGAGCGTGCCGTGGTGCTCGTGCTCGAGCACTCCGACGAAGGTGCGCTCGGTGTCGTGCTCAACCGGCCGTCCGGTCTGCCGGTCGCCGAGATCCTTGCGACGTGGGCCGACGTCGTCGCGCCGCCGTCCCTGGTCTTCCACGGTGGCCCGGTGTCCACCGACTCCGCGCTGGGGCTGGTGCGCACGAGCCGTGCGGACGTGCTCGGCATCCGCCGGCTGCCCCACGACATCGGACTGGTCGACCTCGACACCCCGCCGGAGCTCGTCAGCGACGCGCTGACGTCGATGCGGGTCTTCGCCGGCTACGCGGGGTGGGGTGCCGGACAGCTCGACGCCGAGATCGACGAGGGCGCCTGGTTCGTGGTCGACCCGCTGCCGGACGATGCCTTCACCACCGACCCGGACGACCTGTGGCGGCGGGTTCTGCGCCGCCAACCGCCGCCCCTGTCGTTGGTGGCGTCGTTCCCTCGGGACCCCGCCCTCAACTGAGTCGTACGATGGGTCGATGGCCACGCAGCTCAGCCCCGGCGCCGAGACCATCGCCGACGAACGCACCCGGCCCGTCACCGACGACGGCGACCACGAGCGCTTCTCGCACTACGTCCCGAAGGACAAGCTCACCGAGGCGATCGTGATGGGCACGCCCGTCAAGGCGCTGTGCGGAAAGATCTGGGTACCCAGCCGCGACCCGCAGAAGTACCCCGTGTGCCCGACGTGCAAGCAGATCTGGCAGAAGCTGCCCCAGGGACGCGACAAGGGGGGCGAGTAGTGGCCGTCGAGTCGGTGATGGTGCCACTCGGCTCGCCGCTGCCCGACTTCGCGCTGCCCGACCTCACCGGGGTCACCGTGCGACGCGGCGACGTCTCCGGGCCACTGCTCGTCGCGTTCCTCTGCAACCACTGCCCGTACGTCCGACACGTCGAGGGCGAGCTGGGACGAGTGGTGAGCCGGTACCCCGACCTTCGGGTCGTGGGGGTGTGCACCAACGACGCGGAGGCCTACCCCGACGACGCGCCGGAGCACCTGGCCGACCAGGCGCGGCGGGCAGCGTGGTCGTTCCCGTACCTGGTCGACGCCGACCAGGCCGTCGGACGCGCCTTCCAGGCCGCCTGCACCCCCGACTTCTTCCTCTACGACGCCGCCGGCCGGCTGGCCTACCGCGGAGCGTTCGACGACTCCACGCCCGGCAACGGCCGACCGGTCACCGGTGAGCTGCTGGCCGCCGCCATCGAGCGGGTGCTGACGGGGCAGCCGGTGCCCGAGCCGCACCGGCCGAGCATGGGCTGCTCGATCAAGTGGCGGGAATGAGTCACCAACCTCGCTGGTTCCCACAGTGACACGCGCGTCATACCCCCAGGGGTATGCTGGCTGCGACCGACAACGATGGGGAGCACTTCATGGCCACTCTGACCATGACCAACGACAACCACGACGAGACCGTCGCCGACGGCATCGTGCTGATCGACTTCTGGGCGGAGTGGTGCGGCCCGTGCCGCATGTTCGCCCCGATCTACGAGGAGTACTCCGACAAGCACGTCGACATCACCTTCGCCAAGGTCGACACCGAGGCCGAGCGTGAGCTCGCCGGCAAGTACGGCATCACCTCCATCCCGACGTTGGTCATCTACCGCGACAACATCCCGGTGTTCATGCAGCCCGGTGCCCTGCCGGGCAACGTGCTCGAGGACCTGATCACCCAGGTGCGCGGGCTCGACATGGAGTCCGTGCGCACCCAGTACGAGGAGCAGCTGAAGGCCGCCGGCCGCTGACCACGTGAGCACCGTCCATCTGACGTGGTGGGGTCACTCCACCGTGTCGGTACGGCACGGTGCTACTCACGTTCTCACCGACCCGCTGCTCACGTGGCGGGTCGCCCACCTGCAGCGGCGCGGGAGCTCTGCCCCGCGTGGGCTGGCTCCCGACGTCGTGGTCATCTCGCACCTTCACCACGACCACCTGCACCTGCCGTCTCTACGCGGTCTGCCGAGCGGGACGACCGTGCTCGTGCCCGTCGGGGGTGGCGGGTTGCTGGAGCAGCTGAACCTGCGAGTCGTGGAGGTCGCTGCGGGCGACTGCGTGCAGGTCGGCGACGTCACGGTCCGCGCCGTGGTCGCCGTTCACGACGACCGTCGTCATCCTGGCTCGTCCTGGCGGGCACCCACGCTCGGGTACGTGCTGGAGTCGCGCCGAGGCGGCCCCCGGACCTGGTTCGCGGGCGACACCGCTGACGCCAGCCACCTCGGTGCCGACGTGGGCCGGGTCGAGGTGGCGCTCGTGCCGGTCGGTGGCTGGGGGCCTGCGTCGCGGTCCCCGGTTCGCGGCCAGCACCTCGGCCCGGTGGAGGCTGCGGAGGTGGTGCAGCGGGTGGGAGCGTCCCTGGCCGTCCCGATCCACTACGGCACGCTCTGGCCGGTGGGCCTGCGGCTGCCGCGGACGTTCACCTCCCCGGGTCGCCAGTTCGTCGACCTGGTACCCCAGGCCCGGCTGCTGGCGCCCGGGGAGTCGACGTGCTGGACGGCGCCCGGTTCCGTCAGCTCACCTGCACGGTGACAGCGTTGGACGCGACCTGCTGACCCTGCAGGCTGGCCACCATCCGGAACTCGTTGCTGCCCACCCGTCCGGTTCGCACCCAGACCCCGAACGAGCCGTCCGCACGCGTGGTGGCGGAGACCGGGAAGTCGACGAACCCGATTCCGTCGACCGACTGCTGCACCTGCAGGGCGACACCACCGGTGCCCGGGCGCAGCACGCCTTCGAGGCGGATGAGCTCGTCGGTGTCGGCTGCGGCGCGGTCGGCGGTCAGCGAGATCTCGGCGTCCACGGGCGCGGTCGTCTGTCCCGCTGTCGGGGTCGGCGTCGGCGTGGAGGCTGTCGCCGGGGACGGGGTCGCGAGGTCGGCCGCATCAGTGGTGCGCGGGCCCGAGAGCGCCAGCAGCGCCCCGGCGAGAAAGCCGATGAGCGCGGCAGCGGCCATGATCGCGACGACGGTCGCGGCGCTCGGGGGCCTCGTGGACGCGGGCATGGCCCGTCCATTGTCTCCCAGCCGCAGGCGTCGGCGGCACGCTAGCGGTGCCGGACGGACACGCTGGGCAACGCGAACCAGCGCAGCGCCTCGAAGTCGTCGCTGAGGCCGCCTGTGTCGTCCTGCGTGTCGTCGGCCCGGTCCTGAGCCTGCCGCTCGGCCTCGTGCAGGTACTGCTCGAGCACGGTGACCGGGGCGCGGTCGTCGTGGTGCGGGTAGCGCAGGCGGCCTTCGGCGTCGTAGGTGACGTCGGTGAGGCGCAGGGGTGGCTCGGACGGACCCTCGCGGTGACGCCAGATGCCGCTGGTCGGGTCGAAGTCGTAGTCGACGAGAAAGCGGTGCCCGTGGCGGGCGACGAACGCCACGGCGCGCACCACGAACGTGAAGACCTGCTCGGCGATGAAGTAGTTGAAGTTGACCCGCACCCAGCCCGGCTTGATGCCTTCGCACCCGTGCTCGATCTCACGCTCGTAGGCGTGGGACCGCTCGACGTCGATGCCCAGCAGCGTGTGGCCGTAGGGCCCTGCGCACGAGCAGCCGCCACGCGCCTGGATGCCGAACAGGTCGTTGAGCAGCGCCACCACGGCGTTGTGGTGCAGGTAGCGGCCGTCGGGTCGGCGGATGACGAACGAGACGATCGACAGCCTCTCGGCGCTCGTGTTGCCGAGCACCTCGATGCCGGGCTCGCTCGACCAGGCCTGGATGGCCCGCGCGACGTAGTCGTCCTCGTGTGCCCTGATCACGGCGGTGCCCACGGCCTGCTTGAGCCCGAACACCAGCCCGGCGCGGATCGACTCGACGATCGCCGGCGTGCCCGCCTCCTCACGGTGCACCGGGTCGTCGAGGTAGCGGTGCTCGGCCGGGTTCACGTAGGCGACGGTGCCTCCTCCCACGACGTCGGGCACCCGGTTGGTGAGCAGGTCTCGCCGCACGACGAGCACGCCGGGTGTGCCGGGTCCACCGACGAACTTGTGGGGGGAGAGGAAGACGGCGTCCTTGTAGGCCAGTGGCTGCTCCGCATCCGCCTGCATGTCGATGTCGACGTACGGCCCGGCGGCGGCGAAGTCCCACAGGGCGAGAGCGCCGTGCTCGTGCAGCAGGCTCGAGATGCCCGCCGTGTCGGTGAGGATGCCGGTGACGTTGCTCGCGGCCGAGAAGGAGCCGATGAGCAGGGGTCGATGGGCGTACTCCCGCAGGCGGGCGGCGAGCGTGTCCTGGCACACGTGCCCGTCGCTGTCCTCCCCGATGCGCACGACGTCGGCGATCGACTCGCGCCACGGCAGCTCGTTCGAGTGGTGCTCGAACGGGCCCACGAACACGACGGGTCGCTGCTCGTCGGGGATGTGCCGCTCGACGTGGTACCTGTCCTCCAGCGCCGACGGGATCCTCAGTCCGAGGATGCCGATGAGCCGGTCGATCGCGCCGGTGGACCCGGACCCGGCGAAGATCACGGCCGTCGTCTCGTCCCCGTTCACGGCCCGGTGGATCGTGGCACGAGCGTCCTCGCGCAGCCGAGTGGTCGCCAGACCCGTGCCGCTGGACTCTGTGTGGGTGTTGGCGTAGCGCGGCAGCACCTGCGTGGCGATGAAGGTCTCGACGAAGCTCAGGGCGCGCCCGCTGGCGGTGTAGTCGGCATAGGTGACCCGGCGAGGGCCGTAGGGCCCGGGGACGACCTGGTCGTCGCCGATCACGGACTCCCTGATCCGCGCCAGCAGGGGCGGCTCCGGCAGCGTCGGGTCGCGAGGTGGGATCTGCACGGTGCTCCTTGTCAGAGGTCTGTCCCGAGGGGATGGCCGACGAGCTCGGCCCCCGCGGCCCGCATCTGCTCGATGGCCGTCGAGGTCGTCGGCGCTGCGACGCCCGCTGTCAGGTCGAGCCGCACCCGGGTGTCGAACCCGGCTGCCACCGCGTCGAGCGCGGTCGCGCGCACGCAGTGGTCGGTGGCGATCCCCACCACGTCGACTGCTGTCACGCCGTGGTCGCGAAGCCAGTCGGCCAGGCCTCGCCCGTCCCGGTCGGTGCCCTCGAAACCGGAGTACGCGGCCTGGTGCTCGCCCTTGTCGAAGATCGCGTCGAATGGCTGGGGGTCGAGGTTGGCGTGCAGGGCGGCTCCGTCGGTGCCGGCGACGCAGTGCACCGGCCACGACTCGACGAAGTCGGGGTTCTCGGAGAAGTGGGAGCCGGGGTCGACGTGGTGGTCGCGCGTGGCGACCACGTGGCTGTACTCGCGGCCCGCAGGGTCGGTGTCGGCCCACCGGTGCAGCAGGTCCCCGATGCGCAGGGCTACCTCGGCGCCGCCGGCCACGCCCATCGACCCTCCCTCGCAGAAGTCGTTCTGCACGTCGACGACGACGAGTGCACGCGTCATGGTGCTCCTTCGATCGTAGGGATGGCGGGCTCGCCCGGGGACAGCTTGTGCGCGTGGTCCGGCAGCTCGTCCACGCACCGCGCGTGCCGTGCTCGTGCGGCCGCGAGGGGCTCCCGACCGACGACCTCGCCGGAGCGCACCAGCGGTACCTGCAGCGGGCGGTCGTCGTGACCCGCCTGCTCGGGGTCAGGCGCCACCATGACCATCTCGGCCTCGGCGACTCCGTCGCTGCGCCGCCGCAGGGCGGTCTTGCGCCCGCCGTGGCCACGTTTGCCGGGGCTGTACTTCTCGACCCCGACCAGCGTGCCCTTCCGGTCGGCGCGCGCGACGAGCTTGTAGACCATCTTGGCAGTGGGTGCGCCCGACCCGCTGACCAGCTGTGTGCCGACCCCGTAGGCATCCACCGGGGCGGCTGCGAGGGCTGCGATGGAGTACTCGTCGAGGTCGCTCGTGACGATGATCCGCGTCTGGGTGGCACCGAGGGCGTCGAGCTGCTGGCGCACGTGCGTGGCCTGCTCGATCAGGTCGCCGGAGTCCAGCCGCACCGCCCCGAGGCCCGGGCCCGCGATCTCGACGGCATGACGCACCCCACTGGGCACGTCGAAGGTGTCGACGAGCAGGGTGGTCGACGCGCCGAGGGCGGCAACCTGCGAGGCGAAGGCATCTGCCTCCGTGTCGTGCAGCAGGGTGAACGCGTGCGCACTGGTACCTCGCGTAGGGATGCCATAGCGATGGCCGGCCGCCAGGTTGCTGGTGCTGGCGAAGCCCGCGACGTACGCGGCGCGTGCGGCAGCCGTGGCAGCGGTCTCGTGGGTGCGTCGTGAGCCCATCTCGACGCACGGTCGTCCGACGGCCGCGCGGGTCATGCGCGAGGCTGCCGACGCGATGGCGCAGTCGTGGTTGAGGATCGACAGCACCACGGTCTCGAGCAGCACAGCCTCGGCGAACGTCCCCTCGACGGTGAGCACGGGGGAGAAGGGGAAGTAGGCGTCCCCCTCGCCGTATCCGTCCACGTCGCCGCCGAAACGGTAGTCGGCCAGGTACCGCAGCGTCGGCTCGTCCACGACGCGCGCGGCAGAGAGCCACGCGAGCGCCTCGTCGGTGAACCGGAACGACTCGATGGCATCGAGCACCCTGGCGGTGCCGGCCACGACTCCGTAGCGGCGACCCGGCGGCAGGCTGCGCGCGAACACCTCGAACACGCAGCGCCTCGTGGCGGTGCCGTCGGCGAGTGCGGCCTGCAGCATGGTGAGCTCGTAGTGGTCGGTCAGCAGCGCGGTCGACGCGGGCGGCGCGATGGGGTCGACGTGGTCTGCCAGAGGTGGACCTGGGCTCACGCCTGTCACCGTAGCGCCGATCGCACGTGTCACGATGGGCACCGTGACCACCGCACCGGCCGAGCTCGACGAGCCCGACGTCGACGAGGTCACGCAGACCGCGTCACCCTGGGTCACGATCGTGTGGAACGACCCCATCAACCTGATGTCGTACGTGACCTACGTCTTCGAGTCCTACTTCGGCTACCCACGCGCGACCGCCGAGAAGCTCATGCTCGACGTGCACCACAAGGGCCGGGCGGTGGTGTCGTCCGGTAGCCGGGAGGAGATGGAGCGCGACGTGGAGGCCATGCACTCCTACGGCCTGTGGGCGACCCTGCAGCGATCGGACGACTGAGGCGTGGGAACGGCATTCCGGCGACGACGGGACGGCACCGTCGCGGCGACGCTGCACCCGGCCGAGATCGACCTGCTGCGCAGCCTGGCCGGCCAGCTGCTGGAGCTGCTCGCCGACGGAGAGCCGCAGGCGACCGCGCCGACCGACCTGCTGGATCAGGTGCTCGACCTCGCCTCGCCGGAGCCGCCCGACGACCCGGTGCTGCGACGGCTGTTCCCGGACGCCTACGCCGAGCAGCCGGCCGCGGCCGACTTTCGCCGCTACACCGAGCGCGGGCTGCGCGAGGTGAAGAGGCGCAACGCCCTGGTGGTTCTCGACTGCCTGGACCGGGCCGAGCCGTCGCGCCGCGACCCCGACTCCCGCCACAGCGTGCGGGTGGGTCCCGACGACGCGGAGGCTTGGATGAGGTCGCTGACCGACCTGCGGCTCGCGCTCGGCACCAGGCTCGGCCTGGAGCAGGACGAGCGGCCCGCCTGGGTCGACGACCCAGACGAGCCGCGTCGCTACGTCCTCGGTGTCTACGAGTGGCTCGGCTGGCTGCAGGACAGCCTGGTGCGAGCCGTCATGCGCTGACGGGCTCCCGGCCCCGCACGGACTCGGCGTCGGCCTTGCCGAGCTCCTGCGTGGCGAAGTCGGGGTCGTCGTAGAACGACTTGAGCCGTGCGATCTTGTAGATCAGCAGGCCGAACACCGCCTTGGCGACCACGTCGGCGACGGTGTAGCCGATCTGGCGCAGCACGAAGGCGTCCGCGCCGTCGAAGCCGACCATCGGGAACATGTAGGCGATCGGGTAGAAGCCCCACGACGCCAGCAGCAGCCAACGCAGGTTCTTGATCGACGCCTGAACGGTGGGCGGCTGCCGGTCGATCGAGCGACTGAGCTCGACGAAGAGGATGTAGAGGATGTAGAGGAACGGGATGGTCGACAACGCGCCCCAGATGCCGCGGGCGAGGTTGTCGGTGGCCAGCTCGCCCGGGTAGCCCAGGATGATCATGAGCGCCGACGCCGGCACCAGCTTGAGCAGCAGGCGACGCGACTCGCTGCGGGCCAGGGCGAGCACGGCCACGGTCTCCACGAGCAGCAGCGGAACCGTGAGCAGCCAGTCGACGTAGCGGTACCCCTCGTTGAACGACACACCCTCGGCCAGCACGTAGAGGCCCTGGCCGCCGATCGCGTCGGTGACGTAGGCCTGCTTGAAGCTGTCGAAGATGCGGAAGTAGTGGTAGGCCGCGATGCCGGTGACCATGGCCGACACCACCAGAGCGGTGCGGTACCGAGGCAGCACCCGGGGCTGCATGGCGAGCAGGAAGATCGAGGCGAACAGCATCGAGGCGATCGCGAACGACAAGAAGTTGTAGATGGTGTCGAACTGACCCTGGGTCAGCTCAGGTACTCCGATCATGGTGTCCTCCTTGACAACGGTGGAGTGAGGCGAGGCTCTCTCCGAACCGCGTCACGGACAACTTGAACAACGTCTGAATCGCTTCGTTCACCGGTATCGTGTCGCGCGTGCTCACGATCCGACGCGACGTCCTGCACTCGGTGGTGGCTCATGCACGGGCCGACCACCCGGACGAGGCCTGCGGCATCATCGCCGGACCCCTCGACTCCGACGACCCGGCCCGCCACGTCCCCATGACCAACGCCGAGCGGTCTGCCACGTTCTACCGGTTCGAGCCGGCGGAGCAGCTGAGGGTCTGGCGTGAGATGGACGACCGCGACGAGCGTCCCGTCGTGATCTACCACTCGCACACGGCGACGGAGCCCTACCCGTCGCGCACCGACATCGGCCTGGCCAGCGACCCGGACGCGCACTACCTGCTGGTCTCGACCCGCAACCCGGACTCCGACGAGGTGCGCAGCTACCGCATCGTGGACGGCGTCGTCAGCGAGGAAGAGGTTCGGGTCGTCTGACGTTGGGCCAGGGCGAGACCTGACTGAGAGGAAACACCGATGGCTATCGAGGTGCGGATCCCGACGATCCTGCGCAGCTACACCGACGGCGCCAAGACCGTCGAGGCCGGGGGCTCGACGCTCGCCGAGCTGATCGACAGCGTCGAGGCCGACCACCCCGGTCTCAAGGACCGTCTGGTCGACAACGGCACCCTGCGCCGGTTCGTCAACATCTACGTCAACGACGAGGACGTCCGATTTCTCGGGGGGCTGCAGGCCGAGCTCGCCGACGGTGACTCGGTGACGGTGCTGCCGGCCGTCGCCGGCGGCTGAGCGCCCCTTCTCGATGCGGTACGAGTCGTTCCTGGACTCCGTCGGCGGCACGCCGCTGGTGGGTCTTCCGTCGCTCTCGCCGTCCCGCGAGGTGCGCCTGTGGGCCAAGCTCGAGGACCGCAACCCCACCGGCTCGGTCAAGGACCGCGCCGCCCTGGCGATGATCCGCGCCGCCGAGGCCGACGGCACCCTGCGACCTGGGGCGACGATCCTGGAGCCGACCAGCGGCAACACCGGCATCTCGCTGGCGATGGCGGCTCGGGTGCTCGGCTACCGCATCGTCTGCGTCATGCCGGAGAACACCTCGGCCGAGCGTCGCGAGCTGCTGGCGATGTACGGGGCCGAGGTCGTGCTGTCGCCGGCGGCCGGTGGGTCGAACGAGGCGGTACGAGTGGCGCAGCGCATGGCGCAGGCCAACCCCGACTGGGTGATGCTCTACCAGTACGGCAACCCGGCGAACGCCGCCGCGCACTACGACACGACCGGGCCGGAGATACTGGCCGACCTGCCGAGCATCACCCACTTCGTCGCCGGGCTCGGCACGACCGGCACGCTGATGGGGGCGGGGCGCTTTCTGCGTGAGAAGGTGCCCGGCATCGAGATCGTGGCTGCCGAGCCGCGCTACGGCGAGCTGGTCTACGGGCTGCGCAACATCGACGAGGGGTTCATCCCCGAGCTCTACGACCCCGAGGTGCTCACCACGCGGTTCTCCGTCGGACCGCGGGACGCGGTGCGACGCGTCCGGCAGCTTCTGGACGCCGAGGGGATCTTCGCCGGCATCTCCACCGGCGCCATCCTGCACGCGGCGCTCGGTGTCGCCCGCAAGGCCGTTCGCGCCGGCACGAGTGCCGACATCGCCTTCATCGTGTGTGACGGCGGGTGGAAGTACCTGTCGACCGGTGTCTACTCCGGTGAGCTCGACGACGCCGAGGATGCCCTCGACGGTCAGCTCTGGGCGTAGGGTTCCCGCCGTGGCGGACGCGCCGATCGGCATCGTCGACAGTGGGGTAGGTGGCCTGACCGTGGCGCGGGCCGTCCTCGACCTGCTGCCGCACGAGCCCCTGCTCTACCTCGGCGACACTGCGCGAGGCCCCTACGGTCCCCTGCCGATCGCGACCGTGCGCCGGTACGCGATCGAGGTGATGGACCTGCTGGTCGACCGGGGGGTGAAGGCGCTCGTCATCGCCTGCAACTCCGCCAGCAGCGCCGTGCTGCGTGACGCCCGGGAGAGATACGCCGCCGCGAGGGGAGTGCCGGTCGTCGAGGTGATCGCCCCGGCGGTCAGGCGCTCGGTCGCGACGACCCGCACCGGTCGCATCGGAGTCATCGGCACCCGGGCCACCATCAGTAGCCGGGCCTACGAGGACTCGTTCGCCGCGGCTCCCCACCTGCACGTGTCCTCGACGGCCTGCCCGCGCTTCGTCGAGTTCGTCGAGGCGGGCGTCACCCACGGCCCCGAGCTCGAGCAGGTCGCCCGCGAGTATCTTGCGCCCATGCTGGAGCAGCAGGTCGACACCCTCGTGCTCGGGTGCACCCACTACCCGCTGCTCGCCGGCGTGATCTCGTACGTGATGGGCGAGGACGTCGCGCTGGTGTCCAGCGCCGACGAGACCGCGCGTGAGGTCTTCCGCACGCTGCGCGACCATGACCTGCTGCGCGCGGACGACCTGCCCCCGCCGCAGCACCAGTTCTTGGCGACCGGAGACCCCCAGGCCTTCGCCGCCGTCGCCCGACGTTTTCTCGGACCGGAGGTTCGCATGGTGGACGGAGTCGAGCCCACGGACCTGGTGGGGGCGAGCGCATGAGGCTGACCGTGGTGGGGTGCTCCGGCTCGTACCCGGGCCCCGACTCCGCGGCGTCGTCCTACCTGGTCGAGGCCGACGGCTACGAGCTGGTGCTCGACCTCGGCAACGGGGCGCTGGGGCAGCTGCAGCGGTACACGACCCTCGACCGGCCCGGTGCGGTGCTGCTCAGCCACCTGCACGCCGACCATGTGATCGACCTGACCTCGTACTACGTCGTGCGCCGCTACCACCCCGACGGGCAGATGCCCACGCTGCCGGTCTACGGGCCCCACGGCAGTGCCCACCGCATGGCCCGCGCCTACGACCTGCCCTACAACCCGGGGATGACGCACGAGTTCGACTTTCGCACCTACCCGGACGGCCCGTTCGAGGTCGGCCCGTTCACGGTCACGGTGGTGCCCGTCATCCACCCGGTGGACGCCTACGCGATCCGGCTCGAGCACGGTGGTCGCACGCTGGTGTACTCCGGCGACACTGCCCCGACCCCGGCGTTGCAGACGATCGCCGAGGGCGCCGACGTCTTCGTGTGCGAGGCGGCGTTCCTGTCCGACCGCGAGAACCCCGAGGGGCTGCACCTGACCGGCCGGGAGGCGGGGCAGGCGGCGACCGACGCACGCGTCGGGGGCCTGATCGTCACCCACGTCCCACCGTGGGGAGACCCCGCCCGCGCGCTGGCCGAGGCCAAGGAGACCTACGACGGGCCGCTGGAGCTCGCCGCCCCCGGCATGACGGTGGAGGTCTAGCGCGCCGCGTACCCTCGTGGCCCGTGACGAGGCCTGACGGACGCGCACCCGACCAGCTACGACCGGTGACCTTCGAGCGGGGCTGGTCGATGCACGCCGAGGGGTCGGTGCTGGTGTCGTTCGGTGACACCACGGTGCTGTGCACCGCGTCGGTGACCCAGGGGGTGCCTCGCTGGCGCAAGGGCTCGGGGCTGGGCTGGGTCACCGGCGAGTACGCCATGCTGCCCCGGGCGACGACGACCCGGTCGGACCGCGAGTCGGTGAAGGGTCGTCTCGGGGGACGCACCCAGGAGATCTCCCGGCTGGTGGGCCGCTCCCTGCGGGCCGCTGTCGACCTCGCCGGGCTCGGGGAGAACACCATCGTCGTCGACTGCGACGTCCTGCAGGCCGACGGCGGCACCCGGACCGCAGCGATCACCGGTGGCTACGTGGCGCTGGCCGACGCTGTCGACTGGCTGCGGCGCGAAGGGGCCTTGGCCGGCGAGCCCCTGCAAGCCTCGGTGGCTGCCGTGTCGGTGGGCATCGTGGCCGGTACCCCCGTGCTCGACCTGAACTACGTCGAGGACGTCGGCGCCGAGACCGACATGAACGTCGTCATGACAGGGGACGGTCGCTTCGTCGAGGTGCAGGGAACCGCCGAGGGGCAGCCCTTCGACCGGTCCCTGCTGGACGGCATGCTCGACCTGGCCGTGGCCGGGTGCGCCGAGCTGACCGCGCTGCAGGGTTCGGTTGCGTGACGCGCCTGGTTCTGGCCACGCGCAACCGCAAGAAGCTGGTCGAGCTCGACCGGATCCTGCGCGACGCAGGCGTCACCGTGGCGCTGCTGACCCTGGACGACGTCGACGTCCCCGAGGTCGTCGAGTCGGGGGCCACCTTCGCCGAGAACGCCGTCATCAAGGCGACCGCGACGGCGGCGGCGACGGGCCTGATGGCGGTGGCCGACGACTCGGGCCTGGCCGTCGAGGCGCTCAGTGGCATGCCCGGGGTGCTGTCGGCCCGCTGGAGCGGAGCCGGGGCGACCGACGAGTCGAACCTCAGGCTGCTGCTCGAGCAGATCGCGGACGTGCCGGACGATCGACGCGGCGCCTCGTTCGTGTGCGTGGCCGCCCTGGCCACGCCGTCCGGGCAGGTGCACACGGTCGAGGGTCGGGTGGCGGGGCACCTGCGCCGCGAGCCGGTGGGCGAGGGCGGGTTCGGCTACGACCCGATCTTCGTCCCGGAGGGCCACGAGCTCACCACCGCGCAGATGACCCCGGCACAGAAGGACGCACTGAGCCACCGAGGCCAGGCGTTCCGCGGCATCGCCCGCCTACTCGCCGCCGAATGATCACGTTCGGTACGGCGGTACCCCCCCTCACACGGCGAATTCGCCGCGCATCGGGGGGACACGCGTACTTAACGTGATCACTTCGGTGCGGGAGGCGGGACTTGAACCCGCACGCCCGAGGGCACTGGATCCTAAGTCCAGCGCGTCTGCCAGTTCCGCCACTCCCGCTCGCGTGCGTCAGGCTAGTCCAGAGCCAGATCGCGCCGGAGCTTGGCGACGTGCCCCGTGGCCCGCACGTTGTACAGCGCCCTGTCGACGACCCAGTCGGAGTCGAGCACGAACGTCGAGCGGATCACGCCGGTGACGGTCTTGCCGTACAGCTTCTTCTCGCCGTACGCACCGTAGGCGGTCAGCACCTGCTTGTCGGGGTCGGACAGAAGCAGGAACGGCAGCTGGTAGGTCTCGGAGAAGGCCGCCAGGGACGTCGGCTCGTCCGGGGAGATGCCGACCACTCGGTAGCCGTGGGCCGACAGCGAGGCGATGCTGTCGCGAAAGTCGCACGCCTGCGTGGTGCAGGCGGGGGTGTCGGCGGCTGGGTAGAAGTAGAGCACGGTCGGTGTGCCGCGAAGGTCGTGCGACGACACCGTCGACCCGTCCGACGCCGTGAGAGTGAAGTGAGGGGCCGCCTCGCCCGGTTGCAGTCTCGTCACGGGCTGAGAGGCTAGCCGGGCAGTCGGTGCGCGCCATCCGGGATGCAGACGCGACCCGGTCGCATCTAGAGTGCGCACCATGCACGTTCCCGACGGGTTTCTCGACGTCCCCACCTCGATCGCGACCGGGGTGATCGCGGCCGGCACCATCGCGGTGGCCCTGAAGAAGTCGCGCGACGAGCTCAGCGAGAAGACCGCGCCCATGGCCGGGCTTGCTGCAGCGTTCGTGTTCGCCGTCCAGATGCTCAACTTCCCCGTCGGTGTCGGCACCAGTGGGCACCTCATGGGTGGAGCGCTGGCGGCGGTGCTCGTCGGGCCATGGACGGCGGTGCTCGTGCTCAGCGTGGTGCTGATGGTGCAGGCGCTCGTGTTCGCCGACGGGGGGTTGACCGCCCTGGGCACGAACATGCTGCTCATCGGCATAGTCACCGTGCTCGTGGGCTGGGTCGTGACCAAGGTCGTGCTGCGCTTCATGCCCCAGCGGCCGGCGTCGGTCGTGCCGGCCTCGTTCGTGGGCGCCCTGCTCTCGGTGCCGGCCGCGGCCGGCGTGTTCGTGCTGCTCTACACGGCCGGCGGTGCCACCGAGCTACCGTTCGGGCCCTTGCTAGCCACCATGCTCGGCTGGCACACCGTGATCGGGCTGGGTGAGGCGTTCATCACTGCTGCCACGGTTGGTGCCGTCGTCGCGGTGCGCCCCGACCTGGTCTACGCCGCTCGGGGCCTGGGCCAGCAGCTCGTGCTGCGCACGCCCGACGGACGGCAGATTCCTGCGGCGGACGTGGCCGACGTCGAGCCCGCAGCGCAACGTCGCTCAGCCTGGCCGCTGCTCGCCGGCGGGCTGGGCGTGACGATGATCCTCGCCGGAGCCGTGAGCTTCGTCGCCTCCTCGAACCCGGACGGCCTCGAGTACGTCGCCGAGGACCAGGGCTTCATCGATGCCGCCGAGGACTCGGCGGTGAGCGGGTGGTCTCTGGCCGACTACGGCGAGGTCGGTGGCATCCCCGTCGGCGTCGCCGGTCTGATCGGCGTCGGCGTCACCATCCTCATCGGGCTGGCGCTGTTCACGTGGCTCTCGCGGCGGTCCACGACCAAGGAGAGCGTCGGCGTCTGATGGGCGCAGGACACGTCCACAAGCTCTACCGGCACGGTCACACACCCGTGCACCGGTTGCCGGCGCACGTCAAGCTGGTGGCGCTGCTGGGCTTCGTGGTCGTTGTCGTGGCCACGCCCCGCGAGGCTTTCTGGGCGTTCGGCGTCTACGCCGCTCTGCTGGTCGGGGTCGCCGTGCTGGCCAAGGTGCCGGCGCCGTTCGTGCTGCGCAGGATGGTCGTCGAGATCCCGTTCGTCGTCTTCGCGCTGCTGCTCCCGTTCCTCGCCGCGGGCGAGCGTGTCGACGTGCTCGGCCTGTCGCTGTCGAGCGAGGGGATGCTCGCCGGCTGGAACATCCTGGCCAAGGGGACCCTGGGGGTGGTGGCGTCGATCCTGCTCGCCGCGACGACCGACGCGCGATCCCTGCTGCTGGCTCTGCAACGGCTGCGAGTGCCTCCCGTGCTCGTGGAGATCACCTCGTTCATGGTGCGCTACGCCGACGTCATCACCGACGAGATGCGGCGCATGAAGATCGCCCGCGAGTCCCGGGGCTTCGAGGGCAACGGCCGCAAGCAGCTGGGAGTCGTCGCCACGTCCGCAGGTGCTCTGTTCATCCGCTCCTACGAGCGGGGAGAGCGCGTCCACCTGGCGATGCTCTCGCGCGGCTACGGCGGGTCGTTGCCGGTGCTCGACGTCCAGCAGGCCCACGCCGCGCAGTGGGTCGGTGCGGCGGTCGTACCGTTCAGCGCGCTCGTCGTCGCCGTGCTTGCTTGGATGTCGCTGTGACGGTTCCCTCCCTCGAGGTCAGCGGCCTGGCCTTCGCCTACCCGGACGGGCACCAGGCCCTGTTCGGCGTCGACATGACCATCCAGCGGGGGGAGAGGGTGGCCCTGCTCGGGCCGAACGGCGCCGGCAAGACGACCCTGGTGCTGCACCTCAACGGCATCTTGGACGCCGGAGCCGGCCAGGTGCGGGTCGCCGGGCTGCCGGTGGCGAAGCAGAACCTGCGCGAGATCCGGCGCCGTGTGGGCATCGTCTTCCAGGATCCCGACGACCAGCTGTTCATGCCGACGGTGCGTGACGACGTCGCGTTCGGTCCGGCGAACCTGGGCGTCTCCGGCAGCGAGCTCGACGATCGGGTGCACGAGGCGCTGGACCGCGTGGGTATGGCGGCCTACGCCGACCGTCCGCCGCACCACCTGTCCTACGGGCAACGGCGACGCGTGGCGGTGGCCACCGTGCTGGCGATGGGCCCGGAGATCCTGGTGCTGGACGAGCCCTCCAGCAACCTCGACCCGGCGTCACGCCGAGAGCTGGCCGAGGTGCTTCTGTCGCTGGACGTGACCCTGCTGATGGTGACGCACGACCTGCCCTACGCGTTGGAGCTCTGCCCCCGCTCGCTGGTGCTGTCCGGCGGGGTCATCGCCGCCGACGCGCCGACGCGCGACCTGCTGCTGGACGACGTCCTGCTCGCCGAGCACCGGCTCGAGCTGCCGTTCGGATTCGACCCGAGGGCGACGCCCGCGACCGTGCTCTGATCGCCTATGGTGGAGCGCCGTGACGTCGACCCCGCAGCCGCGCAAGAGCCGCACTCCTGAGCAGATCGAGCAGGATCTCGCGGCAACCCGTGCGCGCTTCACCGCCACGCTGGACGAGCTGTCCGTGCGTGTCCAGCCCGACCAGCTGGGCCAGGAGGTCTCGGAGATCGCGAGCGCGGCGCTCAGTGACGGCGTCACGAAGGCCAAGAGCTGGGCAGGGCTGGGTGAGGACTCGACAGGCCTGCGCCCGGAGCTGGTCGGAGCGCTGGCCGGAGCCGGCGTCGCGATCGTGATCCTGGTCGTCCGCTCTCGTCGCCGGTGAGCACGAGCCGGGCATGACGGAGTCGGTCTGGGACTACCCGCGCCCGCCGAGGGTCGAACCGAGCGCCGAGCACGTCGTGGTCGAGCACGCGCGACGACGTGTCGTCGACACCCGACGATCCCTTCGCGTCCTGGAGACCAGCCACCCACCGACCTACTACGTGCCCGTCGCGGATGTCGCCGACGGTGTGCTGCACCCGGCCCGTTCGGGGCTTCGCACGCTCTGCGAGTTCAAGGGGATGGCTCGGTACTGGGACCTCGTGCTGCCGGAGACGAGGGTGGACGACGTGGCGTGGTCGTTCCCCCAGCCGGTGTCGGGGTACGAGGTGCTGGCGGGCCACGTCGCGTTCTACCCGGGCAAGGTCGACGTGTGCATGGTGGACGACGAGCGAGTCGTCGCGCAGGCGGGAGGGTTCTACGGGGGCTGGATCACGTCACGTGTCGTGGGGCCGTTCAAGGGCGAGCCCGGCACCATGGGATGGTGAGGCGTGGTCCAGCCCTTCGGCAACGACAAGCTGCCCGTGCGCATGCTGCACGATCGCGTCCTGGTCTCCTCCGACGCCGCTGAGGGGGAGCGTCGCTCGTCGGCCGGCATCGTCATCCCGGCCACCGCCGACGTGGGGCGTCGGCTGGCCTGGGCGCGGGTGGTCGCGGTCGGAGCGAACGTACGCCTCGTCCAGGAGGACGACCGGGTTCTGTTCGACCCGACCGACAAGGCCGAGGTCGAGCTGCGCGGGGACACGTTCGTGCTGCTCCGGGAGCGTGACATCCACGCCGTAGCCGCCGAGCGTCTCGGGGACGGGCAGCCAGGGCTGTACCTGTGACCGCGATAGCGTCCGCGCCGGGACCGGCTCCCGCGCAGATGCTGCGCTCACTGCGCCGGATGCTCACCGATCCACTCGGCTACCTGTCGTTCGCACGCGACACCTACGGGCCGGTGACGTCGTTCGCGGTCGCCGAACCGCCGGCCGTGCTGGTCAGCGACCCCACCGACGTGCACCACGTCCTGGTGGCCAACCACCGCGCCTACACCAAGCGCACCATCCAGTACGACACGTTGGCCACGGTCACCGGTGACGGCCTGCTGGTGTCCGACCCGCCGCTGTGGACCGAGCGCCGACGCATGGTGCAGCCGGGATTTCGTCACGACCACCTCGACGCCGTTGCCGCGCACACGGTGCAGGCGGCCGCGGCGCAGGCCCAGGCTCTTCTCGCCGGGCCGCCGTCGGTGGACGTCGACGAGGCCATGATGCGTGCAGCACTGCAGGTGGTGGGCGCAGCTCTGTTCTCCACCGACCTCTCGGGCCAGGCGGGTGAGCTCGTCCCGGCGGTGCTCACCGCGTTGGACCGGGTGGTGGTGCGGGCTCGTTCACCGTGGCTTCCACCCCCGTCGGTGCCGACACCGGGCAACGTCAGGCTGCGGTCGGCACTGGCGACCATCGATGCGACGGTGGCGGCGATGGTGCAGGAGCGACGACGGCGCGGCGACCCCGGCTCGGACGTGCTCGGCATGCTGCTCGGCGACAGGCTCGACGATCTCACCCCTGCCGACCTCGCTGGTGTGCGGGACGAGGTCGTCACCCTGCTCATCGCCGGGCACGAGACCGTTGCCAGCGCGCTGACCTGGACCTGGCACCTGCTCACCACCCACCCCGACTGCTACGCCCGGCTGCTGGCCGAGGTGGACGCGCTCGGCGGGCCGCCGAGCGGGCTGGCCGACCTCGCCCGCCTGCCCTACACCCGGGCTGTGTTCGACGAGGCTCTGCGGCTCTACCCGCCGGCCTGGATCATCACCCGCAACGCCGCAGCTCCCGACACGCTCGGCGGCTACGCGATCGACCCCGGCACGCTCGTGCTGATCAGCACGTATGCCCTGCACCGCGACCCGGTGCTGTGGAAGGACCCGGACGCCTTCGTCCCGGACCGCTGGCTCGAGAACGGGCAGAGGGGCCCCCGGTGGTCGTACCTGCCGTTCGGTGCAGGTACGCGCCAGTGCATCGGCAAGGACTTCGCGCTCGTCGAGGGCGTCCTGATGCTCGCAGTGCTCGCTCGGGAGCTGGTGCTGCGGCGCCCGTCCGACGTGCCTACGCCGCGGGTTCAGGCGCTGGTGACGCTTCGGCCGAAGGGCGGGCTGCCCCTGCAGGTGCATCGACGACGCCGCGACCCGCAATAGCATCGCGACCCGTGCCGAGAGTTCGCTCGCTGTGGGCCCAACCCGCTCGCCGACTGCGTGTGGCGGCACTGACGATCCTGCAGGCATCACTGGCAGCGATGATCGCCTGGTGGTTCTCGCGCTACGTGCTCGATCGGCCCGACCCCTTCTTCGCGCCGCTGGCGGCGATGAGCGCCATCGGCGTGTCGCTGGAACGTCGAGTACGACGCTCTCTCGACCTGGTGCTCGGCGTCGCGGTCGGGGTGCTCGTCGGTGACCTGTTCATCGCCTGGGCGGGCCGTGGGACGTGGCAGATCGGGCTCGTCGTAGCGCTGGCGATGGCGGCGGCGGTGCTGGTGCGAGGCGGCCCCGTCACCGTTCTGCAGGCGTCCTCCACCGCTGTGGTGATCGCGACGATCCTGCCCGTGGAGGGAGACGCCGCGTTCGCGATCGGCCGCTTCCTCGATGCTCTGATCGGTGGATTCGTCGGGCTGGCGATGACCCTGGTGCTGCCCGCGAACCCCCTTCGGCAGGTGACGCGCGTCGGCAGCCCGATGATCGCCGGGCTGGCCGAGACGCTGGGTCGCCTGTCCAGCGCGTTGCGCGAGCGCGACGAGTCGATGGCGTCGACGGCGATGGCCGAGGCCCACGGCCTGCAGGTGAGCGTCGAGCAGCTCGCCTCGGTGGTGCACGCCAGCCACGAGATCGCCACCCTCGCCCCCGCTCGCTGGAGCGCGCGGGAGATGCTGATGCACGTCGAGACCGCCCTGCCCTACCTGGACGCGGCCGTGCGGGACACCCGCGTGCTGGCACGGCAGACGTTGACGGCGCTGCAGCGCGGTGATGCCATCCCGCCGGGCCTCGACACGGCGGTCGACGAGTGCGCCGTCGCGGTGCAGGCGCTGCAGCGGTCGATCGACTCCCAGGGCGACCTGGCGGCGGCACGCGCTGCCGCCATCCGCGCGGCCCAGGCGGCGACGGAGGCTGTCGAGCACACCTCGGGCATGATCGCCCAGTCGGTGGCCGCACAGGTGCGCTCGGTGGCCGCCGACATCCTCTACGCCACCGGCGTCACCGGCGAGGACGTCGTCGACATGCTGCCCGACCTGCCGGTGCCGGTCAGCCGGCGCTCAGCCGGTCAGCAGGTCCCCCCGGTCGGCGACACGGGCGAGCACGTCGTGCGGGGCGAACCGTAGGTCGTCCGCGTGACGAGCCGTCTCGACCTCGGTCCAGCTCAGCGGGGTGGCCACCGTCGGTACGGGCAGGCCGCGCAGGGAGTACGGCGAGATCGTCGTCTTTCCGCCATGGTTCTGGCTCCAGTCGATGAAGACCTTGCCACGGCGGGCACGGGTGTCCATCGAGGCGAGCACGAGCCCGGGGCTCTCGGTGGACAGCCTCTCGGCGACCTGTTGGGCGAGGCGACGGGTGTCGTGCCAGGTCAGGGAGCCGTCGAGGGGTGCGTAGAGCTGAAGGCCCTTGTTGCCGCTGGTGCTGGGCGTGCACGACAGCCCCAGCCCGTCCAGCAGGTCACGCACGAGCAGGGCGGCACGGCAGCAGGTGATGACGTCGGCGGGAGGCCCGGGGTCGAGGTCGACCACGAGACGATCGGGGTTCGCCGGCGAGTCGCTCTCGTCGAGGCGCCACTGCGGAACGTGCAGCTCCAAGCCGGCGAGGTTGGCGACCCAGACCAGGCTCGGCAGGTCGTCCACGACGACGAAGCCGATCGTGGTGCGCTGCTTCGTGCTGCCGGGCACCGGCAGCTCCACCTGGCGTACCCAGTCCGGCGCGGTGCGGGCGACGTTCTTGTAGAAGAACCCAGGTTCGGCCGTGCCGTCCGGCCAGCGACGCAGTGTCACCGGCCGCCCGGCCAGGTGCGGCAGCAGCACCGGGGCCACCTGTGTGTAGTAGGTGATCACGTCGCCCTTGGTCGTCCCGTCCGCGTACAGCGGCTTGTCGAGGTTGGTCAGCGCCAGCCGGCGGCCGTCGACCGAGACCGGGACTCGGGAGGTGTCCGACACGCGTCCCTCCTCTGCTCGTGCGACCGCGCGGTGCCAGACGGCACCTGTGCGCATCGTCGCACCGCTCGGTGTCGCAGCGAGGCTGGACGGTGCTTGCACGTCGTACTCTGGGCGGCGACAGATGGCCGAGCGTGCAGGGGGTCGCGTGGACGCAGGCGCTGCTCCGCTCCGGCTGACCCGCCGGGGACGGCTGGCGATCACCACGAGCGTGACCACGATGCTCGTCGTCGCGATGGCGCTGGTCACCGGTGTCGGGTCGTCGGCGAGACCGGAGTCGGTCGCCGACGGGGCGGCGCCGGCTGCCGCGGCCGATTCCGCGCCGTCGGCGGTCGGGACGGCGCCACCATCGCCCTCGCCATCGACCGGGCAGCCCGTCGAGCCGACGCAGGAGCAGCCCGTCGAGCCGACGCAGGAGCAGCCTGTCGAGCCGACACCGGTGCCCGAGCAGGCGGTGGCCCAGTCCGGTACCGGG
>CAYNWB010000002.1:0-675 GCA_964400785.1 uncultured Actinomycetes bacterium | reverse complement strand
TGTCGGGTCGTCGGCGAGACCGGAGTCGGTCGCCGACGGGACGGCGCCGGCTGCCGTGATCGACTCCGCGCCACCATTGCCCTCGCCGTCGACCGGGCAGCCCGTCGAGCCGACACCGGTTCCCGAGCAGGCGGTGGCCCAGTCCGGTACCGGGCGGCTTGCCGTGGTGCCTGGCCAGCAGACACCGAGCGACGATCGTGGCCGGACCGTGCGCTACCGCGTCCAGGTCGAGGACGGGCTGACGGTGGACGGTGACCCCGTGGACGGCGACGAGTTCGCCCGCACCGTGCACGAGGTGCTCACCGACGAGCGCGGCTGGCAGCCCCTCGACGGGGTGCGCTTCGAGAGGGTGGACGACGGGGACTACGACGTCGACGTGGTGCTGGCGTCGCCCGACACCACGGACGCGCTGTGCGAGCCGCTGGGAACCGGCGGCTGGTTGTCGTGCTTCAACGGCTACGCCACCGTGCTCAACGCCCGGCGATGGTTCTCCGGCGCCGAGACCTACGGCGACGACCTGGTGAGCTACCGGCGCTACCTCGTCTCGCACGAGATGGGCCACTACCTGGGGCACCAGCACGAGGGCTGCCCGGCGCCGGGCGCGCCCGCGCCGGTGATGGTGCAGCAGACGAAGTCGTTGGACGGCTGCAGCCAGAACCCGTGGCCGGCGGGAGC
>CAYNWB010000001.1:45297-126613 GCA_964400785.1 uncultured Actinomycetes bacterium | reverse complement strand
ATGGAGTCGATGGCCACACCAGCCATCCCCACGTCGCCGGCGACACGCGGGTTGTCGGAGTCGTAGCCCCGGTGGGTGGCCAGGTCGAAGGCGATCGACAGCCCCTTCTGGCCGGCGGCGAGGTTGCGACGGTAGAAGGCGTTGGAGTCCCGGGCCGTGGAGAAGCCGGCGTACTGGCGGATCGTCCACGGCTGGTTCACGTACATCGTCGGGTAGGGCCCGCGCAGGTACGGCGGATGGCCGGGGAACGAGTTGACGTGGTCGAGGCCGTCCAGCGCGTCCGCGGTGTAGAGGGGGGCCACCTCGATGCCCTCGGGGGTGAGCCACGTCGCCTGCTGCGCCGGCTGCCCCGTCGCAGCGCTGAACGCGGCCGCCCAGCGGTCGCGGTCGCCGCTGTCGCCCAGGGGTCCCAGCTCGACGTCGGCGAAGCTGCCGATCCCGTGCTCACTCATCACTGCACTCCCGCCGTGCTCAGGGCTCGGTCGACGAGGTCGACGGCATCGCCGCCCGCGACGACGTACTCGTCGACGCCGGCAGCGTCCAGGGCGGCCCGCAGGTCGCCAGGCCGGCCCGCCAGGTACAGCCGGGCCGGGCCGGCCGAGGCCAGGGCCTGTGCCACCGCGACCGCCTCGTCGGCGTAGCGAGCATCGCTGCCGCAGATGCAGGCCAGCTGGGCCCCACTGTCCGTGAATGCTTGGGCCGCCGTCTCGGCCGTGACCGTGCCGGACGAGATCGCGACGATGCCGCCGGTGGCGAACAGGTTCGTCGTGAACGTGGCCCGTGCCGCGTGCTCGGCCAGCGGGCCCACCGTGGCCAGGAAGATCGTGGGCGCAGACCCCGTCGCGCCCGCATGCGCCGCAGCACGGTCCCGCAGACCTTCGACCTGCTCGGCGTAGCTGTGGGGGACGAGCGGTTCGAACGGCGTCGGCCCGGTGGAGAGCTGGGGTTGCGCGGGCACCGAGTCGGCCAGGTTCGGGAACTCGCTGACGCCCGTGATCGGCTGCTTGCGATGGGCGATCCGGTCGGCCCTCGCCCGTCGGGTGGCCGAGACCCAGGCCTGGGGCAGCCCGGTCAGCAGCGCGGTCACCATGCCCTCGGCAGCCTCGATCTGCTGGAAGCGCCGCCAGGCGGCCTGGGCGAGCTCGTCTGTGAGTCGCTCGACGAACCACGAGCCGCCGGCCGGGTCGATCACCCTGGCCAGGTGCGACTCCTCGATCAGGATCGTCTGGACGTTGCGTGCCAGCCGGGTGCTCAGCCCGCTGCCCTCGACGTCGTCGATCGATCGCAGGCGCAGGTCGTGCGGCTCGATCGTGACGGCGTCGGCTCCGCCGACGCCAGCGGCGAACCCGGCGACGGTGGTGCGCAGCAGGTTCACCCAAGGGTCGTACCTGGTGAGCATGGCTCGTGACGACACCGCGTGCAGCCGTTGGGCACCAGCCGTGTCCGACGCTCCGGCGACCGCGGCCACGCGGGCGAACAGGCGTCGGGCGGCGCGCAGCTTGGCGATCGTCACGAACTGGTCGTCGGTCGCCGCCAGTCGCACCTCGACCTGGCGGCACGCCGCATCCACGTCCAGCCCGGCCGTGCGCAGAGCGCGCACGTAGTCGGTGCCCGTGGCCAGCGCGAGCGCGAGCTCGTCGGCCTCGCTGGCCCCCGCGTCGTGGTAGATCGAGCCGTCGGCCACGAGCGTGCTGACCCCGGGGAGGGCCTGGGCCTCGCGAGCGACCTGGGCGGCGGCGGCCAGGCCGATCTCCGCGTCCTCCACGCCTCCGCTGGTCGCGAATCGTCCGATCGGGTCGAAACCCAGCGTGCCGCGCACCGACGACGCCGCGACCTCGCGTCGCCGCCACAGCTCGAGCAGGGACGAGGCCGCCTCTGTGGCAGCCGGACCCGCCGACAGGACGACCGGTACCAGGTCGAGGTAGACGTCGGCGAGCACGGTGTCCAGCAGGTCGGTGCTGGGGGACTGGCCGTCCAGGTCGAGCCAGAGCGACGTGGCCCCGTTGGCCAGCTGCGCCAGCACAGCCTCGTTGGTGGCACGCGGGTCGGGCCCGAGGGTGACCCGCTGCCGCACGTCCCAGCCGGACAGGCTCCCGCCCTCGGCCCGGCCACCGCGCACGAAGGGCGCCTGCCCGGGCAGCCCGGCCTCGCCGGGGGAGTCCGGTGCCCGGTAGAGGGGTTGCAGCACGACACCGTCGTCGGTCGTCGTGGTCAGCACGGAGTCGAAGAGGCGGTCGAGCTCGTCCTGGCTGAGGTCGCCTCGGCGCCGGGACAGCACCGCGTCCACGCTGGCTCGCCACTGCTGCTCGCTCGCCTGCTGCAGACCGTCGATCACCCAGGGTTCGCTTCCACCGCTCACAGCCCCATCCTTGCTGGTGGCGCCTGGCCGTCCAAGCCCTCGGCGCGTGGAGTTGGCCACGCCGCCCGACACCCGACGCCGGGGGATGTCGCCCGTGCTCATGGTGACGATGGCAGCATGCAGCCGTGGTGCAGGGCGGGGTACGACTCGAACGGTTTGCGTGGCTGTCGATCGCGGCCGCCCTGACCACGATCGCGTTGAAGTCGGCGGCGGCCTGGGTGACCGGCTCGGTGGGACTGCTGTCCGACGCGCTGGAGTCGGGGGTGAACCTCGTGGCGGCCGTCGTGGCGCTCGTGGCCCTGAAGGCGTCCGGGCGTCCCCCCTCGACGCACCACCACTTCGGCCTGGGCAAGGCCGAGTACCTGTCGGCTGCCGTCGAGGGGGGCATGATCTTCGTGGCGGCGGTCGCCATCGTCTGGACCGCGATCGACCGGCTGATCAACCCGCAGCCCATCGAGCAGCTCGGGGTGGGGCTGGCCATCTCTGCCGTCGCCGCCGTCATCAACCTCGTCGTCGGTCTGATGCTGGTGCGCGTCGGTCGCGAGCACCGCTCGATCACCCTCGAAGCCGACGGCAAGCACCTGCTCACGGACGTGTGGACATCGGTCGGCGTGCTGATCGGCGTGGGCCTGGTCGCGCTGACCGGGTGGCAGCCGCTGGACCCCCTTGTCGCGCTGGCGGTGGGCGTCAACATCCTGGTGACCGGCTTCGTGCTGCTGCGCCGGTCGGGAGCCGGCTTGCTCGACGTCGCCCTGCCGGCGGCCGACCAGGCCAAGGTCGCCGCCGTCATGGCCGACTACGAGGCCGACGGCGTCGTCTTCCACGCGCTGCGTACCCGCGAGGCGGGCCGGCAGCGCTTCGTCTACGTCCACCTGCTCGTGCCGGGCCAGTGGAGCGTCCAGCGCGGGCACGACGTGTGCGAGCAGTTCGAGCGCGACGTCGCCCTTGCGCTGCCCGGAGCCACGACCTTCACCCACCTCGAGCCGGTCGAGGACCCGGTCAGCTACACCGACCAGCACCTCGGCGACGAACGCTTTCGCGCCGGCTGAGCCCGGGCGGCCGCAGTCGTGCGGTGGTCAGGGGTTGAGCCCGTCCGCAGGCACGACGAGCACGGGCACCTCGGCGAACTCGAGCACATGCCGTACTTCGGAGCCCACGTAGGGCTGCCCCGCCTCACGTCGGTCGGATCGGCCGATGACGATCATGTCGGGACGGTAGGTGCGCGCCTCGTCCAGGATGCAGGCTGCCGGCTCGCCGACCAGCCCCGCCGTCTCCGGGACGACGTCGACGCTGCGGCCGAGCTCCACCACGTGGCGCAGGAGCGCTGTCTGCCCACCCCCACGGCGGGCATGAAGGGCGTCGAGGCTCTCAGCGTGCCCTCCTATCCCTGAGAGCACCGCCTCGAGCAGTCCGTCGAGCAGCACGGTGACAGCACGCACGTCGGCCTTGCAGGTGCGCGCCAGGAGCATCGCGGCACGCGCAGCAGCGAGCCCGGCCGGTGAGTCGTCCACTGCCAGCAGGATCCGTCTGATCATCGGTCCTCCGTCCCGCCCGCGAGTCGACGAGCACTCCAGCGCATGCGCACCCCGTCCTCACGTTCGGCCTCTTCGAGCGAGTCGGCAAGGGCCTGTCGTGCCGCCTCGAGGGCCGGTTCCCACCGCCGCTGCAGGGCTCGCAGCCGACGGCGAGTGCCGGCCGCTTCCGCGCGCACCGAGTCTCGCGCGGCGACCGCGGCGGCGTACTCGGCCCCCGAGGCCAACGCCCGCTGGTAGGCCTGCCTGGCCAGCACCAACGCCGAGCTGTCCGGAGTCGGTGCGTCAGGGGCCGGTGGAGGCACGCGTACCCATGCGCGGGCGGGGTACCGGACGCCCATGGTCGTCTCCCAGCTCACGGCGACCATCGCGGGCTCGGACGTCGACGCCAGGCGCAGGCCCCGCTGGCCGCTCAGCACCCGGGCACGGCTCGTCCACAGCTCGGCATCGGCCACGGCCGCCCGCCACTCGCGCTCCGTGCGGTCGACGAGGATGCTGAACCGCTGCTCCTCGGCGGCCAGGATGCGCAGCTTGGTCTCGAGCAGCCCCGACCCCCGTGCCGCGACGTCGATCCTGCGGCGCAACCAGACTCGCCCCGCCCTGCCCGGCGGTTGTCCGCGCAGCGCGGTCATGGCCGGCTCCGGGGCAGGTACGTGGCCAGCTGGTCGGAGGAGACCATCGTGAGCTCACGGCGGGGGAGCACCGACAGCGCCTGCCAGATGCGGTCGAGGGTCTGCTCGAGCGATCGTGTCTCGGCCACGGACTGCCCGATCACCTCGCGGTTGAGGGTGTCGGCGAACGAGACGTACCGTCGGTCGGTCTCGCTCAGCGCATCCTCGCCGACCAGGTCGGCCAGCTCCCGAGCCTGGCGTGCCCTGGCCAAAGCAGCCAGCGCCTGCGCCGACACGTCCAGATGGTCCGCACGGGTACGACCCGGCCCCGCGCCCTTGCGCATGAGCCGGGACAGCGAGCTCAGCAGGTCCACCGGGGGGTAGACCGACTCGGCGGAGAGCTGGGTCGACAGCACCACCTGGCCCTCGGTGATGTAGCCGGTCAGGTCCGGCACAGGGTGCGCGACGTCACCGGCAGGCATCGTCAGGAACGGCAGCACCGTGACCGACCCCGGCCGTCCACGGATTCGTCCGCAGCGCTCGTAGAGCGAGGCCAGGTCGCTGTAGAGGTAGCCGGGGTAGGCGCGTCGGGCGGGGATCTCGCCCCGGCTCGAGGACACCTCCCGAAGCGCCTCGGCATAGCTGGTCATGTCACCCATGACGACGAGCACGTGCCGGCCGACCTCGAAGGCGAGGTGCTCGGCCACGGTCAGGGCCAGGCGTGGGGTGAGCAGGCGCTCGATGACGGGGTCGTCGGCCAGGTTCAGCATCGTCACCAGCTCGCCCGCAGCCGAGCGCTGCTCCAGCGCGTCGCGCACGGCAGCCGCGTCAGCGTGGGTCAGGCCCATGGCGGCGAAGACGACGCAGAACGGCTCGCCTCCTGCCGAGGCCTGGGCCGCAACCTGGGTCGCCATCGCAAGGTGGGGCAGCCCCGCGACCGAGAAGATCGGCAGCTTCTGGCCGCGAACCAGGGTGGTGAACCCGTCGATGGCCGACAGGCCGGTGAGCACGGGCTCGGCCGGAGGTTCACGCAGCACGGGGTTGATCGGCAGGCCCGCGGTCGGAGCCGTGCGATCAGCCAGGACGGGTGGGCCGCCGTCGATCGGCTCACCGCGACCGTTGCACACCCGGCCGAGCCACTGCTCGCCGACGGGCACGCGCAGTGGTCCGCCGGAGAAGGTGACGGAGGTGCGCCCAGGGTCGATGCCGTCGGTGCCTTCCAGCACCTGCAGCACGGCAAGGTCGTCCACCACCTCGAGCACCAGGCCGTGGCGCACGCGCCCGCCGTCGACCCGCACGTCGACGAACTCGTCCCAGCCGACCCCCTCGACGTGGGACACGAACAGCAACGGGTCGCGTACCTGCGAGATCGCCGTGTGCTCGATGCGGCCCCAGGTGCCGGTCACGGGGCACCTGCCTGGTCGGAGGCGCGGGCAGCGCCGAGGTCGTCCAGGGCCGTGAGCACGGTGTCGCGGCGACGAAGCACGGCGTCGACGTCGTCGGCCCCTGTCTCCTCACGCGCTCGCACGAGTGCCGTGAAGTCCTGCTCCTCGATGCTCGAGGCGAGCACGCCCTGCTCGACCAGCGACTGGCACCGTGCGACCACGTCCAGCACCGCCTGGGCCAGTGCGGCCCCTTTGGCCAGGGTGCAGGAGGCGTCGAGGTCGCTGAGGGCGTTCTGCTGCAGAACCGCCTCCCGCACCAGACGGGCACCGAGAATGCCCACCCGCTCGGCGGCCGGGAGCGACCCGAGCCCGACCAGGTCGGCCAGCGCCTGCAGGCGGTCGGCCTCGGCCAGCAGCGACATCATGCGAGCGCGCCGCGACGCCCACCCCGGGTCGCCGGTGCGTGCGTGCCACGTGGCCAGCTGATCGGCGTCGCGGGAGAACGACCCCAGCCACGAGACCGCCGGGTAGTGCCGCGAGTAGGCCAGGTCTCGGTCCAGAGACCACAGGCAGCGGACGAACCTCTCGGTGTTGGCGGTCACCGGTTCGGACCGGTCTCCACCCGGCGGGGACACGGCGCCGAGGACGGTGACCGACCCGGTGCTGCCGCCGAGGGTGCGCACGTGGCCCGAGCGCTCGTAGAAGGCGGCAAGGGACGAGGCCAGGTCGGCGGGGTAGCCCTCCTCGGCCGGCAGCACGCCCGACCGGGACGCGAACTCCCGCAGGGCCTCGGCCCACCGCGACGTCGAGTCGGCGATCACCACCGCGTGGTACCCCATGTCGCGAAAGAACTCCGCCACGGTGATGCCCGAGTAGATGCTCGCCTCTCGCGCCATCATCGCCATGTTGGAGGTGTTCGCGATCACGACCGTGCGGTGCGCCAACGGGGCGCCGGTGCGGGGGTCGACAAGAGCCGCGAGGTCGGCGACCACGTCGGCCATCTCGTTGCCGCGCTCGCCGCAGCCGACGTAGACGATGACGTCGGCGTCGCACCACTTGGCGACCTGCTGCAGCAGCATCGTCTTGCCGGTGCCGAAGCCTCCGGGAACCGCAGCCGTGCTGCCACGGGCAACCGGGTGCAGCAGGTCGAGCACCCGTTGGCCGGTCACCAGTCCGGTCACCTCGTCGACCCGGTCGGTGTAGGGGCGGGGGTGGCGCACGGGCCACTGCTGCACGAGAGGCAGCCGGTGCCGGTCGCCGGAGGAGTCCTCGACCTCGGCGACGTCCTCGTCGTCGCGGCAGGCCCCCGCCGGACGCACCCAGACGACCGACCCCTGCACCCCGGGGGGGACCATGACCCGGAACACCAGGTGACCGGGCACGTCGACGGTGGCGACCGTGTCGCCGGCACCGACCTGATCGCCGGTCGCGACAGCAGGTGTCAGCGTCCACCGGCGGGGCGGCGGGCTGGGGCGTGCCGGGTCGAGCCACGGCCCGGCGTCGTCGAGGGGGCGCAGCAACCCGTCGACGACCGAGCCCAGCAGGCGTGGCCCGAGTGGTGCCACCAAGGGCTTGCCCAGCCCGGTCACCGGGTCTCCGGGGCACAGCCCTCCCGTGTACTCGTAGGCCTGGACCGTCGCGAGGGCGCCTCGCAGCGACACCACCTCGCCCGGCAGTCCGTCGACACCCAGCGCGACGATGTCGGCCATGGCCAGGCCCGGGAGGTCGGCGACCTCGACCAGGGGCCCCGCGACGCGGCGGACCCGGCCGGTGCGGAGGGTGGCCTGCGACGCACGCACGGTCGCCGTCATGGGGTCCACAGCCCGGCGATGTCGTGGCCGAGGTCCTCGATCACCTGGTCGGCCAGATCGGTGAGCAGGTAGGTGGCGCGGGTGTGGTCACGCTCCACGACGACCCCGCCGGCCGGGTGGTCGGTGATCGTGGCTGTCGGGCCCAGGTCGCGGCGGGCCAGGTCGACCAGCCGCGCGGTGACCCGCGCCCGGCTCGGCTCGTCGTCCCAGATCTCGCGCAGCCTGTGGTGCACGGCCCGGCGCAGCTGCTCGAGGGCGTCGCGCTGGGCCGCCAGCACGATGCCCCGGCCGCGGCGACGTGCCCGCGCCTGCAGGTCCCGGCGCACCTGCTCGGCGTCCTGCTCGCCGTCGCGTCGTCCTGCCTCACGCAGCCGATCGGCCTCGGCCTCTGCCCGCTCGAGCAGGCGGGTGCCCTCCTGCTGCGCCTCGGCCACCAGGGCCTGGGCGTCACGTCGGGCTGCGGCGAGCAGCGCGTCCCGGACGGGCAGCAGCGGGTCGTCGAGCAGTGCCTGCGACTCATGGCCCATGTCGGCCGCTGTGGTCGTCATGGCGGAAGCACCGCCAGCAGCGCGCCCGCCGGCACGGCGCCGTCGTCCATGGCGTCGGCCACGTGCTCGGTCACGAGCAGCAGCGTGAGGTCGGCCGGCAGGTGCTCGACGGCACGGCGTACCTCGACGTCGCTGTCGGCGGCACGCACCTCGACCCCGGCCAGCGCCCAGCCGGCCATGCGTACGGCCGGTCCGACGGCTACTGCTCGCCCCATCCTGCGATCACTCTTGCCCGATAAGAATGATCCCGACGATCAGGCCGTAGATCGCGATGCCTTCGGCCAGGCCGACGATCACCATGGCGCGGCCGAAGATCTCCGGACGCTCGCTGATGGCTGCCAGCGCGGCTGCGCCGGTGTAGGCCACACCGATGGCCGCCCCGATACCGCACCCGGCCACGGCGATGGATGCCCCGATGAGGGCGGAGGAGCGAGCCGAGCTGTCCGCGCTCGTCCCGTCCGGCTCCGACGGGGTGGTGGTCTGCGAGGTCGTCACTCGGGCCTCGCCGCTGGCGGCCGTCGCGGGGCTGCTCGAGCCTGCCGCCAGGGCAAGCCCGAACACAGCCAGGGCGACCACGACCAGTGCCGCGTCGAAGGCCAGCATCGTGCGTACCGCAGTTCGGCCGCGTCGCCGCAGCGCCAGGGGCACCACGACCGCTGTCAGCACCAGAACCGGTAGGGCGATCAGCCATACGGACACTCAGGACACCTCCCGTTGTGAGTCGTCCCGTGCGAGCGGGACGTGCCACGGGGTGAAGGGCCGACCCTCCGACTCGAAGACCCGTGAGAAGAGCTCGTAGTACTCCAGGCGCAGGGCCTGGATGCCGGCGACCAGCGCCTCGAACCCGAAGACGACGGCGTTGCCGACGACGAACAGCAGTGCCCCGGCGAGCCACCCCAGGGCCCCCGTGCCGGCCAGTGCCGTCGTGCCCTGCCAGACCAGGGCGGTCAGGGCGGCGTGGGCCAGGCCGAACGCGGCGAGACGGGCGAACGAGACCAGGCTCGTCCCGAGGCGGATCACTGCGTCGAACACCTCGACAGTCGCCTGCGCGGCACCCGCTCCTCCGCCTCCGGAGGCCGCGAAGAGCCCCAGGTAGGTCAGCACGACCCCCACGACACCGACGACGGCGCCGCCCACGACCAGGGCGGTCACGCCGGCCGCGACCCCCCAGGCGATGATGCCGAGACCGAGGAACAGCGCGATCCCGGCAAGTCCGCTCTGCGCCACCAGGGCGGCCTGCCAGCCACCCTCACGCCACCGGTTGGTCGCTCCGAGCGCGTAGGAGCCGGCGAGCAGCACGGCGCCGACCCCCACGGCTGCCCCGAGCAGGGTGATCGGGTCCTCCAGGGGGTCCAGCCACAGGGGCTCCAGCACGCCGGTCGGTCCGAAGAACTCGCCGAAGAGCACCCCGAACACCACCGAGGTCAGGCCGGCGCCGACGACGAACGGCCACACATGGCGAAAGCGCGCGAGGCGTCGAATCCGGCCCGACCGCAGCAGCAGGCCGAGCAGGACGAGCAGCAGCCCGTGGCCGGCGTCGGCGAACATCATCCCGAACATGGCGACGTAGGCCAGGCCCGCCACGATCGTGGGGTCGACGTCGGCGTACGGCACGGTCGCGTAGGTGCGCACGAGTGGCTCGAAGGATCGCCCGACGCGCCCACGGCTGACGAGCAGAGTCGGCGGGTCGGTGCCGCGGGGACGCTCGAGCGGTACCACCGCGCCCCCGTGGGCCGCGATGCGCTCGGCGACGTCGAGTCGTCGCCGAGCGGGCACCCAGCCGGTGAGCGCGCAGACGGAGCCTCGGCGCACGGAGTCGCCGACGACGTCGGCGAGCGACGACTCCCCTGCCAGCAGGGCAGCGGCTCGCTTCGGCGGCTGGGTCTGCACCACCGTGTCCAGGTCCGGGGGGTCCCAGCACAGCAGGGGCTCCGACGGCTCGACGCCGAGCGACTGCAGCCGCCGAGCGGCCTCGTCCGGCACGTTCTCGGTGCCGTCGGCCACACGGTCGAGCTCGACCGCACCGCTGTCCGCGACCGCGACGAGCACGTGGCGCCAGGTCTCGCGTGGTCCCAGGATCGCGACGCGATCCATGCGCACCGGCTCGACGGTCTCACGCCACGGCATCGAACAGCTCCAGGTCGTCGTGCTGGCCGGCGGCGGTCTCCAGGGCGGCGCGCACTCTCCACGCGTCGACGGCGAGCAGTGCCAGCGCCGCCACCGTTGGCTCGATGTCGAACGACGATCCGCGAAGGTGGGCGAAGGCGTCGCGCTCGACCTGCCGCCAGAACCCGGCCTCGGCGCGCCACAGGTCGGTGGGCTCCCTGACGTCGCGCACGGCCCACCCGGCCTGGGCGTGCCGGGTCAGACCTCGCACGTCTGACCACGAGGCTCCCAGCAGTGGCTCGACTGCCCGGACGACGGACTCCGGCATCCTCCCGGGGCCCAGCATGACCTCCCGCTGGATGAGCAGTGCCGCGGCGCCGCTCATCCAGCGCTGCGTCATCGGTACCGTGCGGGCCACGCGGACGGTCCAGGACGCGCGAAGGTAGAGGGTGATCGCACGGGCGGAGTCTGCGCCGGGGTCACCCCAGGTCGAGGTGGTCAGCACCTCGCGCAGGTCGTGGACGGATGTGGCCGCCCGCAGCCGGGGCCATGCGGTGGCGAACGATCCCAGCCGGAACGTGCGCCCGGCGGGCTCACCCCGCAGCGCTCGCAGGTGCTCGTCGACGTTGGCCACCTCGAACCCGGCTGCGAGGGCGCGCAGCGCGGGCACCCCTGATCGGGGGACCCACCCTCCCAGCACCCGTAGGTGCCACAGCAGCGTGGCGGCGACTGCGTGCTGGGCCTGGGCCAAGGTGGCGGTCGGTGCGACGTCGTGCCCGTAGGCGGTCTCGGCGAGGGCGACGACGGCCTGCTCCGCGGAGTCACTGGCAGCGAGGCGTCGAGCACCGGCCGCCCCCAGGCGTCGGCGGGCCAACGACCTCGCGCGGACGGCGGCCGCCACCCAGGACGTGCTCATGGGCTGCTCTGCCCGTCCGGGTCTGCCTGCGGTGGGTCGAGTCCGAGCCGCGCGAGCACCTCACTGACGACACGGTCGACGTACGTGGGCGTCTCGCGGCGCGCGTGCTCCGCGATGGCGTCCGCCTCGGCCTGAGCTCGGTCGAGCGCCTGCTCGGTCTCGTGCTGCGCCTGTGCGGAGATGCGTGCCGCAGCCTCGCGACGCTCGACCTCTGCCTGCTGGCGGGCGGTGGCGAGGATCTGTCGGCTCTGGGCGGTGGCTGCCTGCCGGTGCTGGTCGGCGCGCTCCGCGCCGTCGGAACGTATCTGCTCAGCCACCGTCTCGACCGCCGTGAGCCGCTCGAACAACGCGGCGAGCTCGACCTCTCTCTCCGCCGATCGGTCGGCCGGCACCCCGGCGCCGGCGGCGGCGCCGGGCGTCCCTGATGCGCGGAAGCGCTCCAGGAATCCGCGTGACGCCGGCATGCTCGCTCCTCGCGGACGCCCGGGCCATCCTGCGCACTCGCTCGGGCCCGAGAGCCCGCCCACCCAAGCCTGCTGGTCAGGCGATGCGACAGGCAGGGCGAGACGGCCAGCCGGGCGGGACTAAGGTCCCTGGCTGGCCGGCCGGCCAGCCAGCCAGGCGGTGTCAGTACGAGAACGGCCACGCCTTGAAGTAGTTGCGCACCCTGACCCAGAGCCCGTACAGGCCGCGCGGTTCGAGCACGAGGAACACCACGATCAGCACGCCGAACAGGATCGACTGCAGCTGGAAGACGGTGAACAGTCCGCCCTGCCCGACGTCGGAAGCCAGCGGGATGTAGTCCGAGAGCTCCTGCACCAGCTTGGGCAGCATCACCACGAAGACGGCACCCAAGATCGAGCCGCTGATCGTCGCGAGGCCTCCGATGAACACCACGGCCAGGAAGTCGATGGACAGGAAGAGGTTCCAGTTCTCCGGCGTGATGCGGCCGAAGATGATCGACAGCAGTGCCCCGGCTATGCCCGCGTAGAACGATGACACGGCGAAGGCGAGAGTCTTGGTGCGCAGCAGGTTGACGCCCATCACCTCGGCTGCCACGTCCCGGTCGCGGACGGCGGCGAACGAGCGCCCGAAACGGGAGCGGGCGAGGTTGCGCGCGGCGAAGGCCATCACCACGACGATGACGAGGCACGCGTAGTAGAAGACCGTGAACCGGTCGAGCTCCACGCCCAGGATCTCGTGGGCGGCGAACAGGTCGAAGCCGAGAAAGACCGCCTCGGCGGGAGCGCGCCCCACACCGGCGCCGCCCGTGATGGAGTCGGCCTCCTTGAAGATGTGCTCCCCGATGAACACCAGGCCGAGGGTGAGGATGGCCAGGTAGAGCCCGCGCACGCGGGCGGCCAGCGGAGCCACCGCGAGGCCGACGAGCGCCGGCACGAGACCGGCGAGCGGCAGCCAGATCGCCATGTCCCAGCCGAGCCCGATCACTCCGCCGGACGACTCGCCACCCAGCACCGCCGCGGTGTAGGCGCCGAGGCCGAGGAAGAACGCGTGGCCGAGCGACACCTGGCCGGCGTAGCCGGTGAGCACGTTCAGGCCGATACCGCCGATCGCGAACGCGAAGACGGTGCTCACCAGGCTGACCATGTCGCGCTCGAGAGCGAACGGCAGGGCCACGGTCGCCGCGAGCAGGGCGATCGTCCAGTTGCGCTTGGACGCGGTGGTGAAGATCTTCAGCTCGTCGGAGTACCGCGTGAACAGCTGCGGCCGACCGCGCAGCGTTCGCCGGGACGCCCGCGCGTCCGAGCGTGACCGTGACGTGGTTGTCGACGACGTCGTCGTGGTCATACCCGCACCACCTCCTTCGTCCCGAACATGCCGTAGGGCCGCACCATGAGCACCACGATCATGATCAGGTAGGGGACGACGAGGTCGAAGTTCGCACCCAGCCATGGGGCGTACTCCGGCTGGTAGGTCTTGGTCAGGCCCTCCGCGATGCCGATGAGCAGCCCGGCGATGACCGATCCCTTGATGGAGTCCAGGCCGCCCAGGATGATGACCGGGAGCGCCTTGAGCGCCACGAGGGCGATCGTGGCGTCGACACCGCTTCCGCCGCTGCTCACGAGCACGCCGGCGAGCGCGGCGAGCCCGGCGGAGATGCCCCACGACAGGCCGAACATGCGTCCCACCTTGACCCCCTGGGCGAGGGCCACCTCCTGGTCCAGTGCCGTCGCTCGCATCGCCAGGCCGACACGAGAGCGGGTGAGGAAGAGCCCGATCGCTGCGATGGCCACCAACGAGATGACGATCTTGGCGAGGTCGAGGGTGAAGACCGTGGCTCCGAGCACCTCGACGGTGGACAGGCCCCACGGGTCGCCGGCCGTCACGATGTCGGGGCCGATGAGCCGGAAGGCGACGATCAGCAGGACGATGAAGACCCCGACGGTGACGGTCGCGGCTGAGAACGAGGGTCGGCCGACCATCGGTCGCAACGCGATCCGCTCGGTGATCATGCCCACGGCGGCGAGCGTCAGCATCGCAGCGACGACCGACAGCCAGAAGGGCAGCCCGAGTCGGCTGACGAACGCGCTGGAGGCGTAGGCGCCGAGGATCATCAGAGCCGGCTGGGCGAAGTTGATGACGTCGGTGGCCCGGTAGATGATGACGAACCCGACGGCCAGCAACGCGTAGACCGCGCCGGTCCCGAGGCCGCTGACGACAGCGGCGGTGAAGGTCTCCATCAGGCGGCCGCCGAGGAGTGCTGGGGCACGATCACCGAGCTCATGTCGCCCCCGGGCAGGGCGTCGGTGTTGCTGTACATGTCGTCGACGAGCCCGTCGAACAGCGACATGAGCGAGGACCGCTTGACCTTCTGAGTCGCGGTGAGCTCACCGTCCTCGTGGTCGAGAGCCTTGGGGATCATGCGGAACTTGCGGATGTTCTCCACCCGCGCGAACCGCTCGTTGACCTCGCGGACGATGCCCTGCACCAGCGTGATGACCTCCTCCTTCTCCGACAGGTCGCGGTAGGTCGTGTAGGGCACACGACGGGCCTGCGCCCAGCTGCCGACCGTGTCCTCCTCGATGCCGATGAGCGCGGTGAGGTAGGGGCGCTTGTCGCCGATCACCACTGCCTCCCGGATGAACGGGGAGGCCTTGAGCGAGTTCTCGATCTCCGAGGGGGAGATGTTCTTGCCGCCGGCGGTGATGATGATGTCCTTGATGCGGTCGACGATCTTCACGTGGGTGCCCTCCACCCACTCGCCCACGTCGCCGGTGTGCAGCCAGCCGTCCGAGTCGATGGTCGAGGCGGTCGCGTCCGGCTTGTTCCAGTAGCCGGCGAACACGCCGGGATGCCGGGTGAGGATCTCGCCCGTGGTCTCGTCGATGCGGACCTCGGTGCCGGGCTGGGGCTCACCGACCGTGCCGAGCCTGATGCGCCCCGCTCGGTTGGTGGTGGCGACGGCGGAGTTCTCCGTCATGCCGTAGAGCTCGTTGATGACGACCCCGATGCTGAAGAAGAAGAACAGCACCTCGGGGGCGATCGGTGCGGCAGCCGACGAGGCCGCGCGCACCCGGCGCAGCCCCACCCTCTCGCGCAACGCCCGGAACAGGAACACATACCCGAGCGCGTACATCAGACGCGTCGTCAGCGTGTGCGACCCGCCGTTGGCCACCAGGCGGTGCGCCATCGCGGTGCCGACCTTCATCCAGAGGGCGTAGTTGGCCTTCTTCAGCCGCGACGCCGACATCATCTTGATCTCGATGCCGGCCTTCAGCTTCTCCCAGATGCGTGGCACGGCGAAGAAGAGCGTGGGCTGCACCTCCCGCAGGTTCGTGGTGACGGTCTCGATCGACTCGGCGAAGTGCACGAGCACTCCGGCAGACGCGTTGGTCCACGTGGTGACGGCTCGCTCGGCGACGTGGCACAGGGGCAGGTACGACAGGATCACGTCGTCGGGTGCGGGCGGCGGCTGGTAGATGCCGCCCCCGTCGGCGATGACACTGGTGGCGAACGCGACGTTGGCGTTGGTGAGCATCGCGCCCTTGGGGGGGCCCGTGGTACCCGAGGTGTAGACGAGGGTGACGACGTCGCCGGGCTGGGCCTGCTCGGCCAACCGCTCCAGGGCGCGGGGGTCGGCCTCACGGTGCGCGCGGCCACGCTCCACGAAGTCGGCCCAGCTCATCAGCTTGGGATGGTCCATCGACGCCACGCCCCGGGGCTCGAGGTAGACGATCCACTCCAGGTCGGGGCAGTCCTTCTCGACCTCGAGCGCCTTGTCGACCTGCTCCTGGTCCTCGGCCACCAGGATGCGCGATCCGGAGTCCCGGAGCAGGTACGACACCTCGGCGGGAGGGTTGGTCGGGTACAGGCCCACGGTGATGCCGCGCACGGCGATGGTGCCGAGGTCGCTGAACAGCCACTCCGGACGGTTCTCGGAGTGGACGGCGACCCGGTCGCCGGGCTCGATGCCCAGCGACAGCAGGGCGTGGCCCACGAGCGACATCGTGTCGGCGTACTCGGCCCAGGTGATGTCCTGCCAGATGCCCAGCCGCTTGACGCGCATCGCGACGAGGTCGGGATGGGTGGCGGCGCGGTCGCGCACCAGCCCGACAAGGGTGCGTGTGCGTGTGCCGGGTGTCGCGGTGTCGGCCAGAGTGTCGGTCATGCGCTCTCCTCGCCCAGGTACGCCTTGATGACCGCGGGGTCCGCCTGCACCTCGGCGGGTGTGCCCAGCGCGATCCGCTCGCCGAAGTCGACGACCATCACCCGGTCGGCCAGGTCCATGACCAGACCCATGTCGTGCTCGACCAGGATCATGCTGATGCCCAGCTCGGCGCGGATGTCGAGGATGAACCGGGCCATGTCCTCGGTCTCCTCGACGTTCATGCCCGCGACGGGCTCGTCGAGCAGCAGCACCGTCGGCTCCATCGCGAGCGCTCGCCCCAGCTCCACCCGCTTCTTCACGCCGTAGGGCAGCATCCCGACGGGAAAGGCCCGGTAGGCCTCGATCTCGAGGAAGTCGATGAGCTCCTCGACGACGGCTCGGTTCGCGATCTCGGCCGAGCGTGCCCGGCCCCGGAACAGAAGAGCCGAGGCCACCGAGTACGACAGGTGGTTGTGCCGGCCCAGGGCCAGGTTGTCGACCACGCTGAGGTTGTCGAACAGCTCGATGTTCTGGAACATCCGTGCGACGCCCAGCCGGGAGATCTCGTCCGGGGGCATGCCGACGAGCTCCCGGTCGCCCATCGAGATCGAGCCCTCCTGAGGGCGGTACACGCCCGACAGACAGTTGAAGATCGACGTCTTGCCCGCTCCGTTCGGTCCGATGACGGCGAACAGCTCGTTCGGTCGGACGTGGAACGAGATGTCGGTCAGGGCGTGCGTGCCGCCGAACCGCAGCGACAGGCCGCGGGCCTCGATGACGGGCTTGTCCGGGTCGGACGAGTGCTGAGCCTCGGCGAGGATGGTGCTCAGCGAGGGAGTGGTCATCAGCTCAGCCACCTCTTGCGTCGTCGGTAGTGCTTGACGTCCCGGAACGACGAGGCACCCTCGCCCCGCAGCCCGAGGTAGAACTCGCGGATGTCCTCGTCCTCCCGCAGCGCCGCGGCAGGCTTGTCCATCACGATGCGCCCGGTCTCCATGACGTAGCCGTGGTTGGCGATCGACAGCGCCATGGCGGCGTTCTGCTCGACCAGCAGCACGGCGGTGCCGGTTCGGTTGATCTCGACGATCAGGTCGCGTATCTGCTGGACGACCAGGGGAGCCAGCCCCAGCGACGGCTCGTCGAGCAGCAGGTACTTCGGCTTGGCCATGAGGGCGCGCCCGATCGCCAGCATCTGCTGCTCGCCCCCGGACAGGTAGCCCGCGACCTGCTTCTTGCGGTCGGCGAGGATGGGGAACAGCGAGTAGACGCGATCCATGCCCTCTCCGACCTCGGCTCGGCTGGCGGTGTGGCCGCCGACCCGCAGGTTCTCCTCGACGGTGAACTCGGCGAACACGCGGCGGCCCTCCATCACCTGCCCGACCCCGGCGGCGACGGTCGCCGGGGCGTCCAGGTCGGAGATCGGCTCGCCGTCCAGCGTCACCGAGCCCTTGCTGATGCGTCCTCGGTGGATGTCGAGCAGCCCGGTGATCGCGCGCAGCACCGTCGTCTTGCCGGCGCCGTTGGCGCCGAGCAGAGCCACGATCTGGCCCTCCGGCACTTGCAGGCTCACGCCCTTGAGCACCAGCACGACGTCCTCGTAGACCACTTCGAGGTTCTCGACAGCGAGCATGCCCAACCTTTGCGATAGAACCGTTACCTGATTTGCGTGACCGCTATCTTGCCCAACCAGTGCCTGAAACGTAAGTATTGATAGACGCAGTGACAACTGCTAGTGACAGGAGGAAGCAGAAGTGGTGAAACGAGGACTGGTCCGCTCGCTGGCGGTGCTGGGGACGGGAGCGCTCGTGCTCACGGCCTGCGGAGGCGGCGACACGGACGACAGCGCGGGCGGGACGAGCGAGCCCGACGACGGCGGCGCGGTGGAGATCGCCACCGACGTCGGGGTCACCGAGGAGCCCTGCCCGGACGCGGTGAACGCTGACAACGGATGCATCTACCTCGGTGTGATCTCCGACCTCACCGAGGGTCCGTTCGCGCCGTTCGGCACCGAGCTGGTGAACGGCCAGACCGACTTCTGGAACCGGGTGAACGAGGCCGGCGGCATCGGTGGCTACGACGTCAACATCACCGAGTACACCAAGGACGCCAAGTACAACCCGCAGGAGCACAGCCAGGCCTACCGCGAGATCGAGCCCGACATCCTCGCCCTGGCGCAGACCCTCGGGACGACGCAGACCCAGGGGATCCTCGCGGACATGGACGCCGACAACGTGATCGGCGCCCCGGCCACGTGGTGGTCGGGCTGGAGCTTCGCCGAGGCCGACAGCGACCTGCTGCTGGAGTCGGGGGCGTCCTACTGCATGCAGGGCATCGGCGGGCTGGACTGGTACGCCGAGAGCCAGGCCGAGCCGAGCAAGGTGCTCGTCGTGGGCTTCCCCGGTGACTTCGGTGGGGACTACGCCGGGGGCTACGAGGCGTGGGCCGAGGCCAACGGCGTGGAGTTCGGCGGTTTCGTGGAGACCGGCCCGAACGCCACGGTCGGCAACCAGGACGCCGCCGTGCAGCAGGTGCTGTCGTCGGGCGCCGACGTGGTCGGTCTGGCCGTCGGACCGGGCGAGACCGCCGAGATCGTCGGCAAGGCCGCTGCAGGCGGCTTCGCCGGCAAGTTCCTGGGTGCGGCGCCGACCTGGAACCCGGCACTGCTGGGCACCGAGGCTGCGCCGGCGCTCGAGGCGCTCTACTTCAACATCGCGACGCACGAGACCTACGGCAGCGACACCCCGGCACACGCCGCGATGCTCGAGGCCAAGGGTGACGAGGTGCCGGCCAACGACGCCTACACGTTCGGCTGGATCTGGCAGTACCCGTTGAAGGCCGCGCTCGAGGCGGCGGCCGAGAACGGTGACCTCACTCGTGAGGGGCTGCGCTCGGTGACCGAGGGTCTCTCGGTCGACTTCGAGGGTGCGCTGCCGAGCATCACCCTCGGTGGCGACCCCGACCGCAGCATCACGGCGAACCAGGTCGACCCCGAGGCGGCGCTCGGCATCGCCACGCTCGAGGCCGGCTACGTGGGCGCGACCGCCGAGGCGTACGACTACGCCGGGCCCTGCTTCACCGGGTAGCACTCACCGCCACCCGACGTGGTGAATGATCACGTTCGGTACGCACAGGGGTGGTTTGCTCGGCCAATTGGCCGAGCAAACCACCCCTTTGCCGTGCAAGGGCGTGAGAGAGCTCGTCCAGACCCAACCGCTGCGTCGCGGACCCGAGAGCGTCAGGCGTTGGCGAGGTCGTGCAGGCCGTCGCAGATGCCCTGCAGCAGCACGTCGACGTCGGCGGCGAAGAGCCCGTCGCCGGTGACGCCGAAGCCGAGAGTGCCGTCGTGCGACACGACCCCGACGGTGATGCGCAGATGGGCGTCCACGGGGATGACCGGGTGCAGGTGCCGAATCTGGCGGCCCAGCACGTAGAGCGGGAACTGGGCCCCGGGGACGTTGGTGACCAGCGTGTCGGCGAACCACTCGGGCACCCACGTCGCGTGCTCGACCACGACCTCCTGCAACGGGCCCGGCACGAAGTGGTCGGCCAGCGAGATCAGGGCCGCCCCCACCATGGGTGTGCCCGCCCTGATCTGCCAGCGGGTCGACCGCGAGATGGCCGCCACCCGCTGCGCCGGGGACATGTCGCCGACGGGCAGGTCGGTCCACGCCGCAGTCAGGCGGTTGTCGGCATGGGCGTCGATGGCCGGGCGCAGCGAGACCGGCACGACACAGCGCAGCGTGCGCCCGTCTGTGGGCTCGCCGCGGCCACGGAGCAGCTCGCGGTAGCCGTTGGCCACCGCTGCGAGCACCACGTCGTTGAGACTGGCGTCGAGCCGACGCCGCGCCTGCTTGGCCAGCGCGAGGTCCTCGGTGGCGTAGACCCACCTCCGCCGGTCCGACAGGGGTCCCGTCAGCGACCCTGGTGGGCGCGGTGTGACGTCGGCCAGCACGTGCGCCGCCTCCGGAGCGTGCTTGACCGCCGACGCCAGCGCCGTGATCGCCCCCTCGACGGCCCGTCCCCATCGTCCGGGCAGGTGCAGCCCCCGGTCGTGGCCCCCGCTGGTCGCGGGCATCGACCCGGCCAGGGCGGCGTCTGCCAGCGTCGGCCCACCGTCGGGGTGCAGGTCGAGCAGGTGGCCCATCACGGTGCGCGCGGCGATACCGTCCGCGACCGCGTGGTGCAGCCGCCAGACGAAGGCCCACTGGCCACCCGCGAGACCCCGCACGACCGTCACGTCCCACAGAGGGCGCGTGCGGTCCATCGGCTGCTCCATCAGCGTCGACACCGTGGCCGCCAGTGCCTCGGGATCGGCCCCGACCCGCAGCGCACGGACGTGGTAGCGCAGGTCGGGCATCCCGCCGTCCCGCCACTGCGGGCGTCGACCCGACTCGTGCTCGTCGAGCACCCAGCGCAGGGTCGGGGTGGACTCGAGGCGCTCACCGACCAGGCGCCGCACGTCGGCGATCGCGGGTACGTCGGGGTCCAGGACGCACACGAGCCCGGGTGCGAGCGCAGGCCCCCCGCTCTCCAGCTCCAGCCACACGGCGTCGAGTGCGTGCAGGCGTGTCACGTGAGCTGCTCCGAACGGTGGGGGTACGTCCGGTCAGAGTAGGGCGTCGAGGCCGTCGGGCAACCCCCCGTCGCTACACGACCACCGTCCAGGGCTCCACCCGCCGGCCGGTGACCAGCCCTGCACGGACGTAGGCGTCGTCGTCGGCGTAGGCCGAGACCGTCTCGGCGCCGACGTCGGCGAACACGAACACCGCACCCGTCGGTGGGTCACCCACGGCGCCCACGTTGACCAGGTGCCCGCGCTGCTGCGCGGCACGGGCGTGCTCGAGGTGAGCGGCGCGATGCGGGCCACGGCGGTCGAGGATGTCGGGGACATAGTCGTAGGTCAGCAGAAGGTAGGTGCCGGGCTGCAGGTGGGGGACCGTCATGCCCGCATGATCACACGGGGTCGCTACGCTCGTCGGGTCAACGATCGACGTGCAGGAGGATCACGTGTCTGCAGCCGCCCCGTCCGGACGAGACGACCTCGGTCGCCTGATTCTGCTGGCGGCCGACGAGGTCGAGGGCCTGCCCTGGAAGCAGCTGGGAGACAGCCCCGGTGTGAGCCACAAGGTGCTGTGGCGCTCCGGTGACGTCGTGCTGGGCATGTTCCACCTCGAGCCGGGTGCGGTGAACCCGTCGCACGTCCACCAGGGCGCGCACCACCACTTCTTGGTCACGGCGGGGCGGGCCCGGATCATCGACCGCGAGCTCGAGGCAGGCTCCTACGCCTACATCCCGCCCGGCGTCGCCCACGAAGTCGCTGCCGCCGGCGACGACGGCTGCACGCTGTTCTACACGTACCGCCCGGTCGAGGTGCCCCCGCAGCCGGCCGGCTCGCCGTTGGACGACACCTGGGGTGCCGCCGGCTGAGAGGTCACGACGTGGCTGCCAGCTGCTGCTCCAGGCGCCGTGCGCGGGCGACGACCACCGGCAGCAGGGCGACGCACAGTGCCACGGCGACCGCCACCTGGGCGCTGTGCTGGCCCAGGGTGCTCCCCTGCACGGAGATCTCGTAGATCGGCTGCAAGAAGTAGTAGGTCGGGAAGAGCCGGGCGATCCACTGCGGCAGGTCGGGGAACAACGTGAACAGCACCGGGGCGATCACCAGGATCCCGCCCCCCTTCACTGCCGTGAACAGCGTGTTGCCGTCCCGAGCCCAGCACCCCAGCACGATGCCGACCTCGGCCATCATCACGGCCCCGATCAGCAGCAGCAGCATCAGGGCCGGTGCCTGACCGCTGAAGGCCTGGTTGATCGCGAGGGTCACTGCGCCCATGAGCACGCCGAGCAGCACCCCGAGCGCCCCCTTGGCGAGCAGCACCTCCGACATGCGCACCGGGGTGATCAGCACGGCGTCCAGGGTGCGGTGCTGGCGCTCCTCGACCAGCGACGACGCGGGCAGGAACAGGGAGGCGATGACCACCGCGTACATCACCACGAGCGGCAGCAACCGGTCCTCGACCGGCACCCAGGACTCGTCACCCACCGTGGTCACCTCGACGTCGACCGGCGGCTGCTGACCGGCGGCCCCGCGCGCCTGCTGCAGCGCCGTGACTGCGAGCACGAGTCGCGTCGAGGCCAGGCTCTGCCCGGAGACGACGAACTGCAGGGTCGCCGGGTCGCCTGCGGCCAGCGTGTCGTCGATGCCGGCGGGCAGCACCAGCCCCGCGTCGTAGTCGTGGGCCTCGACGGCGGCGAGCATCGTCTGCTCGTCGTCGACGACCTCGACGTCCAGACCCTCGGTGGCCAGCAACGCCGTCGTGATCTGTGAGCGGCCCTCGTCGACCACCGCGAGCCGGGGAGGTGGGGCGAACAGGTCGCCGAAGACAGCCGTGATCAGCAGGGTGAAGACGATCGGCAGCCCGATCGCCCACAAGAAGATCGGCGACCGCGGACCGAGCCGCAGGTCCTTGGCCAGGACGTGGCTCACGCGGGTCAGGCTCACAGCGTCCCCACCCTTCTGCCGAGCACCACCCAGCCGCCCGCGAACGCCGCGACCGTCCACGCCGCGAGCGCGAGCAGGTCGGGTGCCACCTGGCTCCAGCCGGCCCCCTGGGCCGACACCTCGACCACCGCCTGGACGAAGCCGTAGCTGGGCATCGCCTGCACCCACGTGGCGGCAGTACCGGGGAACAACGCCGCGAACGCCGGCACCAGCAGGGGCACCATCGCCAGCACCGACAGGAACAGCACCCCCATGAAGTCTTTCGCGTAGGTGCCGATCACCATGCCGACACCGGTGACGAGCGCCGCGCCGAGCAGCAGCGTCAGCAGCATGATGGGTGCTCCGGTGGTGAAGCCCCCGATCAGCAGCATGATGACCGTTGCCTCCGTGAACGCGATGCCCGTGCCGACCAGGCCCTTGGCGGCGAGGAAGTCGGCCCTCGTCGCGGGTGTGACCAGCACCGCCGTGACCGTGCGTTGCGCGATCTCGGAGGCGACCAGCGTGGCGAGGGCGAAGGTCTCCACGATCAGCACGAAGAACGCCAGCAGCGGACGCAGCTGCTCGCGCAGCGACACCTGGTCACCGACCATGTCCTCGCCGAGCACGACGGGCTCGCTGAGCAGCTGGTCTGCCCCGGAGTCGCCGAGCAGCACCAGCGCCAGCTCGGACACGACCGCAGACAAGGCCGACTCGACCTCGGGCGGTACATCCGCCGTCACGAGCAGCGCGACGACCGAGGTCTCGCCCGCGGACGCGGCTGCGACGAAGTCGGGAGGGAACACCAGGCCGGCCACGAGGTCGTCGTCACCACCCAGCAGGGCGGCCTCGACCGCGTCGGCTGTGGCGAACTCGACCAGCTCGATGCCCTCGGTCTCGGTCTGCAGGCCCGCGACCACCGCGTCGAGCCCCCGCTGGACGATCCCGACCCGCAACGTCTCGTCCACGGTGCTGGGCAGCACCCAGAAGAAGACCGGGTAGAGCACGACCGACAGCAGCGTCATGGCGACGAAGAAGCGGTCGGCTCGAAACTCGCGCAGGTCTTTGCGCAGGATGGCCCCGACGACGGTCGCGTTCACGCGTCGAGCCCTCGTCCGGCGTAGTGCACGAAGACGTCCTCGAGGGTGGCCTCCTCGCTGTGAACCGTCAGCACCTGGCCGGCCGTGAAGGCGGCGCGCATCTGCTCGGGCGAGGCGTCGTCGAGCGCCACGACGTGCTCGCTGACCGCGCCGTCGGTGTCGCGGCGTCGGATGCGCAGCGAGCGGGAGCCGTGGCTCAGCTTGAGCTGCTCGGGGGTGTCGAGCACCAGGATGCGTCCCTGGTCGATGAAGGCGACGCGGTCCGACAGCGAGTCGGCCTCCATCATGTCGTGGGTCGTGAGCAGCACGGCAGCCCCGCGAGCCGCCTCGTCACGCACCAGGGTGCGGATCTGGCGTGCCGAGACCGGGTCCAGCCCGTCGGTCGGTTCGTCGAGGAACAGCACGTCGGGGGAGTTCACCAGGGTGCGGGCCATCATGAGCCGCTGCCGCATGCCCTTGGAGAAGTCGCCGACCCGGTCGGCGGACCGATCGGCCAGCCCGACCCGCTCCAGCAGCGGCTGCGGGTCGAAGCCCGACATGCCGAAGAGCCGGGCGAAGAAGCGCAGGTTCTGGGTGGCCGTCATCGCGAGGTACAGGTTCTTCTCCTCGAAGCACACCCCGATCCGCCGTTGGATCTCGGTGCGGCGCTGCGGCATGGGCATGCCGAGCACGTCGATCGTGCCGCTCGCCGGTGTCAGCTGCCCGGTGAGCATCTTGATGGTGGTGGACTTGCCGGCTCCGTTCGGGCCGAGAAAGCCCAGCACCTCACCCGGTGCAACGTCCACGCTGATGCCGTCGACAGCGACGTGGTCGCCGTAGGCGTAGCTGAGGTTCTTGGCGCTGATGGAAGTTCGCATGTGCCCTCCGGTCACCACCGCCATGCTCGATCCGTGGCACGGTGTCGAACAGGGTCGAAGGACCGATCGTGTGGAAGGCTGGGGTGATGGCGATCGACCACGCGCGTCGGTCGGCGGGTCGTCGCTGGCGTACGGCGCGGGAGCGAGCCGGCCAACGACGTCCAGGGGGCCGGGCCCCCGCCCCTGACCCCCGCCGCAGTGCGACGACGCCGACCGATACGGGGGGCCGCAGCGACGACGGCGCCCGCTCGCCGCTGCCCGACTCGCCGGAGGAGCTCGTCCCGGTCAGCGTCCGCTACGCCGCGGCGTGGTCGTGGCGCATCCTGATGATCGCTGCCGCGGTCGCGTTGCTGGGATGGGTGGCGTGGCAGCTGCGGGTGGTGACGTTCCCGTTGGTGGTGGCGGGCCTGCTGGCCGCGCTGCTGGCCCCGACGGTGGGACGGCTCAAGGCCCTCGGGTGGCGGCGTGGTGCTGCTGCCGGAGTGGTGCTCGCGGCCTTCATCGTGGTCGTGGTCGGGGTGCTGACGATCGTGGGCCAGCAGGTCAGCGGCCAGTTCGGCCGGGTGGCCGACGAGGCCGAGCGTGCTGTGGAGCAGATCCAGGAGTGGCTGGCCACCGGCCCCTTGCAGCTGAGCGAGGCCCAGGTGACCGATCTGGTCGACCAGGTGGGCTCGGCCATCGCGTCCAACCAGGACCGCCTCGCTGCGGGAGCCCTGTCGACGGCCGGTGCGGCGGCCGAGGTGTTCGCCGGGATCGCGATCGCGATGTTCGCGCTCTTCTTCTTCCTCTTCGACGGGCGCAACATCTGGGGCTGGGCGCTGTCGCTGGTGCCCCGTTCGCTGCGCCACGACGTGGACGAGGCGGGACAGCGCGCCTTCGGCACGCTCATCGCCTACGTCCGCAGCACGGTGCTCGTCGCCACCTTCGACGGGGTGTTCATCACCATCTGGCTGCTGATCCTGTCGGTGCCGCTCGCGCTGCCGCTGGGCGTGCTGGTGTTCTTCGGTGCGTTCATCCCGCTGGTCGGTGCTTTCGCGTCAGGAGCCCTGGCGGTGCTGGTGGCGTTCGTGACCCAGGGCCCGATCGTGGCGCTGCTGGTGCTGGGCGGCATCATCGCCGTCCAGCAGATCGAGGCGCACCTGTTCGCACCGCTGGTGATGGGCAGGATGGTGCGTGTGCACCCCCTCGCGATCGTGCTGGCCATCTCGGCTGGTGCGGTCGTGTTCGGCATCATCGGTGCGATCGTCGCCGTTCCCCTCGTCGCCGTCGTGCACACGGCGACCTCGTACTTCCGTTCGCGTGAGGACGCGCTCCTTCCCGACCCGCAGCCCACCGACACCGACGTCGAGGAGCAGCCCGCGGCGGTCGAGGCACCCGAGCCAGCAGCCCCGGCCTCGGGCGAGTAGCGTCGACCCGCACCCGCGGTCGGGTGCAGGACGAGGACGGGGAACGCCATGGCTGACTGGTTCGGGGTGCGGTGCGTGTTCCACGACCCGGAGGGCACCTACGAGGAGCGCGTCACGATCTGGAGGGCCGACGTGTTCGAGGAGGCCGTGCTGCTCGCGGAGTCCGAGGCCAAGGAGTACGCAGCGGAGGTCGGCGCGGAGTTCCTGGGCTTCGCCCAGGCCTACGTCATGCCGGACGAGCCGGGGCAGGGCGCTGAGGTGTTCTCGTTGCTGCGCGACAGCGACCTCGAGCCCGACGAGTATCTCGACGCATTCTTCGACACCGGCGCCGAGCGTGAGGCCTCGCTCGACCAGGACGACGAGGACGACGAGGACGACGAGGACGACGAGGACGAGGACGAGGACGACGAGGACGACTGAGTCCCGTCGTCACGCCGTGAGCAGCCGGCGTACCTCGTCGTGCAGCCGGCCGTTGGTCGCCAGAGCGCTGCCGCCGAACGGTCCCGGCACCCCTGACACGTCGGTGAACCGCCCGCCGGCCTCGGTGACGATCGGCACGAGCGCCGCCATGTCGTGCAGAGCCAGCTCAGGCTCGGCGGCGACGTCGCACGCCCCTTCGGCGACCAGCATGTACGACCAGAAGTCGCCGAAGGCGCGCGTGCGCCACGCGGCGTCGAGCACCGGCGCGATCGACTCGGGACGCCGTTCCCACCCCCCGGGGGACGAGTAGCTGACGAACGCGTCGGCGACCCGCGCGACGTCCGACACCCGGCAGCGGCGCGGAGCGGCACCGAAGGCGCTCGTCCAGCAGCCCGAGCCGGAGCTCGCCCACCAGCGCCGGCCGAGGGCCGGAGCGCTGACCAGGCCCACGGGCACCTCGTCGCCCACGACGAGGGCGATGAGCGTGGCCCACACCGGAACGCCTCGCATGAAGTTCTTGGTGCCGTCGATCGGGTCGACGACCCACGTGCGCCCGAGCAGGCGACCCCCCTCCTCCTCGCCCAGCACCGAGTCGTCCGGTCGTTGCCGAGACAGCCTCTCGCGGACGTCGCGCTCCACCGCGCGGTCGGCATCGGTCACCGGGGTCGCATCCGGCTTCTGCGAGACGCGAAGGTCGGCGGCCAAGAACCGGTCGAGGGTGATCCGGTCGGCCGCGTCGGCCAGGTCGTGCGCGAGGGCGAGGTCGTCAGCAAGCGCAGCCACGAAGCCCGAGCGTAGCCAGCGACGGGCATACTCATCGCTCGTGATCGACGTCTTCGGGCTGCCGCTGCACCCGCTCGTGGTGCACGCGGTGGTCGTGCTCGTGCCACTGCTCGCCGTCGGCATGGTGCTGTCGATCGCGAGCACGACCTGGGCCGAGCGTCTGCGAACCGTGCTGGTCGTGCTGGCCGTGTCGGCCGCCGGGTCGGCGGTGCTGGCACGCACGTCGGGCCAGTGGTTGCTGACCCGGGTTCCGGGCAGCCCCGAGGTCGCTCGCCACGCCGACGTGGCCGACCTGCTGCCGTGGTTCCTCGTGGGCGTGGCGGCGCTGGTCGTCGCCTGGGCCTGGCTGCAGCCCCGAGACCGACGGGCCGTTCCGCTCGGCGTGGCCGCCGCGGTCGGGGCGGTGGTGGCCACGGTGTGGACCGTCGTGGTGGGGCACTCCGGTGCGACGTCGGTGTGGGGAGACCTCGCCTAGCTCGGGGACGACTCGCTGGCAGCGAGCAGGCGCCGCAGCGACTCGAGCCGGTCGGCGCTCGCGTTGCCCCCGGCCACCCACTCGTCGAGGGCGCACGACTCGTTGCGGTGGTCGCATCCTCGCGGGCAGTGCGAGGCTCCGGCGTCCAGGTCGGGAAAGGCCCGCAGCACCCGGGCCAGGTCGACGTGGGCGAGGCCGAAGGAGCGGAGCCCGGGGGTGTCGATCACCCATCCCCCCTCGGGCAGAGCCAGGGCGATCGCCGAGCTCGAGGTGTGCCGCCCTCGGCCCGTGACCGGGTTGACGCCCCCCACCGCCCGGTCGGCGTCGGGCACCAGGGCGTTCACCAGCGTCGACTTGCCGACTCCGCTCGGCCCGACGAGCACCGTGCGGTGACCGGCCAGCGCCGCTCGCAGCGCGTCCGGGTCAGCGTCGCGACGCGTGGCGACCACCGGTACCTGCAGGGCCGAGTAGGCGCGCACGAGCGCGTCCGGAGATGTCAGGTCGGTCTTGGTGACCACGAGCAGCGGTCTCAGGCCACCGTCGTAGGCCGCCACCAGGCAGCGGTCGATCAGGCGTGGTCGCGGTTCGGGGTCGGTCGCCGCGGTGACGATGCCGAGCAGGTCGGCGTTGGCGACGATGACGCGCTCGACGGGGTCGGTGTCGTCGGCGGTGCGGCGCAGCGTCGTCGTGCGGTGCTCGACCCGGACGAGGCGGGCGAGGCTGCCCTCGTCGCCGGAGGTGTCGCCGACCAGGCCGACGAGGTCGCCGACGACGACCGAGCCCCGTCGCAGCTCGCGGGCGCGCACCGCGGTCACCTGCGGGCCCGTGCGGCCCCCGGGTAGCTCCAGTCGGCACGTGTAGCGACCGCGGTCGACGGTGGTGACGCGCGCGGGCACGGCGGCCTCGTGCGCCGGGCGACGCTTGCTGCGAGGACGCGAGTTGCGCCCCGACGCACGGGCGTGCAGGTCGTCCTCGAAGTGCTCGTACCCCCGGGGGGCGCCACCGCTCACGTGAGCATGTCCCGCCACAGGGCCGTGAACGACGGCATGGTCTTGGCGGTCACGGTCACGTCGTCGACGACCACGCCGGGGACGGCCAGCCCGACGATCGCCGCGAAGGTGGCCATGCGATGGTCGCCCTCGCTGGCCACTGTCGCGCCGGACAGCCGGGAGGGAACGATGTGCAGCCCGTCGGGGGTCGGCTGCACCGTGCCGCCGAGTGCCCGCAACGCCCGTGTCAGGGCCGCCAGCCGATCGGTCTCGTGACCACGCAGGTGTGCCACGCCGGTGATCGTGGTGGGCTGCTGCGCCAGCGCGGCCATCGCAGCCACGGTCGGGGTGAGCTCCCCGACCTCGGAGAGGTCGACCTCGCCCAGTCCGGCCACCTGCTCGGGACCTGTGACGGTGACGGCCTGGTCATGCTGCTCGACGACGGCTCCGAACCTCGAGAGCAGGCCCAGCAGCGCCGGGCCCGGCTGCGTCGTGACGGACGGCCAGTCCGGCACGCGGACCCGACCTCCCGTCACCACGGCAGCGGCAAGAAACGGTGCCGCGTTCGACAGGTCGGGCTCGATCGTGACCTGCCCCCCGGTCGGCACGGCGGGGGCCACCCGCCAGCGCGTCGCCCCCACCGCGTGGGCATCCACCCCCCGCGCCCGCAGGCTGGCGAGCGTCATCGCGACATGCGGTGCGCTGGGCGGGACGCCCGTTGCCGTCAGGTCCAGGCCGTCGCCGAATCGGCACCCCGCGAGCAGCAGCCCCGAGACGAACTGGCTGGACTCGCGGGCGTCCACGGACACGGCACCTCCTGCTACCGCGCCCGTGCCGTGGACGACGAACGGCAGCGAGGCCGCGCCCTCGGGGGACAGCCGTACCCCCAGCCCCCGCATCGCGTCGAGCAGGCCGGAGAGGGGGCGGGCTCGGCTGCGCTCGTCGCCGTCGAAGCCGATGTCGACCGACGTCAGGGCGGCCATCGGGGGGACGAAGCGCATCACCGTGCCGGCCAGGCCGCAGTCGATCGCGCCGTCGACGGCCGCGGTGCCCGGCGTGACCTGCCAGCAACCCTCGTCGGGGGAGTGGACCGATGCCCCGAGCGCGCGCAGCGCCTGCGCCATCAGCAGCGAGTCGCGCGCGACCAGCGGGTTCAGCAAGGTCGTGGGCTGCTGGGCCAGACCCGCCAGGACGAGGGCGCGCGCCATGAGCGACTTCGAGGCCGGCACCCGCACGCACGCGTCGACGGGCCCCCGGGCCGTCGGAGCACGCCATGGTGCGGTACCGGTCACCACCCCAGTGTCCCGTAGCCGCGCGACTTGCCAGAATCGAGGCCGTGTGTGGTCGCTATGCGTCGAGCCGCTCCCCGGACGAGCTCGCGGTCGAGTTCGAGGTCGAACGGGTCGAGACCGCCGAGCGCGTGCTCGGCCCGGACTACAACGTCGCCCCCACCAAGGACGTCTACGCCGTGCTCACCCGGGCGGGGCGCGGCGAGCAGGTGCCGAGTCGCTGCCTGCGCATCCTGCGGTGGGGTCTCGTGCCGTCCTGGGCGAAGGACCCGTCGATCGGCAGCCGCATGATCAACGCGAGGCTGGAGACCGCGGCCGCGAAGCCGGCCTTTCGGCGCGCCTTCGCGAGGCGTCGGTGCCTGGTGCCCGCCGACGGCTACTACGAGTGGTACACGCCGGGCGCCTCCCCGAGCGGAGGTAGGCCCCGCAAGCAGCCCTTCTACATCCATCGTCCGGACGGAGCCTCGCTCGCCCTGGCAGGGCTGTACGAGTTCTGGAAGCCCGCTGACGCCGACCCGGCCGACCCTGCCTCGTGGCTGACCACGATGGCCCTGCTCACCACCTCGGCGCCCGACGGAACCGGGCGCATCCACGACCGTGCCCCGCTGATGATCGACCAGGCGCACTGGGCGGCCTGGCTCGACCCGGCGACCACCGACCCGGACGACGTGCTGGGCATCCTGACGCCGGCAGCACCCGGCCCCCTCGAGGCCTACCCGGTCAGCACGGCCGTCAACAACGTGCGCAACAACGGTGAGCACCTGACAGACCCGTTGCCTCCCGACGAGGTGCCGTCCCCGTGAGCCGGGTGCGGCTGCTCGAGACGACGCGAGGCCCGGCCCGAGCGCACCTGTACGAGCCGGCGCGTCCACGCCGACGGCTCGTGCTCGGGCATGGTGCCGGCGGCGGGGTACAGGCGCCTGACCTGGCCGCTGTGGCTGCGGCGCTGCCGGCGCTGGGCACCTCGGTCTGGTTGGTCGAGCAACCGTGGCGGGTGGCCGGCCGAAGGGTCGCTCCCGCACCGGGCATCCTCGACGAGGTCTGGCTCCAGGTGCTGGCCGAGGTGCCACGCGACGCGCCCGTGCTCGTCGGAGGGCGCAGCGCCGGGGCCCGGGTCGCCTGTCGCACGGCCGCCCAGGTCGGTGCGCTCGCCGTGGTCGCCCTGGCGTTCCCTCTGCACCCTCCGGGGCGTCCCGAGCGCAGCAGAGCGGGCGAGCTCGACCTGCCGGGCGTCCCGACCCTGGTCGTCGCCGGGCGGTCCGACCCGTTCGGTGGCCCCGACGAGGTTCCGCCGGCCGCGGACCGACAGGTGGTCGCAGTGGCCGGTGACCACTCGCTTCGTGCCGGGCTCGACGAGGTGGTCACCGCCGTGGTGGCGTTCGTCGAGCAGATGCCGTCCCGTCCGCATACATAGTGGTGCCGGCAACCGTCGCCACCTGGGAGGTTGTCAGCCCCGGCGCGCCCTCACTCGGCACTTTGTATGCGGAGGGGCACCAACCGTCGGCTCAGACGGCGCCACCGGCAGGGTGGGGAGCCGTGGGGTCGGGCGACTCGCCCTCGGAACCCTCCCGGGCCAGGTAGTCCTCCATCTGCAGCGGGTTGTCCAGGCACCGCGAGGCCACCTGCAGCATGGTCGACATGGACGCGACCTCCTCGACCTGCTCCTTGAGGAACCAGTGGGTGAACTGCTCCCCGAGGTAGTCCCGGTCGTCGCGCGCCGTCGCGATGAGTGCCTCGAACTGCCGCGTCACCTGCTGCTCCTGGTGCAGGGCCAGCTCGATCGGCTCGGCGAGCGTGGCGAAGTCGTTGCGGACGGCGGGGACGCCGGGTATGGCCACGGGGACGTCGCGATCCATCAGGTACTGCACGATCATCATCGCGTGGTTGCGCTCCTCGAGGGCCTGGGCGTAGAAGTGCGCCGCCAGGCGGGGCAGAGCTTGCTGGTCGAACCACACAGCGATCGCGACGTACTGCTGGGAGGCACCGAACTCGTGCCCGACCTGCTCGAGCAGCAGGGCGTGGAAGGCCGAGGGTGCAGGAGGGGTGGCAGGCGTGGTCATGTCGACCAGCCTACGAGCCATCGGGAATCGACGGCCCGTCGGCGACGTTCTCCGCGACACGGGACGCGTGGCGACGGTCGCCACCTGGGAAGGACGCCGCAGTGCTGCTCGCCACACGACCTTCGGGGCTGCTGGCCGAGGGCTCGCCGGAGTCGACCACCGCCTCGGCCTCGTTACCCTGGTCTGTCGTGAGCCCTTCCGCGTTGCCCACCGACGTCGAGTCGCCCGAGCAGCGGGCGGCCCGCTTCGAGCGGGACGCCCTCGAGCACCTCGACTCCCTGTACGGGGCTGCGCTGCGCATGACGCGCAACCCCACCGATGCCGAGGACCTGGTGCAGGAGACGTTCGCGAAGGCCTTCGCTGCGTTCCACCAGTACCAGGACGGCACCAACCTCAAGGCATGGCTGCACCGAATCCTGACCAACACGTTCATCAACAACTACCGCAAGAAGCAGCGCCAGCCTCAGCAGGCCAACACCGACGACGTCGAGGACTGGCAGATGGCCCGCGCCGAGGCGCACACCTCGGGTGGGTTGAAGTCGGCAGAGGTCGAGGCGCTCGAGCGGCTGCCCGACCGCGACATCCGCGAGGCGCTGGCCCAGCTGCCGGAGGAGTTCCGGATGGCCGTCTACTACGCCGACGTGGAGGGCTATGCGTACAAGGAGATCGCCGAGATCATGGGCACTCCCATCGGCACCGTGATGTCCCGGCTGCACCGCGGGCGCAAGAACCTGCGCGCGCTGCTGGAGGACTACGCGATCGACCGTGGGCTGATCCCAGCCGGTGACGGGACGGAGGCGGGACGATGAGCTGTGGCAACCCGCACGAGACCGACTGCGCCGACGTGCTCGGACGGGTGTCGGACTTTCTCGACCACCGCTTGTCGGGCAGCCCCTCGGTGGACTACGCCGACATCGAGCAGCACCTGCAGGAGTGCCATCCCTGCCTCGAGCAGTACGGCGTGCAGGTCGAAGAGCTGCAGCAGGCCGTCCGCGCCGTGCTGAGCCGCTGCTGCGGTCACGACCACGCCCCCGACGAGCTGCGGCTGCGCGTGCTGGCGCGCATCAGGGTCGGTGTCGTCGACACCGGCTCGGCGTGAGCCGGAGCGACGCCGTGGCGGACACCGTTCGTGCCGAGCTGGTGGGCAACGTGCTGCAGGTGCTGACCGAGCCCGGACGTGCGGTGGCAGCCGGCGAGCCGTTGCTGCTGCTGGAGTCCATGAAGATGGAGATCCCGGTCAGCAGCGAGGTGGGCGGCACGGTCACGCACGTGGTCGTGGCGGTCGGGGATGTCGTGCAGCAGGGCGACCCGCTCGTCGTCCTAGGGTGAGGGCATGACCACGTCGCCCCAGGTGGGGAGCACCGCCGAGATCGTCCACGAGGTCACCGAGGCAGACACGGCCACCGTTGTCGGGTCCGGCGACGTGCCTGTGCTCGCCACTCCCGTGCTGCTGGCTCTGGCCGAGAAGGCCACCGTGCGTGCGGTCTCACGCTGGGTGCAGGCACCGGCGACCACGGTCGGCACCCGCGTCGAGCTCGACCACCTGCACGCGACCCCGATCGGGCACAAGGTGGCCGTGCGTGCGGCCCTCGTGCACGTCGACGGACGCACCTGGCAGTTCGAGGTCACCGCCGAGCACCCCGCCGACCGGCGGGTGGTCGGTCACGGACGGGTGACCCGGGTGCTCGTCGACCGCGACGCCTTTCTGCGCCGTCTCTGAGGGGGCTCAGACGCCGGTGGTCTTGCGGGGGTAGGCCACCTCGGGGTCCATCAACACGTTCACGACGTAGGTCGTGCCCGACTCGAGCCCCCGCTGCAGGGCGCCGGGCAGGTCCTGCGGCTCGGTCACCGTTTCCCCGCCGCCGCCCATGGACTCGGCGATGACGTCGTAGCGCGTGCCTCGCGGCAGGTCGGCGAGCACGTCGTAGCCGTACAGCAGGCGCATCGGATGCTTCTCCAGCCCCCAGGCACCGTTGTTGCCGACCACCACCAGCGCGGGCAGGTCGTGGCGCACCAGCGTCTCGAGCTCGGCCAGCGAGAACCCGGCTGCTCCGTCGCCGAGCAGCAGCACGCGCGGGGAGCTCGGCCGCACCACGCCCGCGCCGACTGCGGCGCCGAGGCCTGCGCCGAGGCACCCGTAGGGGCCGGGGTCGAGCCATCCTCCCGGACGAGCGGGCTCGACGAACTTGCCGGACCAGGAGACGAAGTCGCCGCCGTCGGCGATCACGACGGTGTCGTCGGTGAGCAGGGGCAGCAGCGCCCCGTAGACCCGGCCCGGGTGGATGCCGCCCGTGGACTCTGCGGTGAGCCACTGCTGGTCGCGTGCGCTCGCCTCGGCAGCCGCCGACGCGAGCCGCTCGCGCCACGGCCGCGTGTCGGTGCGTGAGGGCTGCTGCTCCCACTCGTGCAGCAGGGCCGAGAAGACGAGGTGCAGCGAGCCGGCGGCAGACGAGGCCAGAGGCACGTGCGTCGCGACCTGCGAGGGGGCATCGGCGAGGTGGACCACCGGTGCCGGGCTCGCGGCGTCGCCGAAGACGCCGTACTGCAGGCGAAAGTCGAGAGGCGCCCCGGCGACGACCACCAGGTCGGCCTCGGACAACGCGGTCGAACGGGCCTTGCTGACCAGCAGGGGGTGGCCACGCGGGACGATGCCACGGCCCATCCCGTTGGGGATGACGGGCACTCCCGCGGCCTCGGCGAAGGTGCGCGCGGCATCATCGCCGCCGTCCAGCCAGACGTCGGAGCCGAGGATCAGCACGGGTCGCTCCGCCCGGGCCAGCATGCGGGCGATGGTGCGCACGGCGTCGGCGTCCGGCTCGAGCGGTGGGATCGCGGTGAGCGGCCGAGGTGTGGCGGCGGCGTGGCTGAAGAGCTCGTCCATCGGCACGTCGACGAAGGTCGGCCCCCGGTGGGGCAGCGACGCGAGACGCAGTGCCTCGTCCACAGCCGCGTAGACGTCGGCTGCGGTACCGGCAGTGGTGGCCGACTTGGTCACCGGCGCCAGCAGGGGCGGATGGTCGAGCTCCTGCAGCGCGCCTGTTCCCCATCGGAACGCCGGCGCCCGTCCACCCATGACCAGCAGCGGAACGCCCGAGGCCTGTGCCTGGGTGACCGCGCTGATCGCGTTGGTGACCCCCGGGCCGGCGGTGACCGCGGCGAAGCCGGGCCGGCGCGTGAGCTTGGCTGCTGCCTCGGCGGCGAAGACGGCGCTCTGCTCGTGCCGGACGTCGACCATGCGGAGGGGGGGCTGGGCCGTCGTGGCCGCGTCGTACAGCGGAAAGATGTGCGCCCCGGACAGGGTGAACAGCGCATCCACCCCGTGCGCCCGTGCTGCGGCGAGGGCGAGCGTGCCGGCATGGCCGCTCACCGGCGCGGGGTCGAGGCTGTCGGGGGCCGGGGACGACGGCGTGCTCACGGTGCGAACCTACCCCGGTGCCGGCACGGGCCCGGCTCCTAGTCTGGCGCCGTGCCCTCCGTCGCCGAGGTCGCCCGGACAGAGACCGATCTGGGCGATGCCGACATCGACTGGCTCACCGCGCTGGTGGGTCAGTGGCAGCTGCTGTCGGACCTGTCGTTCGCCGACCTGGTGCTGTGGCTGCCGCGTGTGGACGGGCGCGGCTTCGTGGCGGGCGCCCAGATGCGGCCCACGACCGGGCCGACGTCCTACGCCCAGGACATGGTGGGTCGACGGCTCGAGACGGGTCGACGTCCCCTGGTGGACGGCGCGTACGAGACCGGCAGGATCAGGCGTGACTCCGACCCGGAGTGGTGGGACGCGATCCCGGTGCGGGTCGAGGCGATCCCCGTCGTGCGCGGGGGGCGGGTGCTCGCCGTGATCGGACGGCACACCAACCTCGGTGCTGTGCGGACGCCGAGCCGCCTCGAGCTGGTCTACCTCGAGGCAGCCGGGTTGCTGGCCCGGATGATCGCCGAGGGCCGGTTCCCTCAGGGCGCAGACCCCCCTCCTGCGCGGCGCGGCGCCCCTCGTGTGGGCGACGGCCTGCTGAGGATCGACCCGTCCGGTGTGGTCACGTTCGCGAGCCCGAACGCGATCTCGGCGTATCGCCGCCTGGGACTGGTCGGCGACCTGGTGGGGGCCTCGCTGGGGTCCATGACCCGTGCCTTGCAGGCGCGACGGGCCGACGTCGCGGTGGACGAGAGCGTCGATGCGCTGCTGTCGGGTGCACGGCCGCGCGAGGCTGAGCTCGACTCGGGGTCGGCCGTGCTCGCCGTCCGGGTCATACCGCTGCAGGACGGTGCCGTTCCACAGGGGGCGATCGTGCTCGTGCGGGACGTGACCGAGCTTCGGCGCCGCGACCAGCAGCTGATCACCAAGGACGCCACGATCCGCGAGATCCACCACCGGGTGAAGAACAACCTGCAGATGGTTGCCTCGCTGCTGCGGCTGCAGGCACGTCGCGTGCCGGACCCGGCCGCGCGGGCTGCCCTGGCCGAGTCGGTGCGCCGGGTCTCCTCGATCGCGGTGGTGCACGAGATGCTCGCCGAGACCACGGACGAGGCCGTCGACCTCGACGATGTGCTCGCCCGGCTGTCTGCGACGGTGGTCGACGTGTCAGGCCAGGAAGGATCGGTGGTGGTGCGACGGTCGGGGCGCGCTGGCCTGGTCACCGCTGCGGTGGCGACGCCGGTCGCGATGGCGGTCACCGAGCTGGTGCAGAACGCGATCCAGCACGGCCTGGCAGGACGATCGGGCACCGTGACCGTGAGCAGCGAGCGGTCGACCGATCAGGTGACGATCACCGTGTCCGACGACGGGCACGGGCTGCCCGGGGACTTCGACCTCGAGTCGTCGGACAGCCTCGGTCTGCGCATCGTCACCACGATGGTGCGCGACCGTGGAGGAACGGTGGAGCTGCGGGCCGGCGACCCGGGGACGCGGGCGATCGTGACGGTTCCGCTGGCGTCGTGAGCAGTCGGTGGATCGTCAGGAGCGGGCGGCGCGGGAGCGGGCGGCCCGGGCGTTGCGGCGACGCAGCGCCCGCCGCTCGTCCTCGCTCAAGCCGCCCCAGACGCCGGCGTCCTGGCCCGTGTCCAGGGCCCACTGCAAGCAGGCCTCACGGACGTCGCAACGCATGCACACGGCCTTGGCCTCCTCGATCTGCAGGAGGGCCGGTCCCGTGTTGCCGATCGGGAAGAAGAGCTCAGGGTCTTCGTCCCGGCAGGCAGCGCGGTGGCGCCAGTCCATGTCTGCGAACTCCTTACAGGCAGTGTCATCGCCGACCCGGGCAGGGGTCGGCGACCGAACGACCAGTGTATGTGAATCCCTTCACGAATGGCAGTGTCGCGCGCGAGAAGTCGCGTTCGACACATTCTTCTCAGACGAGCACGCGGATCGCGTCCGGCACCGCTCGGCAGTGCAGTCGGGTGGTCTCGCCCAGGTAGTCGCCGTCGACCTGGAACCCGAGGGGGCGCTGTGCGTGCAGCGTCACCCAGCGAAGGTCGTGGCGGTGCACCACGTCGTGCCCGCGGGGGCCCTGGCGTCCGGCGATGATCTCGGCGACGTGCTTGAGGGTGGACGCGACCCCGAAGGCCGTCGTGCCGACGACGTCGAGCCCGGCGTCGAAGGACGAGCGCGGTGCCGTGCGGATCCCCAGCGGCCCGAGGTAGGTCCAGGGGGAGCTGTTGGTGACGATCGCGAGGAAGAGCTCGGGCAGCTGCTCGTCGTCGGGCAGCTCACCGGACACGAGCGGGGTGCGACGCTCCTGGGTGAAGTAGGTGCGTACCGCTGAGCGGACGTAGAGCCCAGGTGTGGCGCGCTTGCCGCGGTGCCGGGCGTTCTCGACCGCCAGCACCGTGTCGGCGTCGAAGCCGATGCCGCTGTTGAAGGTGAACCAGCGGTCGTTGGCCTGGCCCAGGCCGATCGAACGCGTCCGAGTCGGATCGGCGAGGGCGCGCAGCAGACGGCCGGCGGCCTCCAGCGCGTCGTTGGGCAGTCCGAGGTTGCGGGCGAAGACGTTGGCGCTGCCGCCCGGAAGCACGCCGAGCACGGGGACGTCCGGGGCGGGTCCGTCCCGGAGCAGGCCGTTGACCACCTCGTTCACTGTTCCGTCGCCACCGTAGGCGACGACTGCGTCGACCCCGTCCACACGCGCCTGCGCGGCGAGCTCGGCGGCGTGGTCTCGGTGCGTGGTCGTCGCGATGGTCACGTCGGCGGCCCCGGCGAGGGCGGAGAGCAGCACGTCGCGGGTACGGCGACGGGTCGAGGTCGCGTTGGGGTTCACCACCACGAGCGCGCGCACGATGCGAGAGCCTAGCCAGCGCCGGGACGGGACCCGAGGCCGCGCACGCCTACGCTTCGTCGACGTGGCAGGGGTGGGACGTCGGGGGCGGCAGGTCGCCGTGGTCGTGGCGGCCGAGGCCGTGCTGGCCCTCGGCGTGGCCGTGTGGCAGGTGATCGGCGTCGCGCAGGGTGGTGCGGCTCGTCCCGAGGTGGCCTGGGGATCGTCCGCGTACTTCCTGCTGCTCGCGGTCATCATCGGAGCGCTCGCGTTCGCAGCAGGCCGGGGGATGCGGTGGGTGTACGGACCTGTCGTCTTCGTGCAGGTACTGGCCCTGCCGATGGCGGCCATGATGGCCACCGCAGGCCTGTGGGTGGGGGCCGTGCTGCTCGGGGCCACGGCCTGTGCCGGGCTGGTGCTGCTGCTGGGCGAGGACGGGCGGACCGAGTACGGACGCTCCGGCACTGGCCCGTGAGCGTGGTCGGGCCAGGGGCTCGCGTCAGGTCGAGGGCTGCTCGGCCAGCCCCTCGTGCAGCTCACGCAGGGTGCGGGAGAGCAGGCGCGACACGTGCATCTGGGAGATGCCGAGCCTCGCTGCGATCTGCGACTGCGAGAGCTCCTCGAAGAAGCGCATCATCAGGATGTCGCGCTCGCGTTGGGGCAGCGCGGCGATGAGGGGCCGCAGGGCCTGCCGCTCGTCGATGCGGGCCAGCGCGGCGTCGATGGTGCCGAGGGTCTCCGTGAGCGGCCGGCCGTCGTAGGACGGGGTCTCGAGAGGGACCGCCGACAGCGCCTGTGCCGCCTCGAGAGCCTCGATGACCCGGTCGGCGTCGGTGTCGAGGTGCGCGGCGAGCTCGCTCGGGCGAGGAGCGCGGCCGAGCTGTGCGGTGAGCGCCTCGGCTGCCGGGGGTATCTGCACCGCCAGCTCGCGCAGCCCGCGGGGCACGTGTGCGGCCCACGCGGTGTCGCGGAAGTGCCGCCGGATCTCACCGCGGATGGTCGGCGTGGCGAAGGACGAGAACGCGACGCCGCGAGAGTCGTCGAAGCGGTCGACGGCCTTCAGCAGGCCCAGCATGGCCACCTGGCTCAGGTCGTCGTCCGGACGGCCGTCGCGGCTGAACCGCCGCGCGATGCTGTAGGCGAGCCCGGCGTGCAGCTCGACGAGGGCTGCGCGCACCTGGGCACGGCGGGGGTCATCGACGGGCAGGCCGCCCAGCTCGGCGAACAGCGCACGACTGCGATCCGGCATGGACTCCGGTGAGTCGTCGTGTGCCCCTGCCGTCACGGCAGCCCGGCTCCCGCGTCCTGCTCGGAGCGGCTGCCCACGGGGGCGACGAAGCGGAGCCGAACCCGAAGCCGTCCCTGCGCGACCTCGCCATCGGCCTGGTCGGTCAGGGCCCGCAGCACGGTCCAGGCGAAGGACTCGGCCGTCCCCATGGCCTCCGCCGAGGTGGGCGCCGAGATGTCGACGGTGAGGTCAGCCTCGCCGAGGCGGAGGACGACGTCCAGCTCACTGGCCGGGCGGACATCCGGCAGCACGACGGCGCAGGCCTCCGACACGGCGAGCCGCACGTCCTCGATCTGGTCGAGGTCGAGGTCGAGGCGACTCGCGATGCCGGCGACGAGGCTTCGGGCGACGCCGACGAACTCCGAGCGTGCCGGCAGCGTCAGGCGCACCTCGTCCCCGGGTCGCATGCCCGCGTCGGTCACCGCCGGTCACTCGCCTCGGCAGCGAGCCGCGTCAGGGCCCGGCCGCTCACTCGCTGGACGGTCCACTCAGACATCGGCTCGGCTCCCAGGGTCTCGTAGAAGCGCAGTGCTGGGTCGTTCCAGTCCAGCACCCACCACTCGAGGCGACCGTACCCGCGTCGGGCACACTCGGCGGCCAGGTGGGCGATCAAGGCCCGGCCGATGCCGCGCCCACGGCGATCCGGGCGCACGTACAGGTCTTCCAGCCACAGACCGTGGCGACCGGTCCACGTCGAGAAGGTGACGTAGGAGAGGGCGAAGGCGTGCACGCCGTCGCCGTCGGCGTCGACGTGGCAGAAGCAGCGCGGGTCGGGGCTGAAGAGGGCCGCACCGAGGTCGTCCGGTGTGGACTCGACCTCGTGCGCGGCCCGCTCGTACTCGGCCAGCTCGACGATCATCCGGTGGATCTCGGCCTCGTCCCCCGGACGGGCCATCCGGACGGTCACGCCTTCTTGGTCTCCCAGAAGATCTCGGCGATCTCGTCGATCTTGGCCAGCAGCTCGTCGGCCACCGCGGTGTCGTTGGTGCCCTTCGTGCCGGCGGCGCCGGCCAGCTTGGTGGCCTCGTTGAACAGCTGGTGCAGCTGCGGGTACGTCTCGAAGTGCGGTGGCTTGAAGTAGTCGGTCCACAGCACCCACAGGTGCTCCTTGACCATGTGGGAGCGCTGCTCCTTGATGTCGACGGCACGGGCCCGGAAGACCGGGTCGTCGGAGGCGGCGTACTTCTCCATGCACGCCTTGACCGACTGGGCCTCGATCCGGGCCTGGGCCGGGTCGTACACGCCGCACGGCAGGTCGCAGTGCGCGTGAACGTCGACGACGGGGACAATTCCAGCGGAGGTGAGAAGGCTGCGAAGCATGGTGCGAGCGTATCGCGACCGCCTGCGCCTCGCCCGGTCGAAGGGCAGGTGGCTGGTCGCCTATGTCCACGGCGACTCCATGCTTCCGACCCTGCGGGACGGGGACGCGTTGCTCGTGGACCGTCGGTGTGCTGTGCAGCCGGGGTGCCTGGCCGTGCTCGACCTGCCCGACGGCACCACGGCGGTCAAACGGGTCGCGCACCGCGATCGGAGAGGGTGGTGGGTCGAGCGGGACAACCCGAGGGCCGGTGTCGACTCCTGGTCGGTGGGTGCTGTCGCCGATCGCGACGTGCACGGAGTCGTGCGGGTCCGGCTGTGGCCGCGTCCGGGCCGCCTGGGACGCCCGGCCCCGAGGACGGCCTGACGGCCTGTGCGACCATGGGCGGTTGTCTGTGACAAGGAGCCCCATGACCGCCGAGCCGATCCCCGAGATGGCGCACACCTCGGCTCTGACCGAGCACGACCCGGTCTTCACCCTGCACGAGCACGGCAAGATGCAGGTCACCGCCACGGTGCCGCTGGCTGACCGCGACGACCTGGCTGCTGCCTACACACCCGGTGTGGCGCGGGTGTGCGAGGCCATCGCCGCCGACGCCGACCTGGTCAACGACTACACCTGGGTCGGAGGATGTGTCGCGGTCGTCACGGATGGGTCGTCGGTGCTCGGTCTGGGCGACATCGGTCCTGCTGCCGCCATGCCGGTCATGGAGGGCAAGGCGATCCTGCTCAAGGAGTTCGGAGGAGTGAACGCCGTCCCGCTGTGCCTGGACACCACCGACGTCGACCGGTTCGTCGACACGGTGGTCGCTCTCGGCCCCTCGTTCGGGGGCATCAACCTCGAGGACATCTCCGCGCCACGCTGCTTCGAGATCGAGGCCAGGCTGCAGCAGGCGATGAGCATCCCCGTCTTCCACGACGACCAGCACGGCACGGCCATCGTCGTTCTCGCCGCCCTCGTGAACGCGCTGAAGGTGACGAAGCGTCAGGTGCTGGACACCACGGTGACGATCTCCGGCTCCGGGGCGGCCGGCGTGGCCATCGCCAAGATCCTGTACGAGGCAGGCATCGGCGACATCCGCGTGGTCGACCGGCAGGGGGTCATCCACGCGGACCGTCCGGATCTGCCCCCCCACAAGGCAGAGATCGCTGCGCTGACCAACCGCGGCGGGGTCACCGGCGACCTGGCAGCAGCACTCGTCGGTGCGGACGCCTTCATCGGTGTCTCGGGCGGGACGGTGCCGGAGCGGGCACTGGCAGGCATGGCCGACGACGCCATCATCTTCGCCCTGGCCAACCCTGACCCGGAGGTTCACCCGGACGTGGCGGCGCGGCACGCCACGATCGTGGCCACCGGACGCAGCGACTTCCCGAACCAGATCAACAACGTGCTGGCCTTCCCCGGCGTGTTCCGGGGGGCGCTGGCCGTGCGGGCCGAGCGCATCACCGAGGGCATGAAGATCGCGGCGGCCAACGCGCTGGCCAACCTCGTCGCCGACAGGCTGGCCCCCGACTTCGTCATCCCGTCGGCGCTGGACCGGCGCGTCGGGCCATCGGTAGCAGCGGCCGTGGCTACCTGCGCCCGCCGCGACGGGGTCGCCCGTCGCTGACCGGTCAGCCCTGCTCGACCACGCCGATGGCATCCGGCTCGAGGGCGCCGTCGGCGACCCCCCACCGCTGCAGGATCTCGGTGTACTCCCCGCTGTCGACCACGGCCTGCAGACCTTCGAGCAGGGCCTCGGCCAGCTCGGGATCGGTCACTGCCCAGCCGTAGGGACTGAGGTCGTACGGCGGGCCGACCGGCACCAGCCGGTTGGTGTTGATCGAGCTGGCCGCGCTGGGGTTGCCGGACTGACGGATGGCCCAGCGCACCGCGGGCGCATCGGCGGCGAAGGCGTTCACGACGCCGGCGACGAGAGCGGCGGTGACCTCGTCCTGCTGCGCGTACTCGAGGATCTCGATGGGGTCCTCACCGGCCTGCTCGCACGCCGCGGAGCGGGCCGCGAGGTCGTCGGCCTGCACGGTGCCGCTCTGCACCGCCACCCGCGCACCGCAGGCGCTGTCCGGGCGCACCCCCGCGGCGTTCGGCTCGCGCACGGCCCACTGGGTACCTGTCTCGAAGAAGGTGACGAACGTGAAGTCGGCGCTTCGCTCGTCGGTCACGCTGATCGCGGACGAGGCCATGTCGGCGTCCCCGGCCGAGACCTGCTCGAGCACCTGCTCGAAGGACACCTCGGCCCACTGCACCGTCAGCCCCAGCTCGTCGGCGACCGCCTCGACCAGCTCGACCTCGAACCCGGTCACCTCTCCGGACTGCAGGCCCTGGAACTCGAACGGCGCCCGGAACTGTGCTGGGGGGAACTCCGGGGAGGTGGCCACCAGCAGGGCGCCGACCTCGGCGATGGCGTCGGGCACCACGTCGGCCGGCTCGGGCTCAGCAGGAGTGGCGCACCCCGCCAGAGCCACCGCTGCACCGACGGTCAGCACCCACGCTCGTCCACCCCTCGTCATGGTCCGATCTTCCACCCTGATCTCGCGTGCGGTCAGCAGAATGCCGCAATCCTCACAGACCGACGTCCGTCGAGGCGTCTAGGTTGGCTGCATGTTCGCCGTCTACGCCGCGTCCCAGAACCCGGACGACCCTCTGTCAGGTCTTGTCGTGGGGGAGCAGCCCGAGCCTGACGACCGCGAGGGGTGGGTGCGGGTGCGAGTGCGCGCCGCCAGCCTGAACCATCACGACCTCTGGTCTCTGCGCGGGGTCGGCCTGCCGGCTGACCGCCTGCCGATGATTCTCGGCTGCGACGCTGCCGGAGAGCTCGAGGACGGGACCCCCGTGGTCGTCCATTCCGTCATCTCCGACCCCGACTGGCGGGGCGACGAGACGGACGACCCGCGCCGGTCGCTGCTGTCCGAGCGCCACCCCGGCACGTTTGCCGACCTGGTGTCGGTGCCGCGACGCAACGTGCTGCCCCTGCCGGAGGGCATGAGCATGACAGACGCAGCCTGCATGCCGACCGCGTGGTTGACCGCGTACCGCATGCTCTTCACGCAGGCGGCGCTGCAGCCGGGCTCGACCGTGCTGGTGCAAGGTGCCGGGGGAGGGGTCTCCACCGCACTGGTCGTGCTGGGGTCGCAGGCCGGGTACCGCATGTGGGTGACCAGCCGCGACGAGGCGAAGCGTGAGCAGGCGCGCGAGCTCGGTGCCGACGCCGTCTTCCCCTCCGGGGCACGGCTTCCCGAGCGCGTCGACGGCGTGATGGAGACCGTCGGCAAGGCCACCTGGGAGCACTCGTTGCGGTCGGTGCGACCGGGCGGCAGCGTCGTGATCTCCGGCGCCACGTCGGGCCACCGGGCCGAGACCGAGCTGAACCGGGTGTTCTTCCTGCAGCTTCGGGTCGTCGGCTCGACCATGGGCACCCGCGACGAGCTCGCCCGGCTGCTGCGCTTCTGCTCCGTGCGCGGCGTGCGTCCGGTGATCGACCAGACTCTGCCGATGGAGCAGGCTGCCGACGCGTTCGCCGCACTGGCCGCCGGAGAGGTGTTCGGCAAGGTCGTGCTCACCCGGTGACCCGGCTCGGGCGACCTCAGTCGTCCAGGTCGGCGGGCTCGGCATCGTCGTCGTCGTCAACGCGCGCGAGGTAGCTGGCGAAGCGGTCGATCGCCACCTCGTGCTCGGGGTTGAGGTCGACGAACTCCCGCATCCGCTCGACGAGCCAGGCCACGACCACCTGCTCGTCGGCGCGCGCGTCGTCGAGCTCGTCCAGGCCCCGGTCGGTGAAGTACACGTCAGCCGCCGGTGCGCAGCGCCTCTGCCATCAGCAGCCGCTGCTGCTCGACGTGCACCGCGTGCGAGCCGACCGACGGTGCCGGAGACTCCGGCCGAGAGACCCTGGTCAGGGGCAGGCCCTGCTTCACCCGCCGCAGGTGCGGCGGCAGGTGCACCGCCATGGTCGGCCATGCACCCTGGTTGGCCGGCTCGTCCTGCACCCATCGCACCTCGCGCAGGTTCGGGTAGCGGCCGACCTCGGCGACGATCTCGGCCACGGGCGTCGGGTACAGCTGCTCGACGCGAGCGATGGCCACCGCTCGTGCGTGGGCCTCGTCGAGCGCCTCGTAGGCCCCGAGCAGGTCCCAGTAGACCTTGCCCGAGCACAGGAGCAGCGTGGTGACCTGCTGCGGGTCCTCCGGCGAGGAGGGGATGACCGTCTGGAACGTCCCCTGCGTGAAGTGCTCGGGCGCCGAGGTCGCCCTCTTGTTGCGCAGCATCGACTTCGGCGTGAACACGATGAGCGGTCGGTGCGCGGGGTCGAGCGCCTGGCGCCGGAGCAGATGGAAGTAGTTCGCCGGGGTCGACGGCTGAGCAGCGGTGAACGCGTCGTTGGCCGCTAGCGCCAGGAACCGTTCGATGCGGGCGGATGAGTGGTCGGGCCCCTGGCCCTCGTAGCCGTGGGGGAGCAGCAGCGTCACGCCCGACTGCTGGCCCCACTTGGACTCACCGGAGACGATGAACTCGTCCACGATGATCTGGGCGCCGTTGAGGAAGTCCCCGAACTGCGCCTCCCACAGCACGAGTGCGTCGGGACGCGCCACGGAGTAGCCGTACTCGAACCCGAGGGCGGCGTACTCCGACAGCAGGCTGTCGTAGACGTAGAAGCTCGCCTGGTCGTCGGCCAGCTGGCGCAACGGGGTCCACTCCTCGCCGGTGTGCCGGTCGATGATCACGGCGAAGCGTTGGGCGAACGTGCCACGGCGGCTGTCCTGACCGGACAGGCGCACCGGTCGGCCCTGCATGAGCAGCGACCCGAAGGCGATGATCTCGGCGGTGCCCCAGTCGATGCCGCCACCGGTGATGGCTGCGGAGCGACGCTGCAGCTGCGGCAGCAGCTTCGGGTGCACCGTGAAGCCCTCGGGCACGTCGACGTAGGCCTTGGAGATGCGTGCGAGAACGTCCGGCGTCGTGGCCGTCGTGATGCCGCCCTGGGGGTGGCGGGGCTTGCGTGGATACCGGGGGACGGTGCTGTACCCCGCGTCCTGCGGCTCGGGGCCATCGGTGTCACGGGTCTCGTCGAAGACCCGCTCGAGCTGCACCTGGTAGTCGCGCAGGGCGTCCTCGGCCTCGGTGATCGTGATGTCGCCGCGACCGATGAGGGCCTCGGTGTAGAGCTTGCGCACCGACCGCTTCTGCTCGATGAGGTCGTACATCAGCGGCTGGGTGTAGCTGGGGTCGTCACCCTCGTTGTGCCCGCGTCGGCGGTAGCTGATCATGTCGATGACGACGTCCTTGTTGAACGCCTGCCGAAACTCGAAGGCCAGGCGTGCCACCCGGACGCACGCCTCGGGGTCGTCGCCGTTCACGTGGAAGATCGGCGCCTGCACCATGCGGGCGACGTCGGTGGAGTAGACGCTCGAGCGTGAGTGCTGCGGGGCGGTGGTGAAGCCGACCTGGTTGTTGACGATCACGTGGATCGTCCCGCCGGTGCGGTACCCGCGCAGCTGGGACAGGTTGAGCGTCTCGGCGACCACGCCCTGCCCGGCGAACGCCGCGTCCCCGTGCAGCAGGATCGGCAGCACCGGGAACTGCTCTCCGCGGTCGAGCACGTCCTGCTTGGCGCGGGCGATGCCCTCGAGCACGGGGTTGACGGCCTCGAGGTGCGAGGGGTTCGCCGACAGCGACACCTTGATCGAGGCGCCGGAGTCGGTGGTGACCTCACCGTCGGCGCCGAGGTGGTACTTCACGTCCCCGGAGCCCTGGACGGTGCGCGGGTCGACGTTGCCCTCGAACTCGCGGAAGATCTGCCCGTAGGACTTGCCGACGACGTTGGCCAGCACGTTGAGGCGGCCGCGGTGGGGCATGCCGATGGTGGCCTCGACCAACCCTGCCTCGGCGGCCCGAGTGATGACCTCGTCGAGCAGGGGGATCATCGACTCGCTGCCCTCGAGCGAGAAGCGCTTCTGCCCGACGTACTTGGTCTGCAGGAACGTCTCGAAGGCCTCGGCCTGGTTCAGCTTGTGCAGGATTCGCAGCTGGTCCTCGCGGGGCATGCGGTCGGCCCGGTTCTCGACACGCTGCTGCATCCAGGCGCGCTGCTCCGGGTCCTGGATGTGCATGTACTCGATGCCGATCGTGCGGCAGTAGGCGTCGCGCAGGATGCCGAGGATGTCGCGCAGCTTGAGGAAGGGCCGGTCCCCGCCGAACGACCCGGTCGCGAACTCCCGGTCGAGGTCCCAGAGGGTCAGCCCGTGCGAGGTGACGTCGAGGTCGGGGTGGCTGCGCTGGGAGTACTCCAGCGGGTCGGTGTCGGCCATGAGGTGGCCGCGCACGCGGTAGGCGTGGATCAGCTCGAGAACCCGAGCCTGACGCCCGATCTCCTCGTCGTGGCTGACGGCGATGTCGGGCACCCAGCGCACCGGCTCGTAGGGGATGCGCAACGACGTGAAGACGTCGTCGAAGAACCCTTCCTCACCGAGCAGAAGCTGGTGGATCTGCCGCAGGAAGTCGCCGGACTGGGCACCCTGGATGACACGGTGGTCGTAGGTGCTGGTGAGGGTCAGCACCTTCGAGACGGCCAGGCGGGCCAGGGTGTCGGGGGAGGCCCCCTGGTACTGCGCCGGGTACTCCATGGCGCCGACACCGATGATCGCACCCTGGCCCGGCATGAGCCTCGGCACGGAGTGCACGGTGCCGATGGTGCCGGGGTTGGTGAGGCTGATCGTCGTCCCGCTGAAGTCGTCCGCGGTCAGCGTCCCGGCGCGGGCCCGTCGCACGACGTCCTCGTAGGAGGCCCAGAAGGTCGCGAAGTCCATGAGGTTGGCCCGCTTGATGGCCGGGACGAGAAGCTGGCGGGACCCGTCCGGCTTCTGCAGGTCGATGGCCAGGCCGAGGTTGACCTGCGGCTGGTGCACCACCCCCGGCTTGCCGTCGACCTCGGCGTAGGCGACGTTCATCTCCGGCAGGTGGCTCAACGCCCGGACGATGGCGTAGCCGATGAGGTGCGTGAACGAGACCTTGCCTCCGCGCGACCGGCGCAGGTGGTTGTTGATGACCACACGGTTGTCGACGAGCAGCTTCGCCGGGATCGCCCGAACCGAGGTCGCCGTCGGCACGGCCAGGGACGCCTGCATGTTCGTCACGACGCGGGCCGCCGGCCCACGCAGCCGCTCGGGGGTGATGGGACCGGCGTCGGGAGCGGAGGCCGACTTGGCCAGCGCCGTCGCCGCCGTCGTGGTCGACACCGGCGGGGGTGCCGGCCTCGGTGGCGACGCAGCGGGTGGCGGTGGGGCCGGCGCGGGGACGGGTGGGGTCGGCGTGCGGGTGGACACCGGCCGGACCGCTGCCGCCCCGGTGGACGGCGCTGTCGGTCCGTCGGGGCTCGCCGAGCCCTCCGCGGCAGGGCGGTAGTCCTGGAAGAACGTGTTCCACGCCGGGTCGACCGAGGACGGGTCGGCCTGCCAGCGTTCGTACATCTCGTCCACCAGCCACTCGTTCGCGCCGAAGTCGCCGGCGGGGCCGGGAGGGGAACTCTGCGCTGTCACGCGGGCGCACCTCTCGTCATGCTCGGTGATCGCGACACACCCGGGCACGGGGTGGCCGCCGGGTTCTCACCTTAGTCGGGCTCGTCCAGGCCCGGGCAGGTGCAGCGGCGCCGCGTCGGTGAACGGTCGGCAGGGTGCTACCGGCGGGCCTGGCGCACCCGGGTGAGGCCCGCGGAGAAGAACCGCACCAGCGCCGCAGGCTGGGGTGCGGCCGGCATCGGCAACGTCGCTCCGAACGGGGCGTTCCAGAACGGTGAGCCTGCATACGGCTCGGACGAGTCGTCGAATCCCCAGGGGCCCACGTAGGCGTACGGCTCGGCGCTGAAGCCGTCTCCCGGGGACACCCCGAGGTTCACCTCGTCCACCGTCACGGCCAGGTCGAAGTGCTCGGGCCACAGCACCGGCTGCTGTGCGGGCTCGACCGCGACGAGCGCCTGACGTCCCCGCTCGAACCAGACGGCGATTCGGGCCGCGGACGCGGCGTCCACCCGCACCGGGTCGTCGGCGGCCACCGGCGCGTGGTCGGAGTACAGCGTGGGGACGGTGAAGCCGACCCCGGCCGCCTGGGCCACCTGTGCAAACGTTCCTCGCAAGGGCACGCGAGCGCCGTCGGCTCGAACGAGGGAGTCCCCGGCGACCCGCAGCACGGGTTCGGCGACCGTGCCGAAACCTCCCTGCAGCACGCGCAGCCTGATCGTGCCCGACTGCTCGAGCTGAGCACCCGCCAGCACTCCCTCGGCGATTCCGTGCAGGCTGGTGCGGGTGGCTGCGTAGTCGTCCATCTCTGCACTGTCCCTCATCTGGGCCTCATCTGGGCCTCATCCGGCGGGCTCGGCGTGCATCTCCTTGAAGGTGAGCAGGATCGGCGCGAACTTGTGAGCCACCTGGTCGACGTCGACGTGCACGACCACTGGGTGGCCGTCCTCGACGAGGTCACGCGCCTCGCGCAGCGTGGCCTCGAGCGCCTCGGACGCCGAGACCCGCAGGCCCTTCGCCCCCATGCTCTGCGCCATGAGGTCGTAGCGAATGGGGGAGAAGTCGGTGTTGATGTGCTGCTCGTCGGGCAGCGCTCCCTTCGCGAACAGGGTCTCGGAGTCGATGGTCATCTCCTGGGTCGTCTTGACCATCCCCCAGGCCCTGTCGACGGCCACCACGACGAGAACGGGCAGCTCGGCTCGCACGGCCGTCTCGATCTCCTGCGGGTGGAAGCCGAAGGCACCGTCTCCGGTCAGGCAGGCCACGAACCGGTCGGGCGCTGCGACCTTGGCCCCCAGCGCCTGGGGGACGCCGGCGCCGAGCATGCCGAACTTGCCCAGCGTGCTCAGCACCGAGTGGGGTCGGCGAACCTCGTGGTAGAGCGCGCCCCACACGGGGGTGGTGCCGCCGTCGAGCACGGTCACCGTGTTCTGCGGCAGCACCCGCTGCATCACTGCGGGCAGGTGCGAGGTGTGCAGCGGGTCGCTCGCCGCCGCCAGAGCGCCATCGAGCATCCCGCGTGTCTCGGCCTTCGTCGCGGCGTAGCCGGCCACGGCAGCCAGGCGCGCCTCCCGTCGCTCCTCGAGCACTCCGGCCAGGTCGTGCTCCGCGAGCCGGTCGGCGAGGCGGGACAGGAAGACCTTGGCGTCACCGAGGACGGCCACGTCCACCGGCTTGTTCATGCCGAGCAGCTCTTCGTCGTTGTCGACCTGCACGAGGCGCTGCTCGGTACCCCGCTTCCAGTGCGGCGCCTTGCCCCACCAGTCGGTCTCGGCGAACCGGCTGCCGACGGCCAGCACGCCGTCGGCGTCGTTGCGCACCTGGTCGACCAGCTGTGGGTAGATCATCGGCACCGACAGGTCGAGCCGTTCGTCGATGACGTCGCGGCCTGACCAGCTTGTCGTCACCGGTGCTCCGAGCGCCTCGGCGACGGCCAGCAGCTCGTCGGTGGCATCGGCGTGCAGCACCCCGCTGCCGGCGTGGACGAGTGGCTGCACGGCGCCGGCGAGCAGCCGTGCCGCCTCGTCCACCAGGGCGGCCGGCGGTTCGACCGGGGCGGTTCGCCGGTAACGCGAGGGCGCCACGTCGGGCTGGGTCGGCTCGTCGAACTCGGAGTTCATGATGTCCTCGGGCACGGTCAGGTGCACCACACCCGGACGTCCTCGCCACGAGATGCGCAGGGCGCGGCGCATCAGCTCGCCGATCCGGTCGAAGGACGGGACGGCCCCGCTCCACTTGGCCATCGGCTTGATCACGGCCGGCTGATCGAAGTACTGGTACGTGCCCCCGCGGTCGGGCCCGACGATCTGGTGGCGTCGCCAGCTCGTGATGAGCAGCACTCGGTTGCCCTCACCGTTCTCGACGGCCACCCCGGGCAGGGCGTTGGCCACACCGGGGCCGTTGCTGGCGATCGCGACGCCGAGGCGCCCCGTGAGGCGTGCGTAGGCCCCCGCCATGTGCAGGGCCGAGGTCTCGTGGCGAGGGGAGATCAGCCGGATGCCATGGTCCTTGAGGTGGCCGTAGAGGCCGAAGTAGGTGCCGTCGATGATGCCGAAGACGACCTCGACTCCCTCGTCGGCAAGCATGCGTGCGATGCGTTCTCCGCCCGTGATGGCCATGGCCGCTATCCAACCGGACGCGTCAAGCACTAGGGTCCCGGCGTCCGGGAAGGGCCAGGGAGGACGAGCGCGTGGATCCTGTCGACTCCGTGCTGCTGAACTTCAACCCCACGACGCTGACGCTGCTCAACGTGCTCATCGGGCTCATCATGTTCGGTGTCGCGCTCGACATCCGCGTGGAGGACTTCCGCCGGATCGCGCACGACCCCCGCGGTCCCGTGATCGGGCTTGTCGCGCAGTTTCTGCTGCTGCCAGCACTGACCTTCGTGCTCGTCGGTGTGCTCGACCCGGCTCCGTCGGTGGCGCTCGGAATGATCTTGGTCGCCGCCTGCCCGGGCGGCAACTTCTCCAACTTCCTCACCAGCTACGCCCGGGGCAACGCCGCTCTCAGCGTGAGCATGACTGCCGTCTCGACGCTGCTGGCGATCGTGATGACCCCGTTCAACCTGCAGTTCTGGGGCTCGCGCACCGACGGGGCCCGCGACATCCTCACCCAGGTCTCCCTGGACCCCATCGACCTGATGGTCACGATCGTTCTCATCCTGGGTCTTCCGCTGGGCCTGGGCATGCTGACCAGGCAGAAGAGGCCCGAGCTCGCGGCACGCATGCGTCGGGGCATGCGCATCTTCTCCCTGACGATGTTCTTCGCCTTCATCGCGTTCGCGCTCATCGCCAACTGGTCGTTCTTCGTCGCCTACATCGGGGTGTTCGCCCTCGTGGTCGCCGCCCAGAACGCCCTGGCGCTGCTGCTCGGCTACGCGTCGGCCACCGGTGCCCGGTTGCCCGAGTACGACCGCCGCGCGATCACGATGGAGGTGGGCATCCAGAACTCCGCGCTGGGGCTGGTGATCGTGTTCACGTTCTTCGACGGCCTGGGCGGCATGGCGGTCATCGCGGCGTGGTGGGGCGTCTGGCACCTCATCGCCGGGCTCACCCTCGGGACGTTCTGGTCGCGTCGGCCCGTCGCCCTTCCCGACCCGACTCGGGCCACGGGATGAGTCGAGGCGTTGCCGGCACGAGTCTGCGGGGCGCCCACGTGCTCGTCACCGGGGCAGCCGGCGGCATCGGGCGCGAGACGTGCCAGGCCCTGCGACAGGTGGGTGCACGGGTGAGCGCTGCGGATCTCGACCCCGCCGGGCTGAGCGCGATCGCCGACGAGGCCCTCGCCCTGGACGTGACCGACGACGAGGCCGTCCGCGCCGTGGTGCAGGGGCTCGGCCCCCTGGACGGCCTCGTGCTCAGCCACGGCGTGACGTCGCTGGGCCCGGCGACGACGACACCCATGGACGCGGTGGACCGGGTGCTCGACGTGAACCTGCGCGGTGCCATCGCGGTCACCCAGGCGGCCCTGCCGGGTCTCGTCCGGCGTCGCGGACGCATTGCCGTGCTGAGCTCGGTCTCGGGCTTCGCCCCTCTGGTGCACCGCACGGCCTACTCGGCGTCCAAGCACGGCCTGCACGGCTACTTCGACAGCCTGCGCGCCGAGCTGGCCGGCACGGGGGTGTCGGTGACGATCGTCGCGCCGTCGTTCGTGGCGACGGGCATCGAGGGCAGGGCGGCGTACCGGGCAGCCGGACCGGCGGGTGACTGGTCGACGACCGGTGAGGTGACGAGCCCCGAGGACGTCGCCGCCGCCCTCGTGGCGGGCATGCAGCGGCGCCGGTCGCTGGTGCTGCCGTCACGTACGGCCCGACTGGCCTACGTCCTCTCACGCGCGACGCCGTCGGCCTACGCGCGGACGATGCGCGGCCGCGTGCTCGGGCAACGCTGAGCTCAGGTCGCCCGCCCGCCGTGGCGCGCGACCATGCCGGCGGCCAGCTCGGCGTCGTCGAAGGCCCCGGACCGCACCCGCGCCGCGACGGTGCGCGAGACGAGAACGTCCACCAGCGAGGGCACGTGGCGCGCCAGCAAGAACTCGAGCATGCCGCGGGGGCTGGTGGCCACGTCCCGCGGAGCCGTCCGGGCCAGGCTCGCGGCCAGCACCGCCGCCACGACCCCGTCCAGCGGCTCGAAGTGCGACACACCCTCCAGGGAGAGCCCGGCCTGCTTCGTCGAGTCGTGGATGGGGCTGCGCACCATGGACGGGTAGACCGTCGACACGGTCACCTGCGGTGCGAGCTCCAGGCGCAGCGAGTCGGCGTAGGCGACCACGGCGCGCTTGCTCACCCCGTAGGCCGCCGCGATCGGCAGAGGAAAGACGGCGGCGCGCGAGGCGACGACGACGACCCGGCCCCGCGAGGCGACCAGGGCCTGCTTCGCGGCCGCCGTCACCCGCCAGGTGCCGAGCAGGTTGATCTCGAGCTGGCGGCCGACATCGGAGCCGGGGGCGAGCTCAGCCGGGGCGGGCCCTCCGATGCCGGCGTTGTTGATGAGCACGTCCAGCCCGCCGAGCATGTCGACGGCGCGCGACACCCCCGCGGTCGTGCTGGCGTCGTCGGTGATGTCAGCGGCCACGACGGGGACGGGGTCGTGCGCGCGCGGTGCGACGTCGAGGCCGACGACGCTCGCGCCGCGCTCGGTCAGCGCTCGGGCGATCGCGCGACCGAACGTTCCGCTGGCGCCGGTGACGAGCACGCGACGACCGGTTGCATCGACGTCGGGGCCACCCACCAGCCCGGGCAGCAGGTCGCGCACGACAGGTGGCAGCGTGACGGGAAGCCGGTAAACCATGACCTCATCCTCCATCGGGTGGGGCAGCGGTCGCTAGCGTGCCGGGTGTGAGCAGCGAGCACTGGCCCCAGTTCTGGTCGGACAAGCGGTGGCGGCGCCGTCTGGTGGCGAACTTGCTGGCGGTGGTGGTGTTCGTGGTCGCCGTGCTCGGCCTCTACTTCGTGCTGCCCGTCGGCGAGAAGGGCTCGGTCAACCTGGCCGCGGGAGCGGCTCTGATGGTTGTCGCCGCGGGACTGCTGGTGCTGGTCTACTTGTTGGGACTGCGTCGCGTGGCCAGGTCCCGGACTCCGGCCGTCAGCGCCGTCAGCCTGCTGCTCATGTTCCTGGTCGTGTTCGTGGTGCTGTTCGCGTTCGCGTACCGCAGCCTCGAGGCTCAGCAGCCCGGACAGATCCCGGGGTTGCAGACGCCCCTCGACGGTCTGTACTTCACCGTCACCGTGCTGACGACGGTCGGTTTCGGCGACATCACACCCGTGGGGCAGGCTGCCAGGGCGCTGGCCACTGTGCAGATGGTGGTCAACCTCGTCTTCATCGGGCTCGTCGTGCAGGCCGCCGTCAAGGTCGGCAGAGACGCCTCACGGGCGCGAATCCGGGCGCTCGAAGCGAGTGCGGACGGGGGCCAGGACGGGGCTGCCTAGCGGTCTTGGCAGACTGCCCCCACTGGGAGGTCCGCCGCGCCGGAAGGGGACGCATGACCGAGTACTCGCTGACCACGCCCACGGGGCAGGTACCCCTCGGCTACACCGAAGGGACCGAAGGCCCCGGTGGTGTCGACGTTTCTGGGCTGCTCAAGCAGACGGGACAGGTGACACTCGACACGGGCTACGTGAACACGGCACCGTGCACGTCGGCGATCACCTACATCGACGGTGACGCAGGCATCCTGCGCTACCGGGGGTACCCGATCGAGCAGCTGGCTGAGCGGTCGAGCTTTCTGGAGGTCGCGTACCTGCTCATCTACGGAGAGCTGCCGAGTGCCGCCGAGCTCGACTCCTTCGTCGGGCGCGTGCACCGGCACACCCTGCTGCACGAGGACCTGCGGCGGTTCTTCGACGGCTTCCCCCGCGACGCGCACCCGATGGCGGTGCTGTCGTCGGCCGTGAGCGCGCTGTCGACCTTCTACCAGGACAGCCTCGACCCGTTCGACCCTGAGCACGTGGAGATCTCCACGATCCGTCTGCTCGCCAAGGTGCCGACCATCGCCGCCTACGCGCACAAGAAGAGCATCGGCCAGCCGTTCCTCTACCCCGACAACTCCCTCGGCTACACCGAGAACTTCTTGCGGCTCGTCTTCGGTGTGCCGGCCGAGCCCTACGAGGTCGACCCGCTCATCGCCCGCACCCTGGACGTGCTGTTCCTGCTGCACGCCGACCACGAGCAGAACTGCTCCACCTCGACCGTGCGCATGGTCGGCTCGAGCCACGCGAACCTGTTCGCGTCGGTGTCCGCGGGGGTCAACGCGCTCTTCGGCCCCCTGCACGGCGGGGCCAACCAGGCCGTGCTGGAGATGCTCGAGCGCATCCACGCCGAGGGCGGCGACGTCAACGGCTACGTCGCCCGTGCCAAGGACAAGCAGGCGGGCGCCCGCCTCATGGGGTTCGGCCACCGGGTCTACCGCAGCTACGACCCGCGCGGCACGATCGTCAAGCAGGCGGCTCACGAGGTGCTCGACACGCTCGTCGTCGACGACCCCCTGTTCGACATCGCGCGCCGCCTCGAGCAGGTGGCGCTGAGCGACGACTACTTCGTCTCCCGGTCGCTCTACCCGAACGTCGACTTCTACACCGGGCTGATCTACCGGGCCATGGGCTTTCCGACGAAGATGTTCACGGTGCTGTTCGCCCTCGGGCGGCTGCCCGGCTGGATCGCGCAGTGGCGCGAGATGATCGCCGACCCGACGACGAAGATCGGACGGCCGCGGCAGGTCTACGTCGGCGAGACCGAGCGCAACTACGTCGGCATCGACGCCCGGTGAGAGCGGCGGGCGGCCTCGCGGTCCCGGCGAAGGCTGTCCATCTGCTCGAGTGGCACTCCGAGTCGTGCGCGCGCCGCTTGCCGTGCCGGCGACTCCACGAGTGCGACCTGCAACGTGCCCAGCAGCAGCGACGCAGCCCTCCGGTCGACCCCGCGCACCAGCGCCGACCGGTCGGGAGAGCCCAGCATGTGCCGAGCCCAGCCGGGCAGTGAGTTCTCGGCTGCTCGCGCCAGCACGGTGTACCCGGCCAGCGCCGGGGCCGACAGCGGGGGCCGCAGCACGAACCGGCGCACCTCGTCCACGTGGGCGCTGCCGGTGAGGTCAGGACGGACGTCCGCGAACGCCTGGGCCAGGGCTGCCGCCGACGTCGGGGGGTCGGGGACCCCCATGGCCGAGCCCACCACCGCCATGTCGGCGACGTAGTCGTCGGCGTCCAGCGGCCCGTTCGTGCCGAACACTAGGTAGGACTGCAGCATCGAGTCGACCAGCGCGATGTGCACCCAGGTCAGCAGCGCCGGGTCGGTGGCCGAGTACGGGCGCCCGTCGGCGGCCGTGCCGGAGACCTGCTGATGGATGCGACCGATCGCCTCAACCGTCTGGCGGGCCATGGCCTCGCTGCCGAAGGTGGTCGCGGCGATGAAAGCCCCGGTTCGGTGCAGGCGCCCGAAGGGGTCGTCGCGGTAGCTCGAGTGGCTGTCGACCCCCGCGAGCGCCAGCGGGTGCAGCGACTGCAGCAGCAGCGCCCTGATGCCGCCGAGAAAGGTCGACACCGAGCCGTGCACCTGCCAGGCCGCGCTGGACGGGCCGAACCAGCCGGGCGCTCCGGCGGGACGAGCGATGGCGCGGTTCGTCGCACTCGCCCCGTCGCTGGACCCGGAGAGGATCCGCCGCACCGTCGCCGCGACGGGAGCCAGCAGGGCCGGGGCGATCGACCGGTCGCGGCCGGGGGTCCTCGACTCGGCGGCACTCATGGTGCCTCGATGATCCCGGCTGCCGCGCAGGTCGGCCACCGGAGAACGTGCAGCCCCCGGGTACCCGATCGTCGAAAAGGCTGGGCCGGCCGCCTCGTGCGGGCGTAGCGTCGCGCACATGCGCTACCCCAACGGACTCCCGGGCTGGGTCGACCTGGCCACCCCCGACCAGGCCGCGGCGACGGCCTTCTACACCGCTCTGTTCGGCTGGACCGCGCAGGACCTGCCGACCGACGCCGGCACCACCTACACGATGCTGAGCCTCGACGGGCGCCTCGTGTGCGGCCTCGGTCCGCAGCCCGCCGAGCAGGTCGAGGCGGGCGTGCCGGCCTGGTGGACGACATACGTGCTCGTCGGTGACGTCGACGAGATGGTGGCCGCCACGCCGGGCGCCGGCGGAACCGTCCTCGTGCCTGCGTTCGACGTGATGACGTCGGGACGCATGGCCGTGGTCGCCGACCCGTCCGGGGCCGTGCTCGGCCTGTGGCAGCCGCGCGACAACCAGGGGGCCGACGTCTTCAACGAGGTCGGTGCCTACTCGTGGGCCGAGCTGCAGACTCGCGACCTGGCCGGCGCCCTGCCCTTCTACGAGGAGCTCTTCGGATGGCGGTGGGAGCAGTCCTCGGTTGGTGACACTCCCTACCTGGTGGCTCACCTCGACTCCAAGGGCGAGGCGGCCGAGGGGGTGGACACCTCCGTGGCGGGGGCCATGGCGACGCCGCCGGGGACTCCGGACGAGGCTCCCTCGATGTGGGGCGTCTACTTCACCGTGGCCGACTGCGACGACAGCGTGGCCCGGGCCCAGCAGCTCGGCGGCGCGCTCGTCGTCGGACCGATGGACATCGACATGGGCCGATGGGCCCTGCTCGCCGACCCCCAGGGCGCGATGTTCTACGTCCTCTCGATGCAGACGTAGCCCGGTCGCACCGCACCCCTGCCCGCCGACCCCACCGGCGAAATGATCACGCCCAGCAAGGGAAGGCTCCGGGAAGAGGGCGCCCCCGGCAGGATTCGAACCTGCGCACCCGCCTCCGGAGGGCGGTGCTCTATCCCCTGAGCTACGGGGGCCCGGCGGGACGGACCCGCAGCCGCGAGGGTATCAGCGCGCACGCCCCGGCCGGTCCCTAGGCTGACGCCGTGACACCCGATGACCTGGCCGTCCTGGTATCCCGCTGCCTGGTCGCGGCTGTCGACCACCTCGGGGGTGACGTCTCGGCGGTCCCTGCGTCGGTGACCGTCGAGCGACCCCGCAACCCCGAGCACGGTGACTACGCGACCAACGCGGCCATGCAGGCCGGCAAGCGGGCCGGGCTGGTGCCGCGCGAGCTGGCCACCGACCTGGCCCAGCGACTGCGCGAGCAGCCAGGCGTCGCGGACGCGTCGGTCGCAGGCCCCGGCTTCGTGAACATGACCTTGGACGCGGCGGCGGCGGGGCAGCTGGCCGCCACCATCGTCGAGGCCGGTGAGGCCTACGGGCACAGCGACGCCTTGGGGGGGCGCCGGGTCAACGTCGAGTTCATCTCGGCCAACCCGACCGGGCCGCTGCACCTCGGCCACACCCGCTGGGCGGCCCTCGGGGACGCCCTGGCCAGGGTGCTGGCCGCAGCGGGTGCTGAGGTGACCCGAGAGTTCTACGTCAACGACCGGGGCGCCCAGCTCGACCGTTTCGGTGAGTCGCTCATGGCCGTCGCCCACCAGCAGCCGGTGCCACCGGACGGGTACCACGGCCAGTACGTGCACGAGCTGTCCGCGCAGATCGTGGCAGACCGGCCCGACATCGTCACGCTGCCCGACGACCAGCAGGTGGCTGCCTTTCGGGAGGAGGGCTACCACCGGCAGCTGGCAGAGCAGCGGGACCAGCTGACGCACTTTCGTACCGTCTTCGACGTCTGGACGTCCGAGCGAGAGCTGCACGCCTCGGGCAAGGTCGCGCACGCGATCGACGTCCTGGCGCGGCAGGGACGTCTCTACGAGGCCGACGGCGCGCTGTACATGCGCACCTCCGACTTCGGTGACGACAAGGACCGTGTGCTGGTCAAGCAGGACGGCGAGTACACCTACTTCGCCTCCGACAGCGCCTACTACGTGGACAAGCGAGAACGCGGGTTCGACACCTGCCTGTACCTGCTCGGCGCCGACCACCACGGCTACGTGGGTCGGCTCACCGCGATCGCAGCGTGCGCGGGGGACGACCCCGAGCAGACCCTCGACGTGCTGATCGGCCAGATGGTCAAGATCATGCAGGGCGGCGAGGAGATGCGGCTGTCCAAGCGGGCGGGCACCATCGTCACCCTGCAGGACGTGGTCGACGTGGCCGGGGTCGACGGCGTGCGGTACTCGCTGTGCCGGTACCCCGCGGACTCCCCGATGACACTCGACCTCGACCTCGTGACCAGGCAGACCGCCGACAACCCGGTGTTCTACGTCCAGTACGCCCACGCCCGGCTCGCGTCGATCCTGCGCAACGCCGCCGAGCTCGGCATCGACCTCGGGCAGCTCGACCCGTCGTTGCTGGACCATCCCCGCGAGACGGCGGTGCTGGGGGCGCTGGGCGAGTTTCCCCGCGTGGTGGCCACGGCAGCCGAGCTGCGCGAACCGCACCGGGTCGCCCGCTACCTCGAGCAGACCGCGGCGACGTTCCACAAGTTCTACGACGAGTGCCGAGTGCTTCCGCAGGGCGACGAGCAGGCCGGCGACCTGCACCGGGCGCGGCTGTGGCTGGTGACGGCCACACGACAGGTGCTGGCCAACGGTCTGGGCCTGCTGGGCGTGCAGGCCCCGGTGCGCATGTGACCGAAGGGCTGGCGCTCGCAACGGTTGCGCTGCTGCTGTTCGTCTGGTCCCTCGTCGGACGTCGCCTCGAGAGCTGGGGCCTGACGGCGCCGATGGCGTTCATCGTGGCCGGAGCGGGGCTGGTGGCCGCCCTCGGCATCGACCTCGGCGCGGGGACGATCCGGGTGCTGGCCGAGGTGACGCTGGTGATCGTGCTGTTCCACGACGCCAGCACTGTCCGGCTGGCCGACCTGCGGCGTGACCCCTGGATCTCGGTGCGGCTGCTGGCCGTAGGGTTCCCGGTCGCGCTGGCGCTGACGACGGCCGCCAGCATGTGGCTGCTGCCGGCCATCGGGGTGGCCGGCGCGGTGCTGATCGCCGGCGCGGTGACGCCGACGGATGCCGGGCTCGGTGCCCCCACCGTCATGAACCCCGTCGTCCCCGTGCGCGTCCGACGGGCGCTGAACGTGGAGAGCGGGCTGAACGACGGGCTCGCCACCCCGGTGGTTCTGGCTGCTCTGGCCGTGCTGGCCGAGTCGACGGGGGGTGTGGGCGACGAAGTCCTGAGCCTGGCGGCAGGCCCGGTGCTGCGGGGGGTCGCGATCGGAGCGGTGCTCGGGCTCGTGGGCGCAGCGCTGCTGGACGCGTCACGCGCGGCAGCCTGGAGCTCGCCTCGGGCCCGATCCCTGGCCGTTCTCGTGCTGCCGGTGCTGGCCTTCGGCACGGCAGAGGTGACGGGGGCGAACGCCTTCATCGCGGCCTTCGTCGGCGGGCTGCTGTTCGGACGGGCGTCGCGATGTGTCGCCGAGGAGGCCGAGGTGTCGGTGACCCTCGAGCTCGCCGCCGACCTGCTCGGCGCGGTGCTGTGGTTCCTGGCCGGCGGTCTGCTGGTCTCCACCCTGGGGTCGGGGCTCCGCTGGCAGTGGGTGGCCGTGGCTGTGGCGGCCCTCACGGTGCTGCGTGTCGTGCCGGTGGCGCTGGCGCTTGCCGGAACCGGCTTTCGCTGGCCCACCGTGGCCTTCCTCGGGTGGTTCGGGCCTCGGGGCATCGCCACCATCGTGTTCGGGCTGCTCGCGGTCGAGACCCTCGGTGACGACCCCTTCCTCGTCGACATCGGGGGGGTGCTGGGTCTCACGGTGCTGCTGAGCGTGGTGGCGCACGGTGTGAGCGCCAGTCCGCTGTCGCGCCGGTACGGGCGGTGGGTCGTGAGCACCCACGCCCGCATCGAGAGCGAGCCGTCGGTCGAGCCGATGCCCTCGCGTGGTCGGGCCAGCGCCCAGCAGTGACGCGACGCCTCTACGCTTTCGGCGCGTGCCCGCTCATCCCGCAGGACCGCGCCATGCCGACTTCGTCCCCGAGCCGGGGCCCGGGCTTCCGCCGGCCGACCCGGCAGCCCTGGCCGGACACGTCTGGCCTCGGGGGCTCACCCGGGACGCCGTGACCGGGGAGCTGGTGCTGCGCGGTCACTCGGTCCCGAGCCTCGTCGCCGAGCACGGCACGCCGGCCTTCGTCATGGACGAGACCGACTTTCGTGCTCGGGCCCGGGAGTTCCGCGAGGCGTTCGCCGGCTGCGAGGTGTTCTACGCCGCCAAGGCTTTCCTCAGCCGGGCTGTGGCCCGCTGGGTCGCCGAGGAGGGCCTGAGCATCGACGTCTGCACCGGTGGCGAGCTGCAGATCGCTCTCGACGTCGACTTCCCGCGCGAACGGATCGCCCTGCACGGCAACAACAAGTCGGCCGACGAGATCGAGACCGCGGTGCGGTCGGGGGTCGGGCTCGTGGTGGTGGACTCGTTCGACGAGCTCGAGCAGCTCGCCGGCATCGCTGCCCGGCACGGACGAGTGCAGCCGGTGCTGCTGCGCGTGCGTGTCGGGGTCGAGGCGCACACCCATGAGTACATCGCCACCGCGCACGAGGACGTGAAGTTCGGCTTCTCTCGCGCGAGTGGGGACGCCCTCGAGGCCGTCCGGCGCGCGCTCGCAGAGCCGTCCATCGAGCTGCGTGGGCTGCACTCGCACATCGGGTCGCAGATCTTCGACACCGCCGGGTTCGAGGTCGCGGCGCACCGGATGGTCGAGCTGCTGGTTCAGATCAACGAGCAGACGGGTGTGCAGCTCCCCGAGCTCGACCTGGGGGGTGGGCTCGGTATCGCCTACGTCGCCTCCGACGACCCCGAGCCGTTGACCCAGCTGGCCCGTCGACTTCTCGACATCGTGCGTGGCGAGTGCGAGCGCGCCGGCCTGACCGCACCGAGAGTGGCCGTCGAACCCGGTCGCGCCCTGGTCGGGCCCGGCACGCTCACGGTCTACGAGGTCGGCACGGTCAAGGACGTGGACGGGATTCGCACCTACGTGAGCGTCGACGGAGGCATGAGCGACAACATCCGCACCGCTCTGTACGACGCGGAGTACACCGTCACGCTGGCGAACCGCACCCCGATCGGGCCGCTGATGCTGGCCCGCATCGTGGGCAAGCACTGCGAGTCCGGCGACGTGGTCGTGCGCGACGCCTGGCTGCCCGCCGACACCCGGCACGGTGACCTGCTGGCGGTGGCGGCGACCGGGGCCTACTGCCGCTCGATGGCCAGCAACTACAACGTGGTGGCGCGTCCCCCTGTCGTGGCGGTCACCGACGAGGCAGCCCGGGTGATCGTGCGGCGTGAGAGCATGATCGACCTGCTGGCCTGCGACGTCGGCTGACCCTACTGGCACGGAGGAACGCGACCCGTCATGGCTGAGCCCGTTCGTATCGCCCTGCTGGGCTGCGGCAACGTGGGCGGACAAGTCGTCCGCCTGCTGGCCGAGCACGCCGACGACCTCACTCCCAGGGTGGGACGCCCGCTGGAGCTCGTCGGTGTCGCGGTGCGCGACACCACGCGTCCGCGGCCCGGGGTCGCCGCTCACCTGCTGACCGACGATGCCATGGGCCTGGTGACCCGCGGGGACGTCGACGTCGTCGTCGAGCTGCTCGGCGGCATCGAGCCGGCACGCAGCCTGGTTCTCGCCGCCATGCGCAGCGGCGCCTCGGTGGTGACCGCCAACAAGGCCCTGATGGCGGCCGACGGCGCGGCGTTGCACGAGGCCGCCCGGCGCAACGACGTCGACCTGTACTTCGAGGCCGCCGTCGCCGGTGCCATCCCGCTGCTGCGTCCCCTGCGGGAGTCGCTGGTCGGTGACCGGGTGCGTCGGGTCATGGGCATCGTCAACGGCACCACGAACTACGTGCTCGACCGGATGGACGTCGAGGGTGACGACCTGGAGTCGGTCATCGCCGATACCCAGCGGCTGGGGTACGCCGAGGCCGACCCGAGCGCGGACGTCGACGGGCACGACGCTGCGGCCAAGGCCGCGATCCTCGCCTCGCTCGCGTTCCACACCCGCGTCACGGCCGACCAGGTCGAGGTCGCCGGCATCCGCGGAGTCACCAGCGACGACATCCTCAGCGCCCAGCAGATGGACGGTGTCGTCAAGCTGCTGGCGGTCGCCGACCGCATCGACGACCAGCGGATCAGTGTGTGGGTGGCGCCGGCGATCATCCCGCGCAACCATCCTCTCGGCAGCGTCCACGGGGCGTTCAACGCTGTGGTCGTCGAGGCCGAGGCGGCCGGTCAGCTGATGTTCTACGGCCAGGGTGCCGGGGGAGAGCCCACCGCCAGCGCCGTTCTGGGGGACGTCGTCACCACAGCCCGCAACCGGGTGCACGGTGTCGTGGGCGTGGGGGAGAGCACCTACGCCGAGGTTCGGGTGGCCCCGTCGGGCGACGCGCTGACCCGCTACCACCTGGTGGTCGACGTGGACGACCGGCCCGGTGTGCTCGCCGGTGTCGCCGGGGTGTTCGCCCAGCACGGCGTGTCGATCGAGACGGTGCGTCAGCGGATCCGTGACCGGCAGGACGCGGAGCTCGTCATCGTGACGCATCCGGCTGCCAAGCGGGCGCTGGACGCCACCGTCGACGACCTGCGGCGCGCTCCGATGGTGCGCTCGGTGGTGTCGGTGCTGCGAGTGGAGGCGCTCTAGATGGCGCGGCTGTGGCGCGGTGTGATCGAGGAGTACCGCGACCGACTCCCGGTGACCGCGGCGACGCCGGTCGTGACCCTGCACGAGGGTGGGACCCCCCTGGTGCGGACGACCTGGCTGTCGCAGGCGACGGGGTGCGAGGTCTACTGCAAGGTCGAGGGGTGCAACCCCACCGGGTCGTTCAAGGACCGAGGCATGACCCTGGCGATCTCGAAGGCGGCCGAGCAGGGCGCCAAGGCCGTGGTCTGCGCGTCGACGGGCAACACGAGCGCGTCAGCGGCCGCCTACGCCGTCGCTGCGGGCATGACGCCGGTCGTACTGATCCCGGCCGGCAAGATCGCACGGGGCAAGCTCGCCCAGGCCGTCATGCACGGTGCCCGGGTGCTGCAGGTGGACGGCAACTTCGACGACTGCCTCGACCTGGCCCGCGAGCTCTCGCAGTCCTACCCGGTCGCGCTGGTCAACTCCGTCAACCCGTACCGGCTGCAGGGGCAGAAGACGGGAGCGTTCGAGGTCGTCGACCAGCTCGGGGACGCACCTGACCTGCACGTGCTGCCCACCGGCAACGCGGGCAACATCTCCGCCTACTGGCTGGGCTACCGCGAGTACGCGGACGACGGGCCGGCAACTCGTCGGCCCCGCATGTGGGGGGTGCAGGCGGCGGGCGCGGCGCCACTGGTGTCCGGCCGCCCAGTGCGCGCACCGGAGACTGTCGCGACCGCCATCCGCATCGGCAACCCGGCCTCGTGGGACCTGGCGATCGCAGCCCGTGACGAGTCCGCAGGAGCGATCACCGCCGTCACCGACACGCAGATCCTGGACGCCCAGGCTGCCCTGGCCGCGCGCGACGGGCTGTTCGTCGAGCCTGCCTCCGCCGCACCAGTGGCCGGGTTGCTGGACGCCGCTGCTTCCGGAGCCCTGGAGGCGGGCCAGCGTGTCGTGGTCACCGTCACCGGGCACGGGCTCAAGGACGTCGACACCGCTCTGGACCACCACGGCCCGATCGACCCGACAGTCGTGCCGCCGCAAGCCCAGGCAGCAGCGGACGCCCTCGGTCTGGCATGACCGGCCCCCGGACGACACCTGCGGGCACCGTGAGCCTGCGGGTACCGGCGACCAGTGCCAACCTGGGACCGGCCTTCGACGCCGCGGGCCTGGCGCTGGCGTGGTTCGACGACGTCGAGGTGCGCACCCGGCCGACGGGCTGCTCGGTGCGGGTCACCGGTGAGGGTGCCGACACCGTCGCGCGAGACGAGTCGCACCTGGTCGTCAGGGCGCTGCGAACCGGTCTCGAGCACGCAGGCCTCGCGCAGCCGGGACTGGAGCTGACGACCACCAACCGCATCCCGCACGGGCGTGGCCTGGGATCGTCGGCCGCCGCAACGATCGCTGGACTGGTGGCCGCTCGTGAGCTCGCCGACACCGTGGGCAGGGCAGGCGCGCTGGACGACGCGGCGGTGATCGCGCTGGCCAGCGCGTTCGAAGGTCACGCCGACAACGTCGGGGCCACCCTGCTGGGGGGGTTGACCCTCGTCTGGGAGCAGCCCGGGGGCCCCGGCGCGGTTCGGCTCGACGTCGACCCGCGAATCAGGCCCGTGCTGATGGTGCCCCACGCGACACTCAGCACGTCACGTGCCCGCGGCCTCATCCCGGACGCGGTGCCGCATGCGGCGGCCGTGCACAACGTGGCGCGCTCGGCCCTGCTCGTCACCGCGCTCACCGCTCGGCCCGACCTGCTGCTCCCGGCGACAGACGACCAGCTGCACCAGGCGTACCGGTCGAGCGCCTTCCCCGCGTCGATGGCTCTCGTGGCTCGGTTGCGTGAGCGGGGACTGGCTGCCGTCATCTCGGGGGCTGGACCCAGTGTGCTCGTGCTGACGACCGTGGACGCCGTCGACACGGTGCCCGACGAGCCGGGGTGGGTACGCCACCAGGTCGCCGTCGAGGCCTCAGGGACCCAGGTGATCCGCGCGCCTCGCTCGCAGTGAGCAGGTGCCCCGGTCACGACATGGACACGATGCGGCTCGGGAATGGCGCCGGATCATGGGCGTGTTAGTGTGAGCAGCAGGTGATGGACCTCGTCGTCCTCATCGATCGTCTCGGTCGGTCGTTGCCACTGCTCCCTACGCATGCGCGGCGGCCGCACGACTGTCTCTCCCCGCCTGCGGCGCGGTGACTGGCCTCCCCCGCCGCTCCACGACTCCCACCGAGACCTGCTCGGTACGTGAGAAGGAAGGGTCCTCGTTGACCGACAGCACCGACACTCTCGCCCAGCCCGACACCACGTCGTCGGACGACGCCCGGCCCGCCGCCAACGGCGGCTCGTCCCGGCCTCGCTCGGGTGCCCTCTCGTCGCTTCGGCTCGCCGAGCTGCAGCAGATGGCCGCCGGCATGGGCATCACAGGAACCACGGGCATGCGCAAGAGCCAGCTGGTCGACGCGATCAAGCAGGCACGCGGTGCCACCAGCGCGTCCGGCCGCGACCGGCAGAAGCCCGACGCCACCGTCTCCCCGACCGACGAGACCACGGTGCAGCCGCGGTCGAACGGTCGGTCGACCGCGGCCGCCCGTGAGCAGGGCCGTGCCACCCAGCAGCAGCGTGCGGGTGGTAGCACGGACGAGCGCCCGGAGAGCCGCGAGGGTGGGAGTCGCGACGGTGAGGGCCGCGACACGCGAGCCGACGACGACGACTACGACCGCACGGGTCGCCGGCGCCGGCGTCGTAGCCGCGACCGCGACCGTGGCCGCACCGACCGCGACCGCAACGACCGCCGAGCCGAGCCGACGTTCTCCGAGGACGACGTGCTGCTCCCGGTCGCCGGCATCCTCGACGTGCTCGACAGCTACGCGTTCGTGCGCACGTCCGGCTACCTTCCCGGTCCGAACGACGTCTACGTGTCGCTGTCGATGGTGCGGCGCAACAACCTGCGCAAGGGCGATGCGGTCACCGGTGTCGTGCGCCAGCCCCGCGAGGGTGAGAAGCAGCAGAAGTTCAACGCCCTGGTTCGGGTCGACACCGTCAACGGAGCCGACCCCGAGCTCGCGGGGTCCCGGCCGGAGTTCCACAAGCTGACCCCGCTGTACCCGCAGGACCGGCTGCGGCTCGAGAGTGAGCCCCACCTGCTGACCCCGCGCGTCATCGACCTCGTCGCCCCCATCGGCAAGGGCCAGCGCGGCCTGATCGTGTCACCGCCGAAGGCCGGCAAGACGATGGTGCTCCAGGCGATCGCCAACGCCATCACGACCAACAACCCCGAGTGCCACCTCATGGTCGTGCTGGTGGACGAGCGACCCGAAGAGGTCACCGACATGCAGCGCACGGTCAAGGGAGAGGTGATCGCCTCGACCTTCGACCGGCCCGCAGACGACCACACGACCGTTGCCGAGCTGGCGATCGAGCGCGCCCGTCGGCTCGTGGAGCTCGGCCATGACGTGGTCGTGCTGCTGGACTCGATCACGCGGCTCGGACGCGCCTACAACCTCTCGGCCCCGGCCAGCGGACGCATCCTGTCCGGAGGCGTGGACTCCAGCGCGCTCTACCCGCCCAAGAAGTTCTTCGGCGCTGCGCGCAACATCGAGAACGGCGGCTCGCTCACCATCCTCGCGACGGCACTGGTCGAGACCGGGTCGAAGATGGACGAGGTGATCTTCGAGGAGTTCAAGGGCACCGGCAACATGGAGCTCAAGCTCTCGCGCCAGCTCGCCGACAAGCGGATCTTTCCTGCGGTCGACGTCGACGCGTCCGGCACGCGCAAGGAGGAGATCCTGCTCGCCCCGGACGAGCTCAAGGTCGTCTGGAAGCTGCGACGGGTGCTGGCCGCCCTCGACGACCAGCAGGCCATCGAGCTGCTGCTCACCAAGCTGCGCCAGACCTCGTCGAACTACGAGTTCTTGCTGCAGGTGCAGAAGACCACACCCACCGCCCCCGGCGGCAGCGAGGAGTACTCCTGATGAGCGGTGACCGGTTGCCCGTCGGTGACCTGGCCGACCCGAGCGGCTCGAGCGGGCCGTGGACGTGCCCGCGCTGCGGGCGCGAGAACAAGGCGTCCTGGCTGCAGTGCCCCGCGTGCGAGTCCGACCGGGCCGGTCAGAGCCCGGCGCAGCGGGCACCGGCGATATCGAAGTCGCGCACCAACCCGTTCTACCTGGTGCTGGGCATCGTCGTGCTCTCGGTGCTGGTCGTGGTGGCTGTGCTGATCGCCGAGCCGCTGTGGGCCTGGGCTGTCGAGGTCTGGGACACGTTCGTCACCTGGGTCGACGAGCGCACGTAGCGATCATCGCTGCGGCCGACGTTGTTTGGTCCAGCAGCGGCAGGCTGGAATACTTCGACCCTTCCACGCATTCCGCTACCGGTTCACGCCGTACCGGCGACCCGGTGGCGCAGACAGGAGTTCGCATGAAGCCCGACATCCACCCCGCGTACGACGTGACCGAGGTGACCTGTAGCTGCGGCGCCACCTTCGTCACCCGCAGCACGGCCCGCAACGGCGTCCTGCACGCCGAGGTCTGCTCGGCCTGCCACCCGTTCTACACGGGCAAGCAGAAGATCCTCGACACCGGTGGACGGGTCGCTCGCTTCGAGGCGCGCTACGCACGAAAGGGCGCGTCCGGCTCCTCGAAGTAGCCCCGCGTGCTCCCACGCCCACTGCTCGAGCGAGCAGAGCAGCTGGCCGACGAGCTCGTCGAGCTGGAGCAGGCCCTCGCCGACCCCGACCTGCACACCCAGCCCGCTCGCATGCGGGAGCTGGGCCAGCGGCACTCGACGCTGCAGTCGACCGTCAGCACCTATCAGGCCTACCAGGCCGCAGTCGCCGACTGCGAGGTCGCACATGACCTCGCCGAGCAGGACGAGTCCTTCGTCGGTGAGGCAGCGGCCCTGGAGTCGCAGGTCGATGCTCTGGCCGCGCGGCTGCGCTCGGCGCTGCTGCCGCGAGACCCGGACGACTCCCGGCCGGTGCTGCTGCAGATCCAGGCCGGCGAGGGCGGGGACGAGTCGGCGCTGTTCGCCGCCGACCTGATGCGCATGTACCAGCGCTACGCAGACCGGCAGGGGTGGCAGGTCGAGGTCATCGACTCCGAGGACACTCCGCTGGGCGGTGTGTCGAATGCCACGATGGCGGTGCGGTCTCGGCCGAGCACGGAGCCGGACCGGACTCCGGGTGCCCGGCTGAAGTTCGAGGGCGGGGTGCACCGCGTGCAGCGAGTGCCGGTGACCGAGAGCCAGGGGCGCATCCACACGAGTGCGGCGGGAGTGCTGGTGATGCCCGAGGCGACCGAGGTGGACGAGGTGCCCATCGACCCGAACGACCTGCGCGTCGACGTGTACCGCTCGTCCGGACCCGGGGGCCAGAGCGTGAACACGACCGACTCGGCCGTGCGGATCACCCACCTGCCCAGCGGCACGGTCGTGTCGTGCCAGAACGAGAAGTCGCAGCTGCAGAACCGCGAGCAGGCGATGCGCATCCTGCGCGCCCGCCTGCTGGCACGGGCCCGCGAGCAGGCCGCGGCGCAGGCGTCGGCAGAGCGACGCAGCCAGGTGCGCACGGTCGACCGCTCCGAGCGTGTGCGCACGTACAACTTTCCCGAGAACCGGATCTCCGACCATCGCGTGGGGTACAAGGCCTACAACCTCGACCACGTGCTCTCCGGTGACCTCGACGCCGTCATCGACGCCCTCGTCGCGCACGACATCGAGCGCCGCGTCGCCGCGCTGGACGCACGAGCCGAGAGTGCATGACCGCCACCTGGCTGGATCGGGCGACCGCGCAGCTGCGGGAGGCGGGCGTCCCCTCCCCGCACAACGACGCCACGCTGCTGGCCGTGGAGGGACTGGGGCTGCCCCGCGTCGGCCTGGGCGCACTGGCCGACCCGGGAGCGACGTACTGGTCGCTCGTGGAGCGGCGCGCTCGACGTGAGCCGCTCCAGCACATCCTGGGACGCACCTGGTTCCGGCACCTGGAGGTCAGAGTCGGTCCAGGGGTCTTCGTGCCGCGTCCGGAGACCGAGCTCGTAGCCGGAGCAGCCATCGAGGCTGCGCGCGGTGTCGTCGGCGCAGGCCGACGTCCGGTGGTGGTCGACCTCGGGACGGGCTCGGGCGTGATCGCCCTGTCGGTCGCGCACGAGGTGCCCACGGCCGTCGTGCACGCCGTGGAGGCCGACCCCGACGCCCTGGAGTGGGCGCGACGCAACCTCGCCGGCAGCGCGGTCTGTCTGCACGCCGGCGACCTCGGTGACGCTCTCGACCAGCTCACGGCGTCGGTGGACGTCGTGGTGAGCAACCCCCCCTACATCCCGCCGGGCGCGATCCCACGCGACCCCGAGGTGGCGGTGCACGACCCCGCTCGAGCCCTCTACGGGTCGGGCGCCGACGGCTTGGGGGAGGTGCGCGCGGTCGTCGCCACGGCGGCTCGGCTGCTGGCCTCCGGTGGTCTGCTGGTGGTCGAGCACGCCGACACGCAGGCCGATGCCGTGCTGGCCCTGCTCGGCGAGCAGTGGGACGAGCCCCGCAGCCACGGCGACCTCGCCGGTCGAGACCGGTTCGTCACCGCGACCCGTGGACCCCGGTGAGATGACCCGACGCTTCGACACCGCCGACCCGCGGACCCGCGCCCACGGGGTGACGGCCGCGGCGACCAGCGCCCGGCGTGGACGCCTCGTGCTGCTGCCGACGGAATCTGTGTACGCGGTGCTCGCCGATGCGTTCTCCCCGGTCGGGGTCGCGGCGCTGCGGCGCCTGAAGGAGCGGCCCGACACGGCCGCGCTGCCCGTCGCGGTGAGCTCGCAGTCGATGCTGCGTGGCGTGGCAGAGCGGCTGACGCCCGTCGGTCAGCAGCTCGTGCAGGCGTTCTGGCCGGGTCCGTTGACGATCGTCTGCCGACAGCAACCGTCCCTGGCCTGGGCCGTCGGTGGCACGGGCCGGTCGCTGACCGTCCGCATGCCCCTGCACCCGCTGGCCCTGGACGTCATCCGGCAGGTGGGTCCGTGCGTCCTCCTGGGCGCCGACGAGCCACTGGACGCCGATCCGACCGACCAGCCCACGCCGGGCATCGACGTGGTGCTCGACGCCGGGCCCCTGGAACCGACCCCACCGTCCACCGTCGTCGACGTGCGCACCGAGACCCCCGTGCTGGTGCGGGCCGGAGCCCTGGGGCTCGACCGGCTCGCTGCCGTCGCCCCCGCCCTGAGCCCAGCGGAGCCGGAGTGAGCGACGTCACCGCGCCGGGCGTGAGCGGTGCCGGAGGCGGACGCACCTAGGCTGGCGACACCGACGGAGGAGACGACGCACCATGACCTTCTGGGGCCCCAGCTTCGAGGCGCTGGCACAGACCGACCCGACCATCGCCGACATCGTGCTCGGCGAGCTCGACCGTCAACGCAGCGGTCTGCAGCTGATCGCGAGCGAGAACTTCACCTCGCCCGCGGTGCTGGCGACGCTGGGGTCGACCCTGTCGAACAAGTACGCCGAGGGCTACCCCGGCCGCCGCTACTACGGCGGCTGCGCCGAGGTGGACAAGGCCGAGCAGGTGGGTATCGAACGCGCGCGGGCCCTCTTCGGTGCCGAGCACGCGAACCTGCAACCCCACTCCGGGGCGAGCGCCAACATCGCCGCGTTCGGTGCCTTCCTCAAGCCCGGTGACACCTACCTGGCGATGAGCCTGCCGCACGGAGGACACCTCACCCACGGCGCGAAGGTGTCGTTCTCCGGGTCGTGGTTCACCCCGGTGCACTACGGCGTCTCGCCGACGACCGAGCAGATCGACTACGACGAGGTGCGCGACCTCGCCCGCACGCACCGGCCGCGGATGATCATCGCGGGTGGCTCGGCCATCCCCGGCCTGATCGACTTCGCCGCGTTCCGGGCGATCGCAGACGAGGTGGGCGCCGTCTTCATGGTCGACGCGGCGCACTTCATCGGGCTGGTCGCCGGAGGAGCCATCCCGTCTCCGGTGCCGTACGCCGACGTCGTGACGTTCACCACGCACAAGGTGCTGCGGGGTCCGCGCGGAGGCATGATCCTCAGCCGCGCCGAGCACGCCAAGGCGATCGACAAGGCCGTGTTCCCGATGATGCAGGGCGGGCCGCTCATGCACGCGGTCGCGGCGAAGGCCGTCGCCCTCGCCGAGGCCGCCACCCCGCAGTACCAGGCGTATGCCCACGCCGTCGTCGAGAACGCGCGCGCCCTGACCGCCGGCCTGGTCGGGCAGGGCATGCGTGCCGTCGGCGGGGGTACCGACACCCACCTGGCGCTCATCGACCTGCGCGACGTCGGCGTCACGGGCGCCGACGCCGAGCGGCGCTGCGACGAGGCGGGCATCGTGCTGAACAAGAACGCCATCCCCTTCGACCCGCAGCCGCCCAGCATCGCCTCCGGCATCCGCGTCGGCACCCCGTCGGTGACCACGCAGGGCATGGGCACGACGCAGATGGCCCGGATCGCCGAGCTCATCTCGCTGGCAGTGCGCGAGGACTCGCCGACGGTGCGCGCGGACGTGGCGGCCGGCGTCGCAGAGCTCGTGACCGCCTTCCCGGCATACCCGCAGGGCTGAGCCCGAGCGCCGGCGGAGGTCCCCACTCGTGCGGGAGTACCTGTTCGTCATGGTGGTCGCCGCCGCGACCACCCTGCTGCTGATCGGGCCGGTCGGGGCCCTGGCGGCGCGCTGGGGGGCTGTCCCGCCGGCCCGTGCACGCGACGTCCACACCTACCCGATCCCGCGGCTCGGGGGCCTGGCCATGGTGGCCGGCTTCGTGGCCGCTCTTGCGGCCGCCAGCGCCCTGCCGCGACTGGGACGGGTCTTCGAGCTGTCCACCGACGCCCGGGGCATCCTCATCGGTGCGGTCGTCGTCGGTGCGGTCGGTGTCGCCGACGACGTGCTCAACCTCGACGCCCTCACCAAGTTCGCCGGACAGGTGCTGGCCGCTGGGGTGATGGTGCTCTCGGGCGTACAGCTGTACTGGATCCCCCTGCCCGGTGGACCGCTCGTGCTCAACCCCGAGTTCGCCGTGGGTCTGACCGTCTTCTTCGTGCTCGTCACCGTGAACGCGGTCAACTTCGTCGACGGACTCGACGGACTGGCAGCCGGCGTGGTGGGTCTGGGCGCCCTGGCGTTCTTCTCCTACTCCTACCTGCTGGCCGTCGTGGAGGGGCTGTCGCGCATGACGCTGCCGGCCCTGGTCAGTGCGGCGCTGGCCGGCATGTGCCTGGGGTTCCTGCCGGCCAACGTGCACCCGGCGCGGATCTTCATGGGCGACTCCGGGTCGATGCCGATCGGCCTGCTCCTTGCGGGCGCGGGCATCAGCCTCACCGGTCAGCTCGATCCGCAGCTGCTGCCCCAGGAGTCGGTGCTGCCGGCCCTGCTGCCGCTGCTGCTGCCACTGGCCGTCATCGCCATCCCCTTCGTCGACCTGCTGGCGGCGGTCTGGAGGCGGACGCGCGCCGGGCGCAGCCCCTTCGCCCCGGACAAGCAGCACCTGCACCACCGACTGCTCGACCTCGGCCACTCCCACCGACGGGCTGTCGCGATCATGTGGTTCTGGGCTGCGCTGGTCGCGTTCGGCCTCGTGGTGGTCTCACTCGTGGGGGGGACGACCACTGTCGCCGTCGCTGTCGCCGTCGTTGCGGTGGTGCTGCTCACCCTCGGGCGTCCCAGCCGCCGCACCAGCGGGTCGGGATCACCGTCGGGATAGGCCTACGCTGGTGGTGTGACTGCGTCGTCGCCGGGCCACCCGCTGGAGCCGATGCGTCGGGTGCTGCGGGTCGCCGTCGTCGGCGTCGCGGTCGCCCTCCCCCTGGCCGCGCTGGTCGGATGGCTGGTCGACGGGACGGCCGGGCTCGTCGGCGCGCTCGTCGGCGTGCTGATCCCGGTGCTGTTCTTCGGCATCACGGTCGCAACCGCGGTGCTGACCACACGGCTGTCGCCCGGGGCGATGGGAGCGGTCGTGCTCGGGTCGTGGGCGTTGAAGCTGGTCGGGCTGATCGCAGCGCTCGTGGTGCTCGACGGTGCGGACGGCTGGTCGCGGCCGGTCTTCATGGGGGCGTTCGCGCTGACGGTCCCGGCCTGGCTGGCCCTGGAGGCCTGGACGGTGATCACGACGCGCCAGGCCTACACGGCGCCCGTGGCGAGTGCCGGGTCTCGGTCCGAGCGCGACGATGCTGTTGGTAGTCTCCGGGGCAGCCATGACGGTCACACGTGAGTCCCGACGCCGGTTCACCGGGCTGGTCGAGGGGGAGAGCATCGCGTGGTCGGTCATGTCGACGCTGGCCGCGGGACCCGTGCTGTACGGGTTCATCGGCTGGGGGATGGACCAGTGGCTCGGCACCGCGAGGGTCTTCACCGCCCTCGGGATCGTCCTCGGGTTCGTCCTGAGCTTCTACATCGTCTACGTCCGCTACGGCCGGGAGAACTCCGCGCCGCACGAGCAGGGAGCTGGCACTGAGCACGCTGATGGCGACGGTCCTCGCCGCTGACGGCGAAGGCTTCGAGGCACCCTCGATCTCGGAGTTCTTCCCCGGGGAGCTGTTGTTCGAGGGGACGCCGTTCGCGCTGACCCGCATCAACCTCATCGGTCTGCTCATGACCGGGCTGCTGAGCCTGCTGCTCGTGCTCGCCTTCCGCAAGCCCCAGCTCGTGCCGCGTGGTCTGCAGAACCTCGGCGAGGTGATGGTCGACTTCGTGCGTGTGCAGGTCGTCGACGAGGTACTGGGGGTCCAGGGACGCAAGTACCTGCCCTACCTGGCGACGCTGTTCTTCATGGTGCTGTTCTGGAACCTGTCGGGCATCGTGCCGGGTCTCAACATGCCCGCGACGGCCGTCGTCGGAGTCCCCCTCTTCCTGGCCCTGACGTCCTACGTCGTGTTCAACATCGCCGGCATCCGGGCCCTCGGGGCGGGTTCGTACCTCAAGGCGAACCTCTTCCCACCCGGCGTCCCACCGGCGTTGTACCTGCTGCTGACCCCGATCGAGTTCATCTCGACGTTCCTGCTGCGGCCGTTCACGCTGACGGTTCGTCTGCTGGCCAACATGATGGCCGGCCACCTCATGCTGGTGCTGTTCTTCTCCGGCGCCTGGTACATGATCGTCCTGTCGGGCAACCCCCTGCTCAGCGTGTTCGGCGTCGTCTCGTTCGGAGCCGGCTTCGCCTTCACGCTCTTCGAGATCCTCGTCGCCACCCTGCAGGCCTACATCTTCACCCTGCTCACCGCCGTCTACATCTCCGGTGCGGTGAGCGAGCACCACTGACCTGTCCGATCCCCTACGACCACGCAGCACCACGAGCGCCCGGGCTGGCCGGGTGAGAAGAGGAAGGAACCCACGTGGACCCCGTGTTTCTCGCCGAAGTGAGCGGCAACGTCAACACGATCGGCTACGGCCTGGCGGCCATCGGCCCCGGTATCGGTCTCGGTATCACGGTCGGCAAGGCGCTCGAGGGCATGGCCCGGCAGCCTGAGGTGACCGGCGTGCTGCGCACCAACATGTTCCTCGGTATCGCCTTCATCGAGGCGCTCGCCCTGATCGGCCTGGTCGCGGGCTTCCTGTTCACCTGATCATGGACGACGTTCAGGCGGTTCTCGCCGCCGGCGGCGACGAGGTGGACGGCAGCGCGGTCCTCATCCCGGCGATCTACGACATCGTCTGGTCGGCTGTCGCCTTCGCGATCATCCTGGCCCTGTTCTGGCGGTTCGTGCTGCCCCAGATGCAGAAGGCCCTGGACGCGCGTACCGAGGGCATCGAGAACAAGCTGGAGCAGGCCGAGGCCGACCGGGCACAGGCCGCCGCGCTGCTCGAGCAGTACCGGGCTCAGCTGGCCGAGGCCCGTGCCGAGGGAGCTCGCCTGCGAGCCGACGGTCAGGCCCAGCGGGCCTCGATCGTCGCGGAGGCGCGCACCGAGGCCGAGCAGGCTGCCCGCACGGTGACCGAGCAGGCACAGGCACGCATCGCCACGGACGCCGCGGCAGCCGAGCAGTCGCTGCGCCGTGAGCTCGGCGTGCTCGCCTCCGACCTCGCCGAACGCATCATCGGGGAGTCCCTCGACCCGCAGCGCACGAGCGCCACGATCGACAGGTTCATCGCCGACCTCGAGTCCGCGGGCGAGCGGAGCAGCGGCTGATGCAGGCAGCGAGCAGGAACGCCCTGGCAGCGGTTCGCGAGAACGCCGGCACCGACCCCGCGGTGGGGACGGCTCAGGTCGGGCACGAGCTGCTGTCTGTGTCGTCGCTGCTGGGCCGTGAAGCCTCGCTGCGCAACGCGCTCACCGACAACGGCGCGTCGGCGCAGCGTCGGGCCGAGCTCGCCCGCGCGCTGCTCGGGGACAGGATCACACCGGCCACGATGTCGGTGGTCGCGGCGGCGGTCTCGCAGCGTTGGTCGCGTTCCCGCGACCTCGTCGAGGCGCTGGAGGAGCTCGGGGCAGAGTCGATGCTCGCCCACGCCGAGCGTGAGGGTCGCATCGACTCCGTCGAGGAGCAGCTCTTCCGCTTCGGGCGCGTTCTGGAGTCGTCGGCCGACCTGCAGATCATGCTGTCCGACCCCGGGGTGCCGGACGCGACGAAGTCGGCCGTGGTCGGCGACCTGCTGGCAGGTCGCGTCGAGCCCGAGACCGCCGAGATCGTCGGCCACGTCGTCGCCAACCCGGGCGGGGTCTCGGTGGCCGAGCGGCTCGACCACCTGGTGCGGCTCGCCGCGACCCGCCGCGAGCAGCTGCTGGCCGACGTCCGGGTGCCGGTACCCCTGACCACCGAGCAGCACGAGCGGCTGGCTGCCGCCCTGCGTGGCGTCTACGGCCAGCCCGTGACGCTGGCCGTCTCGGTGGACCCGACCATCGTCGGTGGGGCCGTCGTCCGGATCGGGGACGAGATCATCGACGGCTCGGTGGCGAGCCGACTTGCTGCGGCCCGCCGCACGCTGACCCAGTAACACACACGAGTGACGAGCACAGGAGCGCAGAGCACGATGACCGAGCTGAGCATTCGGCCCGAGGAGATCCGGGACGCCATCTCCCGCCACGTCGCGGACTACCAGCCCGAGACCTCTCGTGAGGAGATCGGACGGGTCTCCGAGGCCGGCGACGGCATCGCCCGAGTGGAGGGCCTGCCGTCGGCGATGGCCAACGAGCTGCTCGAGTTCGAGGGCGGCATCAAGGGGCTGGCCCTGAACCTCGACGTGCGCGAGATCGGTGCGGTCATCCTCGGTGACTTCCAGCCGATCGAGGAGGGGCAGCAGGTCAAGCGCACCGGTGAGGTGCTCTCGGTGCCCGTCGGTGACGGCTTCCTGGGCCGGGTCGTGGACCCGCTCGGCGATCCCATCGACGGGCTGGGAGCGATCGCCTCGACCGGTCGGCGTGCGCTCGAGCTGCAGGCACCGACCGTCGTCCAGCGCCAGCCGGTGAGCGAGCCCCTGCAGACCGGCATCAAGGCCATCGACGCCATGACCCCGATCGGTCGTGGGCAGCGGCAGCTCATCATCGGCGACAGGCAGACCGGCAAGACCGCCGTGGCGATCGACACCATCATCAACCAGCGTGAGAACTGGGCCAGTGGTGACGTGAGCAAGCAGGTGCGCTGCGTCTACGTCGCGATCGGCCAGAAGGGGTCGACGATCGCCTCGGTGCGGACTGCCCTCGAGGACGCCGGCGCGCTGGAGTACACGACGATCGTGGCCGCTCCCGCCTCCGACCCGGCAGGCTTCAAGTACATCGCGCCCTACACCGGGTCGGCGATCGGCCAGCACTGGATGTACGAGGGCAAGCACGTCCTGATCATCTTCGACGACCTGTCCAAGCAGGCCGAGGCCTACCGCTCGGTGTCGCTGCTGCTGCGTCGCCCGCCGGGTCGGGAGGCCTACCCCGGCGACGTGTTCTACCTGCACTCCCGTCTGCTCGAACGCTGCGCGAAGCTGTCGGACGACCTCGGGGCCGGCTCGCTCACCGGCCTGCCCATCATCGAGACGAAGGCCAACGACGTGTCGGCCTTCATCCCGACCAACGTCATCTCGATCACCGACGGGCAGTGCTTCCTGGAGACCGACCTGTTCAACTCCGGCGTCCGCCCCGCGATCAACGTCGGCATCTCGGTCTCCCGCGTCGGCGGTGCGGCCCAGGTCAAGGCGATCAGGAAGGTGGCGGGCTCGCTGCGGCTCGAGCTCGCGCAGTACCGCGCGCTCGAGGCGTTCGCCGCCTTCGCGTCCGACCTCGACAAGGCGTCTCGCGCTCAGCTCGACCGCGGGGCACGGCTCGTCGAGCTTCTCAAGCAGCCCCAGTACCAGCCGTTCCCGGTGAACAAGCAGGTGGTGTCGATCTGGGCGGGCGGGTCCGGCGGGCTCGACGACGTCCCGCTGGAGGACGTGCGCCGGTTCGAGGCAGAGTTTCTCGACTACGTCGGTCGCGAGCACACGCACCTGCTGGCGGCCATCGCCGACACCAACGACCTGTCCGGCGAGACCGTCTCGGGTCTGGAGCAGGCGTTGGCGTCGTTCAAGACTCAGTTCGTCACCACGAGCGGCCAGCCGTTGGTCAAGGACGAGCCCGTCGAGGCGCTCGAGGACGAGGCGGATGCCCTGTCGGTGACCAAGAAGGTTCGCAAGGCGCCCCCAGTCGGCACCGCGGGGAAGACGTCCTGATCCGATGGCTGCCCAGCTTCGCGTCCTGCGTCGACGGATCAGGTCGGTCGAGTCGACCAAGAAGATCACCCGTGCGCAAGAGCTGATCGCCGCCTCGCGCATCGTCAAGGCGCAGAATCGCCTGGACGCGACGCGGTCGTACTTCCAAGCCCTGGTGCGCGCACTGTCGGCGGCGGTCTCCAACGCCACGATCGACCATCCGTTGCTGACCGCCCGAGAGGCGAAGCGGGCGGCGGTGATCGTTTTCACGGCCGACCGCGGGTTCGCCGGGGCCTACTCGGCGAACACCATCCGTGAGGCACGAGGGCTGCTGTCGCTGCTGGAGGGGCAGGGCATGGAGGTCGACCTCTACGTCGTCGGCCAGAAGGGCGCCCAGTACTTCACCTTCCGCGGCCGTCAGCTCTCCGGCCAGTGGAGCGGGTTCACCGAGGAGCCGACCTACGCCGAGGCCAGCGAGATCGCCGACGCCGTCATCGACGACTTCCTGGCGGGCTCGGAGAACGGGGGGGTCGACCAGATCCACGGCGTCGGTCACCTGTTCATCAACCGTGTCACCCAGCAACCGACCGCGCGCCGAATCCTGCCCATCGAGGTGCAGATCCAGGAGATCGACACCGACGCCGACGCCCCGGGCGGACCGGAGAGCTTTCCCCTCTACGAGTTCGAGCCCTCGCCCGAGGGCGTGCTCGACAGCCTGCTACCCCGGTATGTGCGATGGTTCGTGTTCTCCTCCCTGCTGCACGCCGCGGCGTCCGAGCACGCTGCACGCCAACGGGCCATGAAGTCGGCGACCGACAACGCCGAAGACCTCATCAAGACCCTCACCCGGCAGGCCAACCAGGCCCGCCAGGCCGAGATCACCCAGGAAATCAGCGAGATCGTCGGCGGGGCGGACGCGTTGGCGTCCGCAGCCGCAGGGAGCGAGTGAGAGTGACCGACACCGTCATCGAGACTGCCAACGAAGCCGCCGCAGGTGGCGTCGGCCGCGTCGCCCGGGTCATCGGGCCCGTCGTCGACATCGAGTTCCCGGCCGACGCCATGCCGGAGATCTACAACGCGCTGCACGTCGACCTGCCGAGCCGGGACGGCGGCACGGCGGTGCTGCTGACCCTCGAGGTCGCCCAGCACCTCGGCGACAACCTGGTGCGAGCGATCTCGATGCAGCCGACCGACGGGCTGACCCGTGGGGCCTCGGTGCGCGACACCGGCGGGCCGATCAGCGTCCCCGTCGGCGACGTCGTCAAGGGGCACGTGTTCAACACGCTCGGCAAGCCTTTGGACGTGCCGGAGTCGTCGCTGGAGATCAAAGAGCGGTGGGGCATCCACCGACCCGCGCCGAACTTCGACCAGCTCGAGGGCAAGACCGAGATGTTCGAGACCGGCATCAAGGTGATCGACCTGCTCACGCCGTACGTGTCAGGCGGCAAGATCGGCCTGTTCGGTGGCGCGGGCGTGGGCAAGACGGTGCTGATCCAGGAGATGATCACCCGGGTCGCGAAGAACTTCGGTGGTGTGTCGGTGTTCGCCGGCGTCGGTGAGCGCACCCGCGAGGGCAACGACCTGTTCCTGGAGATGACCGAGTCGGGCGTCATCAACGACACCGCCCTGGTGTTCGGCCAGATGGACGAGCCGCCGGGTACGCGCCTGCGGGTCGCGCTGAGCGCCCTGACCATGGCGGAGTACTTCCGCGACGTCCAGAAGCAGGACGTGCTGCTGTTCATCGACAACATCTTCCGGTTCACCCAGGCCGGTTCCGAGGTCTCGACCCTGCTCGGCCGCATGCCGTCAGCGGTGGGGTACCAGCCGACGCTGGCCGACGAGATGGGGCAGCTGCAGGAGCGGATCACCTCGACGCGCGGGCACTCCATCACCTCCATGCAGGCGATCTACGTACCGGCCGACGACATCACCGACCCGGCCCCGCACACGACGTTCGCCCACCTGGACGCGACCACGGTGCTGTCGCGACCGATCTCGCAGCTCGGCATCTACCCCGCGGTCGACCCGCTGGACTCCACGAGCCGGATCCTCGACCCCCGCTACATCGGCGAGGAGCACTACCGCATCGCCCAGACGGTCAAGCAGATCCTGCAGAAGTACAAGGACCTGCAGGACATCATCGCCATCCTGGGCATCGACGAGCTGTCCGAGGAGGACAAGGTCACGGTCAACCGTGCCCGCCGCATCGAGCGGTTCCTGTCCCAGAACATGTTCGTCGCCGAGGCCTTCACCGGCCAGCCGGGGTCGTTCGTGACCATGGACGAGACGCTGGAGTCGTTCCGCAAGCTGTCCGAGGGTGAGTACGACCACATCCCCGAGCAGGCGTTCTTCATGTGTGGCGGCATCGAGGACGTGGAGCAGAAGGCGAAGAAGCTCGCCTCCTGACGGGGCGGGTGGCACAGACGACGGGCGAGGAGAGGGCACGGTGGAGACGCTCCACGTAGAGCTGGTGTCCGCGGAGCGGATGGTGTGGTCCGGCGAGGCCACCATGGTCACCACGCGGACGACCGACGGCAAGATCGGCATCATGCCCCGGCACGAGCCGATGCTGGCTGTGCTCGTGCCCGGGCGTGTGACCATCCACCTGCCCGACGGCACCGAGCAGCACGGGGCCGTGCACGGCGGGTTCCTCGGCGTGGACGCCGGCAGCGTCGAGATCATCGCCGAGGTCGCCGAGCTGGCCCACGAGATCGACGTCGATCGGGCGCGAGAGGCCCTGCGCCGAGCGGAGGCCGACCCGGACAACCCGGCGAGCCACGCTGCTCAGGCCCGGGCGAAGGCGCGTATCTCCGCCGTCCACAACCAGGGCCTGATGACGGGCTGAGCCAGCCCGCGGGTGCTGCCGGTCAGCCCTGCCGTCGACCGGGCTCCCAGAGCACGTCCTCGACCTCTCCCTCGGGCGTCCGGTTGGCATGCCGGCAGAGGATGAACAGCAGGTCGGAAAGCCGGTTGAGGTAGGTCGCCGGCATCGCGTTCATGTCCTCACCGTGGTCGTACAGGGCCGCCCACGTCGCTCGTTCGGCTCGGCGCACCGTCGTACGGGCCACATGCAGCAGCGCTGCCGCCGGGCTGCCGCCCGGCAGGATGAACGAGCGCAACGGCGTGAGGTCGGCGTTGTAGCGGTCGCACTGCCCCTCGAGCCACTCGACATAGGACTCGTCGATGCGCAGCGGGGGCACCTGCGGGTCCTCCACCACCGGCGTGCACAGGTCGGCACCGACGTCGAACAGGTCGTTCTGCACGGTCCGCAGCACCTCGGCCACCTCGGCGGACACGTCGCCGAGCGCCAGCACCACACCGATGGCCGAGTTGGCCTCGTCGACGTCGGCGTAGGCCTCCAACCGGCTGTCGGTCTTGCGCACCCGGCTGAAGTCTCCGAGTGCGGTCGTGCCGTCGTCGCCGGTGCGGGTGTAGATGCGCGTCAGGTTCACCACGCGGTCAGCGTACGGGTGCCGGCGCCTACGATCGTCGCGTGGCTGACCCAACGGTGGCGGAGCGACTGCGCGTGCAGGGTGGCGCCCGACTGGTCGGCACGGTGCGCGTCTCCGGGGCCAAGAACAGCGCACTGAAGCTGATGGCCGCCGCCCTGCTCGCCCC
>CAYNWB010000001.1:1293-45197 GCA_964400785.1 uncultured Actinomycetes bacterium | reverse complement strand
CCCGGGGGCGACAACATCGGCTCCCGCGGCCTCGACATGCACGTCGCCGGCCTCGAGCGGCTGGGAGCCACGATCGATGTGGAGCACGGCAACGTCGTGGCCCGGGCGGCGTCGGGGTTGCGTGGCAACTCGGTGTGGCTCGACTTCCCGAGCGTCGGGGCCACCGAGAACCTGCTGATGGCGGCGGTTCTCGCGCACGGGACGACGGTGATCGACAACGCCGCCCGTGAGCCGGAGATCGTCGACCTGTGCCAGATGCTCGGGGCCATGGGGGCGCACGTCACGGGAGCGGGCACGTCGACGATCGAGGTGCGTGGTGTGCAGGGTCTGCACCCGGTCGAGCACGTCGTCGTGCCCGACCGCATCGTCACCGGCACGTGGGCCGTTGCCGCCGCCATGACGCGCGGAGACGTCACGATCACGAATGCTCGGCCTGAGCACCTCGAGATCGTGCTCGACAAGCTGTCCTGGGCAGGGGCGCGGCTGCGTGTCGTGCCCGACGGCATGCACGTGGCCATGGACGAGCGGCCGCGCGCGTTCGACGTGGTCACCCTTCCCTACCCCGGCTTCCCGACCGACCTGCAGCCCATGATCGTCGCCCTCAACGCGATCGCCGACGGCACCTCGATGATCACCGAGAACGTCTTCGAGTCGCGGTTCATGTTCGTCAACGAGCTGGCCCGGCTGGGCGCCGACGTGCGCACCGAGGGCCACCATGCGTCGGTGCGGGGCAAGCCCGCGTTGTCGGGCGCCCCGGTCGCGGCCACCGACATCCGGGCCGGCGCAGGCCTGGTGCTGGCGGGCCTGGTCGCCGAGGGCGAGACGTTGGTGTCGGCGGTGCACCACATCGACCGGGGGTATCCCGACTTCGTGCCCGCCCTGTGCCGGCTGGGTGCCACGGTGGTGCGTGAGCCGGACGAGCAGGCCGACTACTCCTGACGCGTGCCGAGCACCTGCCCGGCGCGTGCCGCGTCGTGGGGCCAGACCATGACGCGCACGCCCTGGGTGGTGTCGGCGATGCTGGCCGTGATGCCGGCCGTGCGCAGGCGGGTGGCCGTTCGCTCGGCCTCGTCGCGGCTGGCCGGCGCGGCGACGGCGACGAGAAGGCCGTAGTCCTGGGGGTGGCCTGCCCGAGGCGGTGCGGCCACGACGCTCTGCCCGCGGGCGAAGGCCCACCGCAGGATCACCACGAGCAGCACGAGGACGGCGACCGCGACCAGCGGCCCGAACGCGTAGGAGAAGCTGCCCCAGCTCGGCACACGAGCATTGTTGGGCACGCACGCCTCGGAGGCGACCCCAGCACGGCTGCTGCCTGCGCGAGGCCGCAGGACACGCCGAGGGCAGGGCAAATGTCACATCCGTCACATGCGCCTCTCTAGTCTCATCCCACCAGTGACGAGCGTGGCTCGCGGGGGGATGAGGCACCCATGACCGACGTCCAGCCGACCCGGCCGGGCCTGAGCGTCTCCGGCTTTCTCGACGTGCGGAGCGTGTCGCACGTACGCGACGCCCTCAACGAGCTGCTCGAGGTCACCGAGGGAGACGTGCTGGTCGACGTGGGGGAGCTCGACGCGGTCGACGCCACCGGGCTGGCCCTGCTGGTGTCGGTGCACCAGCGGGCGCTTCGGCAGGGGCGCCACCTCGTTCTGGACGGGGTACGACCGGGACTGGCCCGCCTGCTGGCAGTGACGCGGTTGAACCGGGTGCTCGTGGTCAGCCGGGCCGCCTAGGCGTGCTGACCGGCCAGACCGGGCTGGGTCACCCGTCGTCCCGACGTCGCCAGCGGAACGTGGTCAGCGTGAGCACGAGCCCGCCGACGGTCCACGCGACCAGCACCAGCGCGACGAGCCCCAGCTGCCACGACCCGGCCGCCTCGGCGGATGCGAACTCCTCGGGCAGGAACACCGAGCGCATGCCCTGTGCCATCCACTTCAGGGGGAACAGGGACGCCAAGTTCTGCATCCAGGTGGGCAGGTCGGTGAACACGAAGAACACGCCGGAGATGAACTGCAGGATGAGAAGCGGTGGGGTGACGACCGCGGCGGCCGACTTGCCCGAGCGGGGCAGCGACGAGTACGCGATACCCAGCAGCGTCCCGGCCGTGATCCCCAGCACCGACACCCACGCGAACGTCCCCCAGCGCTCGGCCTCCGACGGCAGCTCGAGGTCGAAGAAGGCCGCCCCGACGGCGAGCAGCAGCGCGATCTGCAGGGTGCCGGTGAGCAGCACCATGCCGACCTTGCCGACGAAGTAGGAGGCGCGCGGCATCGGCGTGCCCTCCAGCCGCTTGAGGGTGCCGTCGTCGCGTTCCATCGCGATCGAGATGGCCAGCTGCTGGAACGAGACCAGCATGAGACCGGTCGCGATCATGCCGGCGAGGAAGTACTGCGAGAACGAGACCCCGGGGGCGATCTCCTCGTTGAACACCGAGCCGAAGATCGCCAGCAGGATGATCGGGTAGAGCAGCGTCCAGATCAGCGCGTCCTTCTCGCGGAAGAACGAGGTGATCTCGAGCCGGGCCCGTGACCACCCGACCGACGCGACGTTCGGCATCGTCGAGCGGCGGCGGGTGGCCCGGTCGTTCGCGATGGTCATCGGTGCTCCTCGATGAGTCGAAGGTAGGTGTCCTCGAGCGTGGGACGCGCCACCTCGAGGCCGGGCACCTCACCGCCGAAGCGTGCGGACAGCTCGGCCACGGTGCGGGTCGGCTGCGACGTGGCCAGGGTGCGGAACGCGCCGTCCTCGAGCCAGCGGACGGTCGCCTCGGCGTGCTTGCGGCCGTCGAGGTGGTCAGGGGTGTCGAGCGCGACGATGCGGCCGGCGGCGATGACCGCCACGCGGTCTGCGAGGTACTCGGCCTCGTCGAGGTAGTGCGTGGTGAGCAGGATGGTGGTGCCGTCGTCGCCGGCGAGCCGCTCGATGAGCTCCCAGAAGTCACGGCGTGCCTCGGGGTCGAAGCCCGTCGTCGGCTCGTCGAGAAACAGCAGCTCGGGTCGACCCAGGATGCCGAGAGCGACGTCGAGACGGCGGCGCTGTCCGCCGGACAGGTGCCGCGATCGGGTCGTGCGCTTGTCCTGCAGACCCACGGCGGCGATGACGTCGTCGGGGTCGCGGGGTGACGGGTAGTAGCGGGCGAAGTGCGACACGAGCTCGGCCACCGTCAGCTCGTCGTGCCCACCGGTGGACTGCAGCACGATGCCCAGCCGGGCCCGCCACGAGGCCTTCGGGTGCGCGGGGTCACGACCCAGCACGCTGACCTCGCCCGCGGTGCGGGCCCGGTACCCCTCGAGGATCTCCACCGTCGTGGTCTTGCCCGCGCCGTTGGGTCCGAGCAGGGCGAAGACCTCGCCGCGCGCGATGTCGAGGTCGACCCCGTCGACGGCCGCCGTCTGCCCGTACACCTTGCGCAGGCCGCGCACTCTCACCGCAAGGTCGGACGTGGATGCTGTCGTCACGGCCCCAGCATGGCAGTCAGCCGAGTGACCCGACCAGGTCGGCCACGTCCTCCGCGCACCCCCACGAGAGGGTCACCCCTGCTCCGCCGTGGCCGTAGCAGTGCACGACAGGCAAGCCCAGCGCGTCGTTCGAGCGCTCCAGCTCGAGCCGGACCTGCGAGCGCACCGGGCGCAGCCCGACACGGTGGCCGACGACGGCCGCCTCGGCGAGCTGCGGGAGCAGGGCTCGGCACCGCGTCAGGATGTCGCGCGCCGTGGTCGCGTCGGGCTCGGTGCTCCAGTCGCCCGCGCGAGCGGTGCCGCCGCACACGATGGTGCGGCGACGGGGCACCACGTACGTCGGGTCACCGTCGCCCTCGGCGAGCAGCCACGATTCCAGGCCCACCTGCTCGAGCAGCACGACCTGACCGCGCACAGGCACCACGTCGGTGTCTGCGAGAAGGTCCACCGCCCCGAGCCCGGGACACAGCACCAGGGCGTCGTCGCCGGCGGCGGCGGCTGCCAGGTCGGACGGGCCCAGGCGCGGGACGGTCTCGAGGTGGACGCCGAGGCTCCGCACCTGCGCTGCCAGCCAGGGCAGGTACAGCGACATGTCGACCACGGGGGACGTGAACGACCAGCCGCCCCTGCCGTCGGGGTCGGGGTCGAGCAGGCCGAAGTCGTCGACGTCGGCGTGCCAGGGCGGTACCGGCGTCCCCGCTGCGGCCAGCTCACGCCCGGGCCGTCGGTCGACTCCGGACTCCGGCGCCTGGCGGGCGAGGTCGGACAGCACCTCGTAGGTGCGCGCACCCCAGGCGCCGGTACGGGCCGCGGGGGAGGCGAGGTAGGGGTACCACAGGGCGGCAGCGACGGCGGACGTCGTGGCCAGCGGATCGGCGTCGCCGAGCACCCGCACGTGGTGGCCCCGCTCGGCGAGGCGGTGGGCCACCGAGAGGCCCACGACCCCGCTGCCGAGCACGCAGACGCGCATCAGAACAGCCGCGAGTCGGGGTCGTCGACACCGCGCAGCGCGTCGTAGTCGAGCACCGTGCACGTGATGCCGCGGTCCTGTGCCAACGTCCGCGCCTGGGGCTTGATCTCCTGCGCGGCGAGCACTCCCCGCACCGGGGCCAGTCGCGGGTCACGGTTGAGCAGCTCGAGGTAGCGCGTGAGCTGCTCGACACCGTCCATCTCGGCCCGGCGCTTGACCTCCACCGCGACCACGGCGTCGCCGGCGTCGCGACACAGCAGGTCGACCGGGCCGATCGGGGTGGGGAACTCTCGCTGGACCAGGCGCCACCCCTCGCCCAGCACCCCGATGTGCTCGGCGAGCAGCTGCTGCAGGTGGGCCTCCACCCCGTCCTTGACCAGGCCGGGGTCGACACCGAGCTCGTGCGTGCTGTCGTGCAGCACCTCGCTCAGCGTGACACGCAGGGTCTCGCCTGCCGGGTTGGTCACGGTCCAGACCTGCTCGCCCGAGTCCGACTCACGGGTGTCGAGACGACACGGCGGGCTCATCCAGTTCAGCGGCTTGTAGGCGCGGTCGTCGGCGTGCACCGACACCGAGCCGTCCGCCTTCACCAGCAGCAGTCGCACGGCCGGTGCCAGGTAGGCCGACAGCCGGCCGGCGTAGACGACCTCGCACCGGGCGACCACGACACGCACGAAGATGCACGCTACCGGCACCGGGCGGTGTCCCGGGTGGGCAACCTCACCCCCGCCGAGGCCAGCCTCCATGCCAGACTGCGAGCATGGCCAGGGATTTCGCACAGGTTGGGGTAGTCGGGCTGGGCACCATGGGTTCGGGCATCGCCGAGGTGCTGGCCCGCAACGGTATCGAGGTCGTCGGTGTCGACGTCGACGACGCGGCCCTGCAGCGGGCACGGGCCGCCATCGAGGCGTCGACGCGCCGTGCGGTCGAGGGCGAGAAGCTGACCGAGGACGAGCGCGGCGAGCTGCTGGCGCGGATCACGGTCTCCACCGACCTCGCCGCCGTCGCCGGCTGCGAGATGGTCATCGAGGCCGTGTCGGAGGACAAGGACGTCAAGGTCGAGGTGCTGCGCTCGCTCAACGAGGTGCTGCCGCACGACGCCATCCTCGGCACGCACACCTCGGCCCTCTCGGTGACCGAGCTGTCGGTGGCCACCGGTCGCCCGCAGCAGGTGATCGGCACCCAGTTCTTCAACCCAGCCACGGTCGTGCCGTTCATGGAGATCGTCCGTACGGTGGTGACCGAGCCGTCAGTGGTCGCCGACGTCGTCGCCCTGGCCGAGCGGCTCGGCAAGCAGCCGGTCGTCTGCGACGACAGCCCTGGCTTCATCGCGAACGCGCTGCTCTTCGGCTACCTGAACCATGCCGTGACGATGCTCGAGAACAAGTACGCCACGCGCGAGGACATCGACGCGGCCATGATCTACGGCTGCGGCTACCCGATGGGCCCGCTCGCTCTGCTCGACCTCATCGGCCTCGACACCGCCTACCACGGGTTGGAGACGATGTACCAGCGCTCGGGCGACCGGCTGCACTCACCGGCCCCGCTGCTCAAGCACATGGTGGCCGCCGGGCTGACCGGGCGGAAGGTCGGCGCCGGGTTCTACACCTACGACGCACCGGGTTCGTCCACCGTCGTGGCGGACGCGCTGACGCCCGCCGAGGGCCAGGAGTCCGGGAGCGTCCGGGAGGTGTCCCGGGTGGGTGTCGTCGGCTCGGGCACCATGGCGACCGGCATCGTGGAGGTGTTCGCCAAGTCCGGGTACGAGGTCGTCGTGGTGGCTCGCAGTGACGACAAGGCGGCGGGCGCCGTGGGCAAGGTCGAGAAGTCGTTGAACCGAGCGGTGTCGAAGGGCCGCATGGACGAGGCCGCCCGCGACGCGGTGCTCTCCCGTATCACTCCCGCGGGCACCCGCGAGGCGCTGGCCGACGTAGACCTGGTCGTCGAGGCCATCGCGGAAGAGCTCTCGATCAAGCAGGAGCTCTTCGCCGACCTCGACCGCATCTGCAAGCCCGGGGCCATCCTCGCGACGACGACCTCGTCGCTGCCGGTGATCGAGTGCGCTGCGGTCACCTCACGTCCGGGCGACGTCATCGGTATGCACTTCTTCAACCCGGCACCGGTCATGAAGCTGGTCGAGGTCGTGACGACCGTCGCCACGGACGCCGACGTCGCTCGCACGGTGCGCGCTCTGTGCGCGCGCACCAAGAAGGTGGCGGTCACCTGTGGCGACCGGGCCGGCTTCATCGTCAACGCGCTGCTGTTCCCGTACCTCAACGACGCCGTGACGATGCTGGAGAAGCACTACGCCACGATCGACGAGATCGACACGGCGATGAAGGTCGGGTGCTCCCTGCCGATGGGTCCGTTCACCCTGCTGGACGTCGTGGGGCTCGACGTCTCGCTCGCCATCCAGGAGACGCTGTACCGGGAGTTCCGGGCGAGCGGGTGGAAGCCTGCCCCTCTGCTCGAGCACCTGGTCACGGCGGGCTACCTCGGTCGCAAGACCGGACGGGGCTTCAAGGACTACTCGTCCTGACGGGCATGTCGCGACGTCGAGCCCGACGCCGGACGCCGCCCGGGGCGCCGACAGCACCGTCCTCGACGGTCGAGCACGCCTCCGACGGGGACTGGGTGGTGCGATCGGTCACCGGGTCGGCCGCCACGAAGGCGTACCGGTGCCCGGGGTGCCAGCAGGCCATCCCGCCGGCGACCCCGCACACGGTCGCCTGGCCGGTCGAGGGCAGCCTGCTCTCGACCGGTGGGCTGGACGAGCGGCGCCACTGGCACACAGCGTGCTGGCGAGCCCGGGACCGTCGCCGGTAGGCCCCGATGGCTGCGATCGAGATCAGGGCCGGCAGCATCCTGCCCGCCGAGCGAGAGTCGGTGACGCTGCACACGGCTGACGGGCAGACGCTCGTGGGCGAGCTGGCCCGGCCGGTCGACCGCGAGCCGCGCGCGACGCTCGTGTGCCTGCACCCCCTGCCCACACACGGCGGCTCCATGGACAGCCACGTCCTGCGCAAGGCGGCCTGGCGGCTGCCGGCTCTCGCCGGCCTTGCCGTGCTGCGCTTCAACACCCGTGGCACATCCAGCCGCGACGGCACGTCGTCGGGCACCTTCGACGCCGCGGTGGACGAGCGCTACGACGTGGCTGCCGCCATCGAGTACGCGGAGTTCCACGACCTGCCGCGACGCTGGCTGCTCGGTTGGTCGTTCGGTACCGACCTGGCGCTGATGCACGGCCTCGACCCGGCCGTCGAGGGGGCCGTGCTGCTCAGCCCCCCGCTGCGGTACACCCGCGACGCCCACCTCGACGCGTGGGCGGCCGACGGCCGTCCCTTGCGTGCGGTGGTTCCCGAGCTGGACGACTTCCTGCGTCCGGCGCAGGCTCGCGAGCGGTTCGCGCGTGTTCCCCAGTGCGAGGTCGTCGCCGTCGCGGGCGCCCGCCACCTGTGGGTGGGCGAGCCGTCGGTACGCCGCGTGCTCGACGAGGCGGTGGGCGCTGTGCTGCCCGACGCCGTGCCGCTGGCAACGCACACCGACGGCCCGGTCGAGACCTTCGACGAGCTCGGGGCGCCACAGGTGCGACCGTCGTAGAGTCGCGCGCATGAGCACGGTCGAGCTGGCCTTCACCGAGTCGGGCGAGGGGCGTCCCGTGGTTCTGCTGCATGCGTTTCCGCTGCACTCGGGGCTGTTCTCAGCGATCCTGCCGTTGCCGGGGTACCGCGTGGTGACACCCGACCTGAGGGGTTTCGGCTCGTCCCCGCTGGGCGCCGACGACCCCAGCATGGCCGCGATGGCCCGCGACGTGGTGGCGTTGCTCGACCGTCTGGACCTGTCCGCACCCATCGTCGGTGGGGTCTCGATGGGTGGTTACGTGACCATGGAGATCATGCGGCAGGCACCGGACCGGTTGGCCGGCGTCCTGCTCGTCGACACCAAGGCCGGCGCCGACACCGAGGCGGCACGGCGCGGACGGTGGGCCATGGCCGATGCCGTCCTCGCCGACGGCCGTCGCGCACTGGACCCCATGATGCAGGTGCTGCTCGGCGGCACGTCGGCGAGCACCCGTCCCGACGTGGTCGCGACCGTAGCCGGGTGGCTCGACGACGCCGATCCCGCCGCGGTGGCCTGGGCGCAGCGAGCGATGGCGACGCGCCCGGACTCCCACGCGACCCTGGCCAGCGCTGACGTGCCCGGCGCGGTCGTGGTCGGCACCGAGGACGTGCTGTCGCCCCTGGCCGACGCCGAGTCGATGGCTACTGCCCTGTCCGCGAGCGTGCAGGTCGTGCCCGACGCCGGACACCTCGCGGTGGTGGAGAACCCGACCGCGGCGCGTCACGCCGTGCTGGCGGCTCTGGACAGCCTGCTGCGCTGACCGCCGCTCACTCCGCCGTAGGCGTCGGCATCAGCTGGGTCTCGTCGTCCCGGCCGTCGTCGGCGCCCGCGGCCACGGGGTCAGCCGGGTGCCCGCCGATGCCGGGACCGGCCAGCCGGGCCCTGATCTGGCCCAGCGCCTCGGTGAGCGCGCCGACCTCGTGGTCGGCCCGCTGCCGAGCCTCGTGCAGCAGCGTCGCCGCCGCCTCGCGCTGCTCGTCCGCGTCACGGTCGGCGGCCGCTCGGATCGCAGCGGCGGACTGCTTGGCCTCGGTGAGCAACGCCTTCGCCTCGTCCACCGCGGCCACACGCGCCGAGGTTGCGTCCTGGTTCGCCTCCTGGCGCATGCGATCGGCGTCGGCCGACGCGGTCGTGCGAGCGGCCTGGGCGTCGGCGTCGGCGTCGCGGCGCGTGGTGTCCGCGTACTCGTCAGCGGCTGCTCGTGTCTGCTCGGCGTAGGTGTCGGCATCGGCTCGCGTCGTGCTCGCGTAGGCCCCCGCCTCGGCGCGTGTCTTGTCGGCGTCCGCGCTCGCTGCGCTGCGCAGCCGTTCGGCGTCCGCCGTCGCCGTGGTCACGAGCTTCTCGGACTGCTCCTCGGCCGAGGCGAGCAGACTGGCCACGTGCTGGCCGAGCCCGGCGAAGGACGGCTGCTCGACGTTGCGCAGGCGCTCCTCCGCCTCGGAGAGCCGTCCGCGCAGGGCGCTCACCTCCGCCGACAGCTCAGCGACCCGTTCCTCGGCCTTCTCCAGCAGCTCGCCGCGCTCCTCGCCTCGGGCCCTGGCCTCGTTGAGCTTGTCCTCGATCCTGCGCACGTAGCGTTCGACCTGCTCCCGGTCGTAGCCCCGGCTGCGCACGTGAAAACCACCCGTGGGTGCGTCGTCGAAGATCGACAGCCCCTTGCGATTCGCCTCGTCGCTCACGCCGTTCCCTTCACTGTGTCTCACCGTCGGTGGCCCCGTCGGTGGGACAAGGCTAGACGCCGCCGCCGGGTTCATGCTCTGCTCGAGCCTCGCTCGTCGGCCGAGTGTCGAGCGCGTGGGCAATCTCGCACGCATCGTCCTTGTCGACGGCATCTCGACGTGGGGAGAATTGCTCCCACCGCTACCGAGAGGACGTCACCGTGCCTGCAGATCTCTACGACCTGGGCGACATGCCACCCCTGGGCGAGGTTCCCGACAGGATGCACGCCTGGCTCATCCGCCCCGAGCGGTTCGGGCCACCGACCCAGGCGTTCGCGCAGGAGGTCGTCGACGTGCCGGAGATCGCGGACGACGAGGTGCTGGTCTACGTCATGGCGGCAGGCATCAACTACAACAACGTCTGGGCCGGGCTCGGCGTGCCCGTCGACGTGATCGGGGCGCGCAACAAGGCCCTGGCCAAGGGAGGCATCGGCGAGCCGGAGCCCTTCCACATCGGCGGCAGCGATGCCTCCGGCATCGTCTACAAGGTCGGCAAGGACGTCACCAACGTCAAGGTCGGCGACGAGGTGGTGATGCACTGCGGCCGCTGGGACCGCAACGACCCCTGGGTCACAGGCGGCGGCGACCCCATGTACTCCTCGACCTTCCGCATCTGGGGATACGAGACCAACTGGGGCAGCTTCGCCCAGTTCACCAAGGTGCAGGGCCAGCAGTGCATGCCCAAGCCCGCGCACATGACGTGGGAGGAGGCGGCGTCCTACACCCTGGTCGGGGCGACGGCGTGGCGCATGCTGCACGGCTGGGGCGCCAATGCGGTCAAGGACGGCGACGTCGTGCTGATCTGGGGCGGCGCCGGCGGGCTGGGGTCGATGGCGATCCAGATCGCCAAGGAGGCCGGCGCCACTCCCGTCGCCGTCGTCTCCGGTGAGGACAAGTACGACTACTGCATGCAGCTGGGCGCCAAGGGCTGCATCAACCGCAAGGACTTCGACCACTGGGGGATGCTGCCGCACTGGAAGGACAGCGCGGGCTACGCCACGTGGCTGAAGGGCGCGCGGTCGTTCGGCTCGGCGATCTGGGACGTGCTCGGCGACAAGCGGGCACCCAACATCGTGTTCGAGCACCCGGGCGAGACCACCATCCCGACTTCGATCTTCGTCTGTGACACCGGCGGCATGGTGGTGGTGTGCGCCGGCACCACCGGGTTCAACGCCACGGTCGACCTGCGCTACCTGTGGATGCGGCAGAAGCGGCTGCAGGGCTCGCACTTCGCCAACGACGTCCAGGCCAACGAGATGAACGAGCTGGCCGTCGCCGGCAAGCTGGACCCCTGCCTGTCGCAGGCGTTCACCTACGACGAGGTGCCCCACGTTCACCAGCTGATGTACGAGAACAAGCACCCGCACGGCAACATGGCCGTGCTCATCGGTGCCCCAGAGTTCGGTCTCGGTGCCAGCGGGGAGCCGCCGGCAGCGCTGCCGCAGGCGGCCCTGCCCGCCGGCGACGTGCACACCACGCCGCACCCGTATCCCATGTCGGAGCCGCTGCCCGGCATCGGCGACGGCGACGAGGTCGCGGTCACCGGCGACGGCACCAGGGTGGCAGACCTGATGCATCGGGGCGTGATCGGCTGCGCCCCGGACGACACCCTGGCTCGGGTGGCAGCGATCATGGTCGACGAGAACGTCCACGCCCTCGTGGTGATGGACGACGGGCAGGCAGTCGGCGTGGTGTCGCAGACCGACATGGTGCTGGCGCGGCAGGGCCGCAGTCAGGCTCAGGCGCAGGCCGTGCTGGCCCGTGAGGTGATGACGCCCGGATGCGTGACGTGCGACGTCGACCTGCCGCTGAGCGATGCCGTCAGCCTCATGACCGGCAGGCGGATGCACCGCCTGGTGGTCACGCAGGACGATCAGCCGGTCGGCGTGATCTCCATGACGGACGTGGTGCGCAGCCTGATCCTGGAGTGAGGCAGGCGCCTACGTGTGCGCCCCTGCAGAGGCCGGGTTGGCCTCGACGAGCTCGACGAGGATGCCCCCGGCGTCCTTGGGGTGGATGAAGTTGACCCGCGAGTCCGACGTGCCGCGCTTGGGCTCGGGGTAGAGCAGCCGCACCCCGCGCTCGCGCAGGGCGGCGCACACGGCATCGATGTCGTCGACCCCGTAGGCGAGCTGCTGGATGCCGGGCCCGGACCGGTCGAGGAACTTCGCGATGGTCGACTCGGGGGTCAGCGGAGCCAGCAGCTGGATGTAGGGTCCGCCGGACCCGGTCACCGACACCATCGCCTCGCGGACGCCCTGCTCCTCGTTGACCTCTTCGTGCTCGACCGTCATGCCGTAGGTGCTCTCGTAGAAGCGCTTCGCCTCGTCCAGGTCGGCGACCGCGACCCCCACATGGTCGATGCGTGTGAACAGCGACGTGGATGTTTCTGCCATGGCCCTGATCCAAACAGACGACCCCTGGGTATCGTGACGGTAGGTCCAGTTCCCGTCGATCGCGCGCGCGCTTCTGGCGCCGTGGGAGGAGCGTCATGTCCAACGTCATCGTTGCCGGGGCCCGTACCCCCGTCGGTCGCCTGCTCGGCTCGCTGAAGGGATTCTCGGGGTCCGACCTCGGTGCCGTCGCCATCAAGGCCGCGGTCGAGCGGGCCGGTATCTCCCCTGACCAGGTCGACTACGTGATCATGGGCCAGGTGCTGCAGGCCGGCGAGGGCCAGAACCCGGCGAGGCCGGCGGCGACCAAGGCCGGCATCCCGATGTCCGTTCCTGCCATGACGATCAACAAGGTCTGCCTGTCCGGCATCGACGCGATCGCGCTGGCCGACCAGCTCATCCGGGCCGGGGAGTTCGAGGTCGTCGTCGCCGGCGGCATGGAGTCGATGACGAACGCCCCGCACATGCTGGCGAAGTCGCGGGAGGGCTACAAGTACGGCGACGTGACGATGACCGACCACATGGCCTACGACGGTCTGTGGGACTCCTTCACCGACCAGCCGATGGGTGCGCTCACCGAGCAGCGCAACGCCGAGCGCGACAAGATCTCGCGCGAGGCCCAGGACGCCTACTCCGCCCAGTCGCACCAGCGTGCCGCCCTGGCGTGGAAGAACGGGGTTCTCGACGACGAGGTCGTGGCGGTGGAGATCCCCCAGCGCCGTGGTGAGCCGGTCGTGTTCGCCACCGACGAGGGGGTGCGGGGCGACACCACGGCCGACTCGCTGGCCAAGCTGCGTCCCGCGTTCGACAAGACCGGCACCATCACAGCCGGCTCGGCCTCGCAGATCTCGGACGGGGCTGCCGCGGTCGTGGTGATGAGCAAGGCCAAGGCCGAGCAGCTCGGGCTGGACTACCTGGCCGAGATCGGGGCACACGGTGTCGTCGCCGGCCCGGACTCGACGCTGCAGGAGCAGCCCGCGGACGCGATCAAGGTGGCCTGCGCCAAGCAGGGCGTCGACGTGGCCGACATCGACCTGTTCGAGATCAACGAGGCTTTCGCCGCCGTGGCGCTGGCCAGCACACAGGCGCTGGGGGTGAGCGAGGACATCGTGAACGTCAACGGCGGTGCCATCGCGATCGGTCACCCGCTGGGCATGTCCGGTGCCCGCATCACGCTCGCCCTGGCCTACGAGCTCAAGCGGCGTGGCGGCGGTCTCGGTGCCGCTGCCCTGTGCGGCGGTGGTGGTCAGGGTGACGCGCTGATCATCCGGGTGCCCTCCTCCTGACCCGGCACGTCCGGGACGGGCAACCCGTCGAGACGCTGCTGGCGCAGGCCCGTGCCGGGGACATGCGTTCCACGGCCCGCCTGCTCTCGTTGGTCGAGAACCGCTCGCCCCGGCTGCGCGAGGCCATGGCGGTGCTGGCGAAGCACGCGGGTACGGCGCGCACGATCGGCGTCACAGGTTCGCCGGGCGTGGGCAAGTCCACACTCGTCACCGCGTTGGTAGCGGCCTATCGCGACGCCGGTGCTCGCGTGGGGGTGCTGGCAGTCGACCCGTCCTCGCCCTACACCGGCGGCGCGGTGCTCGGGGACCGCGTGCGCATGCAGCAGCACGCGACCGACACCGGCGTGTTCATCAGGTCCATGGCCAGCCGAGGCCACCTCGGAGGCCTGTCGTGGGCGACCCCGCAGGCAGTTCGCGTCCTCGACGCGGTGGGGTTCGACGTCGTGGTGGTCGAGACCGTGGGCGTGGGTCAGTCCGAGGTCGAGGTGGCGGGCCTGGCCGACAGCACCGTCGTGGTGCTGGCGCCAGGCCTCGGCGACGGCATCCAGGCGGCCAAGGCCGGCATCCTCGAGGTCGCGGACGTCCTCGTGGTGAACAAGAGCGACCGTGACGGCGCGAACCAGGTGGTGCGCGACCTGACGGCGATGCTGCGCACTGCTCCGACGGGGGCCGGCGGCGCTGCGTACGGCTGGGTGCCGCCGGTGCTGCGTACCACCGCGCACCAGGGCGGCGGTGTGCCTGAGCTCGTCGAGGCGTTGCAGGAGCACCACGAGTGGCTGGCCGGCTCGGGCCGGCTGGTCGACCGACGGCGTCGGCAGGCTCGCGACGAGGTGCAGGCCCTGGCGAGCGTGGCGTTCGTCGCCGCCGTGCACGAGTCGCTCGGGGATGACGGTATGGACGCCATCGCCGACGACGTGACGGCAGGCCGCATCGACCCCTACAGTGCTGCGGACCGGCTGCTGGACGCCGTCCGGCGTGCCGCACCATGAGACAGGTGTGACGTACGGTACAACTGTGGCACGTGCGCCACGGAGAGCCCGTGGCGACGCCGACCATGACCAGGAGGCCGCCGTGCGCAAGGTCATCGTCGGGGCGGTCGTGCTCTTCATCGCCTACTTCTTGGTGACGAACCCCGAGGGAGCCGCCTCGATCGTGCAGACCGCCTGGGACGCGATCGTCGCGTTCTTCGAGTCGGTCCTGGACTTCATCGGCGCCCTGTTCTCCTGACGCGGTGGACGTCGATCGGCAGCTGCTGCCCGACGAGCACGTGGTCGACGACGTGCGACACGTCTGGGTTGCCTTCGTCGGTCCGGCGGGTCTGCTCGCGCTGGCCGTGCTGCTCGGGCTGTGGGCGCTGCTGGCCGTGCCGATCGACAGCCTCTGGCTGCCGCTGGTGCTGGCGCTCGTCCTCGCCTCGTTCAGTGCCGACCGGCTGGCCCGGGTGTGGAAGGACCGCCTGATCATCACCGACTCGCGCGTCATGCGAGTCTCCGGCGTGTACAGCCGCAAGGCGGCGTGGATGCCGCTGTCGCGCGTGCTCGACATCACCGTCGACCGTCCGCTGTGGCTGCGTCCGCTGCGTGCGGGGCACCTCACGCTCGAGAACGCCGCCCAGGAGCAGGGGCTGCGCGAGTTCCGCTTCATCCCGCACCCGAACGAGAGAGCGCTGCGCATCCACGCTCTGCGAACGGGGGTCACGTCGTCCCCACCACCTGGGTCTCTCGAGTCTGCGGCGCGGCGGGCGAACCATCCGGCACGGCCGGCTGTGCGGCGCGACAGGCACCACCTAGCCTGAGGCATCGTGGACGCCGCAGACATCACCGCTGGACGCCGACGCTGGCAGCAACGCTACGACGACGCGCTGGCCGCCGGACGGGTCGCCGAACCGCAGCCGACCACCCTGTCGGGCGCACCCCTCGACCCGGTGTACGGGCCACCGCCGGCAAGCTCCGACCCGCGCTTCGACCGCATCGGGTGGCCGGGGGAGTACCCGTTCACCCGAGGCCTGTACCCGACGGGCTACCGCGGCAAGCCCTGGACGATCCGGCAGTTCGCCGGCTTCGGCAACGCCACGGCGACCAACGAGCGCTACCACCAGATCCTCGCCGCGGGCGGCGGGGGACTCTCCGTCGCCTTCGACATGCCCACCTTGATGGGGCGAGACTCCGACGACGCCCTTTCGCTGGGCGAGGTGGGGCACTGCGGGGTCGCGGTCGACTCTGCCGCCGACATGGACGTGCTGTTCTCGGGCATCCCGCTCGCCGACGTCACCACGTCGATGACGATCAGCGGTCCCGCCGTTCCCGTCTTCTGCATGTACCTGGTCGCGGCCGAGCGTCAGGGGATCGGGCCCGACCGGCTCGACGGGACGCTGCAGACCGACATCTTCAAGGAGTACATCGCCCAGAAGGAGTGGCTGTTCCCGCCGGAGCCGCACCTGCGCCTGATCGGGGACCTGCTGGAGTACACGGCCGCCGAGATGCCGGCCTACAAGCCGATCTCGGTGAGCGGGTACCACATCCGCGAGGCCGGCTCCACGGCCGCGCAGGAGCTCGCGTTCACGCTGGCCGACGGGTTCGCCTACGTCGAGCTGGCGGCCGCGCGCGGCCTCGACGTCGCGCGGGTGGCGGCGAGCCTGTCGTTCTTCTTCGACTCCCACGTCGACTTCTTCGAGGAGATCGCGAAGTTTCGTGCCGCTCGTCGTATCTGGGCCCGCTGGATGCGCGACCACTTCGGTCTGGACGAGCCGCGGGCGCAGTGGCTGAGGTTCCACACCCAGACCGCCGGAGTCTCGCTCACGGCCCAGCAGCCGGTGAACAACGTCGTCCGCACGGCGGTCGAGGCGCTGGCGGCAGTGCTCGGGGGTACGAACTCGCTGCACACGAACGCTCTGGACGAGACTCTCGCGCTGCCGACGGCCGAGTCGGCCGAGATCGCGCTGCGCACCCAGCAGGTGATCATGGAGGAGACCGGCGTGACCGCCGTGGCCGACCCGCTCGGTGGCTCGTGGTTCGTGGAGCATCTGACCGACCGGGTCGAGGCCGACGCCGAGCACATCTTCGCGACGCTGCTCGACATGGGCGGCGACGGCACGTTCACCTCGGGGATCCTGCGCGGCATCGAGGACGGCTGGTTCAATGCCGAGATCGCCGATGCCGCGTTCGCCTACCAGCAGGCACTCGAGAAGGGCGACAAGCACGTGGTCGGTGTCACCGACCACACCGAGACGATCACCACGGCTCCGCCCATCCTGCGGGTCTCCGGACAGGTGGAGACCGACCAGCGTGCTGCCCTGGCCGAGCGTCGGGCGGCTCGCGACGCGAGTGCCGTCACCGCGGCGCTGGACGCGCTGCGCGTAGCCGCCCAAGGCTCGTCCTCGACGATCCCCCCGATGCTGGACGCGGCACGAGCCGAGGCCACGCTCGGGGAGATCTGCGACGTGCTGCGCGAGGAGTGGGGCACCTACACCGAGCCCGCGCGGTTCTGAGCCCACTGATCAGCGCTGCGGCCCGCCGGTTTGTGTCGGACCTCCCGGCCAGGATGGCCGTATGAGCTCGACCAGTCAGTCCACCGGTCAGTCCCCCGGGCAGCCCACAGCGGAGGGTCAGCGCGAGGGTGACCTCGCCGTCGATCGGCCTGCCGTCGCGACTGAGCGGGAGGTCGCGCTGGGTGACGTGGTGGCGCGGAGTCCATGGGGCAGGTTCCAGCGGGTCTTCGGGCTCGAGGCTGCCGACGTCGGGGTGGCCTCGGAGCAGGAGCTGCTGCGTCGTCTCGCCGACGCCGAGGGTCTGATGAGTCAGCTGATGGCCGCTCAGGGACGTGACCTGCGCGAGCTGCGTGAACGACGGCTGACAGCGCAGCGGGAGGAGAACCCGCCGGGTCACGACCCGGGCTCGTGCACGCGGGGCTGCTGCGACGAGGATGGCTGGGTGGCACTGGAGGTCGCCCAGGCCTTGGTGGTGACCGAACGTCAGGTCGGCCACCGCCTCGACACCGCCCTGCGACTGGAGCGCTTCACGAGCCTGGGGGCGGCGGTGCAGCAGGGGCGGGTTCAGTCGTGGACGGCCACGAAGCTGGCCGAGCTCCTGGACGAGCTGGGTGGGCTGGTGTCCGCGCAGCGGCTGGAGCACGTGGAGCGGGTGGTGGTCGCGTGGCTGCTGGACCGGCCGCGGACGGTGGGTCAGGTCACGGCCCGGATGCGGCGCTGGATCACGGCTGCCAGGGCGCAGTCCGATGATGGTCTCCAGGAGCGCGGGGCTCGCGACCGGCGGGTGTGGGTGGAGCCGGCAGGGCGAGACGGGCTGGCCACGCTGGTTGCCCGGCTGCCCGAAGCCGACGCACTGGCGGTACGAGCGGTCCTCGCTGCGCTGGCGCAGGACCCCACCGCAGCGATCGACACCCGCACCCGGGAGCAACGCCAGGCCGATCTCATGACCAGCTTGATCACCGGGTTTCCCGCCACCCACGGGCAGCAGGAAGACTGCGACCTGCTCGTGCGGGGAGCGGGTTCGCTGGTCGTTCGCATGGACGTCACGGTCCCCGCCGACAGCCTGCGGGGCGGGTCGGCGCCGGCCGAGGTGCCCGGCTACGGCCCGATACCGGCCGCCACGGCCCGCACCATGGCCGGGTCGGTCACCGAGTGCCGTGGGCTGGTGTACCACCCCGAGACCGGGCACCTGCTCGGCCTGAGCGACCTTCTGCCCGCCGGCAGACGCAGCACGGGCACTGGCGCCGGCACGCGGATGCGGTGGCTCGAGGGCCTTCCGGCGGGTTCGGGGTACGCCCATCCGCCGGTCATGGAACGTCTCGTCCAACGACGTGACGTGACGTGCCGCGCCCCAGGCTGCACGCGACGTGCAGCCGCATGTGACTGCGACCACGTCGTGCCCTACCCCCGAGGTCAGACCTCGGCGGAGAACACGTGCTGCCTGTGCCGACGCCACCACCGACTCAAGAGCCACGCCCCCGGTTGGGCCGCGACTGTGGACGACGACGGCGGGCTCACCTGGACAACCCCGACCGGGACGACCCTCACAACCGATCCTCACGACTACAGACCTGACCCCGACCCGCCGCCGTTCTAGACGTGGCCGTCAAGCGGTGCGCGTGAGCACGCAGTGGACGTCGATCTCGGAGGCGAGCCGCCGCATCGCAAATGCCGTTACGGTGTCGCCTGCGAGGGATGTCCGACGAGGGCTGACCGGGGAGGCATCAGGCTATGGCGCGCACGCGGTGGCCTCTGGTGCTTGCGCTGGCACTTGTGCTGGCGATGTCGGGCTGCACGACTGGCAGCGACCCCGCCGACCCGGACGACCCGGGTTCCGGTGGAACGCTCTACGCGTTGGTGCCCGCCGAGGAACTCCCGTCGGGGGGCCTGGACCCCCAGCGCATCTACTCCGTCGAGGGCGCCAACCTTGCGACGTCGTTCGTGCTGCGCTCTCTCGTCATGCTCGATCCCGACGACGACAGCCCTGCGCCGGGGTTGCTGCCTGACCTGGCCACCGACACCGGCCGGCCCAACAACGACGCGAGCGTGTGGCAGTTCACCCTGCGCGACGGGGCCACGTTCGAGGACGGCACCGTCGTGGAGTGTGAGCACGTGGCATACGGGGTGTCGCGCTCGTTCGCCCTCGACGTGATCACCGACGGCCCCACCTGGGTGGTGGACATGCTCGACATCCCGGTGCTCGACGACGGGTCATCGGCCTACAAGGGGCCCTACACGGGCGACGGTCAGGACTTCTTCGACGAAGCGGTCACCTGCGAGGGGTCCACGATCACGTTTCGGCTCAAGCAGCCGCAGGGCGACTTCAACCAGGTAGCTGCCTTCCCTGCACTCGGGCCGGTCAAGCCCGAGGCCGACACCGGTGATGCCTACAGCGACGCTCCGCTGGCGTCCGGCCCGTACCGCGTCGAGAGCTACGACAAGGGTCAGCGACTGGTTCTCGTCCGCAACGAGGCCTGGGACCCGGCCACCGACCCTCAACGGCCCGCCTACCCCGACCGAGTGGAGTTCGTCCTCGGGCTCGGCCCCGCCGCGATCGACGAGCAGATCATCACCGGCAGTGGCGACGGTCGTTACGCCGTCAATGCGGGCGGAGGCATGCAGGCATCGAACCTCGAACGTGTCTTCACTGACGAGTCGATGGCCGAGCGCCGCCTCGACGTCCTCGACCCCTTCGTGATGTACGTGGCGATCAACACGGCGCGCGTGCCTGTGCTGGAGCACCGGCAGGCGATCCTCGCGGCGATGAACCGGGCGGCGATCCTCACGGCGTCGGGGGGAACCTTCGCCGGGGACGAGGCGGATGGGGTCGTCAAGCCGACACTGGCGGACGACTACGCCCCGACCGAGGTGTGGACCGGGCTGCTGGGCCGTGAGGTCCCCGCCGACGGTGACCCCGACCTGGTTCGCGAGCTGATCGACGCCTCGGGCGAACCGATGCCTGAGCTGGTCTTCGACTACCCGTCCGTCGACGACGGCGGCGACCGAACACACCTTGCGTTCCTTCAGGGGCTCACCGATGCCGGGATACCGGTGCGACCGAACCCGATCCCGCCGGATCTCTACTACGGGACAGTGCTCGACCCCGCGGCGCAGGGTCACCTGTCCTGGGGCGGGTGGGGCCCGGACTGGGCCAACGCCTCCACCGTCATCTCGCCGCTGTTCGGCGCCCAGGGAAGCTTCAACCTGTCCCGGATCAACCAGGGCGGCCTGGTTGACGAAGGTTTCCAGGCCTCGATCGAGCAAGGGCTGTCCACTGCCGACAGGCAGGAGCAGTCCCAGATCTGGCAAGACCTCAACCGGCGGGCGATGGAGCTCGCCCTCGTCGCGCCCACCCTCTTCACCCGCACGCAGACCATGTGGGGGTCCGGGCTCGGTGGTGTCGAGTGGTCGGACGCATGGGGCGCGACGCCGCTGCTGAACGTCTACGTCCGAGACGGCGCCCCCGCCACCGACACGCCGCAGTGACGTCGCCTGGCCCCAGAGTCATCCACCCCGTGCGACGACCAGCCCCGCGTCCCTGGCCCAGCGGGCAGCGTCATGACGGTTGTGCGTCTGCGTCTTGGTCAGGATGTTGGAGATGTGGACGCCGGCCGTGCTGGTGCTGATGAACAGGGTCTGCGCGATCTGGCTGTTGGTGAGGCCCTGGTCGACGAGCAGCAGGATCTCCACCTCCCGAGGCGTGAGCCCAGCGGGCGAGGGCCGCTTCTCGACTCGTCCCCGGACCGCATCGATCTCGTCGAGCTGGGGCCGTGAGCCGAGACGCCGCGCGAGCTCCTCGGCAGTGTCGAGGGCATCGGTTGCCTCGGTGCGACGAGGGGTGGCCTCGGCAAGGCGGATGAGGGTGTCGACGCGCCAGTAGACGGGGGCGGCTTCGGCCATGCGGGCGGCCGCCGCGCGCCAGGCATCAGTCGGGTCGACGCCGTCCACCCGCGCCAGCGTCGCGTCGAGCACACCGATGACCGGGTAGTGGGGCAGCATCCGCCGGTAGAACTGGCGCAGCGCATCGAGCACCCCGACGGCCTCGGCGGCCCTGTCGAGCGTCGGCTGGCTCAGCCGCACGTAGCGGGCAAACGAGTACACATCGTGCGGCTCGACGAGGTCGCCCTCGTGGTCGGGCTGCAGGCCCTGCCGAAGCGAGGGAAGGAGGACGTCGGCAGCCGCTGCAGGCCCGTCGTCCAGCCAGACCAGCCAAGCCCGTTCGACCATGGCCGCGGTCTCCGGGTTGGCGTACCGGGAGGGGACGAGGGAGGCCAGCTCGGTGCGGGCGGCGTCGACCTCGCCTCGGATCAAGGCGACATCGGCCCGGATCATGCAGCAGTCGTTGACGAACCCGTGGTCACCGACGATCTCCTGGGCCTCGTGCGTCATCGCGACCGCCTCGTCGAGATCGCCTGAGTCGACGCTGAGGACGGCACCGAGGATCAGCAGCCCCGACACCGACAGGTGCCGATCCATACCGCGCTGGCGAGCGACGCCCACGTAGTGCCGGACGAGCTCCATGGCTTGGTCTGGCCGGCCGAGCACGCGGGTGGTGTTCACCAGCGCGGCCGTAGTGTGCATCATGGCGTCGTAGTCACCGGCGTCGTCGGCGAGCTCGATCACCGTCCGGAAGATCTCGAACTTGCGCTGCACCTCATCCAGTCCCAGGGATACACCGAGGGAGTGCAGGGCCAGTGCCTCGTCGGCCGCGATTCCGCTCGCCTGTGCCAGGCGGACTGCCTCCGCGGCCATCTCGCCCAGGCCGTCCCCCCGGCCGACGTTGGTCCAGGACTCTGCCCACGCACCGAGCAGACGTCCACGGATGGCGTCGTGCCCCTCGGCTGGCAGGACGTCGCGGGCACGCTGGAAGAAGGGCTCGGCGTCCCCGTCGCGCCACGGGAACTCCAACCTGCCTCGGGAGATGAGGAGAGACGCGACCGTCTCGGGGTCGCCGGTCACACTGGCGAGCTCGAGTGCCGTCTCGAGTCGTGCAGCGGCTTGCTCGTACCCTCCGGCCAGCTCGTAGGACTGGGCTGCCTCGCTCAGCACCCCGACCAGGTCGGACGGGATGCCCTCGACATCGGCCACAGGCCAGAGGGCGACGACGCGGTCCAGCAGCTCCGCGCGGGTACCCGGAGCGTCGAGACGCTTGGCCGCCTGCGCCCCGTTCCACGCTGCCTGCAGGGCCGGTCCGGGCTCCGATGCCAGGTCCCAGTGGTAGGCCACGGCGAGGGCAGTCTGCGGGCTTCGCGACGTGGTGCTGGCGAGTCCCGAGGCCCAGGCGCGGTGCAGGGACCGCCGTCGCCCCAGGTCGAGTGCCTCGCGAGCGGCGTCGCCGATCAGTGGGTGGCGCAGAGCGACGCGGCCGCCGGCGGTCACGACCAGTACTGCCCGGGCCCGTGCCTCGCTCAGGCAGGCGTCGAGCTGGGTCTCCGTCAGCCCCGTTGCAGCGAGCACGTCGTCGTAGCGAAGGGGCGGGTCCCCGACGGCCACCGCGTCGACGAGGTCGCGCGCCGGCTGTGACAGCCCATCCAGCCTTTCGAGCAGAAGCCCTCGAAGCGAGTCGGGCAGCGTCTGCGCGCCCGCCGCTGCCACGAGCTCCTCGAGGTACAGCGGGTTTCCCCCGCTCTGCGCCACGACACGGGCGACGTCGAGCGGGGCGCCATCCTGCTCACTTCCGGACGCGCCCTCGGCCAGCGCCTCGGCCAGTCGGGCCGCATCCGCGGGCGCCAGCTCGGGCACCTCGATCGTGGTGGCGTGCGGCAGTCTGCTGGCAGCGGCGACGAGCTGGGCGGTGGTCGGGTAGCCGGCGCGGGCGGTCGCGACGATCGTCACCGCCGCCTCGCCCAGCGTGACGGCCAGGTAGCGCAGCAGGTCGAGGGTCGCTTCGTCGGCCCAGTGGACGTCCTCCACGACGACCAGCAGGGGCCGTGCGTCGGCGAGCTGCTCCAGCAGGTGCCGCACGCCGGCGAACAGCTGCCGCTGATCCACGAGGCCGGCCGCCGCCGCGCCGCCGCCGTTGGCCAGTGCGGGTTCGAGCACGGCCAGCATCGGCAGATACGCACCCGCCGCCTCACGTACCACCTCGGCCCCGAGCTGCCGGTAGGCCCGGTGCACCAACCCCTGCACCGGAGCCAAGGCGACGGCCGACCCCGCAAGCTCCAGGCAGTGCGTCACCAGCACCGCGGTCTGGTCATCGACGGCCGCCGCCAGCTCGCTGGCCAGCCGCGACTTGCCGACCCCGGGTTCCCCGACGACCAGCACCAGGCCCGGCTGACCTGAGGACGAGTCCTCGACCCGCTGGCGCAGCTGCCCCATCTGGTCCGCCCGGCCGACGAACGGCGCGGATGATTCTGCCATCGCCTATGCCTCACTCAGTGGTGATCTAAACGGAGTCGCCTCGAATCTAAACGGCAACGCCTGATGTGGGGAGCCTCCGTCCGGCGCGAGTCTCGTGGATGTCCGAACGAGATCGCCTCCGAGGAGGAAGCATGAGCGCCACGCTCGCCCGTCGCATCACCACTGCCGTCGTCACTGCCTCACTGGCTGCCGCCATGGTCGCCAGCCCGGCCTCAGCCCTGCGCCTCGTGCCGCCCGACACCCTGCAGCAGGTGTCCGTGGTCGACGAGCCGTCGGAGAATCCCGCCCTCCTGCTCAGCGCCGGACGGCTCGCCGCCCATATGGCAGACACGTCGGAGGAGGCCGGATCCGACTCCGCCGGTGAGCAGGCCTCCCTCTTCATGAGCAGCGGGCGCCTGCTCGGGTAGCCCCGGGTTCGCGACCACCGGCAGACGCGCGCGAGAATGGCGGCATGAGCCAGCCACCTCTTGGACCTGCCCTGCACGGCGCCGTCGACCTGTCCGCCCTGCGCAACCGCCCGGCGCCCGGCGCGGCACCTGCGGGCGGGGCCGCGGCACCCGGCAGTGCGAGCCCGTTCGTCCTCGACGTCACCGAGGCATCGTTCGAGGCTGACGTGCTCGTGCAGTCGCAGACCGTTCCGGTGGTCATCGACTTCTGGGCCGAGTGGTGCGGGCCGTGCAAGCAGCTCTCCCCGGTGCTGGAGCGTCTGGCTGCGGAGTACGCAGGCCGCTTCGTGCTGGCCAAGATCGACGTCGACTCCAACCAGCGGATCGCCCAGGCGGCCCAGGTGCAGTCGATCCCCATGGTGGTGGGTGTCGTGGCCGGACAGGTCGTGCCGCTGTTCGCCGGCGCCTACCCGGAGCCTCAGGTGCGCCAGTACCTCGACGAGCTCATCAAGGTCGCCAACGCCAACGGGGTCACGGGCACCGCGCAGGCTGCGCCGGTAGCCGAGGCAGAGCCTGCGGTCGAGGTGGTCGATCCGCGTTGGGACGAGGCGGCCGCAGCCATCGACCGTGGTGACCTCGCAGCTGCCAGCGCGGCGTTCAGCGGCCTGCTCACCGACGACCCGGGTGACCCCGACGCCGCCGCCGGGCTCGCCCAGGTGCAGCTCATGCAGCGCGTGCAGCAGACCGACGAGGCGCTGCTCGAGCGTGCCGGTGCCGATCCGGGCGACGTCGAGGCCGCGTGCGCCGCCGCCGACGCCGACCTGGCCGCGGGTGACGTCGAGGGTGCGTTCGCCAGGCTCGTCGAGGCCGTGCGGCTCTCGGGCGGGGACGAGCGCAAGCAGGCCCGCGAGCACCTTCTCGGACTGTTCGACCTGGTGGGGGACGACCCCCGGGTGGCCAAGGCGCGCGTGGCGCTGGCCAACGCCCTGTTCTAGCGGGGTGGCTGCCCGCGTCGAGGACGCCGGGGCGCTGCTGCACGTGCCGGACCCTTCCGGTCGATGGGCCTCGGTGAGCCTCTGGTACCACCTGCGCCGGCCCTACCCGTCGCGACGGTTCGTGCGCAGCGCCGATGGCTGGTCGTACTGGCTGGACCGTCCGGCGGTGGACCGGTTGGAGTACCTGCTCGAGCGCACCGACACTGCGGGTACCACCACCACGGGTCTGGACGACACCAACCCGCGACGCGTATCGGGCGTGTTCGGGGAGCACAGCGTGCTGGAGTTCCCCGGGTACCGGCCCCCCGAGTGGTTGGGCTGGCCGGCGCCGGAGGGTGTCCGGGTCGATCGCGCGTCGGCGCAGATCTGGTCCCCGGCGGGGCTGGGAGCCTCGGATCCCGCCCCGCTGCTGCTCGTCCACGACGGTGCCGAGATGGATCACTTCGCCCAGATCACGCGCTACAGCGCGAGCATGGTCGAGGCCGACGTGCTACCCCCGCACCGCGTCGGCCTGCTTCGTCCGGCCGATCGCGACGCCTGGTACTCGGCCTCACCGGCCTACGCGCGGTCGCTGGTGCAGCAGACGGTGCCCGACCTGCTCGCAGCGGTGCCCACCCGTGGGCGTCCGGTGCTGCTCGGGGTGTCTCTCGGTGCGCTGGCAGCCCTGCACGCGGAATGGACCTACCCGGGTACCTTCGCGGGCCTGTTCCTGGCCTCGGGTTCGTTCTTCCAGATGCGTTTCGACAGCCACGAGCAGGGCTTCGGCCGCTTCTTCCGCATCACCTCCACGGTGCAGCAGATTCTCGACGCGCCTGTCACGGCCACGCGGGCACCCGTGTCGATGGTCTGCGGGACTGGCGAGGAGAACTGGGAGAACAACGTCGCCCTGGCCGCGGCGCTCGCCCGGGCCGGAGCGACGGTGAGCCTGCGTGCCTTTCGGGACGGTCACACCTGGGTCGGATGGCGTGACGCGCTGCACCCAGCCCTGACAGACCTGCTGCGGAGCCTGTGGAGCGCGGCGGGCGGACACTAGGCTCGCCGGGCATGAGGCGAGAGGCGCACGAGGTCTGGGCGCCGAGCCTGGGAGCCGCCGGCACGGTTGTCGTCCACGGTCACTGGGGACGGCCGGTGCTGGTCTTCCCGACCGAGCAGGGTCGGGCCTGGGACTTCGAGAACAACGGCATGGTGGCGGCCGTCGGCGACTTGATCGACGACGGCCGGGTCAAGCTGTACTGCGTGGACGCCTTCGACGGCGAGAGCTGGTCGAACCGGGCCATCCCGCTCGAGGAGCGGGCCCGGCGCCACAGCGCCTACGAGTCGTGGATCATCGACGAGGTCGTCCCCCGGGTGCGTGACGACTGTGGCGGTGTCGAGGACATCATCACCCTCGGCTGCAGCATGGGCGCGTTCCATGCGCTCAACCTCGCCTTCAAGCGGGCCGACCTCTTCCCGCTGGCCATCTGCCTGTCCGGCAACTACGACCCGTCGTCGTGGCACGGCTGGGGCGAACGCGGAGAGGCCGCCTACTTCAACAACCCCACCGACTACATCGCCCACCTGCAAGGTGACCACCTGGCGTGGCTGCAGTCGCGTCTCTCGGTGCTGCTGGTCGTCGGACGGGGGGCATGGGAGGTACACCCCACCGGCGCGCTGCCGGCGACCGAGCACATGGCGCACCTTCTGCGCTCGCGCGGGATCCGCCACGAGCTCGACGTCTGGGGAGAGGACTCCCCGCACGACTGGCCCTCCTGGGCCCGTCAGCTGCGCAAGCATCTGCCACGGTTCTGCTAGGAGGGCCATGAGCGAGACCGAGGCGAGCCGCCATCTGGTGGGCCTGTTGCTGGGCACCGAGAACGACTGGCCGACGGCGTTCGAAGCCCTCGTCCGCCTGATCGGGCCGGTGACCGACGGCCACGGACGCGTGCACGAGCTGCAGACCGAGCGCGTCAGCATCGAGCCCTTCCGGCTACGCGACAAGCCCCGGCACGAGCTCGTCATCGACAGGTTGGCCTACTGGTACTACCACCCCCGGGAGTGGTTGAAGAAGGTCAACCTCATGGACGACGTGTACCTGCTCAACAGCCCGTTCACGTTCCAGTCGATGGAGAAGCACGCGGCCTACTGCGCCATGATGCGCCTGGGGCTCAAGGTGCCCGAGACCGTGCTCGTCCCGTACAAGAACCCGGTGGACCACGCGAAGTGGGCCTACACGTCGGCCACCTACAACCTGCCGTTCGAGCTCGAGCAGGTGGCGGCGGACCTCGGGTACCCGATGTACATGAAGCCCTTCGACGGGGGTGGCTGGCGAGGTGTGTCGCGCCTGGAGAACGAGGACGACCTGCAGCGGGCCTACGACGAGTCCGGCGAGATGCTCATGCACCTGCAGTCGGCGATGCCCCATGACGTGTTCGCCCGCGCTCTGTCGATCGGGCCCGAGACGATGGTCATGCGCTTTCGCCCCGAGCAGCCGATGCACGACCGCTACGCGGTGGAGCACGACTTTCTCAGCCCGGAGGCCGGCACGGAGGCCGTCACGATCAGCCTGCTGGTGAACGCGTTCTTCCGCTGGGACTTCAACTCGTGCGAGATGCTCGTCGCCCACGACGGGGCCGACGGTCCCGAGGTCTACCCCATCGACTACGCGAACGCCTGCCCCGACGTCGCGGTGACCTCCCTGCACTACTACTTCCCGTGGGCGATGAAGGCCCTGCTCAAGTGGACGGCATTCTGTGTCGTCACGGGGCGGGCGCCGCAGCTCGACCTCAACACGCGTGACTACTACGTCGTCGCCGACAGGCAGGACCTGACCTACCGGGAGAAGCTCGCCGAGTACCGGCGGCTGGCACAGACGCACTTCGACACGGAGCGTTACGTGGACTTCTGCGACTCGCGCCTGTCGCACCTGGACGAGGTGGCACTGGAGTGGTTCGCCGGGCCGCACTTCGATCGGCTTCTCGTGGATACGGTGGTAGCCACCTATCCGCCGCACGAGCACGAGCGGTTTCTGGCTCACTTTCGCGGACTCGTCGGCCTGTGGGCGTCGGACGAGGGGTCTCGGCTGGCCCGAGGCGATCGGCAGCCCACCCAGTGACCCCCGCCGTGCGACCGTCGCCGGGAGGACGCACCCCGGCGTCCTTCGAGCGGGCTCGGCGCGACCTCGACCACATCCGCGACGTCTGCCGCGCCGAGCGGCACCGCAACGGCTTCTTCGCCGCCATGTACGGCCGGGTCACGGCAGCCGTGGAGGCGCGCGCGCGGGCGGGGAGGTTCGCCGACCCCGAAGGCATGGAGGCGTTCGTGGGGCGCTTCGCGGCCCGATACGTGGAGGCCTACTGGGCTCGGGCGGCAGGGCAGCCGACGACGGCGTCGTGGCGGGTGGCCTTCGACGCCGCTGAGACCGACGCACCCCTTGTCGTGCAGCACCTCGCGCTCGGGATGAACGCGCACATCAACCTCGACCTGGGCATCGTGACGGCCGAGGCAGCCGATGCGAACGGGTCTGTCGAGCACCTGCGCCGTGACTTCCTGGCCATCAACGACGTGCTGGCCGAGCTCGTGGACCGGTGCCAGGCCGCGGTGGTTGCGTCGTCTCCGGTGCTGGCAGTCGTCGACGATCTGCTGGACTCCCACGACGAGTCGGCGACCCGGTTCTCGCTTCGGCTCGCGCGCTCAGGCGCCTGGGACTTCGCGGAGCGGCTGGCCGGCTCGCCCGCGTCCGAGCGGGCGTCGCTGATCGAGCGGCGTGACCAGGTCGTTGCCTCGGTGGGCAGCCGACTGCTGACCCGGGCGGGACCGATCGACACGGTGCAGCGGCTCGTTCGTGCGGGGGAGTGGCGGTCGGTCGAGTCGGTGATCGACACGTTGACGTCGGTGGACGTGGACTGAGCGGCGAGCGCACAGCGATAGGCGGGGCGGAGGGTGGGTCTTGACACGAGGTGCGTGTCGCCTTGTCACTGCCGGTGCTGCGTCAGCCCTCCCACCGCAGCCACAACGTTCCCAGCGGCGGCAGCCGTAGCCTGGTCGAGGCCGCAAGACCGTGCCAGCCCTCGGCCTGCGCCGTGACACCGCCGAGGTTGCCGACTCCCGACCCGCCGTAGGACTCGGCATCGGTGTTCAGGATCTCGGTCCAACGACCCGTGTGGGGAAGCCCGAGCCGATACCCCTCGTGCGGGACGGCCGCGAAGTTGGACACGCAGGCGACCGCCGAGCCGTCGGAGCCGTAGCGGACGAACGAGAACACGTTGCCGGACGCATCGTTCGCGTCGACCCAGGAGAAGCCACCCGGTTCCACGTCCTGGCTCCACAGCGCCGGGGACTCCTGGTACCGCGCGTTCATGTCCTTGACGGCCGCGTGCACGCCGAGGTGCTCCCGATGCTCCAGCAGCCACCAGTCGAGCTCGCGGGACTCCGCCCACTCCGACTCCTGACCCAGCTCGGCGCCCATGAAGAGCAGCTGCTTGCCCGGGTGCGCCCACATGAAGGCGAGGTAGGCCCGCACGTTGGCCAGCTGTTGCCAGCGGTCACCGGGCATCTTGCGCAGCAGCGAGCCCTTGCCGTGCACCACCTCGTCGTGGCTGATCGGCAGCACGAAGTTCTCGGTGTAGGCGTACATCATCGAGAAGGTCATCTGGTGGTGGTGGTACTGGCGGTAGATCGGCTCGCGGCTGATGTAGCCGAGCGTGTCGTGCATCCAGCCCATGTTCCACTTGAAGCCGAAGCCGAGCCCGCCGACGTGGGTGGGGCGTGAGACCCCAGGCCACGACGTGGACTCCTCGGCGATCGTCACGATGCCCGGCACCCGCTTGTAGACAGTCGCGTTCATCTCCTGCAGAAAGGCGATGGCCTCGAGGTTCTCCCGTCCACCGTGGATGTTGGGTGTCCACTCCCCGTCGTTGCGGGAGTAGTCCAGGTACAGCATCGAGGCAACGGCATCGACGCGCAGACCGTCGACGTGGTACTCCTCGAGCCAGTAGATGGCGTTCGCGACGAGGAAGTTGCGCACCTCGCGGCGGCCGAAGTCGAACACGAACGTGCCCCAGTCCGGCTGCTCGCCCCGGCGAGGGTCGGGGTGCTCGTAGAGCGGGGTGCCGTCGAAGCGCGCGAGCGCCCACTCGTCCTTCGGGAAGTGCGCAGGCACCCAGTCGATGATCACGCCGATTCCGGCCTGGTGGAAGGCGTCGATGAGGTACCTCAGGTCGTCGGGGCTGCCGAACCGCGCGGTGGGAGCGAAGTACGAGGTCACCTGGTAGCCCCACGACCCGCCGAAGGGGTGCTCGGCGACCGGCAGGAACTCGACGTGCGTGAAGCCCAGGTCCTTGACGTACGGCACCAGCTCGTCGGCGAGGTCGCGGAAGCTGCGGCCCTTGCGCCACGAACCGAGGTGCACCTCGTACACCGACATCGGCTGGGACGCTGCCGCTCGGGTGGCGCGGCTCGACATCCAGTCGTCGTCCTGCCACTCGTGCCGGGAGGTGTGCACCATGGACGCCGTCGACGGGGGCACCTCGGTGGCGAAGGCCATGGGGTCGGCCTTCTGCCGCCAGACCCCGTCGCGCCCCAGCACCTGGAACTTGTACCGGGTGCCGTCGCCCACGTTCGGCACGAAGAGCTCCCACACACCGCTGCTGCCCAGCGATCGCATGGGGTGCCCCGCACCGTCCCAGTAGTTGAAGTCGCCGACCACGCGCACGCCGCTCGCCGCGGGCGCCCACACCGCGAAGGAGGTGCCGGTCACGGGCCCGGTCAACGTCTCGTAGGTGCGCACGTGCGACCCGAGCACCTCCCACAGCTGCTCGTGTCGGCCCTCGCCCACCAGGTGCAGGTCGATCTCACCGAGTGTCGGCAGAAAGCGGTACGGGTCGTCGGTGGGCGTGGTCGTCCCGGAGTAGGTGACGTCGAGCCGGTAGTCGGGCACCTCCGGGAACGGGAGCACGCCGGCGAACACGCCCGCGTGCTCGTGGGTGAGGGGGAACCGATCGCCACCGACGGTGACGACGACCTGCTCGGCCATCGGACGCAGCACCCGCACGGTCACCCCACCGTCGTGCGGATGTGGGCCGAGCACCGAGTGCGGGTCGGCGAAGGCGCCGGAGACGAGTGCGTCCAGCGTGGCGGTGTCGACGGGGAGCTTCGTGGTGGTCACCGGACCAGCCTCTCGTAGTAAGGGGGTCGTGCGGGAGTCATCGAGACAGTCTTTCCAGGGCCGTGAGCGGGACGACGGTCCACGTCGGACGGTTGCGGGCCTCGTAGACGAGCTCGTAGACGGCCTTGTCGGTCTCGTAGGCACGCAGCAGGACGCGCTGTGCCTGCTCGTCCAGGGGGCTGCCGTGCGCGTAGCCGTCCAGGAAGGCCGTGCGGTTGCGCTCGGCCCACTCGCCGGCGCGGTACGCCAGCTGGGTGTCGTCGGCGTGGTCGGCCAGCAGCGCATGCAGGGCCACGTAGTCGAACGAGCGCAGCATGCCGGCCACGTCGCGCAGTGGAGTGTCCAACGCGGAACGCTCCGGGACCGACTTCTCCGGCTCGCCCTCGAAGTCGATGATCTTCCAGTTCACCGACGTGCGCAGAACCTGACCCAGGTGCAGGTCGCCGTGCACGCGCTGCACCTGCACGCCGATGTCGAGTGACGCGAGGTCGCGGTAGGCCTGCCGAAGACCGTCGGCCAGCCCCGCGGCGGCCGGCACCTCGGCGACGGCCGCGTCGAGCCGGCGCTCCATCGCCGACGCTGCGGCCTGCCGCTGGGCCGTCGACCACTCGGCAGTGGGGAGCACCTCGCGCAGCGCGGCGTGCACCGAGGCTGTCGCCCGACCCAGCCGGAACGACTCCCCGGCGAAGTCGCCCCCGACCTCGTCGGCGTGCAGGTCACGTTCGGCGAACAGGTCGGCGACGCTGGTCAGGGCGAGCCTCCACCCGTCGGTGGCCGTCACGAGGAACTGCTGAAGCATCGCCAGGCTGCCGGACACTCGCTCGCCCGTCACCGCGTCGTCCCAGCTGCCGTCGACCCACCCGAGCAAGGGCGCGACGTAGGGGCAGTCGGTGCCGGCCAGCGCGGCGTGCACCTCGATGTCGGGGTTGACCGACGGCGACAGCCGCCGGAACACCTTCAGCAGGGCCTGGTCGCCGTAGGCGAGTGAGGTGTTGCTCTGCTCGCCGGTGAGCACCAGGGAGTCCACGGGCTCCGGCACCACGGCCCCCGCGACTGTGTGGAAGTTCAGCGGCAGGGACGCGTCAGGCTGCCGGAACTGGTCCAGCAGCAGCCCCGTGACATGTCGGTCGTGCAGGGCGTCGTACACGTGCATGCCGTCGACCGTCCCGATGAGCACGTGCTCGAGCCGCGGCACCGGGGCGGCGTGCCGGCTGAGCGGCACCTGGTAGGCCGTGGATCGCACGGCACCACCGGCCTCGGTCTGGTCGACCCCGACCACCAGGTGGTCGATGGGCGGGTCGCCCTCCACGAGGGTGTGGGCCAGCACCCGTACATCGGTGATCGGCCAGTCCTTGCCCGCGAACCACCGTTGTGTGGGCAGCCATCCGTGCAGCAGGGACGCGAGGCGCTCGGGCGCGGTCACAGCAGGTCCTCCCCGGGGGGTGTGAGCCCGAACCAGTAGAAGCCGTGGTTGCCGACGGTGAGCAGGTAGGGCAGCTCGCCGATGGGGGGGAACGGCACCCCTCCGGTGAGCTCGGTCGGCAGCCAGCCCTCCCAGCGCCGCAGGTCGAGCTCGACCGGCTGCGGAAACCGCGACAGGTTGTTCACGCACAGCACGACGTCGTCACCGAAGGCACGGACGAACGAGAGCACCGACGGGTTCGAGCCGCCGACGTCGATGAACTCGCCGAGGCCGAAGGCCGGGTTCGCGCGGCGCAGGTGCAGCATCGTGCGGGTCCAGTGCAGCAGCGACGAGGTGGTTCGGGTCTGAGCCTCGACGTTGGTGACCTGGTAGCCGTAGACGGTGTCCATCACGACCGGCAGCGTCAGGCGGCCAGGGTCGGCGGTGGAGAAGCCGGAGTTGCGGTCGGGGGTCCACTGCATGGGGGTTCGCACCCCGTCGCGGTCGCCGAGCCAGATGTTGTCGCCCATCCCGATCTCGTCGCCGTAGTAGAGCACCGGCGACCCGGGCAACGACAGCAGCAGGGCCGTGAACAGCTCGATCTGGTTGCGGTCGTTGTCGAGCAGCGGAGCCAGCCGTCGACGGATGCCGATGTTGGCCTTCATGCGGGGATCGGTCGCGTACTCCGCCCACATGTAGTCGCGCTCCTCGTCGGTCACCATCTCGAGGGTGAGCTCGTCGTGGTTGCGCAGGAAGATGCCCCACTGGCATCCGGACGGGATCGCCGGCGTCCGCTCGAGGATCTCTGAGATCGGGTACCGCGACTCCCGTCGCACCGCCATGAAGATGCGGGGCATGACGGGGAAGTGGAACGCCATGTGGCACTCGTCCCCCTCGCCGGAGGGGTCACCGAAGTACTCCACCACGTCCTCGGGCCACTGGTTCGCCTCGCACAGCAGCACCCGGTCGGGATAGGCCGCGTCCACCATCGTGCGCACCTGCTTGAGGAACACGTGCGTCTCCGGCAGGTTCTCGCAGTTCGTGCCCTCCCGCTCGTACAGGTACGGCACGGCGTCGAGCCGGAATCCGTCCACGCCCAGGTCGAGCCAGAAGCGCAGCGCGTCCAGCATCGCCTCGCGCACCGCGGGGTTGTCGAAGTTCAGGTCGGGCTGGTGGCTGAAGAAGCGGTGCCAGAAGTACTGCTTGCGCACCGGGTCGAACGTCCAGTTCGAGACCTCGGTGTCGACGAAGATGATGCGGGCGTCGGAGTAGGCGTCGTCGGAGTCGGCCCAGACGTAGAAGTCGCCGTACGGTCCGTCGGGGTCGGTACGGGAGGCCTGGAACCACGGGTGCTGGTCGGACGTGTGGTTCATGACCATGTCGATGATCACCCTGATGCCGCGCTCGTGCGCCCGCTCCAGCAGCAGCGAGAAGTCGTCGACCGTTCCGAACTCGTCGAGGATCTCGGTGTAGCTCGACACGTCGTACCCCCCGTCGCGGAGGGGGCTGGCGAAGAACGGTGGCAGCCACAGGCAGTCCACCCCGAGCCACTCCAGGTAGTCCAGCCGCTCGATCAGACCCCGCATGTCGCCGACGCCGTCGGCGTTGGAGTCGGCGAACGAACGAATCAGCACCTCGTAGAAGACGGCGCGCTTGAACCAGAGCGGGTCGCTCCCTGCGGGCGGTAGGCCGTGAGGCGTCACCACGACCACCGGCGCACGCTCAGGACGTGCGCAGGCTCGACGCCGGGGTCGAGCCGGACGTAGTTGCCGTGCCCCCAGCGATAGGTGCGACCGGAGATCTCGTCGTGGGCGGAGAAGGTCTCGTGCCAGTCGAAGCCGAGTGCCGGCATGTCCAGCCACACCTTCGTCTCGCGCGCCCCGTGGGGGTCGACGTTGACCACGACGATCACGGTGTCGTCCTCGGCGCCGTCGTGGCGGCTCTTGCTGAACGCGATGACGTCCGGGTCGTCGGTGTGGTGGAACCGCAGGTTGCGCAGCAGGTGCAGGGAGGGGTGGGCGCGCCGGATCTCGTTGAGCCGGGTCAGGTAGGGCGCCAGGCTCTCGCCCTCACGGGGTCCACCCGGCTCGTAGGCGGCCCAGTCTCGCGGGCGGTACTGGTACTTCTCCGAGTCGAGGTACTCCTCCGACCCCGGGCGCAGGGCCACGTGCTCGAACAGCTCGTACCCGGCGTAGACGCCCCAGGTGGGGGAGAGCATCGAGGCGAGAACCGCGCGGATCTTGAACGCCGCCGGGCCCCCGTACTGCAGGTAGGCGTGCAGGATGTCGGGCGTGTTGACGAAGAAGTTCGGCCTCATGTACGTGGCCGACTCACGCAGCTGCCCGGCGTACTGCGTCAGCTCGTCCTTGCCGTTGCGCCAGGTGAAGTAGGTGTAGGACTGCTGGAAGCCGACCTTGGCCAGGGTGTGCATCATCGCCGGACGGGTGAACGCCTCGGCCAGGAAGATCACGTCGGGGTCGGTGCGGCGGATCTCGGTGAGCAGCCGGTGCCAGAAGCTGACGGGCTTGGTGTGCGGGTTGTCGACGCGAAAGATGCGCACCCCGTGCGACATCCACAGCCGCACGATGCGCAGCACCTCGGCGTAGATGCCCTCGGGGTCGGTGTCGAAGTTGACCGGGTAGATGTCCTGGTACTTCTTCGGGGGGTTCTCCGCGTAGGCGATGGACCCGTCGACACGCACGTTGAACCACTCGGGGTGCTCACTCACCCAGGGATGGTCCGGGGAGGCCTGCAGCGCCAGGTCGAGCGCGATCTCCAGGCCGAGGTCGTGTGCGGTGGCGACGAACGCGTCGAAGTCGTCCATCGTGCCCAGGTCGGGGTGGATGGCGTCGTGCCCGCCCTCGGCGGCCCCGATCGCCCAGGGCACGCCCGGGTCGTACGGTCCCGGCGTCAGGGTGTTGTTGGGACCCTTGCGGAACGCCCTGCCGATCGGGTGGATGGGCGGCAGGTAGACCACGTCGAACCCCATGTCGGCCACCGCCGGCAGCCGCCGGGCGGCCGTGGCGAAGGTGCCCGACACCCACGAGCCGTCCTTGGCGCGACGAGCGCCCTCGGAGCGCGGGAAGAACTCGTACCACGACCCGTACAGGGCTCGCTGCCGTTCCACGACCAGGGGGTACGGCCCCGCCGTCGTGACCAGGTCGCGCAGAGGGAAGCGCTGGAGCACCTCGACGACCTCTGCCTCCAGGGCCGCCGCCAGTCGCACCTCGTCGGGACGCGCGGCGTCGCGAAGGCCGTCTCGAGCGTGGGCGAGCACCTGCTGCTCGCCGGTGCGATCGGCGGGCAGCTGCTCGAGCGCCCGGTCCAGCAGCATGGCTCCCTCGGCCAGCACCAGGTCGACGTCGATGCCTGCGGGCACCTTGATCTCTGCCGTGTGCCGCCACGTCCCGTACGGGTCGGACCAGCCCTGCACCGACATCCCCCACTCGCCGACCTCGTCGGCAGCCACCGTGGCGTGCCAACGGTCGCTGCCGGGCGCGCCAGGCTTCATGGGCACGCTGACGCGCTGCGTCCCGTCGGGGCCGGAGAGCACCGCGGTCGCGCGCACCGCGTCGTGGCCTTCGCGGAACACCGTGGCGGAGATCTCGAAGGGCTCACCGACGACGCACTTGGCCGGGTACTCGGCACAGTTCACGACCGGGTGGACGTCGAGCACGGGGATGCGACCAGTCACGTGACCGATCCAACAGCATTCGCGCGCTCAACTCACGCGATCGGCGCCGCCGGTTCGTGCCCGCCCTCGGGATCGCGTGCCCGCAGCAGCACCGCCGAGCGCGCCACCAGCGGCAACGACGACCCGGCGTCGAGCCACGTGCCCTCCCGATCCGGCTGCCCCGTGTCGAGCACCACGCGGTACCCCTCTGCCCAGTGACCGTGGTCGGGCAGGCTCACCTCGGTGTGGTCGTACCCCGCGTGCAGCCAGAGCAGGAACGAGTCCCCGGTCACCCGTGTGCCGTCCCGGTGGCGGCTGCGGATGGCGTCGCCGGCCAGGAAGAGCCCCAGCGTGCGGCGATCGGGTTGCCACCACTGGTCCTCGGCGAGCTCGTGGCCGTCGTGCCCGAACCAGGCGATGTCCTTGCGCCCGCCGTCCACGGCGGGGATGCCCATGAAGAAGTGCCGCTGCCGAAAGACCGGGTTCTCGCGCCGCAGGCGCAGCAGCCGGCGCACCAGGTCGGTGAGGTCGGACCACTCCCGCCCCTGCTCCCAGTCGACCCACGAGACCTCGTTGTCCTGGCAGTAGGCGTTGTTGTTGCCCTGCTGGGTGCGCCCCATCTCGTCACCGGCGGTGAGCATGGGCACTCCGGTCGACAGCAGCAGCGTGGTCAGCATGTTGGCCATCTGGCGTCGGCGCACCGCAGTGATCTGGGGGTCGTCTGTCGGCCCCTCGGCTCCGTAGTTGTCCGACCGGTTGTCGGCATGGCCGTCGGCGTTGAACTGCTGGTTGGCGTGATTGTGACGGTGCGCATAGCTGACCAGGTCACGCAGTGTGAACCCGTCGTGCGCGGTCACGAAGTTGATGGACGCGAAGGGCCGCCGGCCGTCGTCGTCGTAGAGGTCGCTCGACCCCGACACCCGCATGGCCATCTCGCGCACGCCGTCCCCGGCGCCGCGCCAGAAGTCGCGAACCGTGTCGCGGTAGCGGTCGTTCCACTCCGTCCACAACGACGGGAACTCGCCGACCTGGTACCCGCCGGGCCCCACGTCCCAGGGCTCGGCGATCAGCTTCACCTCGCGCAGCACCGGGTCCTGCTGGATCACGGCGAAGAAGGCCCCGAGCATGTCGACGTCGTGCATCGACCGCGCGAGCGCTGCGGCGAGGTCGAAGCGGAACCCGTCGACGTGCATCTCGGTCACCCAGTAGCGCAGGGAGTCGGTGACCAGCTGCAGCGTGTGCGGGTTGCGCAGGTCGAGGGTGTTGCCGCAGCCGGTGTAGTCGACGTAGTCGCGTCCGGAACGGCTCAACCGGTAGTACTGCCGGTTGGCCAGCCCGCGCAGGCTCAGCGTCGGGCCGTCACGGCCCTGCTCGGCGGTGTGGTTGTAGACCACGTCCAGCACGACCTCGAGCCCTGCTGCGTGGAACGACGCCACCATGGCCTTGAACTCGCTCACCTGCTGCCCGAGTGAGCCACTCGCGCTGTAGGCCGCGTGGGGGGCGAAGAACGCCAGCGAGTTGTAGCCCCAGTGGTTGTGCAGCCCGTGTGTGGCGAGGTGGGGCTCGTCGACGAAGTGGTGCACGGGCATGAGCTCGACGGTGGTGACCCCGAGCGAGACGAGGTGCTCCAGCACGGCGGGATGGGCGAGCCCTGCGTAGGTGCCCCGCAGGTGGGGCGGGACGTCGGGATGCCTCATCGTGTACCCACGCACGTTGAGCTCGTACAGGATCGTGTCGGACCAGCGGATCCGCGGCGGCGTGTCCCCGCGCCAGTCGAACGACTCGTCGACCACGACGGACGTGGGCACGAACCCTGCGGAGTCGATGTCGCTGCGCACGCGGTCGTCCCCGCTGTGCTCGAGGCTCGTCCGGACGTGGCCGAAGACGGCAGGCTCGTACCTCAGCTCGCCGCTCACCGCGCGGGCGTAGGGATCGAGCAGCAGCTTGGCCGGGTTGAACCTCAGCCCGTGCTCAGGGGTCCACGGGCCGTCCACGCGAAACCCGTAGCGCTGGCCGGCTCCCACCCCGGGCAGATGACCGTGCCAGACGTGGAAGCGCTGGTCGATCAGGTCCACGCGCTGCTCACGCCCGTCCGCGTCGAGCAGGCAGACCTGCACGCGGGTCGCCTCGGGTGCCCACACGGCCACGTTGGTGCCGGTCTCGTCGACCGTGGCACCGAGCTTCGTCCAGTCCCCGGGAAGGGCTGCCACGCCCGTGGTCTGGTCGATCGTCACCGCCGCATTGTGCCTCCCGCCCGGCGATCCGCCAGTCAAGGCGGCGGCTAGGCTGCGCGTCGATGTCGAACCTCGTGCGCCTGGACGTGGACGGCGGTGTCGGCACCATCCGACTCGACCGCCCGCCCATGAACGTGCTCTCGGTGCAGGTGCAGGACGAGCTGGCGCTGGTGGCCGACGAGGCGAGCCGGCGGCACGACGTGCGGGCTGTGGTCGTCTACGGGGGCCCTCGCGTCTTCGCCGCGGGAGCCGACGTCACCGAGATGGTCGAGTGGGACTACACGGAGGTGGTGGACCGGTCTCGAGCCCTGCAGGACGCGTTCACCGCCGTGGCCCGCATCCCCAAGCCCACCGTGGCTGCCGTCACCGGGTTCGCGCTGGGCGGCGGATGCGAGCTGGCCCTGTGCTGCGACGTCCGCGTGGCCGGGGACAACGCGAAGCTCGGCCAGCCCGAGATCAGGCTCGGCATCATCCCCGGCGCCGGAGGCACGCAGCGACTGCCTCGGCTCGTCGGGCCCGCGAAGGCCAAGGACCTGATCTTCACCGGTCGCTTCGTGGGCGCGCAGGAGGCGCTGGCGATCGGCCTGGTGGACCGGGTGGTGCCACCGGACGACGTCTACGCCGAGGCCAGGACGTGGGCGGCGCAGTTCGCCGACGGGCCGGCGTACGCGCTGCGGGCGGCCAAGCAAGCCATCGACGTTGGTGTGGAGACGGATGTGACGACGGGGTTGGAGATCGAGCGGATGCAGTTCGCCGGGTTGTTCGCGACAGCCGACCGGGTCAGCGGGATGCGGTCGTTCATCGACGACGGACCGGGGTCTGCCCGGTTCGAGGGTCGGTGAGCCGGTGAGCACGAACCCGCAGGCCCGGCCCGATCCCCGCCCGTCGGCCACTGCCGAGGACGTCGAGGCGGCGTGGCGTGACACCAAGCTCGCCCAGGTGCTCTACCACGACTGGGAGGCAGCCACCTACGACGAGAAGTGGTCGATCTCCTACGACGACCGCTGCCAGTCCTATGCCGCCGACAGGTTCGAGGCCGTCGCCGGCCGGGACGGCTGGCCCTACGGCGAGACCCTCGAGATCGGGGCCGGCACCGGCTTCTTCACCCTCAACCTGGCGTTGGCCGGGGTGCTGGCCGGACCCCTGCACGTGACGGACCTGTCGCCGGGCATGGTGGAGGCAGCCGAGCGCAACGCGGTGCAGGCCGGTCTGTCGGTGCAGGGCCGGGTGGCCGACGCCGAGGCGCTGCCGTACCCGGACGACTCGTTCGACCTGGTGATCGGGCACGCCGTGATCCACCACGTCCCGGACGTGGAGCAGGCGTTCCGCGAGATGCTGCGCGTGCTGCGTCCCGGTGGGCGAGTGGTGATCTGCGGCGAGCCGACGACCATCGGTGACCGCATCGCTCGGCGCCTCGGACAGGTGACATGGCAGGCCACCACTCGGGTGACGGCGCTGCCCGGTCTTCGTGCTCACTGGGCTCGCCCACGCGAGGAGCTCGACGCGTCGTCTCGCGCGGCGGCCCTGGAGTGGGTGGTCGACCTGCACACGTTCGACCCCGACGCGCTCGCCCGCACCGTGCTGCGTGCCGGTGCTGTCGACGTGCACACGGTCACCGAGGAGCTCACCGCCTCGTGGTTCGGCTGGCCGGTGAGAACCGTGGAGTACGCCGTACGCCCCGACCGGCTGGGACGCCGCTGGGCGCAGTTCTCGTACTCGTCGTGGCAGAGACTCTCCGCGGTGGACCGGGTGCTGGCAAAGGTCGTGCCGGACAAGCTCTTCTACAACGTCTCTGTGACCGGCATCAAGCCACGTCGAAGCGGCTGACGGCCGTCCGGGCCATGGCCCGGACGGGCCTGCCCAGCAGGCCGACGTGATGCGGGGCAAGGGTGAGGCGCACCACCGCCTCGCCGAACGGCGTGCGTTGCAGCAGCGGTTCGCCGAGGGCGGCCAGCTCGGTGTGCACCCAGCCTCCGAGCGTGGGTGCGATGGCCACCACCTCGCGGTACCCGCTGATGCGGGCACCGGCGACGAGCTGGCGCAGCACCGCCACGCCCAGGCCGCCGTGCTGCCACGCGTCCTCGACGACGACGGCCAGCTCGGCCACCGCAGGGTCCTCCTCCGCGGTGGCGACGTTGCCCAGGGCGACGAGCGAGCCGGTGGGCGCCTGAGCGACCAGGGCGATGTCGGTGCGCAGCAGGGAGGCCACGAGCCGGCCGCTGGGGGCCCGACCGTTGGTCAGGTAGCGGGCAGCCAGCGTCGTGCTGCTGCAGCGGGCGTGCATCGCCTTCAGCTCGGCGAGGTCGTGGTGCTCGGCTCCGCGGATGGTGAGGGTGCGTCCGTCGGTCAGAGTGGCAAGGGTGGGCTGGGTGATCGCCGGCGCGGCCGACGTCCTCCAGGGATAGGTCATGCTCATGCCGACGACGGTGGCACCCGAGTGTTTCGGGCTTGTCACAGTCGGCTAACACCAGACGAACGTCTAGGGTCGAGCGGGTGCGTCGCCGCGACCGCTACGGCTCGTACCGCTCGGCACGGTTCCTCACGCTCGAGTCCCTGCGCTGGGTGGTGCGCCACCGTGCCTGGACACCGTGGTACCTGGTGCGCTACTGGCGCTTCCTGCTGCTCAAGCTGCGCTTCGCGCGGCACGGCAACCTCGTCACCCAGGGCTTCGTCTTTCTCGGCCGGGGCGTGCGAGTGCAGGTGCGACCTGGTCACGCCCGGCTCGTGCTGGGTCGCTGGGTGCACCTCGGGGACGCCAACCGGCTGCTCGTGCACGAGGGCACGATGCGCATCGGTGACAAGACCGTCTTCGGGCACGACAACACCGTCACCTGCTACCTCGACATCGACATCGGGCCGCGGACGCTGGTCGCCGACTGGGTCTACATCTGCGACTTCGACCATCGCACCGAGGACGTGACCGTGCCGATCAAGGACCAGGGGATCGTCAAGGCACCCGTCCGCGTGGCCGGTGACTGCTGGATGGGGACGAAGGTGAGCGTCCTGCGCGGCAGCGACGTCGGGACGGGGACCGTCCTGGCCGCCCACAGCGTCGTGCGCGGTGTCGTGCCTGACTACGCAGTCGTCGGGGGAGTGCCGGCGAGGGTGCTCAAGGACCGTCGTGCCGTCTACGCCGCCGACGCGCAGCGGCGGGCAGCGCTGGCCGACATCGCGGCCAAGACCGAGCGCGCGGCACGTCAGTCGAGGACGTCGGCGTAGATGGCGGCGGTCGCCGCAGCGACCGGGGCCCATCCGTAGCGCTGGGCGACAACCGTCGTGGCGTTGGCGCCCAGCAGACGGCCCCGGGCCGGGTCGTCGAGCAGCCCGTCAACGGCAGCGGCAAGGGCTGCTGGATCGGCCGGTGGAACCACCGCGCCGGTGTGTCCGTGCTCGACGACCTCGGGCAGCCCGCCCGTGCGGGTGACCACCACCGGCGTCCCGGCGGCCATCGCCTCGAGCGCGACGAGTCCGAACGGTTCGTAGCGTGACGGCACCAGCGCGACGTCGGAGGCGCCGACGACGGCCGCGACCTCTCGGTCCGGCAGCCGACCCACCTGGTGCACGCGCTCGCCCACACCGCGGGCGGCGGCGCGCTCGCTCAGGTCGTCGGCTCGGGCGCCATCCCCGACCAGCACCAGGTGCGCCGTCGGTCGGGTCGCGCCCAGCAGCGCCAGGGCGTCGATCGCGTCCGCGGCCCCCTTCTCGTGCTCGAGGCGACCCACCAGCACGAGCAGCGGGCCGTCGGCGACGCCGAGCCGCTCCCGTGCCACGGCTCGCTCCTGCGGGCTGGTCTGCCACCTCGAGAGATCGACCCCGTTCGGCACCACGACCACGCGGTCGGGGTCGGCTCCGAGTGCGGTCACCACCTCGGTGCGCATCGCCTGCGAGCACACGATGGTTCGGTCGGCCCGAGCCACCAGCGCCCGTTCGACCTCGTCCCGCCAGCGGGAGAAACCGCCGTCGAGGTGCCCGTGGTACAGGCCGGACTCCGTGGCGTGCACCGTCGCGACGAGTGGCACTCCGAATCTCTGCGCGAGCGTCGTCGACGCCTCGGCGACCACCCAGTCGTGGCCGTGCACCACGTCGGGGCGCCAGTCGGCCAGGGAATCGGCCTGGGCGTTCACGAGTCGCGCCTGCAGTGCCCTGACGAAGCCCGCGGTGTCGGCGTAGACGTCGGGGAAGCCTTGCTCCAGCGGTGCGCGCACGACCCTGGGTTCGCCCTCGCCGGCCGGTGCCGGGACGGTACGACCCTCGGGTGCCTGGGTGAGCACCACGACGTCCTGGCCGGCCCGGGCCAACGACCCGCTGAGGGCGTGCACGTGACGTCCGAGCCCCCCGTACATCACCGGCGGGTACTCCCAGGACACCATCAGGACACGCAACGCCGGCACGGCGTCGCAGCGTACTGACGAGCCTTCGCGGAGGGACAATGCCGCCATGGCAGGCGCTGCGCGGGGACGGGCGACCACCGCTGCCCGGCCGTTGTGGGCTCGCCTGCTCGACACGGCTGCGGAGGCGGCGTTCGGGGTGGGTGCAGCACTCGCCGCGGTCGCGGCGCTGGCGGCGCTCGTCGCCCTGGCCGGGTGGGCGGACACCGGAGCCGGGCTGTGGCTGACCACCACGGCCTCGGTGCTGGCCGGTCCCGTCGACGCGCTGCTGACACGGCTGGTGAGCATCGACGACCCGAACCACGCTCTGGCAGCCGTGCTCGCGGTGAGCGCGTCGGTGTGGCTGGTGCTGGGCTGGGGGCTCAGCCGCCTCGTGCGACCTGGGTGAGAAGGCGAGCGTCGACGTGCCCGAACGGCCTGGTCGTGGCATCGACGTCGCTGGGACGGCCAGCAGCCACCAGGCGGTCCACCTGCTGCAGGTGGTCGTCCAGGCGATCGCGTGCGTAGTCGGCGGACGAGTGGTGGCTCACCATGAACGGCCAGTCGCTCGCACAGGCCAGCAGCACCTGCTCGGCGAGCTCGTCCAGCCACGGGTCTCGCGCGAGCGGGTCGCTCGTGCGCTGCGCCACGGCCGCCAGCAGTGCATCCTGGGCCGCCCGCTGCTGCGCGAGCATGCCGGCCACCTCCGGGCCCTCCCAGACGCCCAGGTGCTTGCCCAGCCCCCACGAGCTGCGCTCGGGGCGCACGACGGCCTCCGCAGGCATGCGGGAGATGGCGGTAGCCAGGCTGCTGACCTCGATGCCGGCCTGCGGGAGGCGGAGGAGCACCGCCTCCAGCCAGTCCACCCCCTCGTGCCACCAGTGGCCGAAGAGCTCGGTGTCGTACGCCGCCACCACCAGACCCGGCCTCCCCGCGGCAGCGGCGACCTCGCTCAGGCGTCGGTGCACCAGCGCGACGAAGTCGTCCACGTCGGCATCGAGCGCCGCGCGGGCCCGGTCGGGCTCGTACGGGGCCTTCTGCTCCGACGGCACACCGGCGCCGGTCACTCGGAACAGCTTGAACCCCGAGTCGTGGTGGTAGGCGTGGAAGTCGCGGTACCACGAGCCACCCGGGTACCCGCGCTGCGGCGACCACACCCGGTACGTCACGTCGAGGTCGCGGCCGACCACGGTGACGTCGCTGTCGGCCAGGCTCCAGGTGCGCGAGGTGTCGGCGCCGACGCCTCGCAGGGACGGCCCGTCGAGCATCAGGTGCGTGACGCCGTGGCGTGACAGCACGCGCTCCAGCCCGGGTTCGTACGCACACTCGGGCAGCCAGATACCTGTGGGCCGGCGCCCGAGCCGCACGACGTGGTCGTCCAGTCCCGTCTGCAGGGCAAGGTCGGCCACCGGCTC
>CAYNWB010000001.1:0-1283 GCA_964400785.1 uncultured Actinomycetes bacterium | reverse complement strand
GCTTACATCGAGCGGCCGATTCCGGCCGGCGCGCGGCTCGTCGTCTGCCGCATCGACCGTTCCGGTGTCCATTTCCACTTCCCCGGGCTCCTCGCCCAGGGCCAGGACCTCCGAGGTGGGCCGGGCGCCCGAGATCACCAGCTCGACCCCGGAGCACTGCTCGCGCACCAGGGGGAGCACCGGGTGCGTGGCGGGACCACCGAGCAGCTCGACGACCCCGGACTCGGCCAGGGCGCGCCAGCGCGGCGACCCGCCGGATGCCCACTGGTGCTCGAACCTTCGCAGGGCGGCGCGGGCCCGCCGGGCCTCGTCGGTGCCCTGCTGGCGCAAGGTCGGGTCGCGGTGCCCGCTGAGGTCGTCGGCGCGCAGCTGCCAGTCGGCGAGCCAGCGGTGGTGCTCGCGCAGGCAGTAGGCGTCGTCGAGCTGGGCGGCCAGCACCGGGGTGACCCCGATCGTGAGCAGGTCGCGGTGTCCGTGCTCGCCGAGCCGCTGCAGCATCTCCAGCAGCGGTGCGTACGACTGCGCCCAGGCCTGGTGCAGCCACTCCTCGCCGACCGGCCACCGGCCGTGGTGTGCCAGCCAGGGCAGGTGCGTGTGCAGCACCAGGGCGAACGTGCCGACGGGTCGGGTCATCGGGCCAGCGCCGTGGCGAGCAGGTCGAGGCAGGTGGCGACCTCGACGTCGACCACGAAGTCGTCGGTACCGATGCCGGCCACCGTCGAGGCGAGGTCCCGTGACCACTCGTGCGGAGGACGGCACAGCTGGGCGTCCACGATGTCGCCGTTCTGCTGCTCCCACGAGTGCAGCCGCGGTGCGTGGTGCACGCCGAGCACCTCGACGGCGTCGAACGTCGGCGTCAGCAGCTCGCCGAGCTCGTCTGCATCCAGCTCACGGTGGTGGAACACGTTGCCCGGTGGGAACGTGTGGCGGTTGGGAGTGCTCAGCACCAGCAGGCCACCCGGGCGCAGCACCCGGGCGCACTCGGTCACGAAGCGGGGCTGGTCCCACAGGTGCTCGATCGTCTGCAGGCTCACGAGAACGTCGACGGTGTCGTCTCGTAGCGGGAGGTCAGTGAGGTTGCCCCTCAGGGCAGGCAGGGTCGGGCGGGCGCGAGCGAGATGCTGGGCCGCCGCCGCGTCGTAGTCCAGCGCAACGGTCGGGCACCGTGCCGCCAACGCCTGCGTGCCGTATCCCTCGCCGCAGCCGGCGTCCACCGCCACAGGGTCGCGCCCGAGCCGTGCCCGCACCTGCTCCACCAGCGCGACTGTCCAGTCGTAGACGAC